>JBKCUW010000138.1:0-28899 GCA_046318275.1 Pirellula sp. | reverse complement strand
CTGACCATCCGAGATTTGCGAGGCATTATTAAATAGGATGTTCAACGTCCCAGCCAATTGCTGATTCGGCTCGATAGCGCGGTCATAGATGATCCCTGCGTTGGTTCCAGCCGTTACAGAAGCGTTTGTTTGCGGAATACCGTAATCGGATCCGCCTCGGATTTCTAGCTGATAGCTTCCAACAAGGATTCCGCTTCCGGCACTGGGAACGGTCACAAATGCAGTGCCCACCGGAGCACCCGTGACCGATTCTCCACGCTCGGCTGTTCCGATGACAAAGTCATCGAGAAACACCCCTTCGAACGCGTTTGCTTGAGCGCGGTATGCTGGGCGGCTACCCAGTGCGTATTCAGAGTTTTGATCACCGTCCCTCATCCCTGTTACAACGAAAGGACCAGGGTTGTTCACCGTTGTGCCAGTCATATCGATCGCTTCCGCACGTCGAGCAAACGTGTCGTAGGCGTCTGGGCCAGTTGTCAGGTACGATTCAAATGCCGACTTCAACGCTGCTGCGACCTGGACCGCCGACATTTCCTGGCGAATGTAAACAGGCACATTGGAGGAATCGGACAACCCGTTTGCACCCACAAGTGTTATCGGTGAACCGGATGGTACTGTTACACCTCGCGCTCCGTCCATTTGAACGCGATTGTTGAGTACGGATGTGTTGAATCTCGGGGTGACATCTACCGTCAATTCGTAGAGGCCAGTAGAGCCACCATTGGTTCCACTACCGGCTACGGATGGGTTGTACCGCGTATTGGTCGAACCGCTAACGCCGATATAGTAGCGCCCAGCATTGGGAACAGTGAAAGAGATTTCTGCGTCCTTGGTTCCATTGGAATCGTTGTTGGCAGCAATCTGAGTTCCATTAGAATCAAAAAGTCGGAGGTAAGGATCTAGCGGCGAATTGAGGGTCGAAACTTTCGCAGAGATCACTACCGTGGCGCCAGCATCCAAATCCATCGACATGAGATCGATGTCTCGGTCTGGCAACTCGGGAGCCACGATATTCGGATTATCTCCGATCGCTCCTGAGGCCGTAACCACGACGTCTTGTCCATTGATACCGAGTGACAACGCGCGACCTAGAGTATCGGAGCCATTCGCAGGATCTGAAATCGACAGCGATTGAGTTGGTTTGATATAGGTTGCGGCATTGATTGCGGCAAATGCGTTGTTTGCAACGGTAGTTGCGGAGTCAGAGGAAGTGAAGCGGATGATGTTCCCGGTGGGCGATGTGCCGGTACCATCCCAGAAATTAAAGGTTGCTCCACGAACAGTGAAGGAGTCACCATTCTTCAACGCTGCACCGCCGGGGAACACGAAGCTTGGTCCCATTTCAAGCTCAAATGTGCGACCACCCACAACGATTGTTTGACCATCTAATAACTCGCTTCCTGCCCGTGCTCGTAACTCGACGCCACGGCCACCTTGGCTGTTGAAACCGAGTCCGCCCGCTGTACTAAATTCAAACCGAAGTTTTACATTCTTGCTTCCAGCTAGTTGACCAAGATCGACTCGAGCTTGACGCCAAGCAACCTGTGGAGATGTCGTCGCAGGTAAGTCATTGTCCACGAGTTGCTCAGGGGCTGCCTCGTCGTTATTGGTTGCGAGCAAAACCCATTGGCCATTGTCACCAGCGCCATAAACTCGCATGGAGTCTCGCATGACACCTTCAGGATCCTGCGAAGAGGCTTCCTGAGTACTCAGGAAATAGTTGAAGTACAGTGTCGGCAGGTCCGCGGCAACCATACCCGCCAATGAGAACGATTGGCTTTCCAAAACGCCAACACCGCCGCCCGCAAAGTTATAGGTCCTTTGAACAGGTTGACCGTCAGTCCGTGGGCTCGAGAGCGGATTGGTGGCTCCAGAGAAGGATGCGTTCGGATGAGCACCGTTTTCATATCCAAAATACCAGCTAGAGCCGCGAAGATCGGATGTATGCCAAAGGTTGAAGTCAAGGTTTGAGAACGACAGCCCTTGAGCTGAGGTGACACCTGTTGGCACAAACCATTCCCCGTTTGCGAAGACGTTTTGGGGAACGCCGCTGGTATTAAAAGCGTAGACGTTTCCATCTGCCGCCGTCGCAAACAACAGGTCTGCGTACCTTCCGCCAGCCAAATTCTCAGGACCCTTGGTCAGGCCCGTGAACTCGATACCAAGAAGGCGATAGGATGAGGTTACATAGGTTGCAATGTTGCTCGGTGAGTTCCCGAGGAGGCTACCCGCTCCTACGCGATACAAACCACCTGCATTGCTGACCGCAAAAAGCGTGTTGTTTACGCCTGCAATTCCTGTAACAGCTCCTCCTGGAGCGATGCCGATCACATCAGTACTACCTGTCGCCGATGTTACCGTTCCACCCAAGACCTGGACTTCATTCGGGTTGCTAGCAGATTGAACCGCAGAAAGCCCTACGAATCCGGAACTGTTAATCGCTTGCACGATACGAGAGGCGATGGTCGCATCGGTATCTTGAGCGAGGAAATTAACAGCAACCCGTCCGCTGCCAACATTGCCGTCGGATCCTACGTCGACTGCGACTCGACCAGATTGTTGTGGGCGGGCTTTCAGGAGGTCCTTGAAATCAGCTGTGATGGCACCGCTGAAGTTCATTCGATTGCCATCGAATCCGATCTCTATCGTCGACGGTACCGCTTGTGCTACCGCGGCGGCGAACTCCGAGTTGGTCATCGAGGTTTTGTAAAATACCGTTCGGACATTCGGAGTTGAAACAGGGGTTGTTCCCAAGGTAACTTGATAAGTTACACCATCGACGATGAATTGGTCCCCTTCCGCGAGCACTCGAAGCGGTGCCTTGACCGGGTCGAGGTTCAAAAGCAATTCCGGACCGGCATTGAACTCAAGCACAACGGTAACGTTGCCCTGCAATCGCAAAGAGATCGTGTCTCCATCGCTGATGAGTGAATTGGTAGCGCTCGAGCGAACTTCAGTAGCCTCAGTAACACCAAACGAGGTCGAGGTTACGCCCGCGGCTGGGTTGGTATCGATAAAGCCTCTTTCAGTCTTTGCGGTTCCAGCACCAAGAATGATGTCGGGGCCGTTTGCGACAGGGATGTTAAATTGATTGTCAATCCCTGGAGCACTCGTGACGACACCGGTGTTGGGATTGAATGAATAGAGTACGTTTTGAAGAGAACGGACACCATTATTTCTTGCCGAGATAGGTCTGTTCGCTACTAAGAATCCCGTTTCACTATCAACGAGACCCATGGTCGTAACTGCCCTAATATTCATGCCGATATCGGCTTGTGCTAAATCCCCGTTTGCTGGGTCTATGTAGCGGGTTGTAAATCCAGGTGAACCGATAGTTGTCGGTGTGCCGGTACCGCTGTCGACCCGAACGTACTGATTCGCAGCATCTCCGGTTCCCGTTTCGAGGCCACGGAAGCCTACAAGTTCGCCGTTCGGACGAATCGTCATGCTACGCATGTCGATGTTGGCACGGCCGACATAGTTGGAGGCCTCTCCCGTGAAGGAGTTCGAAATTACATAGTCCGTAGTTCCCAATCCACTAAACGACAGTAAGTACATGGGGACATCGCCCAGGGTGTACTCGACGCGAGAATTTGCCGACGGCAAAAATGATGGCGTGATAGGTGCTACGGTCGATGCTAATCCATCGCCAACGCGATCTTCGACGATCAAGCGATTACTGCTGACAGGGCTCAAGCGAACATTCGGACTACCGGCTGGAGCGGAAGCTGAGTTCGTGTTGCGGTTTACCAAAACCGAGGGGACTTGGGTACGGTTGGTAACCGCCAAATAATACCGGCCTGCTGGGAGTTCGACGTTTCCGATAAATGGATCAAGAGTTCCGGTGGAACCGCGTCCCAAATCGGTATTGTCAGCCCCTGGAAGGGATGTTGCTCGATCATCAAGGATATTGCTGTTCTGCCCGACCTGGACCAATGTCGCATCCGTGTTGTTGGAGTTGGGACTGAACAAATACATCGACATATCCGCACGCCCAATTCCGTCCGCATAATCGATGTCGAACATCGTTGAGAGGTACTGAGCGAGTGGAGAAACGAGCGATGGATAGTTGATGGTAAATGTGTACCAATCGATATCGCTTGAACTCGCAAGTGTCCCAGCGATCGAAATGGTCTTGCGGTCTGTTTGGAGCAGGTTGCCTAACTCTTGAGCCCCTGCGAAGGTGTTGTTCGGACCGTCGGTAATGCTCGTTGGATTCGTCGGGTCGCCGCTGCGTTCACCGGTTTCACCAACGAGTGGTGAGTGACGTGGAACACCGTTGAGCGAAATTCCACTCACTGCGTAGCGAATGTCGGCATAGGCGATCGAAGAGCCTGGGAACTCTTGTTGCTCACCGAGTCGAACTTGCAACTGATACGCACCCTTGGATCGGCCTTGAGTTACCGATGCCGGATCGGAAAGCGCTGGAACGTTTGCAGGTTGACCTTGGAACTGGTTGCTGCTTCGTACGCGGATGTGGTAGAGGGACGCTTCCGACGATTGTCCTGGCAAGGTGACTCGCATGCCAGCGTCTTTGACGTTCGTGCTGTAGTCATCGCGAGCTTCACCGCGAGACGATTGCGGGTACTGCGACAGGGCACTCTTGCGGAGTGGATTGGCGCTGTTACCAAGAAGCGTCGAGTAGATCGGATTCGTGGCTGGTTGCGTTTCTTCGAGATAGGAGTTGTCCGAGAGAGCGAGGATCTCACCGTTCGCCGAAATCAGTTCCACCACTGTATCCAAATCGGATGAAGTCCGGTCGATGTCCAACCAAACTTCGGTACCACCGTACGCATTGAAGCTGTACACGTCGTTGTCGGATGGTTTATTGATGACGCCTTGGACCTCAAATCCCAAACGGGTATTTTCGTCACCACTGGTTGAGGTGCGAGACAACTGCCCAAGGTATTGGGAGTTCGATGGCAAATCGTTGGCCGCTGGGGCACTGGCACGAGCCGATTCGCGTTCGCTGGCTACGCCAACATTTCGATCGTTCGAGTAGGTCTGCATCGAGAGACCATTCCATGCTCCAGCAACAGCATCCTTTTGAACCGCTTGTGGGATCAATTCGAGGAAGGCTGTGATTTGGCTGCTGTTAGCAGTTCCGTCGACTTGCCACGCCAACGCTGTGGTGACATCACCCAAACCGTAGACCTGTCCAAGGATCGGATCATTGATCCGTGGAAGATCGGTCAAGTCGATATTACCGGCTGGCAGATAGGTTGTGCCTGGGCCTTCGATCGCATTTGCAAGGTCGCGGTATTGATCAGCTGCGAATCCCAGGTAGCTTGCATTCACCAGGTCGACGCCTTGGGAGTAAATACCGCCATGGGAGAAGCCAAATCGCTCCCGGCTGTCAACGGTATACGCTCGGAAGTCAGGTTGCCCTGGGGTGCCAGTTACGTACAAGAAGTCGTCGCTAGCGCCTTGGATATCTTCATCGAGGTAGTTGATGAACTGAATGTTTCCAAGAGGCTGATCGCTGTCGAGGAACAGTTTGTTGTAAAGCTTGGCGATCCCGTTGTCGAAACGGGTTTCGACGCGCCATCGAACCGTGGCGTTTCCATTTCCAACGAAGGTGCCTTCGCTCACGACCAAGTCGGGTGAGACCAACGTCGGTTGTTGGGTGATGGTCGTGCTACCCAATGTAAAGGCTCCACCGTCTCCACCGACATCGATGTAATTGGTGTACGCGAAGATCACATTTTCATCAATGAATAGTTGCGAGGTGCCTTGGGCGGTGATCCCACCACCGGAAGCAAAGGATCCGCTACCTCCAGCTTGGGGCTGGAATGCGAAATAGCCAGGTCGGTTGACGTCGACATCGTTGTCGATCAAGGTTCCTCGGTCCACTTCTGGGCCGAAAGGCAAGACTACATCGCCGGTGCCGGAACTGTCATCGTTCCCGTTATTGTCTGTGTCGAAGTTGGCCAATCCATCGATGCCGAATCCTGCGCCGACGGTATCGTCACCGATGGATGTCAGCACCACTGGGTAACCTGGTTGGCCGATGACTTGGATGCTACCACCGATACGGTTAGCGATATCGAGTGGGGTTCCCGTTGCGTTGATTCCACTGGCGGACGAGTTGCCGCCAAACTTCACAACGAGGCTTTGGTTAGCGGAACTCTTGAGCTGCAAGCCGCCGTAGGTGTGCACATTGTCTGAGGTGATCGTGGATTGCACGACATGGACCATGTCGGTATCGTCCCAAACGCTTTGGGTCGTCAACGTTTGTCCTCGGATCAGCATCCCATTGATTTCATTGCGGGTCAATCGATTGCCCCGGACCAATGCTCCTTGGTTCTCGAGATACTCACCGGTTCGTCCGATGGTACCCGTGGAACGGCCTGGATCATCGATGAATTGATTGTCGAGGGAGTTGACGTCGATGTTGATCGCCGCCCCGCTGTTGTCGTTGATGCGATTATTGACGATGATCGGCTGTGAGCCCCGAACGAAGATCGCTGCATCGGCATTGGTTCCCCGGCCGATTCTGGTCGAGTTCGTCGCGTTTGCTTCGGTGCCCGCGGCATTGTTTTCAATGCGGGAGTTCGCAACTCGCAAGTTCCCTTGCTGGGATTCGATCGCGTTGAACGATGCAAACCCACCTTCGATACGGGTGGTTCCGCCTGCATATCCGATTCGGTTGTAGTCCAGGGAAGCTGCGCTGCCTGGGCCCACATAGATTCCACCCCAATCGCCAGCTTGTGGCTGTGTTGAGCCTTGGCTTCCAGAGGTGTCAAACGTGCCGCCGAAACCATACTTGGCATCGTTGATGCTCGTCATGATCACGGGCATGCCATCCGTGCCTTCGGCGAGCAACTGACCACCATCGCGTACTTCGATCAGCGATCCACGATTCTTAACGATCAAACCTGGGTCCATGACCAAGCTGCCATCGAGGCGAGAGCGGATCTTTGCTGTCAGTTCAGCCAAAGGTGCGCCGCTCGTTGATCCATCGTCCACGAACGTTGTCGAAATTGCGTTGAGTTGTGCTACGAAGCGGTAGGTGCCACCTCCCGTTGCATCACTGCGGTATATTCGACGGCCGACGTAGGGAAGCGAACCTCCGACCGGTGGCAAGCTCGCCAGTTGGATTGAACTTGGTGAAGCTACCGTAACCGAATCGGTGGGGATCGATGCCAAGCTTTCGTTGCCATTAGCGTCAACGTAAACGAGTCGGTAGTTGTAGGTACCTGCAGGGAGTGTGCCAGCGCCAGCGCGGCTGACTTGAACCACTGTGGTAGGCGGGGAGGCAACATCGAGAATTCCGCCACCGGCGGTTCCGGCGATGACCAAGTTCTCGCCGAGAACGTGGGTGATGTCGACGTCGTTGAAACGGGTCGCTGCAGTGATTGTTTCCAGGGTCTGAGCAGCACCGGTCTTGGTCTTTACGAACAATCCATTAATGGTGTTGTTGACAACCCTATTGCCGTGGATGTCTGGTCCGACACGATCATAGTCTGGAATGAAAAGGCCAGCTGACTGCGATCGAGGATCGCGGAAGTCGTCTTCTCGGAAACTGTTCGGAGTTGCGCTCATAGCAGCATCGGCGCTGCGCGTAACCAAACTATTCGCAACGGTGGGGCGTGCGTCCACGATGTTGATCGGTGTGATGACTTGCGACACACCATCGACGAGGACTTGACCTCCACCAAAGCGGATGTCCGAATGGATTACTGAGTTCAGGAAGAGACCATTGCGCTCTTTATCTGTCCGTGTCGCATCGCTTCCATCGATGCGATTTCGGAAGTCGATCCCACCCCAGTCTCCGGGCGCAGCCGCTGGAGGAGTCTTGTCAGGGTTGCTGCCGATACCGGTGGTGTCGTTGATCGAGGTAACGATCACTTTGGCATCTGGTGTTCCGAGCATTTGCAGCGAACCGCCGCTGCGGTTGACGCTGACGGTCGAGCTGCCGACACTGACACGAGCGCGGCCCATCTTGATGATGGCACCAGCATCGATCATCACGTTGACATTTTTGGGAACATCAAAGGTCGTTCCATCCGCGAGGGCTTGGCCCAGCCGATTGAAGCCGATTTCGTAAGCGCGGCTTTGAGTGTTACCGAGAACTCTCACAGCGACAACTCGCTTTCCAGTCGCATCCGCAGCGGCGATGTTGCCCGCTTCGGTCAATGCGCGGCTGATGGTGTTGTACGGCGAGGCTAACGTGCCGTTGCCGTTAGCGGCAGCAGTTTTATCAACCCATATGGTGTACGAGCTGGTGTCGTTGAGACTCGTCGCGGTGCGATCGGGGCGGGTTGGAACGAACCAATAGTTGAACAATCCACCGGCACGACCATCCCCATCACCATCGATTGCCGTTGGCTGGCCATCGTTGTCGGTCAAGGTCGATGCGGCAGGTGGAACGAAATCGATCCGCAGTTGGTACTTGCCTTCCGAGCGACCACCCAATCCCGAGTTGTCGATCGATGGGTCGTACGATGTGTTCCCCTTCGCGCTAACACCGACGATGTATTCGCCCGCGCTGACAAAGTCGAGATTGATACGAGCATCTTTGCTGAAGTAGTCGTCGTTGGCGGCCAATTCAGTCCATTTCGGAGCCGAGGTCGTGCCTTCATTGCGGTACAAACGGAGCGCCCCGTCGAGAAGGCTCGAGTTCGCTTGGCGTTCAGCGATGATCTGGAGGGAAAGTTTTCCACCTTTTTCAGGAACAATGAATCGATACAGATCGATATCGCTGCTTTCGGGGCGGAAAACGTACTGCCCGTGGATAATATCCGCATTTCCTGGGAAGACATTTTCTACGTTGGGATCGGTGATCGGGCTGTTGTTCTGAATCGTCGACTGCGGCAGTTCATCCGCGTTGCCCAATCCGAGCAAGACACCGATACCGCGCATAAACGACCGGAAGAGTTCGGTGCCGAAAATGTTATCGTCGGCCGTGTTGAAATCTTGGCTGTCGATGATGACTGCTGATTGCGACGAGTTCGACAAAAGTGGGCCCGCAGCGTAGGTCAAACCGCCAGGACGGTTGGCTTCAATCGGAGTCAACGACAAGGTTGGATCGATTGCCTGCATGTCACCAACGGCGATCGTAAAGCCTTGATTGTCGCTCTCGATGAACCGTACCCCGAGGTACTTTTCATAAAGGGAGACGACTTGGCGTACCATTCCCTTCTGGATTTCTGTGATCGCGTTGAGCTGTACGCTTTGGTTTGCATTTCCAAGTTGCGACGCGAAGTTGTAGCTGATGACTTCAATACCGTCTTGGTCGACGCGTGTTACGTGATGTTGGTATCGATTGTCTCGGTTCCCTTGCTCGCTATTCGCACCCGGAAAATCCAGCTTGTAAGCACTGGTGTTCTTAATTTCGGAGTCGACGAGGGCTGCCTTCGAGCCGGTGCCGGCGAGCCACGCTCCTCCCAGGTCGGTAGCTGTATCGAAACGGTTCCCGGGCTCTGACGATGGTGTAATCGCTGTCACGGAGGTGTTGTTGACCGATGCATCGTTGCCGATTCGCAATCGAAGTGCCGCCAAAGGCAGTGGCCCTGCGTTAGGATCGGCCGGATTCACCAAAGCGTCCAGGTTGCGATCGAATGACAATGCAACTCGATTGAGGGCTGCGTCATAATTCACACTTACAGGGCGAACAGCGATATCGTCGCCACCGTTGAGGGTGTCCGCTGTGTGAACCAACTGATAATAAATGGGCTTGACCGCCTCTGCGCTATTGAGGGTGTCACCGTTGAAATAAACGTAGATCACATTGCGCAGTTGAGTCTTCACACCGTTGGTGGTTACTACGGGCTGTGGCACGACCGCTTGGATGGTTGGTCCCAGATCCAAGTCGAATCGTACGCTTCGGGAAACACCACCGTTAAAGGCAAAACCATCAACATTTCGCAGAGCGAATGGACCAGTGCCCAGAATATCGATCAGGTAGCTATCGTCGGGCAGCGCTTCTGCGAAACGGATGATTACGTCGCGTCCAGAATCTCCGAGACCGATGTAGGCGGGCGTTACGAACTGGTCGTCGCCGCCGGTTAAAAGCAGTGGGGAGTAACTGGTGGAGTTGCCACCGATGCGGGTCAAACCGGATCCGCTTACGAGTCTTGCCAATACGAGCTTGCTTGCTTCGGCGGAACCGTTAACTGCATCGAGGACTTCTTGGACCGTTGTTTGAGCTCGCGGATTGCTGTTCAGTTCCACGCGGATCGTTTGGCCACTGACGATGACGTTTGGAGGCGCTGGAGAATCAAAGCTCCGGGAAGTGAACTCGATACGGGTGCCGGACGCGCTCTGCGCAGTCCCGACCGCGATGAACTCAACTTGGAGGTTCGTAGAACCCGAGTTGAAGTTGGTGGATGTGCGCGCAGCGCCTGCACCTTGGAGCGTCAAAATCTGGCCGACGGGAACAGTGTCAGCGATGACCGTCGAGTCCGTGCCGCGGAGGAATGAGGTCACGATCAACGAATTGACCGCAGCATCTTCCTTCATCGCCTTGACGAGATCGGCAGCGGTGGTTTTAAAACCGGCAGCGATGTTGACGTCGATATTGATGCGTTGCCCTTGGACGCTCAAGATCGGGTAGCTCGCAGGTTTTCCATTCACGCCGGTTGTTCGAGATGACTGAGTGAAACGAAGCTCAGTCCCGTTTCCTTGCTGCCCAGGAAGCGATGCGCTGAAGTCAACCACGGCCAAACCGTTCGTACCGAGATCGGTGGTCAGGTAGGCAGCGCTGAGGACGCCGTCTGCGCCAGCTCGCTTTATTTGGATCCCGGTCAAACTGTTTGCGTCGATCGACGATGAATCGTCAAAGCGCAGCAGCAATTCCCTTGGACTTACATTGAGTACCGTTGGCGTATTGGTCGCCCCTAATGCGAGAACCGAGCCCTCGTTTGGCTGTACACCGGCCAATAGGGGACCGGTGGTCATCAAATTACGGGTTTCGAGCGATTCCAACATCGAGCGTCGAACAAGTTGTTTCTTACGGATCTTTTCACGATCCTTACGAGTTCGATTGTTGGCGGAAGACCCACTTCCAAAACCAAAGGTGGTCATCGAGGAACCTCTTAAAGAGCCAAATCAGGGGCAAAAAAGGGCTGCGCCCAAATGGAGAGACGCAATTTCGAGTCTAATTCGACCCGAACGCTTTGCAACGAATGCCTAGCCGGATCTCGCGACTTGGTCGGGCTCAGAGGGTTCTCCGCGCTCAATCTGCTGTTCTGCAGGCCGACAAATCCGGAATTGGCGATACAATGCAACGCGAGGCATTGGAGGGACTTCGGCCGTTAAAAGTTCCCCGAAGAAGCCCTTGAGGGGATAATCACCAAGGAATCGTTGGAAAAACACTTCTCCCTTAGCCTCGGCGACGATAGATTCTGCGTAGCGGCCCCGCGCGGCGTTGTAACCGGCCCAAATTTTCCTTATTTCTCGATCTGAGCCATGTTTCAGTCCCTTCAAGACGGCCTACTTTCTGCATTCAAGTCCCTTCAAGGGAAGGGAAAGCTTACCGAAGCCAATATGCGGGACGGGATCGCCATGGTCGAGCGATCCCTTGTCGAGGCGGACGTCAACATCGATGTCGTTCGCAAATTCGTGGCGGACGTTTCGGAGGCAGCGGAGGGCCGACGGGTCCTGCTATCCCTCCGCCCTCACGAAGAGTTCATCAAGATTGTCTTCGAGGAACTCGTCAATCTCCTCGGTCCGGTCGACAACGCGTTGGCTCTCCGGCGGGGAGAGATGACCACAATCATGATGTGCGGTCTCCAAGGGGCCGGGAAAACCACCACGTGTGGAAAATTAGCCGTTGTAATCAAGGAGCAAAAACTCAAACCGTTTCTTATCGCGGCCGACCTCCAACGCCCCGCGGCTATCGAGCAACTTCACGTCCTAGGCAAGCAACTCGGTGTCGGCGTATTTAGCAAAGAGGGAGCCACGGATCCGGTTTCGGTTTGCCGTGAAGGGATCGCCGCTGCCAAAGCCTCGCATGCCGATGTTGTCATCTTGGACACCGCAGGTCGGCTTGCTATCGACGCGGAATTGATGGACCAGCTCAAGCAAATCGACCGGCAAATCAACCCCAACCAGGTTTTGCTGGTCGTGGACGGGATGACTGGTCAGGACGCGGTAAATAGCGCTAAAGCGTTCAACGATGCGTTGAGCCTCGACGGCGTGATCATGACCAAGCTCGATGGGGACGCTCGTGGTGGCGCCCTCCTCAGCGTCAAAGCAGTCACGTCGGTTCCGATCAAATTCATCGGTACCGGCGAGCACATGGATGCCCTCGAGCCGTTCCGCCCAGAAGGGATGGCCAGCCGTATCCTCTCGATGGGTGACATTGTCGAGGTGGCCCGCGAAGCCCACCGGATGATCGATGAACGGGAGCGGAAGGCCATCGAAGAACGGATGTCCAAAGGGGTTTTTACCCTCGGCGATTTCCGGGACATGATGCAAAAGCTCCGGAAGCCTGGGCTCATGACCAAAATGCTGTCCTTGATGCCGGGAATGGGTGAACTCTCGAAAATCATGGGAAATGCCGACAACGAGAAAGAGATGAGCCGTTTGACGGGAATCGTCGATTCGATGACCCCCAACGAACGCAGGAATCCCAAGTTGATCGACACCTCCAGGCGGAACCGCATTGCAGCCGGTTGCGGCGTACAGCCCAATCAGGTTTCGGACCTCATCAAACAATTCGAGATGATCGGGCCGATGCTGCAGATGGCGACCGCAGGTTCCACCAGCGACAAAATGAAAATGCTGCAGCAGATGCAAGGAATGATGGCAAACAACCCGTTCAATCCCCTTGGAGGGATGAAAATTAAAGGAAATACAGGAAAACGGTTGTCCCCCAAGGAGCGGGAAAAGCTTCTCAAAGAGCGGGAAAAGCTCTTGAGAAAAAAGAAACGAGGGGAGTGAGCCACATTTTTCGAAAATGAGACTCCCCAGCCAAGGTTCCGAACGTTATCATCTTGGCCCTTGAACCCCGTTAAATTGTTGGAGATTGATCTGTGGCGGTACGTATCCGAATGAAGCGACTAGGGCGTAAAAATCGTCCTTTTTATCGTTTGTGTGCAATCGATCAGCGCAGCCCTCGCGATGGCCGCGTGCTCGAGGAATTGGGCCATTACGACCCAATGTGTCGAGAGACCGATGCTCGCGCGATCCTCAAAGGGGATCGTATTGATTATTGGCTCAGTGTTGGCGCACAACCGAGTGAGAACGTCCATGTGCTCATCAAAAAGTATGGCACGAACGGGACTCACCTCGCCAAGCAGCAAGAAGCCCTTGGTCGATTGGGACGCACTCCTGCACAACCAGCCGAGGCTGCTTCCTAGTCGAAGCACCTACGGTTTTTAATGCACTTCAAGAGTGGCGGGAGCGAATGCTTCCGCCACTCTTTTTAGCACGTCTGCTGTTGATAGAAACAAGCATTGTTCTGGGAAACGACAACCGAGAGGCGGCATCATGGATAGCCAACGCACGCCGGATCCGGTTGGGGCGAATCCAGTCACGAGTCGGACCACCGTCTCTGGTCAGGCAGGCGCCGTGCTCCCTTCTCTACGGTTCGATATCGTGACTTTGTTCCCCGAGATTTTCTCGGGATATCTGACGCAGAGTCTCCTCGCCAAAGCGATCGATAAAGGGTTGGTAGAGATCCACGTTCACAATCTCAGGGACTGGTCGGTGGACCAGAAGCATCACAAAGTGGATGATCGCCCTTACGGTGGCGGTCCCGGAATGCTGATCTGTGTCGAACCGGTGATCCGTTGCGTCGAAGCGGTGATAGCGATGGATTCACGTCCCGCCTCGGTCGTTCTTTTAACCCCACAAGGCGAACAGCTTGGCCAGCAGCGTGTCGAGAAATTGGCCCCACTGGGTCGATTGATACTGCTGTGCGGGCGTTACGAAGGGTTTGACCATCGGGTGATTGAACTTCTGAACCCGCTCGAACTGAGCATAGGAGATTTCGTACTCAATGGAGGCGAGGTGGCGGCGATGGTGGTGGTCGACTCGACCATACGGATGATTCCCGGCGTCCTCGGGGATGAGCAAAGCAGTTGGGACGATTCCTTTTCACGTGGAAACAGGTTGTTGGAGTTTCCGCAATACACGCGACCTGTGGAGTTCCGGGGGCTCAAGGTGCCGGAGGTTCTGACCAGTGGTGATCATGGTCGAATCGCTCAATGGAGAGCAGAGCAATCGCAAATGCGAACGCGGGAGCGGCGAAAAGACCTCTTGGGATCGCAGCCATCGGAAACCGATTAGCTACATCATACGACTAGCCACTGCAACCGACTGGCTACTGCAACCATTGACGTTACCGCAAACCGATCTTGGGGGGCATCATTGGGACGTTGCCCGCAGTTGAGCGAGCCATCGGTGCAGGTCTGCGGGCCAAGGCATCTTGTAGCTGAGTTTGGCACCGGTGATCGGATGTTCAAAAGCCAGTGTCGCGCTGTGGAGGGCTTGTCTGGGTGCATTGCTCTTGTCCGGTGTCGTTATACCCTCGCGATTTCGGCAGTAGATCGCATCTCCGCAGAGCAGGTACCCAGCTTCCGATAAATGGATCCGGATTTGGTGTGTTCTTCCGGTTTCCAGTTGGCATTCGATGAGTGTGTAATCGCCGATCTTTTCGATGGGGCGAATGTGAGTAATGGCACGTTGTTCGGTGGGATCGTCACCGCGATCGGCAGGTTTGCTGCCCCGGTGGCCATCGCCCCGGTCGCGAACCAAGATGGAGTCGAAGGTTTGTTCCGCCGGATGGCCGTGAACGACCGCGTGGTATTTGCGAACAACACGATGGTTTTTGAAGGCTTTACCGAGAGACTGGGCGATGCTCTGCGTCCTGGCAAAAATCATCAAGCCGCTTGTGTCGCGGTCCAAACGGTGGACAGCGATGACCGAGTAACGCTTGCGCATGGCCTCCAAGCTCTTTTGCGCATCGGCCCGTTGGGAGCGAGGATCTCGAGGACGGTTGGCTCTTTCGCGGAAGTTTCCTTGTCGTTGATCGAGGTCTCGATGATCGCCATCGCGCTGGGGTACGCCGGAACGATCTGAATTGGAGTTTCTGCGCTGAGAGTGAAAATGATGCATCAACGCATCGGGGATCAGTTCCTCGAACGTGGGTTGCAACTGCCTCCGTTTCCGCGAAAGGTTGCGTTCCTCAAAGTGCCGGACGCTTGTGATTCCAGCCGGTTTTTCGACCACGACCAGGAAATCATCCGCGTAGACGATCCGAACATCGGAGGCTTCGACCGGCTTTGGCAGGGATTCATTCCACAGTTTGATCACGTCCCGGGCGTTTACTTTTCGTTGCAAATCCATGCACAAGTTCCCGTTCACCTGAACTCGGCGGCGTCGGATCGCGTCGCGAATCTCACCCCAACTCCATTCAGTCAAGCGTTTTTTCAAGGCGCGTTCAAGAACGGAACCGTCGTCGGACGGATCGAGATGCATCAACTGAAATGGGGGCTTTTCGCGTTTGCTCATGCGTTGATAGTGTAGAGGATCCTGACTTGCCCGCCGTACACGCGATATGGACATACCGCTACAATGGTAAGGTTCAGGGACGATTTTTTTAACTTGTGTTCGACGAGTCAAACCATGCTGCGACGGTCTTTTTCACGATACTATTTGTCACGATGCTCCATTGTAGTCCCCTTTTGCATTGGAGCGATTTCGAATTTGGATCAATTGGTGGCGCAGGACGAAAAGCCTGCGGCGGTTGCAGAGCCGAAGGATAGTTCGGCGAAATCAGGGGACGAGGATTTCCCTGGAACCGAGGATTTCGAGAAAGCGAGTCGCATTCGCGTGACCGAGAGTTCTCGCGAGTCTCTTGCAAAGGTCATCGAGTTGTGCCAGTCGGCACTGAAGCAGGGGCTCGATGAGTTCGATGCAGCGGCGGCAAAAAAGATGCTTGCGACGACGGCTTTCCAGAGAGCGCAATCAACCATTGAGGAGGCTTCGGGCGGTCGAGTTCCGAACAATCGGATGGCGAAAATTGCCAACGAAGCCATGGAAGATCTCAAGATCGCGGTGGACGCCGATCCATCGTTTCCCGACGCGCTGATCCTAAAAGCTCGTATTCACATTGTTCGCCAGGAAATTGCGAAAGGAATTGAAGCCCTCGACGCTGCCGAAGTCGCTTTGGGGGAAGCGATGAAGGACCAAGGCGAAGACGCAGAATCGAAAAGCAAGCTGTCCGACGTCTTGGTGATGAAATCGGTACTGAGGCAAGACACCGATCTTCGTCTCAAGGACCTGATGAAAGCCATCGAAGTCAGCCCGCAAAATGAGCGGGCCGTTCAGCAATGTGTTGAAACCCTGATCACGTTGGGCAGGGAAGACGAGGCGGAAGCAATCGTACAAAAATTCATGGAGTCGTCGCCTTCGAATGAGTACGCCATTCGTCGCATGGCGCTGCTTTACATCCAATCGGAGGAGCTTGAGAAAGCACGTGCGTTTTTGACCAAGAAGATCGAGGAGTTCCCCGATCGAAGCGTGCTTTACAGTCTGCGAGGATCGGTGAATTTTGCGGAGGGTGCTCCCAAAAATGATAAGCCTCTGCTGGCATTGGCGATCGCAGATTGCACGAAAGCGTTGGAGTTGGATGCCGGCAATCTCGATGCTGTGCTAACGCGAGCTAAGGCGGCACTGTCGACCAAGGAACTGGAGCAGGCCAAAAAAGACTTGGAGACACTGGAATCGGTAAGGCCGGATCTCCCCGAGTTGGCACTGCTTCGGATGGACATTGCGATCCAGGAGAAACGGTTCACAGATGCTATTACGGATTTGGAAAGACTGGTGCAACTCAACCCGGACAACCGTATGCTGCTCCTGCAATTAGGGTCTTTCTACCAAATGGATGATCGCCCCAAGAAGGCGCTTCGAATCGCCGACCGATTGCTCAAGGCGGATGCAAAAGATTGGCAATCGCTTCGGCTTCGCGGTGATATCTTGCTTTCGCTCGGAAGGCACATCGATGCGATCGCGGATTATGAATCTGCGATTGATAATATCCCCTCGGACGAAGATGACGTGCCTGGAATTATGAACAACCTATCCTGGGTTCTTTCGACCAGCCCTGAGGACAACGTTCGCAATGGCAAGCGGGCACTGGAGTTAGCGCTCAAGGCGTGCGAGTTAACGCAGTATGCCAAACCCCACATCCTGAGCACACTGGCGGCGGCCTATGCGGAACTGCAACAATTCGATAAAGCCATCGAATGGTCGGAGAAAGCCGTTGAACTAGGACGCAAGGAAGAAAACGAACAAGTTGAACAGCTTGAGCAGGAACTAAAAGGCTATCGCGAGAACAAGCCTTGGCGAGAAAAGAAGGAAGTGGAAGACAAGCCGGCGAAAAAACCTGCGCCAGCCGATAGTGGCGTTGATACGTGAGACCGCCGTCTAGTTTCAGACGGCACTAGGCTGCCTTAGTCGCGTTGCTTTGTTCCGATACCGTGCTCGGTGTCGGGACACGGACTAAGTTGCCTCCTTTGGAAGTCGAGGCGAAAACCGCAGACTTGCTGTGACAGAGTCTCGGAAGCCATTTTACAATGGCTTCGCCGTTGGTCGACGCGTCGTTCCAATACCCGTCAATGACGATCAGGTCGCTGGGAAGCACGGTGTGCGCAACTCGCATCACACCAGAGGATGGCTCACCTGGGATCAAGTGAGCTTTGACCCCGAACTCATTCAACAGGCGGTGCGCGCCTTTCAAACTGATGTGTGGGACGTCGGCACCCGCGGATTCGAATGGATCAACCGCGGCATATCGCAGTTGCGAGATGCCCTCGGGAAGTTGGCATAATGCCAACACATTTCGGATCCGCTCTCCAGACCCCATCCCCAACTCCAGAATAGAGCCGACGGGTGTATCCATCGCGTGGAGGTACAACGCTCGGTGGGCGACGGGCTTCGAGAGGTAACGCCAATAGAGACGTTGAATCCAACTCACCCCAGCCATGACGGTAGTCTCCCCGGTTGAAAAAGATCCAGCTTAGGACGATCCGTGTGATTAACCAAAGAAGGTGCATGGGGGTCGCTTCCTTGCGCCCCCGTGCACCTTCGTGGATCGATCGAACGTCGCGCCGCCGTAGTCGCGCCACGCATCCCTGCGTTGGAGTTTCGACTTGCGACCGACGTAAATGGCCCTCGGTGGTTGGACTTCCATGTCGCCACACCGGAGACACGATGTTCATCGGATCGAGGTACCTTGCGACCTGAACGAATGTACCGTCGGAAGTACAGTTTTAACGTAAGTAAGGCATGCGAGGATCACACGGGAAATGCTAGCAGAGCACCGCGAGCCCCATTGAGGCTTCAGGCGTGGACCGTTTTAGGGTTCAGTTGCCAACCCTCCACACTCTCGGCTTCACTCGGTTGTTACGTATCAAGCGACCGGATGAGATGCCCCGCGAGTGGCAGCGCGGACACGCGATAGGGGTAATGTGTGAAAATAGAAGGGTCAAGAAGATTATTGCCAAGGCTACGATTGTTGCGCGCCGATACCGCAAGAGTGCTAGGCATAGATTAACGATAAACGTTTCCTGCGCCAGGCTGTGTACGCCGAGTACTCATCTGCCATTCGCTTCTCGCAACATCGATAGCTCATTCTTATGATCGCGCAGAGTTACAGTGCCATGGCAGTAAGCCTGAGCGACTCCAACGTTTTACGCGTCAGGCAACGGCTTGGAAAATACCGCATCGAGCGGAGGATCGCTCAAGGCGGGTTTGCTAACGTGTATCAGGCATGGGACAGCATTGAGGGGGTTCATGTCGCTCTTAAAATGCCCCACCAATTCAATGTTACTGCCAGCATGCTGGATACATTCCAACGCGAAGCACGCGTTGTCGCCAAGCTCGATCATCCTAATATTCTGCCTCTCAAAGACGCCAGTTTTATCGATGGCAGGTTTGTGATCACAAGTCGCTTAGGCGAGAAAACATTGGCTGATCGATTGAAGAAGCGAGTTTCATTCAAGACCGCTTTGGACTACATCGAACAGATGACCTCTGCAGTGGCATACGCGCACCGGAACCGGATTATCCATTGCGACATCAAGCCTGAGAATTTGATTCTGCACTCTGATGGTCGATTGCAGTTGACCGATTTTGGGATAGCCAAGGTAGCCCAACGCACCATCATTCGTACGATGGTGGCATCCGGATCGGGAACGATCGGATACATGGCACCTGAGCAAGCCATGGGGCGACCGAGTGCCAAGTCAGACGTGTTCTCGTTGGGTTTGATGAGCTACCGCATTTTGGCCGGTGTGCTACCGGAATGGCCCTACGAATGGCCACAGAGAGGTTATGCCAATCTCAGGCGCAAAGCGCATCCTGAATTGATAGCATGGCTGAAGAGGTCGCTGGAGATTCGTCCAAGCCGTCGTTATCAGGATGCCAATGAAATGCTGCGAGCGTTCCATTCTGCAAAGCGGAAGAGCCTTCGAAAACTCAAGAAGTGATTCGCAGAAAATCACCGACACGAGTCTTCGCAGAGGTACGTGGATCGCATTGCCGCTTTTGAACCGTCGATGAATGACGGCTACATAGTCCTTGAGAGGGGGTGGCTGCTCCTGCCCCTCCAAAAAACCCAAAAAACCCAAAAAAGCGTTTCGGCAGCTAAGGGTTTTTTCATGAAGATGTTGAAATGTCTTCTCTAAGGTGGTAGTTTCCACCTCTTGTCATTTTTTGTGTTGCTTGGAAT
This sequence comes from Pirellula sp., assembly GCA_046318275.1. GTDB lineage: Bacteria > Planctomycetota > Planctomycetia > Pirellulales > Pirellulaceae > JBKCUI01. The sequence goes on along the minus strand of JBKCUW010000138.1, from coordinate 9,215 downwards.
CCCTTTAGCTCGGTCGCTCCATCGGATATTCAGGATGAGGCTGGCTGGCGGGAGCATCTCCAACCACACGTTTGGCCGCTTTTCTTAAGGGTGCCGTTATGTCCACACGCCGTTGCTTTTTTCATTCTCGTCGGACAGTTCGCCATCATCGTGGTTTCACGTTGGTGGAGTTGCTGGTTGTCATCGCAATTATTGGGATTCTGGTTGGATTGTTGCTTCCGGCGGTACAAGCGGCTCGCGAATCCGCTCGCAGGATGCAATGCCAAAACAATATTCGTCAACAAGTCTTAGCGTTGCACAATTGCAACTCTGCGTTCAAAAGGCTTCCGCCACAAGGAGGTAATTTTGGTGGTGCATGGTACGCGCCTCTCTACTTCCACATGCTTCCATATCTGGAGCAAAACAGTATTTGGTTGATGGCCAGTAGTTGCGATTTGTCGGCAGCGGTAGGTCAGTTAACCCCGAACAGTCCGATCGAATTGGGATATGTTTGGCCCACGTGGGGAGCGGTGAACAGGAACAGCAATACATGGTTGCGTCAAACGTCGATTGCGCAATACCGATGCCCTAGCGATAGCACTCTAGGGAATGGACTCGACTGGACTCCAGGAGATGCTTCGTACGCGGGAAACTTCCTATTGTTTGGGGGTGAAGACAATCGAACCGCAGTTTGCGGAACAGCACAGTTTCCGTGGGAACGGTGCTGGGACGGCAAGGCAAAATTCGCATCGGTTACGGACGGCACATCGAACACGATTATGCTCTCGGAGAAACTATCTCGATGCGATGGTGCGGGTGCTCCCGGAGGTAATTGGTGGATGCGTGGAATCTTCCGAATTGGATCATCGGGTGGCGGTATGCCAAGCTCTGGAGTACCTGTCGACAGTTACCCGGGCGACCGACTCTCGCCTGTGTTCGGTGGTGGACGTGGTCGTGATGGGGTGATTTTTACCTACGGACTCGCTTCCAAGTTCCAGATCAATCCCGCGTCGCCACTCAAGAACTCGACACAGGGCGGGCGATGCGATCGACGATTAGCATCCACCCAGCACGCCATGATCCATGTGGCGTTGGTCGATGGTGCGATTACTGGGTTGAGTGGCGGTATGGATTCAAGGACCTGGTTCTGGATGCTTACGCCAGCGGGTGGTGAAGTGACATCCGATGTGGATTGATTCCTGTCACTGCAAAACCTCAAACTTTTAGCGGCACAGTAGCGGTATGGTATGGGACATCCCGCGTTGCCACTTGTTACAACCGAGTAACCACCACCTTTTGTGGAAATGAATCCATGGAACTCAAGAATCTCTGGGCGATCTTAGTCATGATCTTCTTAGGCGTGAGCCTTGGATGTACTCCTCCGACGGGAAAGGTCTCCGGTGAGGTTACGTATCAGGGAAAACCGGTTCCTGGAGGAGCGGTTCAGTTTTTGGTACTTAGAAAACGGGACCAGCAGCAGCCTGCTGGTTCCGTGGAATTGGATCGTGACGGCAAGTTCCAAATGGAGTTGCCGGTTGGAGAGATTTGGGTAGGAATCGATAATCGAGAGTTTGAACCAACGCCTGAGTTGATGGCGGCGGTTCCGCCGGGTGGAGATCTACCCTCAGAGGTTCAGAAGGCATTGTCAGAGGCGCCCAAGGCTCCTGCGAGAGTGAGCGAACGTTGGGTGCAATTGCCCGAGAAGTGTTACTTGCCCGAGACCTCCGGACTGAGCTTCAAAGTTGTCAAAGGAGAGCAGTCTGTTCAGATCGACATCAAAGACTAAGTTGCGGCTGGTCGTGATTTTGATCGGGAATATCTACTTTCAAGCGTTGGCGTTTTGTGGAACACCGATTGCCCCCTAGGCTCAGCGTGCTGAGCACGCGTAGGAAATCCGCTATGAGTCCTCGGGGAAGTATCACCACTTGAGGATTCCTGTAGCGACCCGCAAGCCACCGACAACTGTCGAGCCGCCTATATCGCGTGCTAGCCTTAGCAGCGATTCGTGGAATCCATGGTTTGGAAAGGCTGCTTCCACGCTTGTGATGACATCCCGAGGTATTCCTTTGCGGAACCACCCTTTTGTCGCATCAACCCAGTCCGCTTTGCGGCATGCTTCGATGATTTCCCGGTGTGGCCCTCGATAGGGTGTGATTTTGTGATGCCAATGGATGATGCCTCGAAGCACTTCAGGATTTAGTCCCCACCCATATTTCTCGTTGTCTGCGACGCAGAGGGACTCCGATGGTTCAAGATACGCTAGTTTTCGGTCGGACCAGAGGCCTATATCGTGGTACACCATCGCGGTTTCTACGGTTCGTTCAGCGTCGTGGGACTCGCCTAAGAAGTGCATCGCATAGGTTACGGTTCGGTAGACATGGTTGCGGTAGCCTAGGTAGTCGCTGCCGATTCGCTCGACATATGGAGCAAATAGATTTTCCATCCAAGGCCGATTCAATGCGAATACGTTGGTGTTCATGGAGATTTCTTGGCGTCGTTCATGGGTTGTTGATTTCCCTTTCGGCATTCCGAACAAAGATCTTCGACGACCCATTTGAAGCTCGGAACGGTTTTGGTTTCGGTTTTCTTCATCAATTTCTTCTTCGTGAAAACCTGTGCCGAATCGCCTGGACACCAGGTCTTCCATGCCCAGATCGATGGCCCGGTCGAGACCGATTTGTTGTTGTCCTTCTTGTTGGAATCTTTCTCTGCGGAGTCTTTCTCTGCGGGGGCGTTTTCTTTTTCCGATTTGGAATTGGCGGAGCACTCTTCGCAGACGGTGTCACGTTCTCGACTCTGCACCTTACTCGGAGCGCCGACGCAGAATTTGTCTTCTGCGATACCCCAGCAAGTATAGGTGATCTTTTTGTCTTCGCGGACAAGTTTGCAAACCCAACGGCAATTGGATTTGCAGCCGCATCGATCGCAACCTTCGTCTGCAAAAACCATTTGGTTTGGTATCGCGAGTGCCAGCATCATCGGTGGGATAATGATCCCAGCAATGACTCGTCCAAGCATTTTGTTCATACCAAACCGTGAATACGTTCTTCGAAGTCTATTCATGATTTCAGTTTCAGACAGTTTTCGGGTGTTCGCGTGTTCAATGGTTCTTAACCGCATGCTGGACTTATTCCTCGGGACTTGTTCCTCGGGCAGGTCGCCATTGGGTTCTTACCAATTGAAGTCAAATCGCATGCCGAGAAGGTCCGAGGTCGTTGCCCCGTAGATCGTCGTTTCGCTCGTGACTGGATGTATCCAGTCGAACATGATTCGCGTGCGGTCGCTCCAATACCAATTGAAACCAACAGTAAGGTCGTTGTATTGGCCCTTTTGTACGTTGTTGAAATCCAAGTGGGACCACCGGGCTTTCAATTCCAGGGCTCCCGGGCTGATGCCACCGCGGGTTACTGCAAAGTTGGAATAGGGAGCGTTTCGAAAAAACTGGGCTCCATGTTGTCCGAACCGTTCGAAGACCCGGTTTTCTCCCGTTACAAACCAGCTGGTATACAGGTACGCACCATTTGCGGTGCTTGTCGTGTTGTCCAGCATGTTGATATTGCAAAGAAATGCCTCCGACTGGACCGAGAAACGTCCCCAGACAATGGCTGCCTCAAAATTGCCTGTAGTGAAGGTGTCAGCTAAAAGATTGCCTGTATCGATGAGTCGCGGGCCTTCCGAGACCTGTGGCCGCGTTCTAAATCGAACGATGTTGTCTTGATCGTTGGTACTCAGGATACCTAGCCCCGTGTGGACGAGATACCTTCCGTTGCTAGGTTCGTCGTAGTAGGGAAGCCATGTACCTCGGCCGCTGATGCGGTAGCCTTGGTTGTCGTCGAGCCGTTTCTTGAGGCCCTCACTGATGCTGTCGAGGAAAAAACCTGTCGTCCAAGTCACATTTTGTTCAGGGGTGCAATTGTAGAGTGCGACTCCAACTTCACGATCGGCTGCGAATACCGTTTGGGTTGGAATGGAACGTTCGAGGAAGGCGTTGTTCGTATCATTGGTGACTTGTTCCAGGCTAAAAGGAACGAAAAAGTTCCCGATGCGGAATCGCCCAAGGTATGGGATTTCGTTCAGCGAAAAGTAGGCATCTTTGACCTGTGGGGTTAGGACGCTTAAAGCTGGATTGTCGGTGATCGCTTCCGGCTCCAGGGTCATTTGCAATCGGAAATCGTAAACCCCATATCCGGTTCCGTCGGCTGTTAACCGAAGACGACGAAAGTTGAAGTAGTTGAAAGTGTCGGGGATTACCGGAGGGGCGTTGGCCCAAGTGACATAGTCAAGTTGAACATGGCCACCCGTCTTGACCGTCCATTTTTCGCTCGAGACGTCTACCCAGTCGCTAGGCTTACCTGCATTGCTATCACTCCCCTTATCCTTGGTGTTCGAGTTGCCCTCGGATTTCGAATTGGATGGATCGTTTTTTGAGGAATCGAATTTTCCTGCCCCTTCACCAGGAGACTTGGATGCTGCTTCCGCTGGTACTGCGGGTTGAAAACTTTTAGCGGCTTCTTCAAGGGCCTGGATCCTTTCACGTAGCGATTCCATTTCCTCACTCCAACGGCTTCCTTCCATCGAACCTGCATTTCCAGGTAGAAGTTCGAACGGGGGTGTTGGTACCGTTTCGCGAAGTAAATCCGATGGTTGAGTATCCTGGGCAAGCGAGCGTGAGACGAAGACGCATACGAATGCGAGACAAAGAAAGACCGCGGCCCTCAGAACGCGTGCGGCAGTGAATGTCGGCGCATCCGCAAAGTCCCTTCGATTTGAAAGGCACAGGCGCAACAGACATGGCATGCTTTGCATGCCAGATTGTCGATGCTCGGTAGATGAGTTGTCGAGTGTCACTCCGGCGATCAGTTCATCTCAGAGGATGGCATGTAAGTAATGGAGCCAAGAGTCCGTTGAATCTTTGGAACTGAGAATCTTTGGAACTAATGGGATCACAAGAAGCACCAAACTTGCAAAGAGCAAAGAATTTCCGTATGGATTTGGAAAGCCCATATGCTCCCTCTGGCTATCGTCTGGATGCCGTATCGCGTTTGAGGTAGAGCGCCGTAAAAACCCCTATATCCGTTAATGTCGAGCGAAAACCTTTTCTAGCTTGTGCCATTCCTCAGGTTGCCAATAAGCAATCCACGGACCTGTCTACGGAGTCATGCTTAGTCCTCACAATTCGCGGACAGCGAATCCGCGAATGCTAGCAACGCATCAACCTCAAGGTGTTGAATTAGAGTCTGTCGACTAGGGAGTCCCCGGATCGTTCGGGTTGTGATCGAAAAGGAGAGAAGAACGGGGAGAGAATTAGAGCCTTACTCCAAGCGGGTTGAGGACGGTGTTGTTTTTATTGGGTTCTTTGGGGTAGACTTCCCGCTCCATGATTCCCGGCAAGTTTAACCGTTACATCCTGTGGGATGTCCTGAAGCTTTTCAGTCTCACCGCGTTTGCACTGACGCTGGTGATTTCTCTGGGTTTGGTAGGTCAGCAATTGATCATGGAAGGGATCGGTTGGTTGGCTGTCATCAAACTGCTCCCGTTTATATGCTTGATCGCTCTCCAGTTTTCATTGCCGGCGACTCTTTTGTTTTCCGTCTGTTGTGTTTTTGGCCGGATTTCCGCGGACAATGAAATCGTAGCACTCAAGAGTGCTGGCATTTCACCGTTGAAAGTGATTCGCCCGATGGTGCTGTTAGGATTGTTGCTCAGCATACCGGCGGTCTGGATCAATGATATGGCCGTTTCTTGGGGCAAGCCCGGGATGGAGCGAGTGATTCTGAGGTCCGTCGAAGAGGTCCTATACAATCGTCTTCGGACGCGTCGCTCCTATGAGACGGATAAAGGCTTTACGATCCATGTGCAGGACGTTGAGAATCGGTGGCTGATTCAGCCAACGATCTTCTTGTTCAACGAGAGCACTGGCAAGCCGATGACCATCAACGCGGAGAAGGCTCAGATATCCATCGACGCGGAGAACGACCGGTTGGTCATCGAATTGGTGAACTCGTATGGCGAGATCAACAACGATCAATCAACACGATTTCGGCTTCCGGGCTCAGAGCGGATTGCGATGCCTTTGACCCAGGCATCCAGGAGTGGAGGCAAGTCGATCAGTCCATCGCAGTACGCGATGAATGAAATAGCGAAGGAATCGGTAAATCAAACGGCCGCCAACGATCGTCGTCGAGAATTTATGGCCGTTCATGTTGCTGTTGGGTTGGCGACGGGTCGTTTTTCCCAGCTAAACGATGGGAAAATCCAGTTGCTTCAGGCCCAGGTTGAGGAGAATCAAAAGCGACTGACGCGACTGAAGCTTGAACCAGCGAGGCGATGGGCTTTGGGGTTTAGCTGCCTGTTCTTTGTTTGGATGGGCGTACCTATGTCGATTCTAATCCGCAGCGCGGACTATGCGTGGACGTTTGGACTGTGCTTTGTCCCCATCCTGTTGATCTATTACCCTATCTTTGGTCTAGCTTTGGATCGGGCCAAGGATGGGGCATGGCCGGCTGCATCCCTCTGGCTTGGGAACCTTTCTTTGTTCCTGTTGGGTACATGGCTGATGCTTCGTGTCCTAAGACGATAGTCCGCCATACCGGTTGCGACGTGGGGGCTCGAAATATTGATTTCTGGATTCGATTGCAAAAGTTCGGGCCGGATGATCGGAATCAGCAACTGGCTTTGTGAAGAAATTCCATGAAGAAACTGCTGGAAAGTCAGAACTCTGATTCGCTTACCTCGCGGATTTCCGAAAAACGAACAGTAAGAGTCCAACCGAAGATTCTTTCTAAAGTAATCACCCGGTTTGAATCGAAACTAGGTGCAGGACGGCCTGATCTGCGCCGGACGACGCCGCAAGGTTGAGTTCGGTTAGGAGCAAGCCAGAGGGATAATAGTGAGGGGGGAACTTCGCTAGCAATCCGTGGTCTCTCGTCACGGATATGGTGGTTTCGTGTAGAGTCGTCGTGACGGCTCGAAACGTGACCGCTCGGCCTATGGTCTACCCGTATCTAATGTTCCAATGGTTTCCTGTTTTTGGCGACCTGGTTCGTGGAAAGTGCTGCTTCGTAGGGGTGCGGTAGTTCGCAATCCAACGAGCCACTCAATCCGCTGCAAGCAGGACCCGGCAGGTTAGGAATGGAAGTGCTCGGTGTGAAGAAGGAGCTGATCACCGGGTGCGGAAGTATCCGTTCAAGTTGTTTGTGCCCAGACCCAGTTGTTGGTGCATGCACGCGTCGGTTCGCCATATGGTAACAGCCATCTGGCAGTCGGTGGTGCGGTAACTTCGACAAGGGCAACTACTGTCACGAGATCGCCGATTTCGGCGGCTCTGACTCGACTCACAATTGGAAGGTAACGGAGACCAAAAATATGAAGGTGTTCACCACAGGACAGGTCGCGAAGATCTGCAAGGTGGCCCCGAGAACCGTCAGCAAGTGGTTCGACTCCGTCCGAATCAAGGGGTACAGCATCCCCGGTTCACAAGACCGTCGCATACCCCGCGAGTATCTGATCAAATTTCTCAAGGAGCATGGAATGCCTCTTGGAGATTTGGAAGATGAGGCCATGGCGAAAGTCCTGATCGTTGCACAAGATCAGGTTTTGATCGAGAATTTGAAGCGAGAACTTCCTTTGGAAAAAAGCTTTAAAGTTCAGGTCGCCGCGAGCGGTTTCGAGGCAGGGATTCAAGCAGAGAGTTTTCACCCAGATTGCATGATTGTCGACTTCTCGGTCGGCAAGCTCGAAGCGTTGCAAATCTGCCAGAACTTGCGCAAGAATGCCGACTTCTCCGAAATCGTTCTGATCGCTCTGCTTCCCGACGACGGAAACACGATGAGCTTTGATCGTTCCAGCATCAATGAAACGTTCAAGAAGCCTTTCGATGCCCGTCTACTCGCAGAGAGACTAAGAACTCTGATCGGCGCGAAGAAGGAACTCGTGTAGTCGACCTTAGCGTCGCAGGCACGGATTTCAATCAAACTAAAAAACCCTCGGTGTGCTCACTGAGGGTTTTTTTATTGGCATTCGGCGGAGACTTACAGGTTTCGCGTGGGCCGGATATTCAGTTGGAGGATCGGCGGTAGCCGTTGCACTTTGCCTGTCCGATCGATGCTTGCGATTTGACTTCTGGCCGTGACGATCAAGTCTTCCGCGATTCCATCGGCATGTTTTCGGACCAAGCGGTAATGATGCTCGATACGGGCTCCGTGGCAGTATTCGATGCGGGTGTTGAGTACCAAGAGGTCGTCGAAGAGAGCAGGCATGAGGAACTGGACCTCCATGCTTCGGACCACCAGGAGAATGCCGCTTTGCTCGAACTCCAGGTAGGAGAGTCCTGAGGCACGCAGCATCTCGACACGGCCTCGTTCAAAGTAGTTCAAGTACTGAGCGTTGTGAACGCGGCTTTGGCCATCGACCTCGTGGTATTGGACCCGAATTTCGATTTCATGTTCGGATTTCATGGAGTGGATCCGGATCGCTTTTTGGATGCATAAGACTTGTTCGAACCGACGTTGACTTGCCAACCTCGGTTTTGTTACTACCCCCTGAAGCATCCACAATGGATCTGGTGGGTACCGACGATTGTAACAAGCGTCGGCGACTCGAGTCATAGGGGAACTTCTCGGGGAGACACTCGGGAGGATTTCGGTTCACGGTTCGCTTTGCGAGGATAGTTTCGCCATGCACAGTCGTTTTCCAATTTGGGTCCGCTCTGGTCTGTTGCTCGCGGTGCTTGCCGGCTCACAAACCGGCTGCAAAGCTTGGAAAATGCCAGGCGCCGATATGTTTCCTTGGTCCAAGAAACCCTCGCAGGATAAGCTTCTAGGGACCAAACCCCCGACGAATTTACCCAGCTCAAACGCAACGACGCTGGTCCAAGACTCCTCGAGTTCCAGCGGTGCAACGTCGAGCGGTGCAACGTCGGGAGGGCCTGTGAGTCCCGCTGCGCGAAACACGCCAAGCCCTATACCCAACCAGTCGATGGCAACTCGCCCCCCCGGCAGCCCAATGCCCGGTAGCACGATGCCCGGTAGCACGATGCCCGGCAACACGATGCCCGGCAACGCGATGGCAGGCAGTGCCAACGGCATGCCTAGTCCTGGCGCGGCGGCGAGCAACAACGGCTTTACTCCTGGGAATTTTAACATTCCACCGAACCGTTCGACGACTGGGATGCCAGCGACGGCCCTATCGGCTCCGAACCCCAATGCATCGAACCCTTACGGTTCAACACCTCCTGA
>JBKCUW010000137.1:0-7882 GCA_046318275.1 Pirellula sp. | reverse complement strand
CGATTCGATCCTCGACGAATTGCGGACCAAGAAAGCGGGCGACAAGTTCTCCACCAACATCCTGCGCGGTGCCGAAAAGAAAACGCTCGAGTTCACCCTCGCAGCTCGCGCCGGTGGCGGCGGTGGCGGTGGCGGTGGCGGCGGCGGCGGCGGCGGCGGAAACGCATCGCAGCAGTCCAATACTTACATCGGAATCACCGGAGAAACCGGGCCCAACGGTGGGGCGAAGCTTAATGAAATCACCCCAAATAGTCCTGCAGAAAAGGCGGGGATTCTCAAGGGTGACATCATCCAAGCGGTGAACGATAAATCCACGGCCGACTACCGAGCCACTCTCGACGCCCTGCGCGATTTTAAAGCCGGTGAAAAGGTCAAGCTAAAAATCGCACGCGCTACTGAGGTCAAGGAAATCGAAGTCACCGTCGAGAATCGACCCGGTCCTGTACGACCGTACACGGCATCGCTCGGAGGACAGGCACAGAACATTCAAGACCAACAGGGGGCGAAGGGTTTTGAGTATGGCGGTATTTATAAATCGACCGACGGAGGCGAGTCATGGACTCGTATCAATAGCCTTCATTCGCGACCGATGTATTTCAGTGTGATCCGTGTCGATCCGAGCGACGATAGCAAGATCTACTTGCTGGGTGTTTCGCAACACAAATCGCTCGATGGCGGTGTCACCTTCGACGCGAATCTCGCTCGCAGCGTTCACGCAGATGGACACGCCTTGTGGGTCGATCCACGCGATGGCCGACATATGATTATCGGTGTTGACGGTGGCGTGTATGCGACCTACGACCGAGGTGCACGCTGGGATCACTTGAATACTCTGGCCCTCGGGCAGTTTTATCACGTCGCGATTTCACCCAAGTACCCGTACTACGTTTATGGTGGACTTCAAGACAACGGAACGTGGGGCGGTCCTGCGATCTCGCTCAACGGCAGCGGACCGGTCAATGAGGATTGGCTCAGTGTTGGTGGCGGTGATGGATTTATGTGCCGCGTCGATCCCAATGATCCCGATTTGGTGTATTGGACTAGCCAAGACGGAAACATGGGTCGACGCAATATGAAAACGGGAGAGCGTGGATCAATCCGCGCGACGGCTCCCGAAGGAGAGCCAGCCTACCGGTTCAATTGGAACACACCGTTTATCCTTTCCAATTTCAATTCCCGAGTCTTCTACGCGGGCGGGAACTACGTCTTCCGTTCATGGGATCGAGGGAACAACCTCGAAAAGATTTCTCCTGAAATCACATTGACGAAACGAGGTTCTGCAACGGCTCTTTCCGAGTCCCCCCGCAATCCGAATGTTCTGTATGCGGGTACGGACGATGGGGCCTTGTGGGTGACTCGGGATGGTGGCAAGGAATGGACGGAGATCGGTAAAAATCTCGGACTTCCTGCGCCGCGTTGGGTCTCGACGATCGAAGCATCGCGATTCGCCGACGGCCGAGTCTACGTTTGCTTGGATGGGCATCGCTCCAATGACGATGAACCCTATGTGTTCGTCTCTGAAGATTACGGCAAGAAATGGAAGTCGATCCGCGGAAATCTTCCGTGGGGTTCCACCCGCTGTTTGCGAGAAAGCCCATTCAATGAGAATGTTCTGCTGGTTGGTACCGAGTTCGCAGCCTTTGCATCCGCCAACCGCGGAGGGGCTTGGAACTCACTCAACACCAATCTGCCAACGGTTGCGATTTTCGATTTTGCATTCCATCCGAACAACGGTGAAGTCGTCGCGGCAACACACGGTCGGAGCTTGTGGATTGCCGATGTGACACCGCTCCATCAATTCGCAGCAGGGCACATTAACGAATCTGCGTTCCTCTACAAGCCGACCACGGCTATCCGCTGGAAACGGGAGGCTTCACGCGGGACTACCAATCGAAAGTACTCGGGTGAGAATCCTCCTTCGGGGGCGGTTCTATACTACGCACTCCCCAAGAAAGCGGAGCAGGTTTCCGTGAAGATCATCGATGCATCCGGGCAAACGCTACGGGAGCTTCGAGGTTCCAATGATGCGGGTCTACAACGAGTGACTTGGGATTTGATCGCCACCGGCGGCCAAGGAGGCGGCCAAGGAGGCGGTCGAGGTGGTGCGGGAGGCGGCCAAGGAGGCGGTGGCCAAGGAGGCGGTGGCCAAGGAGGAGGTGGTCGAGGTGGTGCAGCGGGTGCGACACAAGCCTCCGGTGCTCCTGCCACAGGTCCAGCAAGTGATGCCGAAGGTGGACGACGCCGAGGTCCGCGCGGTGCGGGTACCGGTGCCGGTGGTGCTGCTGGCAACGCATCAAACCCTGGCAGCAATGAAACAAGTACGAGCAATCCACCAGCAACAACACCCGCAGCAACACCAGCAGCGGCCAATCCTGCTACGGCAGGCGAAGGAACCGCCGGAAGCGAAACGACTCCCGCTGCAAGCGAGGGCGAAGGACGAGCTCAACGACGCGGCGGTGGTGGCGGCGGTGGTGGCGGCGGTGGCGGCGGTGGATTCGGTCGAGGCCGTACCGCTTCTTCTGGGACCTACCGAGTACTTCTTACGGTCGATGGCAAAGAGTACTCGCAGGAACTTCGCGTCATCTCCGATCCCAATTTGCCGATCTTGAGCGAACTCACGGGCGTGACCGAAGAGTACGAAGTATGGCTCGGCGACGACGAAGAGGAAGAGAGCGAAGAGGAAGAAGAGGAGGAGGAAGAAGCCGAACGAGCTCGCCGCGGAGGTGAGCAAGCCGACGGCTGATCTCCGCTCCAATGATCGATCTGCTTCCATAACTTTGGGGTGGATCAGCTTTGGGGTGGATCAGCTTTGGTCTGGGTCAATCGCTTCCGACCGTGGTTAATCGAATGCCTCCACCCGCCTCGTCTTGGTACTGCAAGATCAGGCGATGGGTTGGTAGCGAGCTTTGGCATCGGTCCAGCCAGCCATTGACGCTGCCCCTCTGCATATGCACGCAGCATGCGGTCGCCATGGCATCCGCATCGGTCGCGCTTTTTGTGATCACCGTCGCCATTTGGGAGGATACCAATCCTCGTCGAAGCGCAGGGTCCACAATGTGGCTCGTCTTTGCCGTTGTTTCTTCACGCGTACCATCGCGGTACTTTTGAAACAAATCCCCACTCGTTGCGATCCCGCACCCAGCGAGCCGCAATCGGAGTAGCTCCCGGTCGGCGTTACCGATCGCACCGATCGCGATGGGCCAGCCATGTTCGCGATCACCGCGATTGGGGGTATCTCCTAAGCACATGTTTCCGGATGCATTCACGGAGAACGAGTCGATTCCAATCCCACGCAGGTACTGACCGATCCGATCCACCACAAACCCTTTCCCGATCGCACCAAAATCCAATCGCAATCCAGATTTGAGGAACCGAATTCGATGTCCGCCGTGATCGAGTTCCAGCAGATCCCAACCGCACTGCGCCCGCGCCCGCTCCCACTGTTCCGCCGTCGCATCCCGATGACTCCTTCGCAATCGGGTAAGCGCTCCCAGCGACGCATCAAACGCCCCCTCGCTGATTCGATGCCATCGGTCGCACTCGACAATCACTTCCCATAACCCGTCGGAAACAAAGGTCCAGGATCCACCATCCGCATCGCGACATAGTTGATTGCATTGACTGTCCTGTTGGTAATCGCTCAGGATATCCACCCATTGATCAGCGAGCTCCCGGGCGCCCCGCAATATCGACACGGGATCCAGGCCCTTCTCGGAAACCCATCGAAGCTGAATCGTGGAACCCATCGAAGGGAACTCCGATTCGAATGCGTCGTCCCGAAACAGGGTGCCGATGGCATGGTTGCGCATCGCCAAAATCCCCCAGCTCAATCCGGCGATCCATGCGGTCTGTTGAGTGAATTCGCGACGTGTCCATCTTCGATCACCCGGCCGCATGTTGTGGTCGTCACCTGTTGCACTTCGCCGACGCAGCGTATGGTTCATGGCAGTTCCTTGACCTCGATCGCGTCGATTGTTTTTCCATCAGGTTTTCCAGGACCGTTCAAGTCGCTTCGATCGTAGGGGAACGGCCCATAGCCATTGGAGGAATATGGGTCATGGTCGAAGGGGCCGTTCCATGGTGAACTGCCGCCAGCGCCAGGTCCTCGAACCGATGTTGTAAAGATCATTAACTGGGACTGGATTCTTTGAAACGTATTGATCAAAAACAAGATCACTCCGAACAGAATCATCGAACCGTTCCACCACGCAATCGCGGTTAGTACCATCAATCCAGAGGTCCATTGGCCAATGCGTGAGGCGAGGACCGTTGCCCCTTTGGGTTCGAGCCAGTAGCAAAGGATGCTGCGAAGCAATCGGCCGCCGTCGAGCGGAAATGCTGGAATCAAGTTCGCTCCACCGAGGAAGAGATTCGCGATGAACAGTTGCTGCCAAGGCGACATTTTTACCAATTGTTTTGCATCGGCAACGTTGTTCCATGATGCGATCGAAACGACGATAGCCAGCAACGCCGCGATCGCAAAATTGACCGCAGGACCCGCGATGGCTATCCAGCCTTCTGCACGAGGATTCAACTCTCCGCCTTCGATGCGAGCGACGCCTCCGATGGGTAGCAGTGTGATATCCCGCGTTGCTCTCCCGAACGCTCGAGCTGCAACAGCATGGCCAACTTCGTGCAAAAACACGCATGCGAATACGGCGAAAACGAACCCGAGCACCGAAACGGCGTGCGGGAGACCTTCACTCAGGTTCGAAAGGACGATGAGAAGTGCAAGCAGCCAAAAGGACCAATGGATATAGATCCGAGCGCCGTAGAGGTTTCCGACATATAAAGTCCGAAGCATAGGTTTATTCGATGGGAAGTGCTTGCGTGAAAAAAACCTAGAGATGAAATCGTTGGACGCGATTGTTGCCTGAATCGACGATGTAAACGCGTTCCTGCGAATCGCAGGCGACCGCCCATGGTTGATTCAGTTGCCCAGGCATGCTTCCAGCGCTACCCCACGATGACAACGGCTTGCCATTCCGGTCCCAGCACTGCACGCGGTGGTTGCCAAACTCGCTGACCAGGAGACGATTTTCTGATATCAGTGTCAAGCCATAAGGAAACTGTAGCTCTCCGAGGCCAGCGCCACGAGATCCAAAAATAGCGACCGAACGGGGTTTGTCCTCTCTCCAATCGACCACTTGGATGCGATGATTGCAGCTATCAGCAATCCAGAGCAGGCCTTCGCTATCGACGGTCAGCGTCTGAGGGCGGCTGAACTGCAACGGCTCTTCTCCGTGCTCACCGAAGCGATCGATGTATTCCCCGTCCGACGAATACTTATAAAGACGATCGAACTCGCCATATTCGGCGAGATAAAGAGTCCCGTCAGGGGCGCGGGCAATATCGGTGACCCAACCAAATTGTCCTGGTTCAGAGCCGTTTGTGCCCCCAATGATTTTTTCTTGAAGCAGTTCTCCGCTCGGCGAATAAGTCAGGAAACGAAAGTAGTGAGTATCGACCACAAACAGATTTCCTGTCGCCACATCGAACGTGGCACCGGTCGGTTTCCCATTTGCGGACTCCGGTGTTTTCCAACCGCGGAGGAATTTTCCAGATGTATTGAAGACTTGGACACGCGCCGTTTTGTCGATGACGTAGATTTCGTCGTTGGGGCTGATGGCCATCGCGCGAGGTTTTTGAAACCTGCCATCCGCCAACCCCCGCTGCCCGATGATCAGGTCTCCGGAATGCCCGACCGCCTCTGGATTTGAAATGCAACCATGGCCCAGCACACCGCAGGTCAGGCTAACAACCAAGGGCCTGGCGGTGAGAGCGAGCCAGCTTTGCCTTATCCCCGCGGCCAAGAACTCGCGCCGGCTTGGAGGAGGGGAATCGGACGGAATGTTCTCGGGAAGGGAAGGAGCCATACTGACTATCTTAGGTTCTCTTCCAAGTTTTAGCGAATTGCCGAATCGCGGAATTTCAGGCTTGAATGAATGCCCCCCTCACGGAATAATGGGGCCCAGCAACGACCTCGGAGGATAGCCGAATGGTTAGGAACCTGATTCGAAATCAGGCGCCGGGAAACCGGTTGAGGGTTCGAATCCCTTGTCCTCCGCTGCAAACTCATGCATTTTCTTGGAGCGAGAATGCTCTATTTCTTGGTTGTACCCTGAGACCGACGCGTCTCCGCTTACAACCGATCTAACGGACTTTCGACTCCGCTGGCCCCCAGTCGACTGACGTGCGTGTAGATCATCGTCGTCGAAACATCGGCATGGCCAAGCAGCGTTTGGATCGTGCGGATGTCCTTGCCCGACTCGAGCAGGTGTGTTGCAAAGCTATGCCGAAAGGTGTGGCAGGTGATTTTCTTATGGATTACAGCCCTTAGCACTGCTGCTTTGACTGCTGCCTGGACGGAATTTTCGTTCACATGATGACGGCGCAACTGGGTTCGATCGCCGTCGACGACATGTTGATCCGGTATGCCTTCCTGGGATTCTCTGGGGTGAGAATCGTAGGAAAGGTTCGAGGCAGGGAACAGGTACTGCCAGCCCAATTCTCTTCCCGCGTTAGGCCATTTGATCGCCAAAGCATAGGGCATCCATACCCAGCCGGCTCCGACGAGGAGGATCCTGTTGGTGGAGTTTGGTGATCAATTCGATTTGGTGCTTCAAAGGAGAGATCAAGCGCTGAGGCAGTGGTACCGCGCGGTCTTTTTCACCTTTGCCTTCGCGAACCATGATTTGCTTGCGATCAAAGTCGATGTCCTTGACGCGAAGGCGGCAAGCCTCCATGACTCGAAGCCCTCCACCATACATCAGGCTACACATCGACCGCATTGACCGAGTGCGATGAGTTGACTCATCGCAAGTCAAAAACGCTCGATCGAGCACTTCGTTCCAATGCTTAGTTCGTACTTCTTCTCGTACTCGTACTCAGCATCGCGGTACTCGTACTCGTACTCGATCGATCCCTCGGAAACCGTATTGGTTCGTTGGATCAACCGAGTTAACATCGACACGATCCGTTTCAAATTGGTTTTTCCAATCCGATTAAGTTTAGAATCGATCGCCTCGAACGATAAGAGGATATCGTGAATTGCAGCGCACTCCAAAGCAGAGCCACGCGCAATCTCAAAAAATCGATTCTTGTCTTTCAGACTCTGTTTCCCATTACCCTCGGCAATGTTGAGTGGAATCGATTGGGTCGCTCGCAACCATTGATCACGAGCATGGCGTTCCGGACCATTAAGTGATTTCGCGATTTGATAAGTCGATGATACGTATTCGATCGCAAGTCGATAAACGTCGAGTCGTTCGTGGTCGAAGATTGGCCCTGTCATTTGCATCCTTTCGCGTACGAGTACGAGTACCGTTGCACTGAGTAGGAGTACGAGGAAATCCGTCCAGGCTGCACATCAGGTGTTTGGGCTTCGGTTGAACGTAACTGAGGATCTTTGAAACTTCGGAAGGAGAAAGAACGACCGGGAGTTTTGAGGGACGTTTGGCCCGGATGGCATCGATCTGAATGTCTGATTTTAAGGTTTTGGAATAAAGAAAAAGGAGCGCCGACAGGGCTTGATTTTGGGTGCTGGCGGCGACCCGGCGTTCTACAGCTAAGTAGGTCAAGAACTCGTTGATACCGTCACTGCCGAGCAAAGTGGGATGGGTCCATTCCCCTCGTCGATCCCGATGAAAAATCAAGTATCGAGCGATCCAAGAGATATAGGCTTCCTCTGTGCGTTTCGCGACGTGCATCACCCTCATGGTCTGCCGCACCTGTCTCATTAGGGGCGAACCTTTGAACGTGCGTAAGGGGTCCGATTCCGGCATGATTCGACTCCACATATCCCGGAAAACCAAAATTCAACATATCCTGGAAAACCGAAATTCAACTATCATGTCCGCAGTTCGGAAGGTAGCAGGGGGGG
>JBKCUW010000136.1:0-6593 GCA_046318275.1 Pirellula sp. | reverse complement strand
CATTCAGGGCGGGGTAGCTAGCCCCTGCCTTTCATCCTCACTACCTTTCTGTGTACGCTTCAACCGGGCACTTCCGTTGGAGATCCAACTTTATAGCCAAGCTGCAACACACGATACCAAGCCTCTGGCTAAGAGCTACTTCGATGGGAGTCACTCCCACTTGCCTTCAAACCATTTCCAGTACGCACGTCCATCGGATTGTTATCTGCCATATGCGACGAGTGTGTCCATTCCGACCGTAGGCGAGGATCATAATGGAGCGTGTACGATTCAGCAACCTTTATGAGGTCGCCAGCATCTACAGCCTCTGCTAACCACTCCGAAATAGGGCGAGGGTCATCAACCGGATTCGGCAGCGAAAGCTGCATATGTCGGTGTTGGGACAATCGCCAATGATCAAAAC
This sequence comes from Pirellula sp., assembly GCA_046318275.1. Lineage (GTDB taxonomy): Bacteria > Planctomycetota > Planctomycetia > Pirellulales > Pirellulaceae > JBKCUI01. The sequence continues at coordinate 6,190 of JBKCUW010000136.1, read as the reverse complement.
AGTCGCATTGCCCGTCAGGCCCGTAGTCGAAGTCGATTTGGAATTCTGGGTGCGTGACTTCGATTCCGTAGCCATGGACGTAGAGAGTTACGCCGTCACGTTTTGTCATCGCCTCTGCAGCAACTGCGCGCGTATGTCCTATCTCAGTCCATTCGCGTGCCGTTCGCGGAACGGGAATTCGAAGGTCGCCATGGATGTATTTCAGCGCCAACTCTTGATCCTGGCGAAACAACCGTATCGCGTCTGCAAGTTCAGCGTTCATGTGCTATTGCGGATAACGACACGCATCAGCGGGCCGGCGCGAGATGCGTTGATGTCAAAACCGACCCGACCGCCGGCTCCGTTGCATGCGATTGTTACGCCTTTTCGTCGGGCGGAAGAGGATTCGCGAACCAGCTTATCAGGACGTCGTTGATGAATCGAAGATACTCATCGGCACAACGAGCAATGTCTTCGTCTTTTGTGGTCCATTTCAAATGGTAGCGAATACCATTTGGCGAGTCGGGAAGTGTGTACGCATCACTCCACGGACCCGATATCGAAATCCCGTCCGTTCCGTTAATGGTGACGTGAGCCATCACACGAACATCGCGTCCGCTTGTATGTTTTTGAAACCCAATGTGATTTGCTCGGCCTTCAGATTGAGAAACGAAGTGCCCATCGCTCACCTTGGTGAAGCCGCTCGCAATCAATCGATGAAAGACAAGTCGAAGCACTTTGTCACGTGCCTGACGCATCCCTTTGTCGCGTGCCAACAGTTTCGATTTGCGATCGTCAGTCATGGATTCAACGACGTAACGGCGGCGATCACGCAGTCGCCGCCAAAAAACTATGATTCAAATTCGCGGCCGACCGGCGACTTGCGTGCATCGCTTGGTTCGGTAGCATTGGATACGTTGGGTGTTTCAGCAACCTGATAGTCCGAGAAAAAACGGCGTAATGCTCGGAGTCTTTTTCGGGTTTCCAACCGGAAAATTGTACTCATAATCGGATGCAGCATCCAACGTAAACATATCGGGCGTGCCTTAAAGCTGTATTTGTACTCGATCAACGATGATCCATCATTCAGGTCGCGGTGTCTAATTGTGGCAGCGAACGCGTCAAAGAACGGCGGGCGGTTGAGCATCTTTACCGCGGCAACATTTGGCGAGTCGAAGGAAACGTATTCCGTCTTCAAAGTTAGCCCACCCAAGTACCAACGGCCGGTGCATATGGATGTCGCATGGAGCTGTGCTACTGTCCAGTTTTCGCACAACCGCGCGTCCTGCAAAAGCGTGTCCCATTCCAGCCTGCGACTGTAGTCATGAATTAGCCGAAACACTTCCGCACTGGTTGCAGGAATGGTCTCGGATACACAACCGTGTGGCATTGGGGGCACCTAATCTCTTCTACCGAACGACGGCGTTAACGCGGCGGGCGCGTTGGACTTTGATGTAAAAAATCGGCGTGATCGCCCGCTCGCGTTCAACGCTTGGTTCTGTCGTCCTACCGCATTATGGTTGTCGCGATGGAGACACCACACTTTTCTTTCGCGCTCGCAAGGCGCTCAGTCACGAGTTGAGACTGTCATTGGTCATACTCGTATTCCATCAGCATTCGCCATTGGTCGTCAGCGTAGTCCCATGTTACCTGAAACTTCGCCTGTTTCCACGTTGCACCAAATTCGCGAAACAGCATCTCCAACCGTCGCGTATAAGTGTAGATAGAGTCGTCTGGCATGACAGCAACTAATCCCTTAGTCAGTTTGGGATTTGTCAACTCGTGGCTCATTGATTCCATTCCGTCTTGCACTGCAGGACTACCAAGCGTAAGCACAGCAGTGTCCCAGTCATCGGGAATAGAGTCGAGCATAGCGCAAGCGAGGTCTGAATAGATTTCGCTTTGCCGCTGCTGAAACTCAGCTTGCTCCATATTCGGTTTCAATCCAAGTATTAGACAGAACGACACGGTTAACCGGGCCGCGGCAAACCAACTTTGATTTCAGAAACCGCCCGGCCCGCGGCTCCGGTTGAACCGATTGTTCGGCATTAGCGTGTTAGACTCGGATCATGTGGCTTGGGAATCAGCTGCGGGTGAAGGCGGCAGTAAGCAACCACATATTCCGTCAATCGGTCATACAGATCTTGATCCGTGTACGGTCGTCTGTACTGGCGAAGTCTAGTGGTGTCACGTTGAATTGCTCGTTTCGTCTCGGCCTCGAAGTGTGGTTCATTACATAACGTTTCTTCCAGAAATCGCAGCAGCATTTCGAATTGCAGTTCCCAGTTGACATTCCCATTGGTCTGGGCCTCCCAGGCGAGTTTCTCCACGCAACGAAGCAACTCACCTTGGACCGTCTGCGATTGACCGGACTTAGGAACGAGATTTTGCCAAACCCACTTAGCGATGGCAAATGAGTCGTCGTTCATCGGGATGCTTGCAGATTGATTTTCCATCGCCTCTGATGCCGAACGTTGGCGGTAACGGGGCCGCCGCCAAAAAACTATGATTTCAAAACCCGCGTCATCGGCGGCTCCCGTTCACCGCTTTGTTACCCGACGTCGCGAACCAGTCTTGGGCCATCGCGTGCCTCGCTTCAGAGTATAGCAGTGAATCGGAAATCGCATCAAGTAATTAATCCGTTAGGAATGAGCCATCGATAGATGACAATACCGATCACTATGATTCCAGCAATGAATGACATGAACGAGAGGAAGTCGAAAAACAAGTAGAAGCCATTTCGATAAAACCGGCGGCCGATGTAGGTCCAGGCACAAAAGACAACTGCAACCGCAAAAAGTGCAGCAACACCAAACCCCGTCGAAGCCAACACGCCTGGCACACAGATTGATGCGGCGGCGAGTGAAATCAGCATCGCCTTGAACCATTTGGTTTCGGTCACATTCTGCGGCTCGGAGTTCAACGACTTCACTAGGCCTTTAGCTTAACTGTCGGGTAACGACCGCGTTGACCGGGCCGCGGCGAGTAAAGTTTCCATTCCGAAGCCGCCCGATCCGCGGCTCCGTGTCCAACGCTTTGTTCGCCGACCTATTTCGAGTTACAGGCCGAATCCACGAGTGAATCCCCAGGACCATTTGCGGGAGCCGCAGGTTGGGCATCGACGCCGACAGTATGCCAGCCATTCAATCAATTCCATCCAAGCATTTAGAATCATCGCGAATATGAACAGTGCAATGAAGCCAACAATCATAATCAGTGGGACAATGAGCAGAGCCCACCATCCCAATCCAGAAGACGTTTTCGATTCGATCGCGGCCGGATCAGTTTGGATTAGTGAGCGTGCGAAGCGAATTGACGGGATAAGGACAGCAGCACAAACGCCCATTTGCGCGAGCAAGAGCATTCCACAGGTAACCGTTGGCAGGAACCCCCGTGCCTCTTCGTATTGACAACTGCGGCAACGGTACAGCATGACTTCTCTGCGTTGAGACCCTCGTGTTCAGTCGGCGAACGCACAGGATAACCCAGTGCGAGTAGGAAACATGGACAACGAAAAACAGCAGACCGAGCACTTGGGTTCATCCGATTGTTCGTCGTTAATTTGTAGAGTCGGTAGTGTAATGGTAGCATGCCGAAATGGGATCACCGCACAGCGGCAGTACCAATCGATTGCGGATGAGAGGGTTCGATTCCCTCCCGACTCATTGCCAGCGCGAAAGCGTATATCGAGGAAGCATGGTACTCGGAACTGGCTTGCCATGCGTGGATCGGCGGCGTGCGCAATTGACAACTGCGGCAGGTTCGCAACCTGCCCGGTCCATTGAGACGAACGGTGGGGTTCAGCGAGTGCGAGCAGAAGACTCGACGCAAGTCAAAAACGGCTGATCGAGCACTTCGTCTGCAATCCTTTGTTATTTGTCTTTTTGTATGTTCGAATTCTTGGTTGATGCTTCTTGTGATAGCTGACCAATGAGTTTTTTGAACTCAACCCGATAGAAATTGTAACTTGGCTTTTTGGGAATGATTCCTTTGAATTCAAACCACTTTTGAAGTGCGAGGTCCTTAGGATCTGCCGTGAAATCGACATCAACAAGCTTACGCAAAGTGGAAGGAGTAATCTCGCTTACGTCAGGGGCCTGGGCCGATAGCGATTGCGAAGCCTCTTCGCCCCAATACGGATCTGCGAAGCTCTCGCGCGAAAAAGGGTCTGGATTATTCTTCCGTTGTTCATGTGCTGCGTTCAATTCGCTTAGGACCTCTGAAATATCTTGATCCAGTTTATCCCATGCGTCGGGCCATATCGCGTGTCGATCGTAGTACCTCAGAACTGACATCGCAACAATGGAAGCAGCGTTGTTATGGGTTCTAGCGACAGGATTCCCACGTACGGGATCGACAATTTTCGATCTAACTAAAGGTACCGCCAAGTACGAGCATAGAGCCACCATACCCATCACCATGAATGCGAGCATGTAATTTTTCCGAATGCATAGCCACAAAATGACTCCTGCCAAGATAAGTCCCACCGAACCTAACGCCGCATATAGATAAACCTGAACTGAAAAAGAGATGTCGGAAAACGGAATTGTGCGCTCGTCAACAGTGTCGTTTACTCGAGTCCAGTAGGCGCGAAACAACCCAAGCGGAATCGCAATCAAAACCATCGATACCAATAGATGCCGCACGGTAAAGGATAGCGGTGCGCGAATTTTTCGATCGTCACTTCGGTTCATTGTCCGCAAGCCTTCGAAACAAATAACGCACAGGATAACCCAGTGCGAGGAGGAGATTAACAATGGCAGAAGACACTAACGAGCACTTGGGTTCATCCGATTGTTCGGCGGGTTTGTCACCTGATGAGCAAGTGTTTGTTTACAGGATCGCTAGGAACTTCCAAGACAACCCGAAAAAGGTTTTGCGGTTGATACGAGAACTCGTTGGAACGGATCGATTGCAGTCTGCCGTCGATTACCTTGCGTCAGTTGTTAAATAATCCGTAATTCTATGACAAAGGATTGATACGGCGAACGCTACGCATCAGCGGGCCGGCGCGATACGCGTTAATTTCAAAACCGACCCGACCGCCGGCTCCGTTGCATGCGTTGGTTATCCGACGATTTTGGGCAGTTCAGGATCGAACGCAGATGGGTCGGTCTCATCCTCGCGTGCATCCAAGATGATAGCGTATTCCGCGTCTGGCACGAACTGTGATTGAATTCGAGCAGTTTCGCCAACTTGCATTGCAGCAATGGAATCATCCACAATCGCTGCAAGTCGCCGCAAGTCAGCGAGAGTTCCGTGTATTGCGTTTTCACCGATCCCTGCATCGGGCCAAGTCATAATTTTGAGGTACATGTAAGGCCCGAAGTGGTCGTGTTCGCTCTTCAAGTCGTTTCGAGGATTGTCCGCATATCGAGTCAATATTCGCGAGAAGTTTCGCAGTCCATCACGCGAACCAACCAGTCGCCACTCTCGCGCTGCGTCGTCACGAGTGTAGTAAAACTCAAGTGCTCGCCAGTCGTCACGGATGATCGCGTTGATGTCGGCCTTGGTCATGTCACTCAGTCGGATAACGCTACGCATCACCGCGGTCGCGGCAAGTGATGCTCAATTGTAAAAAACGGCCGACCCGCGACTCCGGTGCATGCGATTGTTACCCGATTTATGGATTTTCTAGTGCGTTCAACCATTCTCGTAGTCGATCCAAAGATTCGTGCTCGGCAGTCTTCGTCAAAGTGTACGCTTCATTGTCGTCTAAGATCCTTGTCAGAGCAACGCCATATACCCGTCGCAATTCTTTGCGTCGAACAGGATCAGCATATCGTTTACGGAGCGTTGCAGAGTAGGCAGGTGACTTGCCCTCGATTTCAGCTTCGAATCGGGGCGATACCAAGTAATCAAAATCTAGGTATAGCTGATTCATCAAATCGCGAATGCCCCGAATCACAGTATGATCGCTAGGGGTGCATACGCTGACTGAAAGGATGTCGCCCTGTTCAAGCAGGTTCGCATCGTTTACCTCGATGAGTCCGACGATCATGCGACACAGTTCAGATCTGGTTAGCATTCAAGTGTATCTATCCGATCTGTAAGAAGCTGGTCTGGCGGGTAACGTTGGCGGTAACGGGGCCGCCGCCAAAAAACTATGATTTCAAAACCCGCGTCATCGGCGGCTCCCGTTCACCGCTTTGTTACCCGACGTCGCGAACCAGTCTTGGGCCATCGCGTGCCTCGCTTCAGAGTATAGCAG
>JBKCUW010000135.1:0-27959 GCA_046318275.1 Pirellula sp. | reverse complement strand
CCGAACTTGGATGTCAAGATTCGCTTTTCCATCCGAAAGTTCAAACGGCGAGATGTTCAACGAGACGCTTCCTGCTTGGGTAGCGAAGCGAAACCAATCTTTGTCGGTTCGCGTTCCGATGACACCCGATCCAGACAGTCCACCCGCTGCGTCTACCGCTATTGCAGTTGCGGCGGATTGCAAATCGGCATGGTCATCAGCTGCATAGCCCAACCTTCCAGCGACAATCGAAAGGTCATCTTCGGTCCGATTGGCAGACGTATACTCCCCCTTGCTCCATTGAACCAAACTCTTGTAGTAGCCAACCCCCATAATCGGCGCCCAGCCAGTCTGCCCTGTACCGTGCCCCTGGTAGTAACCTTCACTCGGCGAGCTCCGACCATCATGGCTCAACCCTAATGCGTGACCAACTTCGTGGCTTGAAGCCTCTCCGATATACTTATCGTTGCTGCTTAAACGGTTGTAAAACACCCACACCGGGCTTCCATTCGTCCAGTCCCAACTGCCGACATACGCCACCCCCCCAGCATTGGCGAACCATTGCTGCCCAGTGGTTGCATCGATGTCAGTGCTGACGACAACCCTAATCGCTTGTCCACCTTGCCTGAAAAGACTCTCGCCGGGGTTTTCAGTAGTGACGTCCACTTGAAAAGGTCGAAAGTCCTCCGCAACCCGAGCCCAGATATTTCGAATGGCTGCCAACTCCGCAGCACTGTAATTCTGCAAATCGGAATCCGTGCTGAAAGCAGGTGCATTGATCGTATTCCCTGTGTTATAGCCACCGGTATAGTTCTGGTTGTTCCAAGTCGTACCGGTGACTAATTGCCCATCGAAGTCCAAATAGATTTTCTTGGCAGCAGAGGGATTGGAATGGTAGACAGGCACATTGAGTGCATACGGTCTGATTCCACCAATATTGCTTTCCGATCCGAATGAGAACGCCCCAACTCCACCTGAAAGACCTGTTTCTGATACCAAGTCAGGTGGCAATGGATCGAGGTAATAGGCATTACCAAAGGCGTCATAGCGCAGGTAGTCATCATGATCTGCATGATCATGCGAGTCATTCCCCGAGGCAGAATGCAATTCAACCTCGGAACCGCTCGAGCGTTGGTCGTCATCGCAACATGAATTCGATGGATCAGTCCACACAAAGGCATCCGCAGCCAACAGCTTGCGTTCGCACAGTTGCTCAACTACCAAACGGCGAAAACAGGACCGGCGAAAACGAGAACGACGCACGCGACAATGGATCATCCGATTGCCCCCACCGGCTTCGATCTGTTCGTGATCGATGCCGGGTCGATTTGAGATTGGTGTAGGAAAAGGATCTCAGGGGCGTGAACCGCAGAACGTGGAAGCATCCTACCCCACCGTTCAGAAGTATTGGGACATCAACATACCTATCCCAAAGAACCAGAATCAAGCCCCCATGCGAGAAATTCACAAATACCTCGCAACCAATCGATCGCCGTCCGAGGACTCACTACTGGACGTTTCGGAAAGAGTGAAACGAAGCCACGGCAAGAAGGGACGCCATGAAATCCCCCTAGGCTGTTTTTTTAAACGTGCACCGGTTCCAAAACCCAACTTGGGGGATTGGGCATTTTCCTTCCGATCATTCGGAGGCCGTTTATTCCTAGACTTTGGCTGTCCGGACCGCTGCAATCGCCCGATCGAAGGATTCTCCACGCGGAACCAGCAACGAAATTGGCTCATCGGTGAACGGATGCCTGAAGTCGACTCGCATCGAGGTCAAAAGCATCCGGTACACCCCCGTGCGCTGATAAAACATTTGGTTCCAACGGTGATCTCCATGACGATGATCCCCAATGACAGGATGCGCTAAGTGGTTCAGATGCCGCCGAATCTGATGCCATCTCCCCGTATGGGGTTGGACCTCTAACAGCGAAAAACGGGAGCAAGGGAACTCACCCATAGGCCACGGGACTTCGTAACGCTCCAAACAGCGAAAATGAGTTACAGCCTCCTGTGGTTCTGCATTTTTTACTTCAGCCTCCCCATATGCCTTCGCTCGCCCGTCGTCATGATCACCGAGCGGCCGATCCAACGTTACCTCATCCGGCATAAAGCCTCTCACGAGCGCTTGATACGTCTTCACAATGCGGCGCCGCGTGAACAACTCCCCCATCCGCGAAGCTGCCTCGCTGGTGTACGCAAAGAAGATCAACCCAGCAGTCGGCCGGTCCAAGCGATGGATCGGGTAAAGAAACCGATTCAATTGGTCCCGCAAGGTTTGCAGCAAAACAGGCTCGGTCGCCAATGTCTTTGGACCACGATGAACCATCAAACCGGCAGGTTTGAAAACACCCACGTAATGGTCGTCTTCAAACACGACCTGAATCGGTCGGTCCAAAGTCTCAAAGATGAAATCGTCAGTGTTCTTGAGCGGTTCTTCCAAAGTGTCCCTTCGGCTATGTCCCTTTAGCTGTTGATCGTTCAGCACCAGTGCCCAGCAACACATCCCCGAAACCTAACTTGCCTACTCGTTGGGCCATCCTTTGGGCCATCCTCCGGGCTATGCTCTGGGCCATCGCCGAGACGGCACAACTCCCGATGTCCACTCCCATGCAAGCTCGAGGCACCTACCCCAGCATCGATCAAGTTGCCCAGAATTTCATCATATTCCTCTGGAAATGGACAGCCCAACCCCCACGTATCTGCAAGCAATCCCCCCTCCAATCTTTATTTCAAAATCGATTCCGGTTAAGATTTGGAGAGTAAAGTCATAGGGTTAATCGGTCATTCGGTGTTTCAGGTCGATTTCGCAACGCCTGGGATTACTTGGCCCTTCGACCGCCCGTTCCGATTCCCTACGCTCAACTTTTCCCCTTATCCAGATTGATTCGTCCAATGGGCATTCCCCAGGCGGCGTCACTCCCGAGGCTCAGATGCTGCAGAACCTGCGCAAACTGCAACTTTCCGAAGTTCAACGCGATGGAATGCGCGCGGCCGGACGATTCAATGCTCAATTGATGGATTACCTCCGTGGTTTCGTCCAAGCCGGTATATCCACCAGCGAGATCGATCGGCTCGCACACGATTACACCATCCAGCACCGACACACCCCAGCCACACTCGGCTACCTCGGATACACCAAAAGCTGCTGCACCAGCGTCAACGATGTCATATGCCACGGCATTCCAGGTGACTACGTTCTCAAGGATGGAGACATCATCAACGTCGATATCACCAGCATCGTGGACGGGTGGCACGGCGATCAGTCAGAAACGTTTCTCGTTGGCGAGGTCGACAACGAAGCGAGGTCCGTCTGCCAATGCGCCTTTGACTCCATGCATCGAGCGATCGCGGCTTTAGAACCCGGATGCCCCGTCAGTATCATTGGTGACAATGTCGTCGCCGAAGCTACCAAGTGGGGATTTTCGGTCGTTCGAGAATACGTCGGCCACGGGCTAGGGCGCCGGTTCCATCAATACCCAAACATCCCCCACTTCCCGGACAGAAAAAGCCAACAAGACCGACTCCTCCCCGGCATGTGCTTTACCGTAGAACCGATGATCAATGCGGGTACACGGTTTACCAAACTCGACACGAAGGACAACTGGACCGTACGAACCCGCGACGGACGCCTCTCCGCCCAATTCGAACATACCATTCTGATGACGGAATCAGGACCGGAGATACTGACCCAATGCGAAAACGGCCCTAAGGCAGGCCATCGCTTCTAAGTCCGCAGGCAAACTATTCTTTTCGCCAACGAACTATTGCGTCAGAACTCGCAAACTCTTAGGCAACGGGAAGTAGACATCTTCCTTGCGAACTTCTCGCTCCTCCAAGGTCGCTCCGAAATGCTCCTGCAACCAGAGAATGGTCCCCTGGACTACTTCCTCGGGCGCACTAGCACCAGCGGTAATTAAGACAGTCTCACCGCGCGAGAAAAAGGCGCAATCTAAATCTTGCGGACCATCGACGAGGTACGCCGTTTTCCCTTTTTCTTCAGCGAGCTCTCGCAGACGCTGCGAATTGCTGCTGTTCTGGGAACCGAGCACGATCACTTTGTCCGCTTCATCGCACAGCAAACGAACTGCTTCTTGCCTATTCTGAGTTGCGTAGCAAATGTCCTCCTTTGGCGGCCCGATGATCCACGGGAACCGCTCTTTTAGACGCGAAATGACACGATTCGCATCGTCCACACTCAACGTGGTCTGGGTCAAATACGCGAGCTTTGTCCCAGGCTCAAATTGAAGCTGATCCACCTCGTCGGTGCTCTCGACCAGAATGATCGCCTCAGGAGCCTCTCCCATTGTTCCAATGACCTCGTCGTGCCCTTCATGACCGATTAAGACGATGGTGTAATGGTCTTTGGCGAATTTGATCGCCTCCAAATGGACTTTGGTCACCAAAGGGCAGGTCGCATCAATCGCCCGCAATTCCCGAGCCGCCGCCACGCGACGAATCTCTGGAGCCACCCCATGCGCGGAAAACAGGACCGTGGCCCCCGTTGGGATTTCCTCGAGATGATCGACGAATATCGCACCTTTTCCCTGAAAAGTACGTACTACATGCTGATTGTGCACAATCTCGTGGTACACATAGATCGGCGGCCCAAAATGGCGCAATGCCAACTCCAAACTCTGGACCGCCATATTGACTCCCGCACAAAATCCGCGGGGAGCAGCTAGGATTATCTTCATTCGAGGGTGGGTTCCTTTTTGGAAACTGACTTTCTGTCAATAATGATACCCTTATGGAAACCGTTCGCGAAGCCAATCTGCAACCTACCTCCGCGTTAGAGCCACGTTCCGCGTCAGAGCCACGCGACGGATCGACCTGCGCGGATCCGTCCGCGCTCACAAATCCAATCCCATCGCCCGCCCCAAACTCGCATCCCCACTCCGCCACACACCCGGAACCTGTGGGGACTGCCGCGGAGCGGCCCGGTAAAGGCCTTGTTCTCGCCGATCTAGATCGATTCGGTCCGGATTCGGAAATCCCTGCAATGGCCGTCGATGAAGCCTTTGCATACTGCCAAAAGTTAGCCCGAAAACATTATGAAAATTTTTCGGTGACCAACCTTTGGCTTCCCAGGTCGGTCCAACCCCACTTCTGCAGCATTTACGCGTATTGCCGCTGGTCCGACGACCTGGCGGACGAAACAGGCTCCACCGATCGAGCGTCATCGCTCCTTCGATGGTGGCAATCAGAACTCGACGACTGCTTCCGCGATCGCGCCCGCCACCCTGTTTTTATAGCACTTCGAAAAACCATTTCGGAGTTTGATCTCCCAAAAGATCCATTCAGCGATTTGCTCTCAGCGTTTATCCAAGATCAATCCGTCACCCGATATCGGGACATGACAACACTCCTCGATTACTGCACTCGATCCGCGAACCCAGTTGGGCGATTGGTGCTCCATCTAGCCCGATGCGCAACGCCTGAAACGGTCAGATGGAGCGACTCGATCTGCACCGGATTGCAGTTGGCGAATTTTTGCCAAGACGTCCCGGTCGATGCTCGCCGCGGACGCATCTATCTTCCAACCTCGCTTCTAGAACAGCATGGTCTTTCCGATCATGATGTCTTGGCAAATCGATGCCAACCCCAGCTTGCAAGCTGCGTTGAATCGCTCGCTTCCCAGGCTCGCTTGATGCTGGCGTCCGGCGCTCCCTTGGTAGGACAGGGCCCTTCGTGGTTTGTGCGTAGCATCCAACTGTTCGTTCGAGGCGGACTGACGATACTCGAGAATATCGCCGCGCATCACTACGATGTGTGGTCCGCTCCGATCACTGTCTCTCGCTCGCAGAAGATCCGTCTCCTCGTCGATGCATGCTTTCGCCCACGCTCTCAATCGCTGGCGACCAAGCCCACTGCCCGGGCGCTAGACGGGCGGCGAGCATGACCGATTTGGATCTCTCATTCCAGGAATGCGAGCGTATTTCTCGCTCGAGCGGCTCCAATTTTTATCGATCCTTCCAATTCCTACGCCACGACAGACGGCGTGCGATGCATGCACTATACGCGTTTGCTCGACTAGCGGACGATGCTACCGATCCGCCCTCCGTGCGCGCTGAATCGCAAACTCTCAGAAAATCGATGCCCGATTCATCTCCGGTCGATCGAGAGACCGGGTGGAACCTCGAAGCATGGCTCGGTTGGATCGAGTCGCTCAACACGCCGCGCGAACTGTCGAGCACCAACGCGACAACGCTCTCAATGAGCGACCCGCTGCAAAAGATTCGTCCTGCGCTCGCAGACTCAGTACAACGATTCGACATTCCCAAAGCTCTCCTCGCGGAAATTGTGCGAGGGGTGGATTCTGATACACGGCCGAACGAGATCCATTCGTGGAACGATCTCAGGCAGTACTCCTTTCAAGTCGCATCGGCGGTTGGATTATGCTGCGCGGCAATTTGGACAAAGCCCGGCAGTTTGGTCCAAAACCAACCACTTTGGAACGCCGCGGTCGAATGTGGTTTAGCATTCCAAATGACGAATATCCTGCGCGATTTGGTCGAGGACGCACAACGCCATCGTGTCTATCTACCTAGCAGCGAATTATCTGTGTTCGGGATCGACCGTGCGCGTTGGCTCAACGCCATGGCGAATCCCAACGAAAAGGACTTGAACAATCTTGGGGATTGGAGAGGGCTCCTCGAGGTTCAACTCGAGCGAGCCGATGCCCTCTACGAACGCGGATGGCGAGTGATCGAGCACCTTGAGAGCGACGGCGGACGCATGTTCTCCCTCATGTGGCAAACCTATCGAACGCTTTTCAACAAGATCCAGCAATCGCCGCAGAGGGTTTTCTCCGAGCGAGTACGGCTCGGACCTATCGATAAATGGAAACTGGCAACTTCGCATTTTTTCACTCCGCAATTCCATCGATGCATCGCTCGCACCAACCAGCAGAACTGCCGAGAGGCAACTCGTCCGATAACCAAGCCGTCCAACAGTTCGATCGAGGCAACTCAACCGAATTTGCCAACCCTTTCAAACAGCAATTCCCGCCCGAGGGTCGCCGTTATCGGCGGTGGATTGGCGGGCATTCAAGCAGCGATTCATCTGGCACGACATGGCTGTAGCGTCGACCTCGTCGAGGCTAAATCGAGGCTCGGTGGACGTGTCGGTTCCTTCTTCGACCCCATCTCTCAGTCCCATGTGGATTATTGCCAACACGTCGGGATGGTCTGCTGCAGCGAACTCCGCCGATTCCTTCAGTTAACCTCGCAGGAGTCCCATTGGTCGATCCAGGAGACCCTCTATTTTGTTTCCAAATCAGGAAAGAAGATTTCGGTTTCCGCGTGGCCATTTCCTGCACCACTTCATCTTTCCGGCCTGCTGCTTCGCTGGCCCGACCTCCGAGCACTCGACCGAATTCAAATTGCCCGCGGACTCATCGCACTGATGGGCACGCGAAGCAATCCGAAATTTGACAAGACACCGGCATTGGATTGGCTACGGCAACATGGACAGAGCGATCAAGCCATCTCGGCATTTTGGACAACGATCCTGGTCAGCGCATTGGGAGAACAAATCCATCGTGTCACGATGGGATCCGTTCGCAAAGTGCTTATCGATGGCTTCGCAGCCACTCGCGATGCATTTCACTTAATGGTTCCCCAGCAACCTCTCTCGGAACTCATCGATCAAAATTGTCGCGGAGTGCTGGACCAATTGGGCGTGCAACTCCGCATGTCGGAATCGGCGAATCAACTGGCTCGATTGCCAAGCGGCGCATGGAGAGTCGGAACCTCCGTCGAGAAAGCACTTGAAGTGGGTTCGTTGAACGAACATCCCGACAACCACTTTGACGCGATCGTGATCGCCGTTCCATGGCATCGCACATCCAGCATCCTCAACAACCTAGATACAGAGTCCACTTCTCCCGCTTCAGAGCAATGCGATCCTGAATCACCATCCGTAGGTGAACTAGCAGGTCAGCTCGAAGCCTCTCCCATCACGGGTGTTCACACGTGGTGGGACCGACCATGGCTCGATCAACCGCATGCGATCCTCATCGACCGGCTCTGCCAGTGGGTTTTCCCAGGCCCCCAAGAGGAAACCATCACTCGAAGTGATGCATCAACCAATACAAGTAGCGAAACGTACTACCAAATCGTAATTAGCGGATCGCGCGACCTGCCTCGCGGCGATCCTGCGACTATCCTTCAATGGATCCAAAAGGACTTGGCAGAAGTCTTCCCTGAATCCGCCAAAGCAACCATGGTGCGAGGCAAAGTCGTTACAGACCCACTCTCTGTTTTTTCGGTCTCACCAGGGCACGAGGCAAGTCGTATCCAGCAGAATACCCTCGGTGCACACGGCATATTCATCGCGGGAGATTGGACTAATACGGGCTGGCCCGCAACGATGGAAGGTGCCGTGCGATCTGGTGCGCTCGCAGCCGAGTACACACTCGAGCATTTGCAGCGCCCTGCGAGATTGCTCAAGCGGCCTTTCTAGGGCAAGTGGCCTTACTCACGCTAGTGGCCCTTCTAACGCAAGTAACACCTGGAGCAGCAACGAAGCCTGCGGAAGCCACTCGGGCATCGACATATTCGTGTGCGATTCGAAGACCATTCGCCGGCACAGTCCAGCGTTTATGTCGCGGGTTTAGTCCCCGAAGCGGGCAACCACAATCCATGCTCTTTAACATACGCTTCTACCGCAGCAGGAACCAAGTAACGTATGCTCCGTCCTTCACGCACGCGACGCTGGATATCGCGCGATGCTATCTCAATGCTGGGCACATCCAAACGGATTCGCTGGATCGCTTCAATCTGTGCTGGTGTTGCGATGCCGGATAACGATGCCCAATCGGGATCGGGCATCCCACCGCGACTCGCAACCACAAGCTGCACTCGCGAAAGCAATTCGCTCGGCTCACGCCACTTTTTGAGATCCACTAAAGAATCCGCACCGATCAACAAGTAGAACTCAGCATCGGGCTCCAATTCTTGCATCGCTCGAATGGTATCGATGCTGTAGCTAACACCTCCGCGACGAATCTCCGACTCATCGACGGAAAAATAAGGATTAGCGCCGATGGCTAGACGAATCATCTCCAGTCGATGCTTGTCCGACGAAGGAGGAGACTCCGTCTTGAACGGCGATACCTTGGCAGGCACGATTCGAACAGCGTCCAAGCCCAATCCTTCGCGAAATTGCTCGGCGATGATCAGGTGCCCAAGGTGGATCGGATCGAACGATCCTCCGAAAACTCCAATCTTTTTCTTCACGTCGATTCTCCCGCTTCATGCGATTCATGGACGAAATCACTTGTGGTCATGTGGGAAATTCGTCGCATGCACAGCACTTCAGCTTGACCGTCGATGCTCATGTCCCCCAATTGCCGACTCACCCATCGCGAGGTTGGGAAATTGATTTCCTTCGATCGTTGCGATTCGATCGAATCGCAAAACGCCAACACCGAATCTTGGAGCTTCCGCAGATGTTTCCACACTAACGGTAAAAAACTCAGTTCAAAGTACTTCGGGTCCGATAAACTGCACCCCGGCTCGCTGCATGGATCCGTGAGGAAGATCAAACTTCCGCGACGCATGCCCATCCCCCATGCCTCTCCGACGTCTCCAAAGACGATGATCGTACCCGCGATGCATTGAGCCCCCAGCGCCTCACCCGCATCCCCACCGATCACAATGGTTCCCCGGCGCAGTCGCTCGCAAGCTCGATCGCCGACGTTGCCGTACACCAAACAATCACCACCCCGTATCCCCGACTTGTCGCCAGGAAGAGGTGCCCCAAACCTATCTCCGCAGTTCCCAAAAACGATCGACTCTCCATCCTTTTTCCCTGCAAAAGCTTCGTCTCCAACATCGCCCAGCACGAGCAATCGCCCCCCCTCCTGCCCTTCACCGAACCGGTCACCCACATTCCCGCGGACCACTAAAGTTCCTCGCGAATGATTGAATCCGAGTTGCCGAACTCGCGTGCAATCCCCGACCAACAGCAACGTCTCGTCGCTCGATGCTATCCCGCTCGACGATGCGGCTTGGTTGCTCAAGTCCGTCCTAGTGATCGAAAACAGATCGGTCAAAGTTATCAACCCCGCCGACGTCTCAATCTGAACTTCCTGCAGTTCAGACGAGCTTTTATCACATATCCGTTCGACAGAGATGGCGCTTCCATCGATCCAATCTAGCGTCGAAGAACGAACGCGCAATTCAATCACGGGACACCTCCATGGATTCGTGCATTGTCGGATACTCCTTAAAAGGGCTTTTGCGAAAACGATGGGCGGACGAACGCGTTGGAGTGATGATTACTGTGGCTTACTACTGTGGCTTACTGCTGTGGCTTACTACTGTGGCAAAACAAAATGGGGTAGCAGGCAGGGAGGTAGAGCTAGCGCTCGCGTCTCACTTTATTGGCCATTCTTCAGCTGAACACTGGAATCGAAATATCACAATCAATCCTGCACCACCAATTTGGCGCGGCACCACAAACTTGGATCGTCCAGGGGGATCGTGTGCGAAAGCCGAGCGATTGAATGCCGCCGGTACTGGGAGTCCAATGCATAAAAATAGATTCCCAACTCTGGAAAGTCCGTCGGATTGAAACCGGTCAATGCATCACCTGCAAGGAACACTTTGAGATGAACCCGTCGATCGGTGGCGGTGTACCAACCCCAAAGGTCTCGATCATCGATAGGCCGTGGCGAGGATTTAGCTCGGGTGATCGGAACCAACCTCGATTCCATTCGGACGTTGTTCGCAGTGGCCCCGGGGGGAACATCCGACCGAAACTGAAATAGATGGCAGTACGTGTTCGCTCGATGAATACCTGTGCTGCCGCGTGTATCGACCAAAAAGTGCACCAATGTTTCTCCGGTATCGCGAGGACCGAATTTGGATGCAGCTTTCGGATATTCGATTTCGAAGAAAATCCCCAACTCAGACCAAGCCAATTTCGCCTCATGCATTCTGTCGGGTTGGCTCAGTGCATGAAGTTCGGGCAAACGATATGCATCGTCCAAACTCCACTGGTTCGGTTTGCGAGGGTCTGCGTCGGTATCGAAACGAAAGACTGGGAACGAAAAATCGAAGAGCCACGCGGAATCTTCTACTAAGTTTTTGAGGCTCATAAACCGACTCTCGATCCCCGCTCGGCATTGCGTTTCAGTGAAATCAATACGATCGCATCATAAACGGCATGCGCCACGATCGACGACAGTAAGTTCTGCGTTGCTAGATAAAGCACCCCCATCATGGCACCCATCATCGCCGCACACGCAACATACGTCCGACTGATCGGATGCGCCATCCCAAAAGCAATCGAGGCGATCAACACCCCGAATCCGATCCGAGACCAGGAATGATCCAATCCCCCAGGTCCGGTTAAGGCCGTTTGCAACCAACCTCGAAATAGCAACTCCTCACCGACCCCTGCCGTTATCGCCAAGGTCAGCAATTGCAGTCGGGACATCGGCATCAAGTACTCGAGGAACTGCCCCTCGGTAAGCTTGGCCAATTCCTGGATGCTTCGCAGTGGCAACCGCAAAAGGATCGCCATCCAGCCGACAAAAACAACGCCGAAAAATATCCCGGCAGCCAAGCCGATAGAAATACCGCGAAGGTCGTACCATCGCGGGACAAACGCCCGAGCATCGGGCCCTACCAACCAGCCCAACGCGATCGCCAAGCCACCGATCGCCAATTCACTCAACGCCGCCACTGCAAATCGATCGTCCGTATCATCGTTTGCAAAATGGTTCATCGAGATTTCGAAAATTGGGTTTGGCGATAAAAACTCCGGGAGGCATATAAGCCGGGTTCTGTCACGAAACTCCGCAAGGAGCATCGCGGGCAATCATTCATCTGGGACCGCAATTGCTTGCGTCCTCAAGCGATCTACCCGAATGTTGACGTCACGAGCAACGACGCGTCCGCCATAAGCGGACTCATTCTGTTGGATCTTGCTCCAGATGGGGTTTACCAAGCGACGCGAGTCACCCCCCGTCCTGGTGGGCTCTTACCCCACCGTTTCACCCTTACCCACGGAGTTTCCTCCTGCTGGCGGTTTGCTTTCTGTTGCACTTTCCCTAGCCTTGCGGCCGGTCGACGTTATCGACCATCTTGCTCTTTGGAGCCCGGACTTTCCTCCGAAACGCCGGCCACTTACGCGACCCCGCTTCGGCGATTGCCCTGCCTCCCGGATACCGCCAAGTATACACACAATCGACCTACGATTCATCCGCCCCGCGCATCCTTGCGCGAAATACAATCCATCGCGATCGCCAAAGCCGCCCTACTGCCCCAATGAGGTTGATGAGGTTTAGCTAGCCTAGGACGAAGCGGACTCGGCATCAACACCAGGCACTGCGCACTCGGTTGCAGCCGCCTTCGCGTACTCGGCGCCTGGTCGGCGACCTCGGCGCTTCTGCGTCGACGATGGAATCAGACTGCGGTCGACTCGCTGAAGCAGGCGGGTGATGCAGAGCTTATTCACACTAACCTGGAGATCGTTGGCCTCTTTGCAAATCGAGTCATGGAGGCTCTTGGGAATGCGAACCGTAATCATGCGTTGCGGCTCGTTTGGATCGCAATCAGGCAAATCTCGGGAGCGGAGTGCGGTCAGCATCTCCAAAACCTTGCCGTGAGCGTCGCTGCACTCGTACTCCCGCATTTCGGCAGCATCGGTGAACAAGGCCCTAACCACCCCGTCAACACCTACTGTCTCACGGTAAAAGGCAGTCCACGTCGGAGCCACACCGAACAACTCGGTCGCCACCTCGAGAACCTGAGCACAACGGCCAGCCAACCCAACACCCCCATCCCTCTTTGCCTTGAGCTCCGAAGCAACCTGGTTGAATACTAGCATTTCAGCAGCGAGCTTTTCACCAGCCTCGTCAACCCGCTTCGCTGCGGCCGGCGATTTCGTGGAGCCATACTCCAAGCCCTCGGTACGCCCCGTGGATACCGGGCTCGAAAGAGGACTACTAACCGTGCTGCTGATACCATCGCGAAATTCGAAATTCATAATCTCTCTGCCTTCCGTGTTCACCCGTCGCTAGGAACGGGCCAAGGTGTGGTCGACTGCTCTCAACGCGATCGTGCGCCCGACCAAACTGCGCTCCATCGCGTCGCTCACCACTGGACAACCTCCACAAACACGCCCGATCCAGCGTCGCTTGCCGCCTCTCCCGTGGGAACGCACCTATCTTGAGAATGCCGTCAATAGCGATCCCACAAAGCCAATGCTGTCAATAACTTACGGCGATTTGATAGCACTGCCCGAAACATGAGCACCACCCCTGGCGGGGGGAGTGCAGACGCCTGCCCAGAAAAGCAGCAGTGGCTGCCTCGCCAAATACCAAGTGTCCATCCTGGTATTCGGCAAGAAAAAACTCAAGTTTCAGGCGGTCGCAGACGGGTGACGGGGACAGGCAACCGGGACGGAGATAGGAATCGGTTTAACAGCAATCCCCGACCTATGGCCGGCAGACTGCCAGCCATCTAACCAAAAAACCTTGCAGCAGAAACAGCAGAGAGTGCTGCACCGAGCGATGGGAACCCAGTCCAATTCCTCGGTCAGAGACTTGGGCAAGTCCCGGAAAAACGAGACTAGCCTCACTCAACTAGCCTTCAGAAGTCGACACCGAGGGCCAAGCTGCCCTGGCCGAAAAAGCACACAAAACCCCTCTCAAGAGGCATCTACCCCAGTCGCTCGAGCATCTTCGAGAGCGCCTTGGTCATCATTTCGTCCGTGTCGTAATTCCCCTCCGCGATCGCTTGCCGCAATTCCGCAACTCGGTCGGCGCGGAACACTTCGCCGCTCGGCTGGTTCCCAATTGCCAATGCCTCGGGGGATAAATCCAGTTGGTCGCTCGGAGCGGTAATCCCGGCCTCCGAAGCTGTCTCACCACGACTGGCATCGACTCCGTTTGCACGAGAAGCGGACCGAACCGCATCCACGCCAGAAATGGAAAAATTATTCGAAATTTGCATCACCAAGATCTCCCTTGTATCGAACAAAAACTCGGCGAACGCGACGAGGAAACACAGCTATCCTGTTTCCCAAATCGTGAACGATGGACTGCTACCGTGCGTGCGGTAATGAAACCGCGTGCTCGATCCTTTCCTTCGCAGTCCGTGTCGCAGAGAGACCGTCCGTATAACTGGTCGAGGCGACTTTGCAAAGACGCTGCCTTCGAGCGAAGGCGACCAGGATATCGTCCAATTTCTCACGCAAACACAACGAATTCATCAACCTTCTGTTTATTCCGATCAAATCACTGCTTCGCATTGGGTGCATGGTACGGATTCGACCAATTACTCAACCAACCACAGCTCTTCGCTCGGAACACTTACTAAGGCATCACTGTCTAGCAAGCGCTGTGCCAATCTTGGGACCCTGTCTCGAGGTTGCCCGAAACCTAATCCCTCATTCCACGAAGTCTTTATACGCATTTTCGCTCGCCTGCGACAAGCTCTGATTCGACATCCGCGGACATTTCTCACGTGATACGTATGGGAACTCAAGGCCATCGAGGACAGGGAAGCTTCGCCGAAATCCCAGCGATTCCAGGACACCTAATAAGTTCCGCAAGATCCATATTGAGACCTGACCTTGGATGCGTCAGTAAGGAACCGCTCGATCACCTCCAAAGAATGCACAAGAATACGATCGATCGCAATTGCCAGCATTCATCCGTTTGCAAACCGCAGGAATGAACTTACAAAGCCGATGGAAATCTTTTCAAAACAAAGCAACCCAAAGCGCTATAAATCCAAAAATCGAGATTGACCTCCAACATGGCCTCTTCCTATCTTACCTCTCGCTGTCGCGAAACATGGAAAGCATCGGGAGCAACCACTCGATCAAGCTTTACGACCGACAGCGATCGATCTTTGACAAATCGAATCTCCTCGATTCAATCGCTGGGAATGAGATTGCTCTTACGAGCCGCGTCAGCAGTTGGCACACGGATGCGCCACCTACTAACGAACGTCATTCTCCGCGAGAGCAGACTGAGCTCATGGATGATCACTTAGTCTGCGTTTGAAGCTTGGCTCCCGGAAAAGTAGCTCGTAGTCCTCCGTCCCCCCCTGGGACTCGTTCACTTCCGGGAGCCTTTTTTTTTGAACCGCTAGATGCGTTCCAAGATACGCTGAAGATGCTCGCCCAAGATGTCTTCACCGGTGCGAACTTGCATTTCAACCCGCAGCGCCCACAACTCTCGACCTGCGATTCGACAGGCGCCCAGTTTCGCCAGGTCTTTTCCGGTACATACGATCGCATCAGGAACCGGATCCATGGCTGAAATACGTTCCGCGATCGACGCAATATCTACTTGCGAAAACGGATGGTGATCGGGAAAAATCATGTGCTCTAAAACGTGCACGTTGTTCTTTCGCAGCGTCGATTCGAATCCTTTCGGATTGCCGATACCGCTGATGGCCACAACTGTTTTGTCGCGAAAAGCCTCCAAATCGCACCCATCCCCGTCGGCATTGACCCACTCCCGCGCCGA
Organism: Pirellula sp.; assembly: GCA_046318275.1. GTDB lineage: Bacteria > Planctomycetota > Planctomycetia > Pirellulales > Pirellulaceae > JBKCUI01. The sequence goes on along the minus strand of JBKCUW010000135.1, from coordinate 12,484 downwards.
ATGTTCCGCCTCAATCCACGCCGCCCTCGGATTGAATCGCTGGATTCGAGTCCTGATCTCCGCCAGCTTTTGTGGCTCTACCAAATCTGCCCTTGTCGCGATGACCACGTCAGCGCGGCGCAACGATGCAATCGGTTCTCGGAGCAACCCTCGGGGAAGTAAGTACCCGAATCCAAACGGCTCCGTCGCATCGACGAGGACTATATTAAGATCCCGATGCAATTTCCGATGCTGAAAGCCATCATCCAATATCAGCAACTGCATTTCCAGTTCTTCGACGGCAATCTTTGATGTAGCCACACGATCCGGAGATTGCAAATGCGGAACATCAGGCAGCAACACCTCCAACTCCTTGGCTTCGTCATTCACGCCATCCTGCAACGCCCCATAGCCACGGGAAAGGATCGCTACTCGCACCTCGCGGGTACGAAACCACCGAGCTATCAAAACCGAGGCTGGGGTTTTACCCGTCCCTCCCGCTGTCAAATTTCCGATCGAAATTACCGGTACCGATGCCGTCTCCACGGTCCTAAAACCACGATCGAAAAGCCAATTCCGGAATGCTATCACCATCCCATAAGGCTGAGATGCAACCCACAACCCGGCCCTCGCCACCATCGCAAGCGGCGAACGATTGGTTCCGTCGAGTATCGGCTCAATTCGTTTCATGCAGGAGGGTAGCTCTAGAAGGTACTGGTGCCGGATATGCCGCAAAGAGAGTCGGCATTCTACGCCACCGCGGCCCATTGCTCTAGCGGCACAGCCCGAGGAAATCTATCCTCGCGACAGCCAAAAACTCAATGCACACCACACAGCCAGCTCACCACACAGCCAGCTCATCGGTACGCTTGATCGGATCCCGAGCCCTCAAGTCCACGGGTCGATGGTGCCAATCGGGCAGGTTTCACCATCGGGCACTGACTAGCGGGCACTGACAAGCGGGCACTGAAATCTCGGCAAACCGACACAGCAAACCGACACGATCAAGCCACACGATCAAGCACCACAACAAAGCCATACGGTATGACAAGAGGGCGGAACAGCCTTCATCGAGGAACCAACGACATGCTACCATCCAACCGATCACCCTGGACTTCGAGTTCCACTTGGTTGCCTATCGCGGTCAGCGCTTCCATCGCCTTCCTCACAGGACTAGCTCCTTCCTGGAGCCAATCCGACATAAATGCATCGAGAAATTCGCTCCCACCCTTACCCACAAACGGGGGCTTTTTTGCGGAATCGACCAATCCCAGCGGGACCGGACTCGCATCGACACCCCATGCTCAGCCTTCACCCTACCAAGGTGCATCCGGCGGTTACGCGTCATCCTCATCCGCAGTCGCTGTCGTCGGCCCTTCGAATGCCGCTGCGACAGGAACACATCTGATGAGTACGGCCACCTTGAGCAATGGCTCCCAACAAGTTGTTCTGATCGACCCCTCGAAAATGACCTTGGTTGTCTACCACGTCGAACCCACCAAGGGGGATGTGCAACTGAAAAGCGTGCGCAAGATCGATGCGGATTTCTCGCTGGAAGAGTTCAACCTTAGCGAACCAACACCATCGACGATTCGCAAGAATGTACGGCCATTCCACGAGCGTTAATCGCCTCTTTCCATCGCGGGGATTGGTGATTCACGGGGATGCAGATCACGGGGATGCAGATCGGGCAAATCTAGCGGCGATCCTGTAGTAGCGCTCTTGTGGCAGCGATCTTACGGTTGGGGAGCGATCCTAAGGCACACCCCACATTTTCCTGAGCCCCCACTGGCTGATCAATAAGGAGGCTAGCCCTAGAAAAACGAGCCAGGAATCGATACTGCTGTCGCCCAATCGGTAGCTTTCTATAGCCGTCTCAGTCGCTTGCCTACGTCGCTCTAAAATCCGCTGAATGATTCCATCGCTTTGTTCTGGCGCTACCAACTCACCTCCCGCAGACTCGTTGAGTTTCGCAAGCTGGCTTAGGAGTTGCCAATCGGGCATCGGTTGCATGGTTTCAATCGATCGATCCATGACGATGAACGGCAACCTCGCCTCGATCTGTTGCCCCTTGGCCCCGATCGCTTTAGCCCGCCACTCGTACCGGCCCGCTTGCGGGACTCCCTCGAATCGATGCTTCATGCTGGTTGCATCGCGTCGCCCCCACGCGACCTCCCCCAAATCCTCTTCGGCGGATGCCCCCTTCGGATCATTTGGGTCTCCCAATCTCCAAAGATGCACGAAAATTGACTTTGGCATTTCAACGTTGTTGGAACCAGGATTCCATGTCATTACAACATCCGAGGGTTGGTTCAGAAAGAGCCTTCGCTGAGACATGGTCAGTTGCATCCCTTCCTCAACCTGCTCCCTTCGCAATCCCCACAGCGCGAGTTGTCTCCAGAATTGCTTGAACTCTTTCCCTTTGCCCTGCCGTAACCATTGGAACGTGGAATCAAACGCGAGACAAAGAACACGCCCTTTTTCGGATACGCCAGTTACCATCAACGGTTGCCCCGCGTCGCCACTTGCCATCAAGTTCACGCCGGGAGCATTTTTGATCCCATCCCATCGGCTCGCACCTGTGAGCGGCTTCATCTCCGCCCATGACTTGTTGAAGTCAGCCCCTGGTTCACCGATTTGGAGCAGTTTATCGGTCGTTCGCGGAATCAGTCGGATCGCTCCAGGATACTGAGAACGAAGATCGATCGGCGCGTCGCGGCGTTGACGTACCCCCGCTCCCATGACTACCGGCAAGATGTCAGCCAGAGGGGTTTTGTCCCAGCCACCGGCCGAATACGCGAAATAACCACCCAGCGTGATCAAGCCCGCTCCTTTGTTGACTTGATCAGCGATCAACTTGGCACCGGCTGGACCAATCGCATCGGAATCTAGGTCCCCCAAAATGAAGAGATCATAGACGCCGTTGGCCAATCGGGACGACAAATCAACAGGCCATTTCTGCACCGGTTCGCGAGCTATCCACAACCGATCGACTTGCATGTCGGGAGACTCAAGCAATGCATTGGCGATAAAGCGGGCTTCGGTCCGCGGTTCTCCTTCAATGTAGAGGACCCGGGCTCCCCCACCCCGAACGTTCAAATACGATGTCGCTTCGTTGTTTTCCGTTACCGCCTCTCCGTCCACTGGTTCTGCTTTCACGATCAATTCATACGAACCTGCATCCGGCGCAATGAGTGGTATCTGGAATGCAACGGACTGATCCGATTTGACCGAACGCACTGTCGTCTGCTCGACCGGCCTCGCCACCCCATCGGGGCCAACCATCGAAAGGCCGATCACGATGTCACGGTTCGTCACCCCCCGGGCTTTGAGCATTCCTCGTACGTAGATTTGATTTTTTGTGTAGACATCAAGCTGCTCCGGAACTCCATCGATGGCGAGATCTTTCGCCATCTCGTTATCCCCACGTGGCCCAATCCCGATCAAAAACAAAGGGATATCCAAACGCCCAAGTTGCCTAGCGACTTGCTGTGGGTCGAGCTTTGCCGGCGATTCCGTCTGAGCCCCATCGCCCATCCAAATGACCGATGTCAATGGCGAACTAAACGTATTCGTTGCGACTTGGTTGAGCGGGCTACCGATATCGGTTGTTCCACCAATCGGCTTCGGTGGCAGAGTCGGCTTGTTGCTCTCGTCGGAATTACAGGCCAACTCGCCAATCCCCTGGACTTTGGAGTCATACAAGAACGGAGCAAGAATCGTTTCGTTCCCGAATTGACTCCGCGCGTTCCAAAGGGCATTCCAAATCTCTAGTTGGCTCTCCCATCGGGTCGACTTACCATCCCCCGAACTCAATTGCATGCTCGACGACATGTCCATCATGACAGCGATGGTGCCTCGCGGCTCGCGTTGCTTGGTCCAGGTAAATCCTGGCTTCAGCAGCAGCAAGAGCAATAATAACGCCACTAAAAGTCGCAATCCCCACAGCATAGCTCGCTGACCAGGTTTTAGTGTCGAGGCATCTCGGATGGCAAAGAGTATAAACCCGAGGCCTAAGGCTGTTGCGATCACCAGTGCGTAACTTCCAAAAACTGGTGAGAGGGTCCAGTCCATCATGATTTGCCTCGCGCGGTGGAAGCATAAAACCGACTCGACATGGTTTGCTCAGCCATCACCATCATCGTCAAGATCACCAGCAGGAACGGCGTTAGATCCTTACCAAACCGACCTTCACCGATCGACGATTGGACCTGGTCCTTCGTCTTCGCGATCAAATAACTATTCTTGCCGAGAACTTCATCGAGCTTCCCCGGCGGCGTTCGCTCCAGCGAGATCTCGTCGCGATCCACGTTCACGCTAAATCCGCGCACCACGGGCCCACGCGGCCGGACACCTCGCAATCGATACTGTCCCGGTTGTCGCGTAAACGAATAGGAAATCAGCTCATCCGCAGATTCCACCCGGACAACATCTCCACCCGGATGAAACAACTCGTATACCTTCGGGTATTGGCTGGTATTGTTATCGAGGATCGCTGTCGCATCGATCGAATAGTTCACAGGATGCTTGTTATGCGTGGCTAGGTACCTGGTCGCGCCCAAAAACAATGCGAACCCAGGCCATGCATCCGAACTGGTCGTGAACAATTCGCTCCAAGGTTGCGTCGTGGCCGTGGAATTGGGTTCAGGATACGGAAATGTCATTACCAGGACACGTCCCTGACCTCGCACCCATTCAACAATCGCGGGCATTTCGCTCCCTGTAAACTTCATGATCTCCGATGCACCAGACGCCAAATTCTCTAAATCCCAGTGGCGAAACACTGGATAATTCACCCATGGAATCTCGCGTATAGGTCGCTCGAAAACGGACCAAATCGGATGGTTGTCGATTACGGGGCTCAAAACCATGGAGCGGTCATCCCAATCGCGCCTGCTCATGCGTTTGATCTTTCCAGGCACCAAACTCGCCAACCCGTTCGCTTCAATGGCTTCCGCCGATTGCGCTGCTGGCCCGAGTACCACCAATAATCCGCCTCCACCATCCACCCATGCCAACAAGCGGTCCGCATCATCGGCACTCAAGCTGCGGGGATTGAACAGCACCATATGACCGTACTTCCCCAAATCCATGTTCGAAATACGGTTGGTGGGCTCCACGACCGCGGTTATCGGAGCCACCAAAGCGCTCGCATTGATGCCGTCCTTGCCGATTCCTTTATCCGCTCCATTCCCAGGCTCTGCTCCCGCACTCCGTCCGGGGTCCAGCATCAACGACACTAGCTGACCGTCGCGACTGTCATCGGCGATCACAGCCGCTTGGCCCTGCTGTTGCGCATCAATCGTCAGATAGCTCACATTGTCCAACTCAAGCGGATCTGGTCGAGATAATCTCAGGACAGCGTGGTTCGTCCCCTCCACCAAGTTTCGAATCACCATCTGTATCGTAACCGACTCGCCTTTGGGAACCTGAACCAACTGCCGTTCCACCAGTTTGCTCTCGGGTACTACCATCTTGCCGTCCCGAACCATGGGGAGCTTGCGATCGACCGTCTCGACCGCGAGTTCGCACATCAACTGCTCTTCGGATGCTTCTCGGTTCGCCACAATGTCGGCGGTAACGCTGATCTGCCCGCCTGGAATTGCCGATTCCTGACTTAGTCGCACATTTGATATCGACCAGTTTTTGATTTCCTCCTCAGGAACACTCAGATCGATCAGTTGCAAAAGCACCTTCGGTTGCGGATTTCCAGCCGAATCTTTCGCCGATAATTTCTGAGCCAGTTCTGCGGCGGATGCGTTCTCCCACCCTTTGTCCCGCATATCGGTCAACACATAGATTTCGCGTCTTTCCAGTTCACTTTTTCGCAGCACATCGATTGCAGCACTGATGCGATCTGCGAGATTGGCCGCCTTGCCCTCAACCACCACGCGCTCGAGTTGCCGCTCCGCCGACAACCGATCAGGATTGAGTCGCACTGCTCCATCCCCTCCCACGATGGCAATTTGGCTGGGGACAGGAAACCGATCCATCAGCCATCTCGCCATCTCCTTCGCATCATCCAATCGCGTCGTGTTGTGGTATCGATACCCCATCGATGGTGACGTATCGACGATAATCGCAGCGCAGACCGGCCCACCCGTATTCACCAATGCCAGTGGTTCTCCGTTATTCACCGTCGACGCGAAGAACATCGCAGAGGCCCCCCAGAGGAGCGCCGAAACCGCTCCTGCAGTTGCGATCAGCGGCCACGGCCGCTTTCCTCCCCACGCGATGAACGTCGCTGCCGTCGCGATGACGGCGAGAATCCCCAAAAGCCCCCCAAGAGCCACATCTCCGAACAAACCGATCACCACGCGAGGCGACGCTAATGCCAACGCCAGCACCAGCAGTAACAGTACCCGCAGGGCCAATAAGAGCCAACGTTTTACACTCCAACCCCGCTGCGCCACGATGGCTGTCTCACGTACGAATCGGACCGCGGGAAACGGGATCTGCTTTGGCTGTCGCCTCCCCAGCAGATGCATCGCGATCGGTGCAGCAGCTGCAATCGCTCCTAGCAGTAGTGAGATATGAAGAAAGGTCATGCCACGCGTTCCGAGCCCGGTTTAGAAACGATTCCTACGACTCAACAAGTATTCCGTCAACGCTTTGTCATACGGCATGCTCGTATCGAGCGGTACGTAATCGATCCGAGTTTGACTGCAACCTTTCTGCAACTCCTCGCGGAACTTTCTGATATTCTCTCGATAATCCGCCCCAATATCATCAGCATTCACACTCACCAACTGCCCCGATTCTGGATCATTGAGCTGGACCAAACCAGTGAACGGAAAATTCACCTCCGCCTCGTCCAAAACATGGAACACGATCACATCATGCCCGGCATGCTTGAGCATCCGAATCGATGACAACGTCGACTCAACATCGGAAAGCAAATCGCTCATGAGCATGATCAGCGATCGGTGACGCAGCATCGCTAGCAGTTGTTGCAGAGGATGCTTTAACTCGGTCTTCCCAGTTGTTTTCAGCTTGCTCAGTTGGCTTAATATCGCCGCAAACTGACTCCTCCGAGATCTCGGAAATAAACTTGCTCGTATCTTATCATCGAAAGTCACCAATCCGATCGGGTCTTGCTGCATGAGCATCAAGTACGTCAGGGCTGCAGCTAAACAAACGCAATAATCGAATTTGGTCAATTGTTGACGGTAGGTGTACGCCATGGATTGGCTGGTATCCATGACAATGTAGCCGGTTATATTCGTTTCAGCTTCGAATTTCTTGACGTAGTAACGGTCGGTTTTCGCGTACGCCAGCCAATCGATATCCTTCGGATCATCGCCATGGGAGTAACGCCTGTGCTCGCTGAACTCTACCGAAAACCCGTGGAATGGACTGGCATGGATCCCTTGCAAAAATCCTTTGACGATCATTTGCGCACGGAGGTCCAGGCGCTTGATCTGAGAAGCCAATTCGGGCTTCAAGTACTGTTCAACAGCAACCATTCCCATCCCCTGTACGCTTCGGGACCTCGATGCACCACCCAAGTCCCATTCTAGCGTTTCCTGCGGATCCCATGCGAGGCTAATTGCAATCCTTCCTCGAATCCATCGAATCCAAGGCTCCCCAATCGCACCCATCGCAAAATCGAGAAATGGTGCTCAGCGAACAAGGTTCTAAATCCGTTAAGCATAGAGAGGAACAAAGCAGTTTTGGGGGCGCATTCGGGGACGCAGTTGTCTACGAGAAGAAAGCGTCGTAGCCACGCGCATGTAGAAATTCAATCCGTCTGTGCCGCACCTGATACTCACTAGGAAATGAACTCTTCCTCGGCGTCGGAAGTAGGCCGTGCCAATTGGCCTGACTCTTCCAAAGAGCGGACCACATCGACGATCTTTTGCTGAACAGCTTCGACTTCGCTCACCTTGACTTTCCCGAGGAATTCCATTTCTTCCTTGAGCATCTCTGCCGCCCGCTGCGACATGTTTCGCATGATTTTTTCTTGAAGGTTCGCGGTGGCTCCTTTGAGAGCCATCGCCCATTGTGCCGTCTCGACGTTCTTGAGCAGCAACTGAATGTCTTTATCCGCCAATTTGGAGATGTCTTCGAAGACGAACATGAGCCGGCGGATCTCTTCGACCAATTCCGGACTCTCTTTTCCGAGCGACTCGAGCACGACGCGTTCGGTAGCGCGGTCGGTCACGTTTAATATTTCAGCTACAGCAGGAACACCTCCTGCTTTTCGGAACGACTGACTCGCCACCATCGAAAGACGTCGCTCCAAGGCGTGCTCGATCTCCTCGATCGCCTCAGGATTCGTCTGTCCCATCTCTGCAATCCGTCGGATTACCGCCAGTTGTTTTGGCTGGGGCAATCCGTTCAGAATCGCCGCACCCGTCGCAGGCGGAACGTGGCAAATCACGACAGCTATCGTCTGTGGATGCTCGTCCAGAATAAAGGACAAAATGTTTTGAGGGTCTGCTTTTTGCAGAAAGGCAAACGGTAAGGACTCGATCGTCTGTTGCAATACCGACAGCATCTCCGTCGCGTCTTTACCAAGCGCTTTCTTGACAAGATTTTTTGCTCGCTCCAATCCACCAGCAGCATGCGAAAGCGAGCTGGGCTGTCCTCCGAAGAACTCGGTGATCACCTTTTCCTGATCTTCACCCGCAACTTCTTCCATCTGAGCGATAGCGAGCGAAACCAACTCGACTTGCCTGGGGGGCAATTTCGATAGCAGCAGCGCAGCATCGTCTTCTTCCAATGCCATCAGCAGAACCGCTGATTTTTTGACACCTTCGGAGATGAGTGATACGGTCATGCCTTTACCTGGTTCATGTAGGAAAACAGCTGGAAAACGAAGTTTGCACCCGAACTCCTCAGCGGATCGATCCAGTTCGAGACCCAACGCTTTCGGTTGGTAAACACACTCGATTCGCCGACGACTCCTAGGGAGCGGCCAGCATCTATCGATGAGACTCAAACCGAGCCAGTCGCCTAAGCCAACATTCTGTGGTTTACGCCATCACTCGAAGGACTATGGCCAACCCCTGATGCGCCCAACAAATTCGGAAAGCCACACGAAAGGATCGGGCTTCAAAGCAGCGCACTCCACTGAAGCTTATCCCAATACTGTGTGGTCGACGCCCGCCCCTGGTTGCTTGAAGAAATGTATCGATGCGATTAGCCGACGAAGAATGCTAAATTTCGGCAGAACCGATACATGCCGAGGAACCGTTACGCGGGGCTTCCAACCCCTGAACAATCCGAAAGAATTTCGAAGATGAATTTGGCAACCGGAGATTCTTAAGGATTGGCTGTCGCGGGGTTGGATGGATTCCATGGCAACCTGCAGCACCCCCATTGCCCATTGTTCTCATCAACCCCAACCTCGATGGAGGTTAAACGATCCCCAATTTTCGGGTAGAGTTTTTTGCGAACTTCGGTCGCTATCCACCACGCGATTTCTTCCGCAGTGGTATTGGTGATCGGAAGCAACATGCAGTCCTCGCGCGGAAAAACCCAACGCTTTTCGCGAAACCGCACGGTAACCTCTTGTTCCTGGACCTCCACCAAGATCAACGGGTGGTGCATTGCAATCAACATGTGGTGGTCCAGTTGCTTGACCAACTCGGCGAGTGACTCTCGAAACGCGATGAAATCGATGACATACCGGTTCTCATCGAGCGTCCCTTCCACTTCCGCTCGGAGTCCGTAATTGTGTCCATGCAGACACTCGCAGATATCTCCAGCAAAGGTGATGAAGTGCGCGGAGGAGAAAACGAGTTGCTCCTTTTGCAGTTGCACCTTGAACGACCCATTCACCGCCGGGCGCTCGCTCGGCGATGGAGCCGCCACACCGCCGAAAGTTTGCTCTCCGGTGTTTGGTGCTTTTGATCCTGAATTCGATTTGCTCATCGTTGTTCCTTCCAACGTTGTACCCGTCGACAACAGTCGCAGCTATTGCTCAAGCAGGCCAGACCGTATTGCTCAAGCAGTCCAGCCCCACGAGTTTCAAAAATCCTCGACCCTTGCTGCACGTTCTGATCCAGAACTACTTGAACATCGGCGCATTCGGATTTCCTCGCGACAATACAAAAGCGAGTAGATCCAAAACTTCGTCCTGATTCAGTTTGTCCAGAAGCTCTGCGGGCATCAGCGAAACCTTCGATACTTTCTCTTCCTCAATATCAGATCGATCCAGGGTGACGGTCTTGGTTGCATCCTCTGGATCGACGACCAACGTCACCTTGCCAGCCACATCGTTAACGATTCGCCCTGTGTGGACCGTATCGTCCGATGTTTTGATAACCATCGTTTTGTATTGATCCGAAATCACTTGGCTAGGCCGAACAATCGAATCGATCAGATCCGTAGGGGAGAATCGCCCTGCAACTTGCGTCAGATCAGGCCCCGTAGCTCCACCTTCGCCGCCGAATCGATGGCAAACAACACATCTAGCTGCGGCGTACATCTTTTTCCCGTTCTCAAAGTTTCGTCCTTTGAGCTTATCTGCCGCCAGTGATGCAAGTTCTTCGGTGGTGTATGCCTTACCAGGCCCCTTGGGTTGAGGAAGTGTCTTGGGAATCTCGGCAGACTTGCGAACACCGAGAGCCTCGAGGACGAATCGCTCTTGGTCATTGCACAACGCATATGCGTCGTTCGCAGCATTGATCAAGAATTTTTGATAACTATTACCGCCCTGCCAGCCTTGGGCTTTCTGGAACCAAGCAAAAAACTCCTTGCGTTGATCCACGGTCCAGCCGGACTTTAGGTTTCTCAAAGAAAACGCATAATGGAATTGCTGCAGGTCCGGTTGATTCGCGAGCATCGCGGCAATCGAAGCCCCGTAACCGCGGTTGCGTTGCAGGATCTCCGTAAAGTCCGCCTCATTCATCACACGCTCCTTCGCGAGCAACGGCAGCACTTTTCCTGCGATAGACTGCGAATCGAGAAACGTAAGCAAAATTACGAGTTCGCGGTTGAGCGATGGATCCTGCGATGGGAACAGCGGCTCGATCCTTTCCAATAGCCCTCGGCGGATCGAATCATCGATGGCCCCGAGCCTGATCAGCACCAACTGTACCGTACGAGCGATTTCCAATTTTTGTTCGGCGGATAGTGTGGCAAAGCTGATGCTTCCGAGCCTAGCTAAGAGCGGATCTCTCATCGAAGAGTCACCGACACGAGCGATGGCCGCACCTCCGGTGATCAACGTCTCTGGATCGGAGCTATCGAGAACTTTAGAAACCCAGGTAGCGGCGGGAAGGCGTTCGAGAGCCACTCGAGCCGCGTATCGGATGTGCCGATCGGAGCTTTTCAGTTGGCTGACGAGCATATCCACTTTTTGGACCGCTTCCTTGGAGTCTGCTTGGTGGAATTGTTCGATGCTGCGACGCAATTCCGCCTCCGGAGTTAACTTGCTCGGAGCAGCGGGCACCGTCGATTCGGGACCTTTATAGATCACTCGGTACAGTTCCGATTGTGTCCCACGACCACCAACCGTGAAGTAAAGATGTCCGTCTGTGCCAACCGTCACATCGGTGAGAGGTAACGGTGTCCTGGAGAGAAATTCCTCTTTGGTAGCCTTGAAACTAGCACCGGCCGGCTCCATATGAATCGCGTACATCGTGCCGAAGGTCCAGTCGCAGATATAAAGTGCCTTCTGGTACTTTGCAGGAAACTTGGTCCCGGTCCCAAACTCGACACCCACTGGCGAACCCGGGCCTATATCGACCAACTGGGGCAGGCTATCAAGGTAATAGGTGGGCCATTTGCCGGTGCCGCTGCGCCATCCAAATTCGCTACCGCTAGTCGCATGAACCACGCGAGTAGGACGGTACCACGGAGTCCCCATGTCCCACTCCATGTCAGCATCATAAACGAACATCTCACCATTGGGATCGAAATCGAAATCGTATTGATTGCGGTATCCGACGGACACCATTTCCCAGTCCTTTCCATCAGGATCGGTTTTTGCAATCCAACCTCCCGGCGCCAAGATTCCAGCGGCGTGCCCGTTAGCATCCCATTGCCGCGGCAATAGCAGATCTTCGTCCCAAACGGGAGCAATCCGGCTGGTCATGCCTTCCGGAAGAGTCACTTGCAATTGCTCGGCCCGAGGGCCCCCCATCGTCTGTGGCGGCGTTGATGTCTTTCGATCAGCTGGCGGCAATGTGTGGTTACCACAACATACGTAAATCGACTTGCCGTCTGGAGCCAATCGAAGCGCGTGAGGACCATGCTCACCACCTCCTCGGAACTCCTTGAGCTTCTTCACTTCATCAAACTGATCGTCTCCATTGGTATCCCGCAATCGGTATAACCCACTTCCAATCCCACCGTTTACGGACACGTAGAGACTATCAAAGGCAAACAAGAGTCCTTGGGCTGAAGAAATATTTACATCGAGCCGCTCAACGCGAGTTTCCTCATTGGTTCCCGGCGTCGGTGGGGTGATGCGATACAAACCTTTGTCACCTTGGTCACTCGCAATCAGTCGCCCCTTGGGATCTGTGGTCAAGCAGACCCAGGAACCAAGCTC
>JBKCUW010000134.1:0-159396 GCA_046318275.1 Pirellula sp. | reverse complement strand
AGCGACCGTTGATCTATTAGAATGGAGTCGACGATTTGGGGACGAGTCCGATTCCGAGAATGGGTTTGTGCCTCTGGTTTTGTTCCGGGTTTTGTGGCAGGGGAGTTTTCTGCATGGGAATACGTGCGATTCGAGGAAGTCGTCGGGGATTTACGCTTGTTGAGCTGTTGGTCGTTATCGCGATCATCGGGGTGATGGTGGGGTTATTGCTACCGGCAGTTCAAGCCGCGAGAGAGTCGGCTCGCCGTATGACCTGCTCCAAGAATCTGCGCGAAATCGGCTTGGCAACTATGAATTTCGAAAGCGCATTCAAACGTTTACCATCCGGTATTATGACACCGGGACCACGCGAGACCCCTTTTCAAGGTGCATACCCATCCGCTCCGCTCGCGGTCGAGTGGAATCAACATACCGGGATTGGGCATTTGGTGCATATTCTTCCGTACATCGAGTTACTGTCTCTATTCCAAGTCTTCGAGACGGAGTTGAATCTCAATCCGGATGTGAATGGCGTTGGAGCTGTGTCAGGTTCGGAGCGTCAGATTAGAAATGTTTACTGGTGGAATAACGATTACGGCATTTCACCACCGGCCCAAGCATCAGCGTGGAGTTCTTCACAAAACAATATCCCTATTTTTTTATGCCCATCGGACATCTCCGATCAAGGCCTTGAGTATTCCATCCTCTTCCAGTTTGCATACACCAACGCTGCGTCTTCGTTGCCGGTCCATAGCTATTACTACGAGTCGACTCCATTTGCAGATTGGCATCGAACGGTGGGCAAGACGAATTATCTCGGCTGTGCGGGCCGCTCTGGATTGACGGGTTCTGCTGCGCTCGATCCGCCTGCGCCTGCCGGTGCAAATCTAGGGGTGGAGGGTGTGACCTGCGACGATCTGATGGGATGGTGTCGCGTTCGAAGCAGTACGCGATTGCGGGATGTTGCAGATGGAGCGTCCAACACCTTCTTTTACGGAGAGGTGACTGGGACTTGGCGGAAACCCAAGACCAATACCAGCCGACAGTTTTCGTTCTGGTGGGTCTCCAACGCAGGCATGATCACGAGATTCATGATCCCCAATCCTTCTAGCAGTGTGGAGTGGTTGCAGGCTACCCAGTATGGCGAGGGAAGGAAGTTTCATAGTTTGCATGGATCAGGACTTCACATGTCCCGCTGCGACAACTCGGTTAGTTTGGTCCCGTACTCGATGGAGAGTAAGCTGTGGTACATCATGGGTGGGATGCGTGAAGGCTCGGGTGGAACCCCAGAAGAGTAAACCCCAGAAGAGTTGGGGGAACCGCGGAAGCGTCGCGTGTCATTTGTCACCACTACTCTAATCGTTGCGGTTCACGCTTAGCTACTCTAGAGTGAGCGCATCCATGCAGTGGTAGCCCTTCCATTGCAGGTGGAGTAGATCCAAAGCGGATGGTGACGGTGTCGTGGTGAGGGTCATTTCTCCGTCCCATGCAACCACTTGCGGATTGCCTTGAGGGTCTATCGCAGCGCAGAGGACTGCGCGATGTCCCAGAAACTCGCAGTAAGCGAGGCCTTGAACCTCCTGAAAGCCTTGGCCGGTCAATTCTTCCACCAGTCGGATTGCTTCTCGGGAGGAGAAGGTTGGGATGCGGTCCCAGCGGTAGCGAGCTTCCGAAGGATCTTCGACATCGTGCGCCAGGAAAATCTCGAAGCATTGGTCGGGGGAAAGGTGGTTGAGATCGAGCGAGAAGGCTTGGCTGAATGGGCCGGAGAATCCGATATTGGAGTGGGTGGTTTCACCGAGATAGTACTCAAATCGGATCAGAAAACATTCTTGGGGGCCATCAAAGCCCGGCCATACCAATGTTCTCTGTTCTACGAGTTCCAAATGATGAGGTGGGATAGAGAATTGATCCGGTTGGCTCAGCCAAATCGCAAGGTCCGATTTCGCTTTGGAGAGCGAGGAAATCCATTGAGGGTCTATCCGTTCATCGATACCCAACTCGTGCGCATAGGCGAGGATCCGTGGTCGGGACGCATCGTCCGAGACCATCTCGAGCAGTAGATTGCGAGCCCTTTCTTCTCCAAGTTTCGCAAGAGCGAAAGCCGCCTCGACCTTGATCCGCCGATGGCTCAAATCGAGGGCTTGGGTCAGCTTCCCGATCGCTCGCGAATCACCGCTCAGCGCAAAGAAATCGCAGAGGGAAACGACCAATGAAACGCTGTTGAAAAGGATCTTTTGGATCTCAGCAACGGAATTAGAAAAGCGTCGAGGGTTTTCCTCCATCGACGCCAATTGTTGAGTAACGCCACCCAATAGGGTCAGCAACGAATCAAATCGGCTAGCAGCTGGGTGTGGGTTGGCTCCACGTTCACGGACCAAGAGGTTTGCAAGATCCAGAGCGGGCGACAGAACCGCGGGATTGGTCGAATCCAGCAATCTCGGGAATACGTCGGACACGTTCCACTTGTCGGTTTGAACCAAAGCGGTAATGGCTAAGGATGTATCGGTCCAATCGCGAGGGGGATGATCCACCAGCAGGTCGATTCCGACGCGGACTGCTTTCGGTTCGCAACACGATAGGATCGCTTGCAAAAGACGACCTTCGCAATGCCGAAATCCTTTCCCCAGAAACATCATGTAGAGAGTGGATGCCTTTTGGGCGGTGAGCAATTGGATCAGCCGGTTTCCTTGTTCGTCAAACGAGATCGAGGCTGAACGGATCAAATCGACAAACCACTGGGCAATGAGGCTGAGCGTTTGTTCCGCGATCGCTTGGACCCGTTCGCCGCCAACCGCATCGTTTTCCTCAGCATCATTGCTACCATCGCCGTCGCTGCCTGTTCCGTAGCCGCATAGTCGCGTTTGAAGATTGGGCGTTGCCAGTAGCAATTCCGCAAACAGCAACGATGCGATCGGTTCGTCTGGGGGGGGCAATTCGAACGGCCGCAGGCTGCTTCGAGAGTTCTCGGAGGCCGATTCTAGGGCTAGTTCGAGGCGCGAAATGGACTCGCGCGCCCAGATTTGATGTTCGGGAGAGAAATCGATTGGGATGAATTCCATGTCAAAGTTGCATCTTTGGATTGATGAAGTCAGGGTCGAGAAGGTATCGTAACATGATCGATGATGAAACCATCCCCCAAATAGGCATCCATGAACGATCCCGCCCCCGAGCATTTCTCGGAACTAAATTTATCCCCCATTATGATGAGGGCCTTGGCAAAGATGGGATGGACCAAACCCAGCCCCATTCAAGCTGGCGTAATTCCTTATGCGATCGAGGGATACGACATCCTCGGTCAAGCTCGCACGGGGACCGGAAAGACCGCATCGTTCGCGATTCCGATTCTTGAGCAATTGGAGCCGCTCTCCAAGTTTCCCTTGCCGCAGGCGTTGGTGCTGGTCCCCACTCGAGAATTGGCGGCTCAGGTTCATGGTGAGTTTGTCAAGTTGGCCGAAGGGTGCCCGACGGAGGTTCTTGAGATTTCCGGTGGCAAGCACATGCGACGTCAGTTGGCAGCGTTGGCCAAAGGAGTTCAGGTAGTCGTCGGTACCCCAGGGCGGGTCATTGACCACATCGAACGGGGCTCGCTTCGGTTGGACAAACTTTGGTGCGTAGTGCTCGACGAAGCGGACCGGATGCTTGATATCGGATTCCGTCCGAGCATCGAACGGATTTTGCGCCGATGTCCTGAGAACCGGCAAACATTGCTCCTTAGCGCGACGCTCGATGAACGTATTCGGGAGTTGGCCAATCGCTACCAGTTTGAGCCAAAGATCGTTGATTGCTCGGACAAAGATGTGTCGGTCGAAACCATTGAACAGCGGTTCCTAACCGTTGCCCCCGAAAACAAGACCAGCGTGCTATTGGAGTTGCTTGATCGCGAGAAGCCACCCCAAGCGATCATTTTCTGCCGTACCAAGATAGGAACGGCGAAGCTGCACAATCGTCTGGAAAAGCATTTCCAGAAGAAGGGGGACAGCAACATCCGTCTCGGTGCGATCCATGGGGATATGAATCAGTCGCAACGCGACGCGGTATTCCGAGCTCTGCGAGAGGGGAATCTCGACATCCTCGTAGCAACGGATGTCGTCGGTCGAGGGATCGATGTTTCTTCGATCAGCCATATCATCAATTACGATCTGCCTTCAGATTGCGATGACTACGTTCACCGCGTCGGACGGACTGGGCGGATGGGGCGATCGGGGATCGCTTTTTCGTTTGTTACCAAGGGGGAAGGAGAATTGCTCACGGAAATTGAGCACCGGATCAATCGGCTGCTGGAGCGAGATCCGCTTTCGGAGCCGGTCATAAGCCGGGTTGCTCCTGCCTCTGCTCCCGCCTTCCGAGAGTCCCCCATCCTCGGAAAAGCACCCGATTCGTTTGCCCTTCAGCGGGAGCCTGCGAGCGAAGGTGCATCGACTGAGGTAAAGCGTCCTCGATGGAATCGCGTGAAGCGCAAGTCCAATCGTTAACCTAGTCCAATCGTTGGCCTGTAGGTGCTGATTGCGACTCAGAACCCGATGGAATTAAGAAGCCTTTGCGAGTTCTCGCGAGCTTTCCAGTGAGCCGTCCATAGGGTCGAGAATGTTGCGAGAAACCTCCAGTTCCTCGACGGCATCGACGGTAGAACAGCACTTGAGAGAGCACCCTGTTCGTCGTCGCAAGTTCAGTCCGTGGGCGACGATGAGCAACAGACCTCCGATTGGAGTCATCCAAGGCTGGATCCATGTGGCGGCGAGTTGAAAGGGGCCAGATAACGATGCTGTCGCCAATTCCGGCCCAAGAGTTGTCTGCGCAGCATCCTGATCTGCATGATCTGCATGTGCATGATCGGCATGCGAATGATCATGTGAATGGGCGTGATCATGACCATGGTCATGACCGGCAACGGTGACGGCGGTCGTTTCGGAGCAATGATCGCTTGCGCATTGGGATCCTGTCGAGCAGCAAGCATCGGGGAGTAGGAAAGCAGACGCGACGATGAAACTTAAACCCGCGGTGGATAGTCCGAGTATTCGGAAATCACGGAAACGTGCAAAGCTCGGCCAGATCGCGAGCGCGACCAAAACCGAACAAGCGATCGCTGCGATTTGGTGGAACAGCGGGCTAGCCATCCACTCGGTAAGTTTCAACGCTGGCAAACTGGCGATCAGAAACGGTGTCACTGCGCAGTGGATCGCACATGCCACTGAGGCGAAGATACCAAGCCGATCCTTCCACTGGCCCATGGAACCTAATCCGATCGTTTCACAAAAAGGTTTGAGTAACTACGATTGGGGCTGGATCTCCGGTTGTGACCACATGTTCCAACCTCACGATAACGCGAGTCCCGATTCGCCCAGCCTGTTTTGACACGCCTAGGCCACCGAGCCCGTTCCACCAATTCGAACGCTTATCGTACTGATTCAGCTCCTAAATGCAATCGGATTGCGAAAACATTTTAATTCCAAATCGAAGATGACTGCAAAATCGGCCTCCGGGCCACAAATCCGCAAGAATTTTGAAGAAGTTCAGAACCGCGTCCAATCCGCGGCCGTGCGGTCGGGCCGACTGGCTTCCTCAGTGCGCATCGTAGGGGTTACGAAGTATGTAGGGAGCCAACAGGCGAGGGAATTGGTGGAGGCTGGATGTTTGGATTTGGCGGAGAGTCGTCCTCAGGCGCTCTGGGAAAAATCAGCGCAGCTTCCGTGCGACGTTCGGTGGCATTTGATCGGGCATTTGCAGAGAAACAAGGTCAAGAAAACGCTACCCTTGTTGTCGATGCTTCATTCGCTCGATTCTGAGCGGTTGATGGAGCAGCTCGTTCTCGATGCGAGGGGGTTGAGCCGACCCCTTGAAGCGTTACTGGAAATCAATGGTACGGATGATAGCACCAAAACAGGTTTGATGCCTCAGGATGCCGCCAAGCTTTTGGCTCGCTACGTCGATGCCCCTGATATGCATTCGCACCTTAAGATCCGAGGGCTGATGGGGATGAGCACACTCCGCGCCACGGCTGATCAAATCCACCGCGAGTTTGAGTCGTTGCGTAGGATGAGGGATGGTTGGTCTAAGCAGTTTTCGCTCGAAATGCCTGAGCTTTCGATGGGGATGAGCGATGACTATGAGATCGCAATCGAAGAGGGGTCGACGATGGTTCGGATTGGGTCGCGGTTGTTTGTAGGTTCGGACGCTTGAACGAATCTCGGGGATCGCGGCAACTTGCTGGACTGGAAACTATTCTGGTTGGGAGCTTTACTGCTTAGGATTTGTGCCGAGTTTGGCAGGTTCTAAATGCGGCGGGGATAGCCTCGAGCAAGTCGGTCGCGAGGGTGCTCGGGGTTCCCAAGGCTTCGTGGGCAATGTCAGCAGCCAACCCGTGCAGATAAACCCCGAGGATTGACGCATCCAGTGCCGAGAGGCCTTGGCAGAGCATCGCCACGATGATTCCGGTTAATGCATCTCCGCTGCCGCCGACAGCGAGGCTAGGGTTGCCGGATTGGTTTTCGTAGATCTGATGACCATCGGTGACCCAGGTACGGCATCCTTTCAGGACGACGATCACACCGAGGTTTGAGGCGATTTGAACCGCCGCGGCGCGTTGCAGCAGTGGTTCATCGGCGGTGACGCCGCATAGACGCATCCATTCACCGGGATGGGGAGTAAGGATGCGGCGGGGGAGCTTTGCTGATTGTGCGAGGGCTGCTGCCGAGGGCTGTTGGTTGCCCAGCGATTCTTGCCACGCTCTTTTCCAGGATGTGGAATCGGAAAGAGCATTGAGACCATCGGCATCAATAACAACTGTTTCATTCCAGTTGCGGTAGAGCGTCTCGACCATCGCATCGGAGGGAGTAGACCGACCGAGCCCGGGACCGATGGCTAGAAAGGTGCCGGGGTTGTTGCGACCTAAGAGGATGTCACAAGCGTGGCTGGCCAAGAATCCATCCAAGGATTCGGGGAGTCCCAAGGTCATGTAGCAGGGGTGCGCGGCGGCGACACAGGCTTGGGAGCTTTCCGGGACCGCGATCGTGACCAATCCGGCTCCGGAGCGGAGGGCGAGTTGGCCGGCGATGGAGATCGCGCCGGTCATCCCGCGTTTCCCCCCCACCAAGAGGGCGTGCCCAAACATTCCTTTGTGGGAGTTGAGGGGGCGTTTGGCCAGCGATGGGACTTCGCGAATTCGGGGGATTTTTTCGAGGTTGGAAACGCTCCAATCCATGATGAACTCCTGATTTCATGCTGAGGTTTTGCCACAAAATGGTACCATAACGCCACTCGGAAGCCTCGCCGTGCGCCATACGTCGTAAAATTCTCGGCCATTACGCATGCACTGCGAGTCCAAACCGACGTGCGAGTCCGCACCAGCGTTGGCAGGACCCGGTCCAACACTTCCTCGAAAACGTCGCTCATACCCATCGTGTCCAAAGGCAAAATAGTTCTTGCTGCCATCATCTGGTTGATTGTATTGGCCATTGGAGTTTCGATTTGGAAATTGGTCATCGCTCCGATGAAGGACCAGCAGCAAAAAGAGTTGGTAAAGCAGCAGGCCGACCAGCAGATTGCTGCTACGACCGGGACCAGTCGATATCGTGCTGAATTGAGTTTGGGGCTCGATAGTTTTTCCGGGTACGCCATCCTTCGGAGCGAAGAGTTCCGCAAGCAACTCGCCGACCGAGGAATCCGCATCACCAACGTCGACGATGGAGCTAACTATGCGAAGCGAGCAAAGGCGATCGAGAAAGGGGACTTGCAATTTGCAGCATTCCCTGCCGATGCGTTGATCCAAACCTTTTCCAAGCTGGATTACCCTGCGGCGACGATTGTTGCCATCCTCGATGAGACTCGAGGCGCCGATGCGATGGTGGCATACAAACAGAAGTATCCCGACGTGGATCGTCTCAACAACGCCGAGGTTCGATTTGTTCTCGTTGGCGATTCTCCAAGCGAGACATTGGCGCGGGTGGTGATGCAGGACTTTGGGTTATCTAACGTTCATGCCGATTCGATCGTCAAGGTGGATTCGCCCGAAGCATTGATGGCGAGGTACCGCGCAGCGTCCCCGACTACAAACGATGTATATGTAACCTGGGAACCGTATATTAGTCAGATACTCGCAAACGATCAGTTGGGTGTTTTGGTGGACAGTTCTCGGTTCACTGGTTACATCGTCGATACGTTGGTGGTGAGTCGAGATTACTTATTGAAGAACGGCCCGGTGGTCGAGTCGGTGCTCGAAGCGTACTTCACCGCTTTGTACTCCTATCGCGAACCTGATGCATTGGTGAAGTTGTTGCTGGATGATGCTAAGCAGACCAAGTCGGAGTTGACTGCCGCTCAGGCGAAGCGCTTGGTGGAAGGCATTCAGTGGAAGAACACGCAGGAGAATTTCGCCCATTTTGGCAAGCGAGCGGGCGCAGTGGTTCACATCGAGGATATTTTGGCTCGGATCTCGAATGTATTGGTCAAGGCGGGGTCGGTTGATGCCAACCCTATCGAGGGACGCTACAACCGCTACTTCTTCGATCGCCCGCTGGAGAATCTACAGTCTCGAAATTTCCACCCAGGTTTGGCTTCGGAATCGATTCGTGAAGAGGCCCAACTGAAACCGTTGAGCGATGCTGAGTGGAGCAAATTGGCCACTGTAGGGACGTTGAGTGTGCCCGAGTTGGTCTTTCTGCGGGGGAGCGCGAATCTATCGGAGCAAAGCAAACGCACCTTGGACGATCTTTTTCAGAAACTTCAAGCTTGGCCACAGTATTATCTTATGATCCGGGGTAACGCATCCAACAATGGGGACCGGCAGGCGAATTTGGATTTGGCAACCAATCGCGGTGAGGCAGCCCTCAAGTACCTGCTAAGCCTCGGGATCCCTCGCGAGAGAATGCGCGTGGTTCCAGGGGAGATTACTGGTCAAACACGCGTCACGTTTGTCGTCGGACAACAGCCTTTTTGACTTGAGCAGCGATCTTACCGTTCCAACTTTGTATCATTCGACCATTTTGATGTTATTAGCCCGATCGAGATCATAGGAGCCTGGATTGGACGATCTTCGCAAGCGGATCCTCAATGAAATATTTGTCGCCCCCTCGGTAGTTTTACCTATATCCGGGGGCGGGACCGCTTGGTTATTGTCGTGGGCATTGGGTGGCGTCGCCTCGCTGAATTTGGTCGGTTTGGTCGGTGTCATGGTAGGGATAGGTTGGTTCGCGACACGATTTATTTTTCAACTTGATTCGATCACGGAAAAAGCGATGCGCGATCAGATTGCGTCGCAACTCCGGGAGGAAGAGAAGAAGCTCGATGAACTCGACCAAAAGCTCTATGCTGACCGTGACCAACGCCCCCGTGACTATTTGATGTTACTGCGTACCAATCGCGCTGAATTAGAAAAGATCGCACAAACACCCGGGATACAAATTCGAAGTATGGAGATCGTTAAACAAGCTAGGCAGCTTTTTTGGGCTGCCACGGAGCAGCTAGAGCAGGCGCACCGGCTGTCCCAGCTCGCCACACGCTTGATGGGTGATGAAAAACAAAGGGTGCTCGAACAACGCGAGGGCTGCCTCAAGGAGTCCAAGGAAAGTGTCGAGCATCTGCGATCGGCGGTCGCTACATTCCGTCAATTCGTCGAACAGGAACAGGAACGGGATATGGATACACTTCAGAAGGATTTAGAGCAATCATTGCAATCAGCGCGGCGTTCGGAAGAACGCATGCGAGAATGGGCTCCTTCGAGTGACGAGGCGTCGTATCTCCGAGAGTAGTTTTTGAGAGTAAACTCGGCAGCCAATCCACTTCACCAAACAACGACTATAACCTTACTTTTGCACTTTTCTTCAAACGATTCCTAAAGGAGATATTGATACGATGTTCAACGCACTCGGCCGACTGTTTCGAGCGGTTAAGTACCTTTTCACGGGCAAGGTAGATGCGGCAGCGGACGCTCTAAGCGCCAATCCGACGGTGATCTCAGCCAATTACGATCGCATTATTCAAGAAAAGAAGAACCGTCTCAATCAATACAAAGATGCGATCAGTGCAATGATCGCTCAAGAAGAGAGTAAGAAAGCCAAGCTGACACAGCTGACGGAAGATGTTCAGAAGTTGGAAAAGCTCAAGTCGGGGGCGGCTGCGAGGGCGAAGCAACTCGTCGAAAAGTACAACGGCGATGTAAATGCTGTGAAAAACGATCCGGAGTATGCAAAATGCCAAGCTGCATTTAAGGATTTTTCGAGCACTTTGGCGGAGAAGCAAACCCGGGTTAACGAGCTTGAAGAAGACCTCAAGCAATTGATGACGAATGTTACCGGCCACAAGAACCAAATCCAGTCCTTGATGCGTGAGCTTGAAAAGATCAAGGAAGAGAAACATGATGCTGTGGCAGATATCCTCTCTGCAACCGAAGAAAAGCAAATTGCAGACATGGTCAACGGAATCTCCAACGACCGTACGTCCGAGGAACTCCAACGCCTTAGGGATATGCGCAACAAAGCATCGGCCAACGCTCGCGTCTCCCGCGAACTCGCCGGAATGGATGCCAAACGGGCTGAAAACGAGTTCATGGAATATGCCGAAAGGTCTGCTGCCGACGATGAGTTCGATGCTCTCATCGGATTGTCGAAGGAAAGCAAGTCCAGCGACAAAGATGCTTCGGTACAAGAGACCAAGATCCCTGAGGCGTAAGCTTCAGGTGGCCCATTCGCTTTTTCAATACGTCCAACCCGCCAACGGTTTTTACACCAAAGGAAACTCGCTCTATGAGAAGAACATTTACTTCGAGTCGCTCGCTTGTGGCAACATTCATGATTAGCATGACCGCATTGAGCATGGCGACCATCGGCTGCGGCGATAGCAAGCCCACAGCCAAAAGTGGGAATGCAGGTGGCGGTTCAACCGTCACCGCACCCCCGGCAAAGTTCACCCTCGCATGGAGCGAGTATCCCTCTTGGAGTATCTTCGGCGTCGCCGATGAGGTGGGTTTGATCGATGGCAAAGCGGGCGCGATGGGCTCCATCGAGAAGAAATACAATATCGATATCGAGCTGCTTCTGGCATCCTACGATCAATGCATCACCCTCTACGGGAACTCCCAAGCCGATGCGGTGTGTATCACCAACATCGACATCCTCGGCGCTGCTGGATCTCGAAATTCAGTAGCCATCATGCCGACGTCGACTAGCGCAGGAGCGGATGCTTGCATCACTGCAGGTATCAAATCGATCGACGAACTCGCGGGCAAGCCAACTCGTGGACTTGAGAAAAGCGTCTCTCAATATTGCTTTGAGCGTTGCTTAGAAAAGCTCGGAAAGAATCCTGCGGATTTTCCATTCAGCCAAATGGATCCAGAGCAAGCAGCTCAGGCCTTTCAAGGTAAGGACGACAAAATTCCATCCATCATGGTGTGGAATCCATTCGTGATGCAGTCGGTGCGCAGCCGCAACGATGCGCATGTCCTTTTCAGTTCTGAATCGATCCCGGAGGAAATCATCGACATGGTGGTCGTTGGTAAGGATTCCCTCGCGAAGAAGGGTGGTTCGGACTTTGCCAAGGCGGTTGTTGAAACCTTTTACGCCATGAGCCAACGCATGAACGATGAAAAGACACGGGATGCTACACTCGTGGGTATCGGTGCTCGATTTGCCAAGTTGGAATTGGAAGACATGAAGACTGTCGTTACGCAAACGCGGTTTTATTCCGATCCAAAAGATGCGGTAAGGTTGTTCACAGAAGAGAAATTCCAAAAGGAGACGATGCCTTTGGTCAGCAAGTTCTGTGTGAAGTACGGATTGACGCCGGCACCGGTCGAACTGTCGTTCGGAACCGGTAAAGGTGTCATGGAATTTGACACGACGTTTGTCAAAGAGTACCTCGAGCAACCCAAGAAGTAAGCGACAGGGAAATAGACGGACATGATCCGACGCGAAATACCTATGTGGTTGTTTCTGGCTCTGGCCATCGGTGGCATCGTAGTTTTGCTAGTCAGCTACGAACTCCTTTCGGCTCGTCAGACCAGGATCAATCCCAAGCAGACCACAATCCCTTCCTTCGCCAAGCTCAACGAGGGACTTCAGAAGATCTTCCAGCCGCAGGGCACAGAAGAGAATCCGAAGCCGCCCATGTTCTGGAACGACATGCGAGCGACTCTGTGGAGGTTGTTGGTAGGGCTCGGGGTCGGCGTTTCGGCATCGATCGTGATCGGGGTGCTTATGGGGGCGTATCGATGGATCGAGGCCCCGCTCAGTCCCATCGTGATGTTCTTGTCCAAGATACCTCCCACGGCGATGATGCCAATCTATTTCGCCGTGGCTGGGACAGATCAACGGATGTTCACCTCTATGGTCGCGTTAGGAATCTTTTTCTCAATGGCTCAGTCGATCTATCAGGCGGTGCGGGATAACGTCAGCGATGAGTCGATCAACAAAGCCTACACGCTTGGAGCGTCCGAGATGGAAGTGATCTACGAGGTCATTTGGAAACAGATCTTGCCCAATGTGATCGACTGCGTCCGCATGCAGATCGGCCCTGCAATGATTTTTTTGATCGCAGCGGAAATGGTGGTCAGCGATGCAGGCTTGGGTTACCAAATCCGTATGCAATCCCGGGTGCTGAATATGAACATCGTATTCGTTTACCTAGTGATCCTGGGTATCATCGGTTTGATCGCCGAATTCGGTCTCGTCCGCCTGCGCCGATGGCTATGCCCCTGGTTCGACGAGGGGGCTCGTTAATCCCAGGTTCTGACCGCGAGAGTCGTGCTCAGGTCGCCGAAAAATCGCTATTTGGTGTTGTTCAACCCAGTGCATTCCATCATCCTTTGATGACGCTGATTCCTTCTGAATCCTGTGTCATCATTCCAAGGTGGATATTCGTAAACGAAAATGGCAATCTCCGACGGGCAATTGATCGCTTGGCTCTCCCACGACCATCCAAAAGTGCGAAGCGCATCGTTGGATTTGCTCTCGAACAGCTATGTTTGTGACGACGGGGTGCTCCAGGCGATCTTTGGTACTTGGGATCGGTATGGCCCTGAAGCGGCCTTTCCCGATTTTCCATTGGTCTCGCATATCCCGATTCCAGAGGCGATGGTCGATGAACTCCTCGAACGAGCGGCGGTCATGTCGGCTGGACGCAAGATCACTGACCGAACCTGCCGATGCGCTGGTAAACTCCTCGAGGCCTTGTCGGTATCCGAAACACCCCGATTTGCGAATCATCTCGCTGCCATCTCGGATTTAAAAAACGCTTCGAAGATATTCTTCAGAGTACCTTTAGCGTTGATGCGTGAACGAGCGTCTGCGCTCTCCAGAGAGTCGAGTTCGTTGCAGATGGATTTTGATGATGGTACTCCAGAGAATATTACGGTTGCACTCGAGTGCCTCTTTCACCGCGGTCATGCATCCAAATGGATTGACCGGGGTTTTAGTGAACTCGAGGACGACGCCCCAGTATCTCCGCTCGCGATGGCAACGCTTGAATTTGCAGCGAGGCATCCATTGCCAGGCTACGACAAGCAGCTGTTGGGATTGATTGAGCGTAATAACGCAACCATCGCTGATCAAGCGACGATTGCGTTGGTTCGAGCACGGCAACCTCAAACCCACACGCTGATCGCCGAGCGATATCCTAAACTCACTCGATCGGGACAACTGCGGTGCCTCGATATCATTCGCCGTACGCGCTTGCCGAAGTCTTCAAACCTACTTCGGTTTCTTTTGCCTCACGG
This sequence comes from Pirellula sp., assembly GCA_046318275.1. Lineage (GTDB taxonomy): Bacteria > Planctomycetota > Planctomycetia > Pirellulales > Pirellulaceae > JBKCUI01. Next base: position 145,712 of record JBKCUW010000134.1, on the reverse strand, counting down.
TTTGGATTTCCAAGTCCAGGATGCGACGCGTATTGCTGAGGTAGCCCTGTTCGATTTTGTTGCATTAGAGGATTGGCTCGAGGCATTTCTGCTCGCAGACGAAAAATCATTGATGCGCGTCGCACCGTTGATTGCACTCGCCAAACCGCTCGCGGAGCAAGTCGCATCGACGGAGTGGCCGCGAGTCGAGCATCTCATACGAACACGTCTTGGCTCTTCCTGGATCGATCCATCGACGGCGCAACCATGACCATCAACCTATCCTCAGACGATTGCTTGTTGGCCATCGAATCGACATGTGACGAGACCGCTGCGGCGGTGATCACCCGCGCCGGCCAAGTTCTGGGTGAATGCGTGGCGACGCAGGAAACGTTGCATGCGCAGTTTTCTGGGGTAGTGCCGGAGATTGCTGCTAGGGCCCACCTCGAGCGTATCTTGCCGGTCATCGATACCGCCCTTGGGCAATCCAAGATTGCGATCGATCGGTTGGTAGCGGTGGCGGTCGCGACCCACCCTGGTTTGCCCGGTTCGCTGTTGGTGGGGCTGTCGGCCGCCAAAGCACTCGCGCTCGCGTGGTCGAAACCCGTGGTGGGGATCAACCATGTTCAAGCCCACATCTATGCGTGCGGTATGAAGCATGGTTCGAGTGCCTATCCGTGCATCGGTTTTGTCGTTAGTGGAGGGCATACCAGTCTGTACCGTTGCCATTCGGCGACCGATTGGGAGTACTTAGGGGGGACCATCGACGACGCGGCCGGCGAGGCATTCGACAAAGTCGCAGTCATGCTCGGTTTACCGTTTCCGGGTGGACCGCAGCTTTCAGCCCTTGCATCCAAGGGTGATCCGCGAGCGATCCAATTTCCTCGCCCATTGCTCGACGACCACACACGGCTGGATTTTAGTTTTTCTGGATTGAAGACAGCCGTCCGTTACCATATCGCAGGAACGGGCCAAAAAGACTGGTCGAGCATCGATATCAGCGAACAGGCAAAAGTACAGATTGCAGCTTCTTTTCAACAAGCCGTCATCGATTGTTTGGTGGGGAAGGCCGTTCTGGCGGTGAAGAAGACAGGGCTGAGGCGAATATGTTTGGGGGGAGGTGTGGCGGCCAACCGGCGGTTTCGAGAGCAATTGCAAACGGCATGCGACTCGAAGGGGATCGAGTTGTTGATTGCCGCGCCGGAGTTATGCACTGACAATGCGGTCATGGGGGCATTGGCGTGGGAGAAAATCGAAAGAGGCGAATACGACAGCCTCGAATTGGACGCCCAGCCCGGGTTGCTTCGCCCCGCGCTAGGTGCAAAGCGTCGCTAAAATTGCTCAGCGACTTTGGGTGCTGGATTTAGAGATAGCATCGCGCCGAGCGGCTTCGAACTCATCCCCTGGATTCCACGATTGCATTTCCGAAGCGTTGGCGGACTCGAGCCCAACTTCGGTTAGAAGTTGCAGGTCCTCGACAGCTCCTTCGAGATCCCAGGATGGGTCGTACTCATCGGATCGTTGGTGGTAGTGTTTTTCCGTCCATTGCTGGAGTTGTTCTTTCCCCCAGCCTTCTGGTTTGTTGCGGACTGCGTGGCCTGAATGGAGATAGACCGCGGGCACACCGACCTTGGCCAGTGAGAATTGATCCGACCGATAGTAGTAGCCTTTGCTCGGCTCGAGATCGCCGACTACTGTTCTGTTTTGCCGCTGTGCCGCTGCGTTTACTAAGCGATCGAGGCTGCTCTTTCCTAAACCGATGACTTGGACATCCTTCGTGGGGCCCAGGAAATTCATTCCATCCATATTGATTAAAGCGGCGAGTTTACCATTGGGGATCGGTGGATGTTCCGCCATGTATTTTGAACCGAGTAGGCCTTGTTCTTCCGCCCCGACGGCGGCGAACAAAATCGATCGCTTGGGTTTGAATCCACTCTCGGTGATCGCTTTGAGGATGGTCAGCAGGGATGCGGTACCCGATGCGTTATCGATGGCCCCGTTGTAAATGTTGTCACCTCGAGCATCTCGATCGATAGCGATTCCGATATGGTCGTGGTGAGCCATGAACACAACATGTTCGTCTGCGAGTTTGGGGTCGGTACCTGGGAGGACTCCGAATACGTTGGCGGTGATTCGTTCTCGAACCTCACACTCGATTTTGGTCGAAAGCTTTAATCCCAGGGGGACGGGTTTAAAGTCGATGGATTCGGCTTTGGCGCGAAGTTCATCCAGGTTGAAACCTGCCAATGCAAAAAGCTTGCGGGTTGCATCTTCCGTAGTCCATCCCTTCATCGACATCTTGGGACCTTCGGAGTCTCGCAGTTCGAACTCTTCGCCGGTCCAAGAAGTTTGGATGACGGTAAAGGGATAGCCGGCTGACGGCGTTGTGTGGATAATGATGGCACCCGCAGCACCTTGGCGAGCAGCGCTTTCGTATTTGTAATCCCAGCGGCCGTAGTAGAGTCTTTTCGAGCCGCCGAAGTGATCCGGGTCTTTCTCCGGATCGTTGTTCATCATGACGAGGACTTTTCCTCGAAGGTCTGCCCCTTTGTAGTCATCCCAGTCGTACTCGGGGGCTTGGATACCGTAGCCTACGAAAACCAATTCCGCGTCGTTGAGTTCCACGCTGGGTGCCGGAGTTCCGGCTACGGCGATGAAGTCTTCGAAGTACCTCAGTTGCAATTTCTCAGACCTAGAATCAGCTCTGGGGGATTCGAACTCCCAGACTTTGTCCGGAGTGCTGGTAACCCCCAGCATCGGTACCGCTTGACGGTAGGAGCGAAGGGTGTTGACCGGTTGCAATCCCATCGACTGGAATTGGGTTTCAAGGTAGAGCTGCGTGATAGCATCGCCGTTGGAGCCGGGACCACGTCCTTCGAGAAGATCATCTGCTAGGAAGCGGATATGGCTGCGCAAGGTCGACTCTTGAATGCGTCGCTGCGCGTCCTCGATCGATTGCGCTTGGATGGCGTTTGGGCCGACCAAGCAGGCGAGGAGGAACACTCCCAATCTTCGGCTCGACAAGGAACGCCTCATGGCAGTATCGCGGTTAGGCATGAGGGGCATCCTTGTTATTTCCCGAGAATGAAACCGTCGATTCCCCAGCCATCCTTTTCAGTGCGAATCACCATTCCGGTTGGGGTGAAGAATTGCTTGACCTGTTCGAAAGGAGGGAGTTTGTTCCCTTGCAACTCCTGCGCTTTGGATTTGTCCGTTTTAAGGATTCGTTCCAGCACCAGCGCGAGAAGCGATCGGGACTGTGGCAGGATTCCCTGACGGAACAATTCGTATTGCATTTCGAATGAGCGATCCGCGAGGTCAACTTCGGAGAAACTGAATCCATTTCCATTGACCAGTTTCTTTTGCATCGCCCGGACGGCTTGGACTGTTTCCAACCGCTCAAACTCACCTTGGATGGCTTTGTTTTGAGCGTTGGCGATTACCTTGGTGAGTGTTTCGGGGTTCGAGGCAAAGACGAAATACCCATCGACGATCGATACGGCCCATTCGCTCAGCAGAGGCTTTTCTTCTTCCTCTTCTTCTTTGCCTTGGCCGGGTACTTGGTTGAACTCGATGATCTCTTCTTCCTCTTCCTCATTGGAGAACTTCCAAATGCGATAATCGCCGATATCCTCGGTGCTGGCGCCCGGTTCACTCTTCGAGTATCGGTTTAAGACCCCTGTCAGTTTGTTGTCTGGATCTTTGAGTTTGATGCAGATCAAGGATCGCTTGCTCTCAGGAGTGATTGGTTCTACGACCTCGTTGATCGCATAAAACTCAGTTCCGATGTAGGGAAGGAGCTCTTGTTTGATGTCGATCTGCGGTCCGTTCGGGTCGCGTTTGATTCCGTCGAGGATCTCATCGAATTGCTCATCGCCAATGTAGGCGTCGACGATTCCCTTGAACTTGGGGAACGCGTCGCTGAAGTTCCAGGAAAATCCGAGAACTCCTGCCGAGTTTACGCTGATCCAAGATGGTGGGAGCAACTGTTCTTGATTGGGGAAATCTAGGATCTGTACCGAGACAGGTAATTCTTCTTCGCGAAGAATAAATCCTTGGTGATGCATGTCCAAATCGGTCTTGTTCAATTGCACGGAGCCGGCGGCACACAAGATCCGATCGAAGCCTTGGCCTTCGAGCAGTTTGAGAATGTCGACTTGGCTTTTGGCTTGTTTACCGGAAACGGAACGAAGAAGTTTTCCGAAGCCGATCGGTTGGACGAAGTACTCGATCTCCGAAGGATGTTCGTCCCGTTCGATTTTGGATTGAACATTTTTGTAGAGATCGGATTGCGACAACGCTCCAGTTGGCACGCCTGATTGCGCCTTCACCAAATCCTTGATGGTTTCCAAATCATCCGCTGCGAGTAGCTGGCCCTTGGAAAGGACATAGTAAGAATCGCGAATCTTGGTGTCATTTGCCAATTTGGGCAAGACATAATGTTTGACGTTCAGCCCGTCGATCGCAATGCTTTCCGTGGTAGCCTTCTTGCTATCCATTTCGCCCTGAATGCGATCGAGGAATGTCGTGACTTGCGAATCGCGCCCGGCGACGTCAACGACCAAGCCGAGCGAATAAGGTTTCGCGGTGATGCTTGGTCGCGAGATCCATCCCATGGCCGCTTGGCCTGAGCAAATCTCGGGTAGATCATCGAACTTCACACTCAGTTGCCAACCGGCATTGGAAAACCGATTGCTGATTTCTTCTTGTTGGCTGACCCAGAACTCTTTGAGCCGTTCATCAGCGGCTAGCTTTCCGAGTTCGGTTTCCGCCCAATTGTCCAAGAACGATTTGCTGCTGGGCATCCAGACGAAGGCTTGAGTTTCCGCAGGAAACATATCGACGGCTCGCGGCAAATCTTCAACAGCGACAAGCCGTGTAGACATTACCAACGAAAGCACCAACATGAATGTATTGCGGACCGTCATTCCCGAGAACGACCAGGACCGTATCGGACTTGAAAGGCATACGCAGTGGAGGAGTCGCACCAGATAGTTCTCCGTTCGTGACAATCTAGCTTAAAAAGCGAATAGCCATTGGCAATCAAACTGTGTATCGTATCGCAAACCGCGTAGGGATGGAAACCGGGGGTCCCCTGGCAGAAAACTGACCGGGAAGACTCCTTTATAGGAAAACAAGGGACGGGCAGGCCCGCAAACCAGGCCGCCATTGGTCTGGTGGCTGATTCGTTGGCCTGCCGGCCAGTAAGAGTATTGTTTTGGTGTTCCGTATTGTTTTGGTGTTCCGGAGCCTACTGCTGGCGAATCGAGAATTGAACCGAGGCTTTGAATATGGCAAAAGACGAAGAAGTACTAGTCATCCCCGCTTTGTTGCTAGACCAATTAGGCCCATTCTCGGGATTTCTTCCAACAGTTGACCGTTATCTTCCGGCCATTTTGGACCGAGCCAACCAGTCGTTTCGGCCTCGGAGTCTCGTCGAGGATGACCCATCGTTCAAGCAGTTGATCCCCTATGTGATCCTTGAATGCAGCGATGCAGACCGGACGCGACTGTTCCAATATACCCGGGGTAAAGGCCAAGGCGAGAAGCGATTGCACGCCCTGAGATCGATCGGAATCGGCGGTCACATCTCGATTGAGGACGCCGAGGGGGACGATTGGTATCGAAACGGGATGCAGCGCGAGCTCAACGAAGAAGTGATTATTGAGTCGAGCGGCAAAGACCGGATCGTCGGACTGATCTACGATGATACCACCGCCGTAGGACGCGTTCACTTGGGTATCGTCCATATTATGCAACTATCCTCATGCAAAGTCACGCCGCGAGAAGACCACCTATTGGAAGCAGGCTTCCAGAGCGTCGAAGATATCGGCGGCAATCTCGAACTGATGGAAACATGGTCCCAGCTGTGCCTGCGTCATCTCTACATGTGATCCCATGCGATTCAGGCCTGATCGGAAAGGCCTGAGGTCAGAAGGAACTCTGTTCACTAGGGTTCCCGACCTAATGGGCCACTAAGCCCATGATTAAAAATGCCTGTAGGGAAGAATGCCCGTGAAACTCAGCGCCCGTGAAACTCAGCGCCAACAGTGCGGCTTCATGGGTCTTTAGCTCTGATTGTCCACGTATTACTTTGCAATTACTTTGCAGCGGCAGGCTTGACCATCAAGAGCAAGTACGACATCTCACGGCGTTCCTTGGTCATCGACGGGGCTCGCGACTGCGAGGCCGCGATGCGATCCTCGAGCTTCACGCCTGAGCCTTTGTCGACGTGCGGGAACATCGTTACCAGTCCGCTGTCAGACGCACCGCGGAAAGTCAATCGTCTCGCGTAATCATCGGACGAGGCGACGGTACTCAGTTGGTTTGCGAGTTTCAATACCGCTGGGTCGAACGACAAATCCAAACGGTAGGTTGGGAAATCTTTGTACTGGGCAAAAGCGTCCATTAAAAAGCTATCGATGCGATCCGCCCGTGCCCGCAAGAACAAAATTTGGACCCCATCTCGATCCCCAACGTCCACTTGATTCAAAGCCCCCACGAGTTGTGACGACACCAAGGTCTCAAGCTGGCCATTGTCGAGATTCAAATCGTCGGTCACCAAGATTTCATGCTCTTCCATCAAGGTACGGAGCGAGTCGTTCTCAGCAGCGACTGGGTCCACAGTGATTTCAGCGACCAAGGTAAAAATCGGATCGGTGACGGATTTCGAAGCGATCAAATCATCGATCGCTTTGCTCCGTGGATCATTCGGTTTCTCTAAGCCGGAAGGTGACGCGGGGGTGGACGCTTCGGCCAATGTCGGCGCCATTTCCTTGGCGTTGTTACTTTCAAGAGCGCCGGCTGGAGCGGATGCTGAATCAGCCTGCGGGACATCCCGATTCGCATCGGAGTTAGCACTCGGGTTCGAAGTGGCTACCCGGGAGTCAACATCCATCGAGCTCAGGTCGGGATCGCTGTTCGATTTCTGCGAGGGAGATTGGTTCGCGTTCGAAGCAACGTCTCTATCGATGTTCGGTACTGGATCGAGGTTGGGTGTCGCAACCGAGTCCTTCTTGTTGAGGAGATCGGTAGCAACATCGTTCGAGGAAGGGTCGTTGGTGCCTTGGGGAACCCCGGACATGCCCGCGAACGGTTGGACGGAGGGGGATGGCGGCCACATCACTGAGAACATAACCATCGCCAACGAAGCTGCCAGGACCAGCGACAGAGCCGGTAGCCAAACCCGCCAAGCCCTTTGGGAGATGACGACGGCATCGGAAGCCATCAGTTCTGATGCGTTGGAACCCGAATCGCCTTGCGACGACGCGACAGCAGACGAAACCGCATGCTCGCGTCGGCCCCGTCCACGCCGTTCGTTGGTCCCTGAACTCGCGCTTGGGGACGTGTTCGACTTGAGCCAAGCCGGCGCTTCGTCTCCCATGAGATCCGCTCGTTCCCGAGCGGCCGTAACCACTCGCTTCGCGAAGTCAGGTCCCAGTCGGCCAGGTCGTCTGCCGACGAGTAGGCTGCGCCGCAGTGCGGTCAGTTCCTCAAACCGTACGCCGAGCGCCGGGTCTTGCTCCATGGCAAGCTCAATCCGGGCCTGCTCGTCGTCGGTGAGGGCACCGTCGAGCAGTCCGTTCAGCAGTAGGTCGATTTCTTCAGGATTTGGAGACATATGATTTGATAGCCCGGTTGTGTCTCTCTCCGAGGCTCCCAGCCTCAAAAAAGTTCCCGCCCACGTTTGTAGAATATCGGTTTGACGAGCCTCCAGAAACGGAAATCGCTGGGAATCACAACGAATTCGGCTTATTTTTTCCGCGAAATCCCTCGGTCCCAAATTCCGGTTTCCACAAGGACTTTTTCGACGCAGCCGGCCCAATCTCGGTTGGCAGCGGGCGAGGCGGGACTTGGGTGCAGGATGCGAACGACTTTGGACTCGGAAATCCCGCAATCGGAGGCGACACGCTTGAGGCAAATCTCCGCAAATTGCCCAACTCCCACCAAGTGCTCAGGTTCCAAGATTTGTAGGGTTTTCGACAAATGTTTATCGCATGCCTCGCGAAGTGGGGCGAACTCGGCGGCAGGGAGTTTGTCCGGTGTCAGGTTCCTGGCGCCCTCGTCCATAAAAACCAGCGGGCAGTAGTTAGCCACAAATTGGTCCCGAAAGAAGTCCTTGGGAGTCCCGTTTTTCTCAGCAAAAAGACCCCATAGACGTCTCCCTGAAACCTCCGATCGCTTGCACGCCAACCCTGTCACCGGCCGTTTGGGATGCTCTGGATTAGGCTTGCTAATGTCTGTGGAGATGCCGATCCAGTCCCGTACGGCAGCCACCTCACCGAACGGGATCCCGGTTTGGGCCATTCCCCAAGGTCCGGGGTTCATTCCTAGATAAAAGACTCTTTTTTTCCCGGTCGCGAACCGTTCGAGGTAGGTCCGGTAGGAGTTCCACGCGTATTCAAAGGGGTTATAGATGCAGTACACCGGCTCGGAGAATCGGATCTTCCGCAGGTCTTTGCACAATTCCTGAGCCGCGTCACACATTGCTTTGGATGTCTTGGTCAAATCCTACCCCCACCGATTTTATGGCTGTGTATTTTTCATGACTTTTTGTTCTCTGCATCGATCACGGTAAACGATCGAATACCTCCCAACAAACCCATCGCGAAACGATCTATCCTGGCGAACCCTTTGTTTTCGTGTCTTGATTCGAAGCAGTCGGTATCCTAGCATGCAACCGCTTATTCTGGCATGTGCGCGCGATCGAGTACTATTGCGTGGCTTGCGGGAGCATGGATCATTCCCCTGAGAAGTCGACATGATTTGGACGGTCATTCAAACCAGCTTGCGAAGGTTGAAAAACAATCGCTCTGAGCTTCTGTTGACCTTTGTGGTGCCAATCCTTTTTTTCAGCATTTTCGCGTTGATCTTCGGGGCGAGGGGAAACTCGACATCGGGGACTCCGCGGATCAAGGTTGCTCTGGCGAATGATTCTGATTCTTGGATCGCCAAACGAGCTTCCGAGTTGCTCGTCGAGCAGCCATCCCTTCAAATCGCGGATCAGAATCGCTCCGTGACTCGTTCAAAGGCTGAGGACTGGGTTCGTCGAGGGATGGTTTCTGCGGCGATTGTCTTCGGCCCCGCTGATTCTGCGGCTACGAATGCGCTATCCGAATCGGTCAAACCGTCCGGAGATGCACAACCATCCGAAAAACTACCTCACATTGAAGTGTTGTCCGATTCCTATGACCAAGTCGCCTCGCAAGTAATGATTGCTTTGGTGCAGCGGGCCGTAATGACCGCTGCCGCCGAAAGGAGCCGTGATGTGGCAATCAAGCGGCAGCAGCAGGTAACGCTAGCATCTGCAACTGTTCCTGTGTCGATGTCCCCTTTTGCAAACGCTGCACCAGCGGCAGAAGTCGCTGAGCCTCCCTCGATCCAATCGGTCGACATTTTAGGGAGCAAGAAAACGAACCCGGTGATTGCTATGTATGCTGCCGGAATCGCAGTCATGTTTTTGCTCTTTAGCGCTACCACCGCAAGTGGTTCCCTGCTCGAGGAGCGTGAAAACTCGACTCTCGATCGATTGCTCTGCAGCCGTTTGACCATGGATCAACTCCTCCTGGGCAAGTGGGCTTTCTTAACGATCATCGGCATGCTGCAGATGACGTTGATGTTCAGCTGGGGTGCCTTGGTCTTCGGGATCGATCTCGTGCGTCATTGGGAGGGCTTTATTGCGATGACGTTAGTTACCGCAGGAGCTGCGGCGAGTTTTGCACTGTTTTTGGCATCGATGTGCAAAACGAGAACACAGTTGGGCTGGGTTTCAACAATTGTTATTCTGACGATGAGCGCGCTGGGGGGGAGCATGGTCCCTCGTTACCTGATGAGCGAGTCGATTCAAAAGGTTGGATTGTTGACGTTTAATGCTTGGGCGCTCGAAGGGTTCAACAAGATATTCTGGCGGGAGTTGCATCTGCGCGACATCGAACTTGAACTGGGCGTTCTGACGTTGTGCGCATTTTGTTTTATCGTGACTGCGAGAATGTTCGCTACCCGATGGGAACGATCATGAGCTCCGCTGACGGAGAGAAGCTCGATCCCAATCGATTGCTTCGTCACGATTACCATCGGCTTCGCCGGCAGTGGGCTCGGATAGAACGAATGCCCGTCCAACGCAGCGGGATCGATCGAGAGCGATGGCGTTCGGCGCTTGACGCAGCCACTTCCCGATTTGAAGCGAGGGAGCAAGCCAAGTACCTCATCGCATACGATCCTGAGTTGCCGATTTCGCGCTATCGCGAAGAAATCATCGATTGGATTCAGAACCGTCAAGTGGTCGTCGTCTGCGGGGAGACTGGTTCCGGTAAAAGCACGCAGCTTCCCAAACTGTGCCTTGAAGCTGGACTGGGGCGCTATGGTTGGATAGGGCATACGCAGCCTCGACGTCTTGCAGCCCGATCGATCGCCAACCGGCTGGCCGAGGAATTGGAGTCTCCGTTGGGCCAAGTCGTCGGATACAAAGTGCGATTCAACGATCAAACCCAGAGTACCACCTTGGTCAAACTCATGACCGACGGAGTACTCTTAGCAGAAATTCATCGCGATCCCGATCTGGAAGCGTACGACTGTATCTTGATCGACGAAGCGCACGAACGATCGATCAATATCGACTTGCTCTTGGCATATCTTGCGAGGCTGCTTCCGCGTCGACCCGAATTGAGAATCGTGATCACCAGTGCCACCATTGATGCTGAGCGATTCTCAGAGCATTTTCAGGATGCGCTTGGGCCAGCGCCGATCGTGATGGTGGAAGGTCGATCGTACCCTGTCGAAATTCGGTATCGCGGCGCGTCGCGGGAACGCATCGCGCGCCGCGATGCATTCGAAATGCAAACGACCGAAGGGCCATATATCGACGACTCTTCGATGAGCCGTTTCACCGATTGCTTCGACGAACTCTATTCGGAAGGTCGTGGAGATATTCTGGCCTTCTTTCCAACGGAACGTGACATTCGCGATGCCGCCAAACAACTTCGAGGGCATCTGACGCGAAGAGGGCTCGCCAAGGATATCGATGTCCTTCCGTTGTATGCGCGTTTAACCGAAGCAGAGCAGCAACGGGTTTTTCAGCCGCACAGTCGCCCCCGCGTGGTGTTGGCGACCAATGTCGCGGAATCGTCGCTGACGGTTCCCGGTATCCGTTACGTGATCGATACGGGAACCGCTCGTATCTCTCGCTATGCGGCTAAAAGCCGGGTCCAGCGGTTGCCGATCGAGCCGATTTGCCAAGCCTCTGCGAATCAGCGATCGGGGCGTTGCGGACGGTTAGGACCGGGTATTGCGATTCGAATGTACGACGAATCGGACTTCATGGCGCGGCCGATGTTTGCGCAACCGGAGATTCGAAGATGCGATTTAGCAGCTACTATTTTGCATGCGAAGTCGTTGGGTATCGATGAATTGGAGTCCCTTCCGTGGCTCGATCCGCCTCGCCCTGAAACCGTCCGTGAAGGCCTCCAAACACTTCATGAAATCGAAGCGATTGCAGAGGACGACTCGCTGACAGCAATCGGTCGCAAGCTATCTCGGTTGCCAGTTTCACCTCGGATTGGCCGGATGCTTCTCGCCGCTCACAACAACGGTTGTCTCCAAGAGGTGCTGATCATCGCGGCGGCGATCGAAACCCAAGATCCTAGGGTTCGGCCACCGGAAATGCAGCAAGCAGCCGATGCCGCGCATGCAAAGTTTCGGGATCCCGACAGCGATTTTTTGAGTTACCTCAGGGTATGGGATTTCTACCAAGGACTCCGCGAAAAACTCGGCCGTTCGCGTCTTGAAAAAGCATGTCGCGATTCTTTTCTTTCCTTCCCCAGGTTGAGGGAATGGGGGGATGTGCACCGGCAATTGGTGGAATACTGCCAAGAAGAAAAATGGTCGATAGGCCATCGCAAGATCCAGCTTGAGCCTATCGAGGCTCCCGACCAAACGGGGAGGCGCTTCGAGAAAAATGCAAACCCGCAAGAGCGATTTTCGGATGGCTACGCAGCGATCCATCAATCGATCCTAGCAGGGTTGCTTTCCGGTGTTGCGATGCGAGACGATCAAGGCAAGTACCGCGGGGCATCGAATATGGAGTTCCAGGTATGGCCTGGGTCCGGTTTGAAGAATAGCAATGCCAAGTGGATTGTGTGCGGCGAGATCGTGGAAACCACTCAGCGATACGCTCGTACCATCGCCCGGATCGATCCGCTTTGGATCGAACGCATCGCATCCCATTGCATCCGATACTCCTACGAGAATCCACACTTCAGTCGCAAGCACGGTTCGGCAATGGTGATGCGCAAAGGGTCTTTATTTGGATTGCCGGTCGTAGCAAAACACGCGGTACCACTCGCACCACTCGATCCGAGTTTGGCTCGGAATCTTCTCATCGAACACGGTCTCGCGGAGAGGGAGCTAGTGTCGCGAGCTCGATTCTGGCAGCACAATGAGCGTTTCCTCGATGATATCCAACGCATCGGAGACAAAACCCGCCGACGCGATTGCGTCGTCGACCCGTATCAACTCATCGCGTTCTATCGGGAGCATATCCCCGAGCAGGTTGTCGATCGGGCGACCTTAGAGCGTTGGGATAAAGAGCTTTCACCCCCGGAGCGAGTTTGCGACGGCGCATCGATCAGCGCATTGCGTCCTCCATATCTCAGCTGGGAGCAACTTCAACTCTCCATCGATCGTCAGCGTATTGAGGATGAGTTTCCAGAGTCGTTGGATATCGGCAGTGTTAGCAAGTTGCCATTGCAATACCGATTTGAACCGGGCGATGATGCGGATGGTGTGACGGTCCAGGTGCCTGAGGCATTGGTAAATCAGTTGCACAAAGAAAAGCTTGAGTGGTTGGTTCCTGGTTTGCTCGAGGAAAAATTGGTCGCGCTGCTCAAATCCTTGCCAAAGCGTTTGAGACGACAAATCGTTCCCGTCCCCGATACGGTAAGGGCCATTCTGCCCGACATGATCGCTGCGGCGAAACGTGGTGAACCGTTTTGGAGAACCCTCTGCGAGATTTGTACCCGGAGGCTTGGCGAGCCAGTGAAAGTGTCCGATTTTGATGCCAGTTCCCTGGCCCAGCACTTGGCTATGCGTGTCGAAACCGTCGATGAGACGGGGAAATCGCTGGCGAGCAGTCGCGATTTGTCGGAGCTTCAAAAACAAATCCAACGCGCCTCGCCCGTAGCATCTCAATCACCGACCTTGCCCGCATCCTATGCTTGGACGCGGGATGCGATCGCTGCTTGGGATATCGACGAATTGCCAGTTTCCGTGGTGGAGACCGTCAGCGGAATTCGCGTTGAACGCTATCCGACTTTGCAGGTGCAAACCGCGAAAATCGGCACCTGTATTGTGGATCATCCTCATCTGGCAGAGCAAATGCTCCGCGAAGGACTGATCCATTGGTTTGCGCGCTCGGAACGACGCGAGATCAAAAGTCAGATTCAGTTTCTACCCGGTTGGAAGCAAGCTAGTTTGTGGTTGTCGGACCGTTGGAATGGCGACAAGCTTTCGGATTGGATCGGTTTGCTGATGGCACGGTTGGCTTTTGTGGAAGTCGAATGGGCTCGTTCCCTAGCGGATTTCACTCCGTCGGTTCGAAACCAGCTCGAGATCGAGGCGTTGCGGGTCGATCGAGTACGGAGAATTGCTTTGGCAGCAGCGGAAATAGGTCGGTGGTTGCCGAAGTTGGGTGAGAGTTATCAGCAAGTCCGAAAACTAAGAGAGGTGTCTTGGTCTGGCGCTACGATCAATCTCGCATGCGTCGCGAACCAGCTCGATGCGCTCCTGGCCCCTGACCATGCGTGTCATACACCATGGGTTTACCTGCGAGAGTGGCCTCGGTACTTGAGTGCCGTCGTAGCTCGGTTGGAAAAACTCAAATCGATAGGACCCACAAAGGATCTTGAGATGGACCGGCCCATCGAGGATGCTTGGAAAGATTACCTACGGCGCATATCCCAATTGGAAAGCAGCTTACCGCCGTCGAACCTATCGCCGTCGAATCTATCGCTGGGGAGTCATGGTTTGCGATGGCATCCCTCGGGCAAGCTTCTTGAGTATCGTTGGATGATCGAGGAGTATCGCGTCTCGGTGCACGCTCAGAAATTAGGTACTCGGATCAGTGTGTCGCCAAAGCGTATGGAAAAAGCTCGGGAGCAACTCGACGAAGTTCAATCCTAGGGTTTTAGGAAACTAGTGGGCTGGCCGATGCGGTTCAAACTTGGTCCGCGCGGCCTGTTCGGCCACACGGACGGCTTCGACCGAAGATTGGTATAGGAGCTTCTGCGCTCGAACTTTGGGTTGGCCCTCTTCAGGTTCCAAACGGCGATAACGCCCGTCGCTCTGCAATGACCAAGCGTTTTGATTGTCGCGGAAATAAGTGTCGAGGATCTCCATCAACTTGCGTTTGGACGCGGTATCCTCGACGGGAGTTAAGAGCTCAATGCGCCGATCGAGGGATCGTGGCATCCAGTCGGCGCTGCTGATGAACAAGGCGTCTTCACCACCATGGTAGAAGTACAGGATGCGAGCGTGCTCGAGAAATCGATCCACGATACTGATCACAGAGATGTTTTCGCTCATTCCTGGGACGCCTGGTTTCAAGCAGCAGATACCCCGCACGTTGAGCCGCACGATGACTCCGGCCTTGCTGGCCCTGTACAACGCTTCGATGATATCTGGATCGACCAACGAGTTCATCTTCGCGGCGATATAGGCTTTTTGGCCTTGGAGTTTTCGCTGCGTTTCTCCTTCGATGAGGGAGATGAGTTTCTTTCTTAGGCCCAGCGGAGCCGACTCTAATTTCTCATAGGGCTGCGGCTGGCTATAGCCTGTGATGGCATTGAAGAAAGCAGAAGCGTCTTTGCCAAGCGATTCGTCACAAGTCAGGTAACTGATATCGCTGTACATCCGCGATGTAGCTTCGTTGTAGTTGCCGGTACCGAAGTGCACGTAGCGGACAATTCCGGTCGCTTCTCTCCGGACGACGATGCAAATTTTTGCGTGAGTCTTCAGGCCTCGTACACCATAAACGACCTGCACGCCGGAGCGTTCTAATTCTCTCGCCCACTCCATATTGCGAGCTTCATCGAATCTCGCTTTGAGTTCTACAACTACCGTAACGTATTTACCGCGTTCAGCGGCCTTCTTCAACGCAGCGACGATGGGACTTTTTCTGCTGGTGCGATACAGCGTTTGCTTGATCGCAAGCACATCCGGGTCGATCGCCGCTTCTTCGATCAACCGAACGACAGGCTCAAAGCTCTCATAGGGATGGCACAACAGGATGTCCTGTTCCGCAATGGTTTGGAACATCGGGGTAGTCGGGTCGATTTGAGGCGATCGCTGCGGTGGCCAGACCGAATCTCGAAGCGCTGGAAACCCTTCGATCTCCGTGAGGATCATCAAACTCGATAAATCGAGAGGGCCTGGGATTTTGAACACATCGCGATCGTCGAGTCCCAACTTCTGCTTGAGGAAGGTCAGGGTGACATCGGATACCGTGTCCGAGATCTCCAGTCGAACAAAGTCCGCGGACCTTCGAGAACTGAGGACCTCCTCCATCCCCAGGATCAAATCCGAGGCGCTGTCTTCCCGTACCGAAACGTCCGCATTGCGCGTTACTCGGAACGCAATGCATTCCTCGATCCTTTTCCCAGGGTAGTATTGTTCCGCGTGATGACTGATCACGTCTTCGAGCAAGGCATAGCTGTATCCTTTTTCGCTGGGCAAGGTCACAAACCGCGAGATCGCTTTGCCTAATGGAATAAATGCGAAGCGGTGCGGTGAATCGGAGTCACCACTCGCCATACGTACGCAAAGATAGAAGCCGAGATTCGAGAGAAGTGGAAATGGAGCATCGGGATCGAGATCCATCGGTGAGATTACCGGATAGACCTCGTCCTGAAAAAATCGCGATATCGCTTCAGCACGCGGCGCGTTGGCTTGGCTGGCGACCACGCGCTCGAGTCCTTCCTCGACCAAAGTTCCTTCGATCGAGTGTAGAAAGCATTCGTATTGATCTCGGATGATGGTGTTTACGCGATCATAGATTGAGATCAATTGCTGCGTTACGGTGGCACCGCTCGGGTCTGGTGTTTCGATTCCTTGAGCCTGCTGCAGTTGCAAACCGCCGACGCGGACCATGAAGAACTCGTCGAGATTGCTTGCGGTGATCGCTAGGAACTTCATCCGTTCTAGCACAGGGACTTTGGCGTATCGTGCTTGGTCCAAGACACGCTGATTGAACTCCAACCAACTGAGTTCACGATTGATAAAATGGCTTGGGTCAAGTGTCATGTTCAGGGCAAATCGTCACGAGCTATCGTTTCTGGGAGCCGCCATTCTATCGCGAATAAGGCAACTTGCACGACCCGCCAGTCAGGGGCTTTTGCTGCTATTACGGGGCTTTGTCGGAATTGCCCTCGCGAGGACCCGGAGGGATTTGCTACAGGGATTTGCTACCGGGATTTGCTCCATCGACGGTCGACAACCAGTGTGCCAGGGACTCCTTCGCCTTTATCGCCTAAGGAAAGTGGGATTGTATGAAATTCACCGGATTGATCCTTATCTGTGCCTCGAGTTGTCTTGCTCTCTTGCTGCCCGCGATCGGATTGGTGAAATTCCCGATTCTGCCGAATCAAGCATCTGGCGTCGCGCAAGCATCTGGCTCAGCCCAAGGAGTATCAGGGGCGCCCGGTGGGTTACCGGTATCAGCCCCGAATAGCACTGCCGATCTGAACTCTTTGGCCGGGATCGGCGCACCGACCGGCGGTGGAACTGGAATTTCCGATGGAGGAGGTGCGAATCCATGGGGTATTCCGATCGGTTCGACCGATCCTTCGCCCGAAACGCTAGGGGCACTGGGCAAGCTTCCTTTTACCGATATCCACACCCAAAAATATGGTTTAGGAGCGTGGTTGCTGCTAGGGCCGATGACATTGCTGGGATTGGCGCTCTGGACGTTTGCCCCACGACCATCCAGCTCCCGGCGCAAATAAGATCGCGGCTCCCAGTCTCTCCCGTCAGGTGTTGGGGGTGCCCATCAAGCGAACTGTTGCCGGTTCTCTTTAGGGCTGCCCGTCGATGGTGGAGCAGGATTTAGTGGATGGGGATCCGTTGGTGCTGCTGCATGCTTCGATGCGCAAGGTCGAGGATTCGCATGGCGTCGCAGGTTTCTTCAAGATCGCTAACGTGGCATACCAGTGAGGTGATCGCGCGGTGGAATTGATTGAGCATCTGTTGCCCCATCGATAGTTCGGTATCGAGAGACTCCTGGTGGCGTCCAGCATCGTCGAACCAGACAAGCGTGGATGGCAAATCGACAAAAGCCAAACCTTTCTCGCAGCATACTTGAACGGCAGCGGGTGGACGGTAGGCGATTGCTTCGTGCCAGACCGATGGGATGTACGCACCGCAGCTAATCTGGGCGAGGATCGCTTTTGGATCTTTTTCTGGTTCACCAAAGCCGAGGCTAAAGATCTGGTAGTCGGCGTTCTCGGGATTGGGGAAGCTCATGTGTCGGATTGCTTGCAGCCACGTGGGAGACTCGCCGACGATGTATTTGCACCAATCGATCAATTCAAGCAATTCGCGTTGCGAGCGGGAGTCGAGGGATTTGGGCACGCGTGGATCTGGCAATTCACTTGCCAGCCGGCGATGGCAGAAAAGCAATCGCGGTCGCCCCAGACGGGTTGCGATCAATTCCTTAAGTCGAAGCGTTGCAGGAGCAAAGCGCCTCGAAAACTCGTTCATGAATGCCACGCCGGACTTACTGATCCGTTCCTGAATGGTGCTGGCGGCGGTTGGATCGAGATTGACTTCGGACCCGCAGAAAATGGCCTTGCCATAATCGCAGGCGGCCCACAGGGGCATCAGTTGGTACCAATCATCTTCGAGCACCATGACGGCATCGAGTCCGGGCGACTCCATGATGGCGCGGTAGCTATCGTAGCGATCTGCATCCAAATCGCGTGCTGCGGATTCGGCGAGAACCGATACGCTGCTGTAAACGCCGACGACTTGGAAACGGTCTCTCATCGACCGGAGGGCGGGGAGATAGCGTGACTGCCAATCGCGACCCAATCCAATAACGCCGATGCGCAACTTCATAGAATGCCGAGGACACGCGTCCGATCCCAGAAAAGGAAGTCCCTGGTCCAGGAAAAAGATCAGGGGGGGAACCATTGCTTGGCGCGCAGAATCATGCAGGCCCGAAAGCGCGGCGTCCGTTCGAAATTAGGAATCGTAAGAGAGTTCAGTACTCAAATTACCGCTTGCGGCGCTTGCACTTGGCATTGCCTTGGCGGACTTTGTACCGAGGGTTGCTCTTGCAGATTACGTAGATTCGTCCACGGCGACGCACCACCTGGCAATCAGGATGACGATACTTCAGTGCACCAATCGATGAAACGACTTTCATTATACCAAACTCCTACTACGGCAAACGCCCCGTTCCGCCGCAGCAACAATCTACGTGGATCCTACTGGGTACTACAAAAAAAGGTTTTTTGAGATCCCGCTAGGTACTTCAAAAAAGGGTTTTTTGACCTTGGGAGTGGGTAATATATCGGCCATCGCGTCGGAGGCAACAGCAAAAATGCAGGATTTACCGCAGGTAAACCTGGCCTGAAACCGAGTCGGTACCGTTTTCTGAGCGGATTGACCGGAATTCCCGTCCCAAGCGTCCCCTCCCCTTGTCGCGTGAGCGATTAAAATGGGGCGACTTCTTGAGCATTTCCCTACTGTCCGCCGTCGAATTTACCTCCATGCGCATCGCCTATTTTGACTGTTTTAGCGGGATCAGTGGCGACATGTGTTTGGCGGCGCTGATCGATTCCGGGGCGAGCCTGGAACGCGTCCAGCGCGCCGTGGAAAGTTTTCAGTTGGGGGTTTCGCTCTCCGTAACAGCTATTCGCAAGCACGCGTTTCGCGGGCTATCGTTGCAGATCCAACACCCTGACGAGCACGTGCACCGCAACCTCTCGGACATCCATTCGTTGATCGGACGAGGGGACTTAACACCGGGTGCTCGCGAGTTGGCGATGCGGGTCTTTGAGCGGATCGCTCGAGCGGAGGCTAAGGTTCACGGGACGACAATCGATCGAGTCCACTTTCATGAAGTGGGCGCTATCGACTCGATCGTGGATATCGTTGGCATCTCGGTAGCTTGGGATGAACTTCAAATTCAGCATGCAGTGGCATCGCCGGTACCTACCGGCACAGGGCACACTCGCATCGCGCATGGTCTGGTCAGTATCCCAGCGCCAGCCACTGCCGAGCTGCTCGCCAATATCCCGATTGCAGCATGCTCTCTTCCGATGGAGATGACAACCCCCACGGGTGCAGCAGTACTGCGAGAATTGGTGTCGGACTACGGACCACTTCCACCGATGCAAGTTGGCCGGATCGGCTACGGAGCAGGCACAAGGGATTTGGAAGATCGTCCGAACTTGCTCCGAATCCTCATCGGCGAGTCGGTTCCTTCTCGAAGTTCTAGAAAGCAACATGCACCCCATCAGGATCATCGTTTGGCTGACGATGCAAATGCTGTCGTCGTATTGGAAACCAATCTGGATGATATTTCAGGAGAGCAGATCGGATTTGCGATCGAAAAATTGTGGGCTGCCGGTGCGCTCGATGTTTTCTCGATCCCTATCTACATGAAGAAAGGTCGACCAGGAACCTTGCTCTCGGTGATCGCCAAACCCGAAGATAAAGGTGCCATGGAAAAGGTTCTCCTGACGCACACTGGGACCCTAGGGATTCGCTTTCGCAAGCAGTCCCGTACGATCCTTCCTAGAGCTCACGTCGATGTCGATACGCCGTGGGGAGTCATACGCGGCAAAGTCGCTGAGTTGCCGAATGGACAGATTGAGTTTTCTCCGGAATACGATGCGTGTCGTGATATCGCTATCGAAGAGGGATTACGGCTGGTCGATGTGATGGAAGAGGTCCGCGAATGTTACTACGCCGAGGAATCCGCGCATGACAGGCTCGGTGGATTGGGAGCGGAAGATTCGCCCAGGCTGGATGAAAATCAAGAAGACTTATCGGATGAAACGATCGTTGAGGACTTCTCGAACGGACTTGCTTCCATCGATGATGATGTTCCAGTCACAGATGGACATGAAGCGCGAGAATGCGATGATACGATAGATATCAAAGCGTTCGGCCATGACAGCCAATCGGTTCATAGCAATCGAGATGAACGAAGCGATCGCAATGATCAAGATAGCGGTGGTACTGTAGACAGCGATATGGATCCGCAGAATGAAGCAGCAGGCGACAAGAACTTCTACCGCTGGGACAGTTCGCCTTGGCAGGAAGGCAATTGACCACGACTAGAGCGAATCGCGATAGATTTGCAGGTATTCCTCGCGGGTAGCAATGCGAGGATTGAATCCGCCCGTCCATTGCTTGGTCGCCATCTCTGCCAATTCACCGAGTTTTGCGTCGACATCCGCGGAACTCCATTGGTGGTTCCAGCGAGGAAGATCCACCAAGCGAATAGACATACCTGAGAGGAGTAGCCAATTGGTGAATCGTTCGGCTAAGACGACGGAACTCGGTCTGCGATCCTCGTGCGAGACCTCTGGGAGCAAGTGGACCAATTCTCGATAGCGATGCTCGACCACGCTTTGGTTGAACCGGACAACATGCGGCATCATCATCCCAACGGCTTGTCCGTGGGGAACGCCCAATATGGCGGTCAACGGGTTCGCTAGCGCGTGCGCCGCGCCGAGCATGGATGCTTCGATCGCCATGCCTGCGAATGCGGCTCCGAGCTGCATCTGGGTTCTACCAGCAAGGTCGCTAGGGTCCTCGACCACTCGCGGAAATCCTCGGGACAACAGCGACCATGCTTCCCTGGAAAAGCATTCGCTGACGGCGTTTCGTTTGCTGGTGACGTACGTTTCGAGTGCGTGGGTAAGGGCATCGATCCCGGTCAGTGCTGTAATGCGTGCTGGTTGGGTCAGGGTCAGCTTTGGATCCAAAATCGCCACGCAAGCTGCGGCCTTGGGATCGCCACATGCCATTTTCACATGGGTGGCTGCATCGCTGATTAAGGCGAATGATTGTGTTTCGCTCCCTGTTCCTGCGGTAGTGGGAACCGCGATCAAAGGGAGCATAGGCGCGGTCGCCTTCCCCACTCCCCAGTAGTCTGACATCGAGCCGCCACATGAATAAAGGAAATTAATTCCTTTCGCGCAATCCATGCTTGAGCCGCCGCCGAGTCCTACGATCAAATCGGGGCGGAATTCTTTAGCCACGGCGAGTCCATCGGCCACGTGTTCGGTCGTCGGATTCTCCGAAAGCCTATGGAATCCAAGAAAATCGAGGCCTTGGCTGCGGATCGAATCGCAACCTCGGTCATAAATACCAGCCGCGACAACACCGGGATCACTAACCACAAGAATGCGTCGGCCACCATATTCTTTTGCTAGCACCCCCAAATTCTCGATCGCATTCTCGCCAGCAACGATACGTGTTCGCAATCGATAATCGATGAGAGGCATGCTGGAAACCGTTTGAAGGAAGCTAAGGGGCTGGAAGCTAGGAAATGGAAGCTAGGAAATCGTACGTTGGCGAGGCTGCTGGCGTCCCCGGCTCCCCTAGTACACAGGCCGTAACGTACGTTTTCGAGGGGAATTGCTGGTGGTTTTTGCTCAATCCGTACAGTTTAACAAATCTGGTCGATTCGAACGCAAACCCGAGCCAACGACGTGGGATTGGGATGAATTTTTACCAAACTTGTCTCCGATAGACGATGGTGCAGTGTGTTCATGGATGAACCGTCTAACTTTCTTCTCACTTGAGGCAGGAAGCCCGGGCCATCGGCGGCATGAACATTCCGCAACCTACATTGGCCCCAAAAACGTTGAAGGCCGCTATACGCGAACGCGTCGCCGAATTTTGTTCAGGATAGGAGTTCCAGAACCATGAAAATCAGCCGACTTGCGCTATGTGCAACGATTGCCAGCGCTTGTGTCTCGGGAACGGCCTTCGGTCAAACCAACCGAACAGCACCCCGCTACGAGAAAGCTTCCTACTACAGCTACTATGATGAAGGTTCGGCTGCGGCTCCTGCTGCCGCCGCACCCAGCACGGCAGTAACCACTGCTTCTGCAAACTGCGATAACGGATCAGCACCTTGCGATCTCGGCAATAGCTGCGATGGCAACGGTTGTGATTCGCTCGGATGCGGATCCTCTGGACTGTTCGGCTTAGGATTGATCGGCACTGGCCGATCTCTGAATGATCCTTGGAAACTCTGCAGCGAACCTGTTGCTGGTTTCAACATCGGCGGTTGGAGCGATTTGGGTTACTTCTCGCGAGCTAACAACTACAGCTTCAACAACTACGCGCCTGGTACGGTCCAATTGCAACAACAATGGTTCTATGCAGAACGCATTGCTGACGGCAGCGATGGATTCGGTTTGGGTGGACGCATCGATTACCTCTACGGTACCGATGCTCCCGACACCCAAGCGTTCGGCGTGACCGTACCCGACTTCGACAACCGTTGGTGGAATGGTCCTAACAACCTTGGTTATGGTAGTGCTATGCCGCAATTGTACGGCGAAGCAGCTATGGGTGACTTGAGCGTGAAGGTTGGACGATTCTTTACGATCGTTGGTAATGAAGTGGTTGCTGCGACCGGTAACTTCTTCTACAGCCGTCAATTCACGTTCTACAACGCTGAGCCGTTCACCCACACCGGTGCATTGACCACGTACAAGGTGAGTGATGATACCCAGTTGTTCAACGGGTATGTGACCGGTTGGGACAGTGCATTCCGTGACAACGGTGATGCATACATGGGTGGTTTCAAGACCAAGGTGAACGACACATGGTCGCTCGTCTACAGCACGGTTCTCGGACGATTCGGTGAGTCCAAAGCTATTTATCCGAACGAGCGTGGGGGAATCCAAAGCGGTATCTTGATCGGTAACCTCACCGACAAGTTGACTTACATCGGTCAAACCGACGTGTTGTACACCCAAAACAACACCGGTAACACCGTTCGTAACACGTTCGGCAACATCAACTACTTGATCTATAAGGTCAACGATCGTTGGTCTCTCGGCCAACGTTTCGAGTGGTTCAACTTCAGTGGTTCGGCGTTCAACAACGTGAACAACGATAACAACTACAACTTTACCACCGGTGTGAACTACCGAGCATCCGCGAACCTTTTGTTCCGTCCAGAAGTTCGTTGGGTCTGGGACAGGGATCGCTACGGCTTCAATGAGGACAACGCCTCGAGCCAAGCAGCCTTCGGTGGCGATTGTCTCTTCACGTTCTAATTGCTGGTACGTAGAAAAGCTGTCGATAAAAAATGAAAATGCCCCGTTCAAAAGACGGGGCATTTTTCGTTATCGAGTCGTGGGCGTATTTTTCGGAGGGCCGAGAGCGAGCGATCTATCAACTGGCTTGATTACTGTGGCTTGCGCGGGGCAGCAAATTTGATCCGTTCAACCAACCGTTCGATTTTGTCACCCTGTCTTCGGCCAGTTACTGCAGTGATGGCTCCGATGACGAACTCGTAGCGAAGGTTGTAATCGAGATCGATCTCGACTTCTGGCCCGTCTTCTGGCTTGGGTGGAGCATTACCACCGGTGAGTTGCAAAATAAACTCCCGGAGCTTACCGAAATCATTCCCAAACGATCGGCTATCGTCGACGACGATGTCGACGAGTTCGCCATCGGTATTTGCCCGCAGTCGCAACTTGATGGGGATATTGGTCATATCTGCATCGCCTTGCCCGCCGCCGATGGGCATCTTGACGTTGAAATCCCCCTCTTGTGCCGAGATGCGGAACGTCATCACGAAGAAGATGAGGAGCAAGAAAATGACATCGATCATCGATGTCAGCTGCATCTCGACTTTTTCGCTGCTTCGGGATTTGAATTTCATTGCCATAGTGCCATACCCATTTGCGATGTTCTCGAATCGATATTCGACCTTCCCGAATCAAGGACATTGATTCTCAGGGAGGATCATTTACGGTCTGTCTTCTTGAGCTCGCAACGCAAACTTTTCAAAACCGACCTCTTGGCATTTCTTGATCAGCTCCTGGACCAAACCGCCTGCCGTTCTCTGGTGGGCGCGGATGATGACATTCGCGTCTTTGGCCCCAAGCCCCTTCGCTTTTAATGCGTCCGCTTCGACTTGGAGAAGTGGGCGTAGGCTGGCGACCGTCGCTACGTCAGCACCCATATACACGCTGCCGCTGAAGTCGAGATTCAGCACCACGGGATGTTCCAGAGGTGCCTCGGCAGGCTTTGCCAATTCGCTCGCGGGAAGCTTGATCTTCTCGTTCTGGTCTTCTTGGGAAAAGTTGATCAGAACCATGAAGAAGATGATCAACTGGAAAACCATGTCGATCATCGCTGTCATATCCCCTTCAGCGACTTTGGTTTCGAATTTTTGTTTGATCGGCATGGCTCAGTTTGACAGGTGTAAGCTGCTAACCCTAAAACGATGGATTACTTGTTGAGAGCCTGGAATTTCTCGATCATCTCTTCGGACTGGGTGCCCGCCGACATGATCATCCGTTGAACACGGTTCCGAAGGATGTTGTAAATTGCAATGGCCGGGATCGCCAAATAGAGCCCGACGAGTGTCGTGTAGAGGGCTTGCTCGATACCGGACGCCAATTCGTTCGGCTTGGGGGTTTGTGGGCTGCTGGCGATCGTTCCGAAGGATGCCACCATCCCTTGAACGGTTCCGAGGAGACCGACCATCGGGGCGATGTTTCCGATCAATGCGATGTAGCTGAGTAGGTGCTCCACACGCATCGTCTCGGAATCCCCTGCTACCTGCATGGCTTCGAGGATGGCGTCTTTCCCTTTGGAAATTTTTTCGAGACCTGCGGATGCCACAACACCTAAGAAGCTTTCGTCGGACCGAATCAGCTCGACAGCAGCCTCAGGGTTGTTTTCGGCCAAACTGGTCTCGACGCCTTGGATCAAGTCATCGGGGACGAAGTTATTCTTTTGCACGGCCAAAATTGCACGGACGACCAAGGCGACCAAGATGATCGACATGATCAAAAACGTGATGGCGTACATGGTGCCCAGAGCGTTCCATGTTTTGACCAACATGTTTTCGCTGGCGGGTGCCGCAGCTGCTGCATCTTGAGCGAACGCCGGCCCGGACATCGTAAGAGCGATTACCCCTATCGATAGAATCGGTCGGACGTTTTCGAGCAAGGCGTGTTGCATTGAGCGACAGCGGGAAACCATAGCTACTCCAGAACTAGTGAAGATGAGTGAGAGAACAATAAGGTGTTCAGCACTGGCGCGATCTCCCAGTGCCTGAACGGGTTGTGGTTTTAGGATCCGTGCGGTCTCAAATCGAATGCTGTTGACGGTAACCGCGCGAAGTTGTGTTTGCCTGAGTCGGTACGACCGCACCGAACCGGACTTTAGTTTAACCTACCGAGCACGCCCAGGGATGCAGGGTGCGAAAAATGCGTTGAACTCTTTTGGAGTCGGGGCGGTTCTCCCCATGCGACCCGCTCACCCTACTTCTTGACCAACGGGCTGGTAGGGTAGAGTTTGGCAAGTCGTTGTTTGGCGTCAGCACCCTTACCTGCGTCCCCCGTTTTTGGCCAAAGTTGAGACAGTCGGTAGAGCGCTTCAGCGTGCGAGTCGCTTTGCATTCCGTAGAGCAAGTCGGTTTTCAGGTAGGACAGAAGTGCCTCGTCGTTGCGCCCTGCAGCTTCGAACAGAGCACCGAGGGTATTGAAGAGTTCCGCGTACAATTCGGAGTCGGTCGAGTCTCCTTCGTCCACCATCTTTTCAAGTTCTGCAATCGCCTGGTCCCCTTTTCCCTCTTGAGCATCGCAGCGGATGATTCCGACGCGAGCGAGTTTCTGGTACTTGAGGGATAAAGGATCGGAAAGTTTTGCTTCGAGCACCGCGTTGAACTTGGCCTTCGCCTCCGCATTCTGCTTTTGTGACATGAGGGCTCTTCCCTGCAGGAAGTTGCCTTTGGCTTTAAGCTCAGGAAAGGGTGCATTGGCCAATCCGCCGTAGTATTTGGCGGCTTGGTCAGCGCCTCCGGTGGCCAGCGCTAGGTCCCCCATGGCTTCCGCTGCATCGTAGAAGTGATGGGATTGCGAATCGTCTTTGACCCACGCCGTCAGCAATTTCAATGCGTTCGCTGGATCCCCTTTGCCTCGTAACGCCATCAAGCCTGCGAGGTAACCGCGATAAAACTGGTACTCCATCTTCATATCATCCGATTTCAGCGAACCGGAATCGATCTTTTTGAACTCTTCCACCGCTTGGTCGACCTGTCCCTGGGCCACCAAATCCTTAGTTCGCGAGAACGACTGTGGTTCTCCATCGAAAAGGACTCGCTGGATTTCGTTCGATGGGAAGTTTTGGTTCGTACCTCGGACTTCGATAACCACTTTGTCTCTGCTCCGTTCGACGATTTTTCCGGTAACAGCTGCACCTTTGATTGGAAAAACTCGGTCGCGTTCTTGAGCAACCGCTCGTTCTGAAACGATGCTGATGAACGCGATGCTGAAGAGTGCGGTTGCGAACCAGGCGAACCTAGAGGCGGGATTGCGTAGGAGGCTCGATCGAGTAATTGCGATGCGATGGGTCATGGCTTTGTGAAAAAATGTAACCATTTGTGAGGAGCAATGCATATTAGGGAACTAATCTGGCCGTAATTTTGTTGGATCGGTTGAGGGATGCAACGGGTGCTGTACCGGGTCGTGTCAGTGATACTGTGGGCGAGATTCCAGGAGACGGGTAATGTTGGGTGCGAGCAAGCTCATTTCTTGTCGCCTGGATCAGCTGGCCCATTTGCATCGGACTTGGTTCCGCTTGCGGCTGCGGGTGTGATGCCAGTGATCGGTTTCTTCGCCTTCTGTTGGATTTCACGTAGGAGCTTATCAAATTCCTTGAAGGTTTCGGGTCCGCCGAGCTCGGGGAACCGAACAGCAGTCGTGTTGATATCGCTGATAGCAGCCTCGTACAGTTTTTGCTTTTCTGCGTCACCCGTTTGATTGTCGCCCAGCATCGCACGGCAGCGGGCAACATTCAATCTCGCATCGAAAAACTCTTTTTGAAAGTTGGGGTACTTAGAGGTAGTCTGTGCGATTTGGCCCCAGCCCCAAATCAGTTTCTTCTTATTGGGGAGTGGTTCTGCTCCCAACATCGCTTGCTTCAATTTCTCGCTATCCTTCGATCCGGCCCATTGTTGAAGGTTGCGAGCGGCCTCAATTTGGATTGTGATGTTGTTCGCATTCTTTCTTAAGGCTTCGATAAAGAGCCCATTGGCTTCTTCAAACTTCTTTGCTCCCCGCTTGGCCAACGCTAGTTTGAGCAGGATCTCTTCGGGTTTTCGCTTGATCTTTTCAAGGTCTGCATCCGACATCCCCTTTAACTTCGAGAATGCTTTTTCCGCGGATTCCATCAGCGACGGAGCTTTTGCCGCCATCGAAGGAATTTTTTCGAGGTTGGTTGCCAGAAGCAGCATCGCGGCACCGCCTGACTCGATCATGCCGGGATCGTTGCTGACGTTGATCAGTTGGTCGATCACAACCTTGAACGACGTCGCCAGTTTTGCTTGTTGCTCTCCGTTTTTGTTCGCTTCGAGTTGACCTTGGAGTTCGGCGGCCAAGTTTTGCAGGCAGCGTGTCAGCATCGTGTCGTCACCCGCTTGGTCGCAGAGCGATTTCATTTTCCCAATAGCATCGGCGACTTGTTCTTCGGAGAGTTCACCGCGGCCTTGGCCTGCAGATTGAACCATCGACTGTAGAGTCAATCGGTAGGTATCGAGCAATATGGCGGGCTCTAAAGTGCCTGTCAGCGATTCCGCTTGTTTAATGGCTCCCTTAGCGGGATCGTTGAGGGTTGCCAGCGCTTCATCCAACCGTCCTCCTTGAAGGTAGAGGGAAGTTAAATCGTTGGTTCCTTCCAGAGACCCGGTTGCAACCTGTTCGGGTGTCAACGTGTTCCAAGCATCGCTGAGCAGTTTTTCACCTCGCTGACGAAGTGCATCATCATCCGCGGTGGGCTGTGTGCCCGCTTGGCGATGCGCGTAAACATTTTGTCGGTACTGGGCCCAGAAAACTCGGCCCAGTAAAAATGCCTTGTCACCGCCCGGTGTCCCCTTCATCTTCAGGTACCGTTCGGCTTCATCCCACTTCTTCTCGCGAAGAGCTAAACTCACCAGAATGTCTACCGCTTGATCGCTTTCCGGAGTTCCGGGGGCTGTGTCGAGGAGGTATTTCGCGAGTTTCTCAAGCGTCACGGTCAACGTCGCTTGCCTCTCGCTCGGGGCATTGTCGATTAATTGGCCGAGACTGCTCAATGCTAATGAGCTCGCCTTTTGGGCAGTCTCGGTCCCCTTGTTGGTTCGCAGGATCACATCTGCGATCGCGAATGATTCCCAGTAATCTTCAAGTTGCCACAGAAGGTAGGCTTGTAGGAACCGTGTTTGCAACAAATCGTCGCGAGAGTCTTTTTCGTCGAACATCGCAAGTGCAGTCGTGTTAAGCCCAACGGCTTGGCGACGGTCCCGAACGGCTTCTTCGCTGACGGTTTTGATTTGTTCCTCAATCGTGGCCTTGTCATCCCCGCTTGCGCTAGCCAGTTGCCTTTCTAGGATTTTGATCGTTGCATCTCCTTCTTCGGCGCGATCCAATCGGCTCCGCGCGACTTTGATCGCTTCTTCGAAGGTCTTCACATCGGGGAGTTTACTGTCGTCAGGAGCCTTGGTTTCGATCCCAAGATCCTTGAGCAGGTCTCTCGCTTTGGCTTGGGTCGGCCCTGGCTTTTTCGCGACCAGTTGCAACGTTTCACGGGCTTCGCGGCGGATGTTGCGGAACTTGCCCTCCTCCGCTTTTTGGTCGAGCGAGTTCATCCAGGCGATGCGAGCTTCGGCAATCGCCAGTTGCAGGTCGAGCCACTCCGGACGATCCTTTTCTCGCAGATCCCCCATGCGCAGTTGTTCTTCACCGCGCGCAACAGCAGCCTCGTATTTTTTCGATGCTGGCGAACTGTCCAATCGCACAATCCCGGCGATGGCTTGAACACGCCACGTTCGAAAGATCCCTGGCTCGTCATTTTCAGCGACACGATTGTACGTTTCTCGAGCGCCGTCGATTTGACCGAGGAGTCCTTGAATCTGTGCCCGGTTCAGCAAGCTCAAGTACTTTGCACCCGGTTGCTTGGAACTCTTCTCTGCAATCTGGTCCAGTTTCTTGCCTGCTTCTTCCAATTTCTGCGACCATTCCGGAGATTTAGGTGGGTAGGTTTCCGCCAAATAGCGAGTGGTGATCGCTTGCAGGATCTCTCCTTGTCGATACTCCGTGCGCAGTTTTTCTCTAAGTGCGAGTCGCTCGGTTTCGTTCGGTTTAACGTTGGCACCTTGCATCGCTTCCAGCACGGGGCGGAGCCATTCAACCGCTCCACCAAAGTTTTCGTAGGCTAGCTGCAGAGCCACTCGCGCCTTCTCACGCAGTTCCGTACTGGTGGCTTGACCACCTTCTTTCTTGTTTTCCGTATCCGCTTCCGTCAAAAGCTTGGTGCCGCGAGCTAGATACATGTCCGCAAGCTTCAGCATCGTCTCGCCGCGTCGGGGATGCTCCGGGGAAGCGTTGAGAAAATCTTTGAAGCCTTGTTCGATCGCCGCTAGACGTTCCTCCCCTTCCTTGGCCGTTCGCACGTTATCGAGGGAGAGTTGTAGGATCAGGATGCGTTCCAACCCTAGATCGGCCTTCATCGACTCTGGGATTCGGTTCCGTTGAACTCCCACGTCCAAGTACTTGAGCGCTTGGTCATAATGACCTTCTTCCTTGAGCCGCTCCAAAAACTTTGCAGCGGGTTCCTCGGAATGCGCCGGTGTGTACCAATACACTTGCGAGCACAAAAGACCGAATGCTACTGGGGTCAGTTTATAGATCGCAGGAAGAAAAAACCGTGTCCGATTCATAGCGGTGGGTACATTCGTCGCCGAGGAGTCTGCGCGCCAATCATGCTAAACTTGGAGCCGTCGGCTCTTCAGCCGACCTGACGCGTATAAAATGGATTGGATGATCATAAAGCATTTCAGCTCCTAATGCCCATCCGACTCCCATTATAGCGGTCTCGAATCGTCTCCGTGTAGTCTCCACAAGCATTTCCAGCAACCGACTTATCCCACCACGAAACTCCCGGTCCAGCAGCTTTTTCGAATCCCGTTTTTCAAATCCCATTTCCCCAATTTAACATTCCTTCCCCGGACCCTCACCTTTCGACAGGTTATCGACAATGGCCCCACGACGACGCGAACGCTGGTACTCCATCGAGGGACAACGACGCAACCACGAAACGGCAATGCAATCGTCGCACGGCCCAAGGCGTCTAATCTCACTAGTGGTTTTGCTAGTGTTGACCTTGATCATGATCCAGCAAGTGTCCGACCCTCGCCGCGTCGCGAGAGTCGCAGGAGCAGTGGGGTTGCTCCCCGGTGAGAGCTCAGCCAATCCTCTAACCCAATCGAACGCCGGATTGATGGCGAGTGGTGTTTCAGGCTCGGGGGATGCATCGGAAAGCAGCCCATCGGGGATCGATTTCCCTTGGCAGGCGACAGATAGGGAAAGTACTCAGGATTCTGCTGACAAACCCTCAGGAGACCAAAGTGCTTTTGAAAACGTCGCGTTGGAGCGTGTCGATGGGGGGCCCACGGCTGAGCAGGTGCAGGACCTTTTCCTTCACCACGGCGATAGGTCGATCCAACTCCAATCGGAGGTATTGGAGAGCCTTCTGCAATCCTCCTCATCGGATTTGTTATTTCAGCTCTGCCGATCGGAATTTGGAGCGAGTGCGACAGCAATGGGGGAATCGACACTCGCCTCGGAATCTGCGACCGATACTTCCAACAATCAGCCCGCAGTTGCGACGAGTAATTTGGCAGCGGATTGGTTTCAAACGGCTCGAGCTAAACTTACCCGATGGCTCGAGCTTTCGGATTCGAAGTCGTGGGAACACGAAGTCTTAGTGGATCTTTCTCGCTCGCTCGAGAGTTGGGGCAAACTTCGAAATATTTCCATGGGATCGGTAGCTTCAGGCGAGGAGGGATCTCCGAGCGTGGCTCCGCCGATACCGGAGTCTGTGTTGCGATTCGAGCGCGCGTTAAAGCTCGCGTTAGATCGTCGGCTGCTTCGTGCGTTTAGCGACAATACCCCATGGAAATCTAATGAACGATGGCCACTTGCGAGAACGACGCAACGGGCCTTGGCGCTGCACGAGGCGTTGCAGGCGGGTTGGATGATTCCTGAAATGGTTCCCAGCACGTCCATTCCCCAGCTTGTTTCATTAACCGACGGACTCCGTGGTAAAGGTGTTCGAATCTCTGGCACGATCAAGCTCGTCGATCGTGCGGCTGAGGTCGGGGTTCCAGGGGGGCCGGAGATTCCCTACGGTGTACTCTGGCTTCAACCAGATGATTTGAGTAACCAGCCGGTGATCGTCCACGTTCCAGAAGCAATCCACACCCCGAATGCATTGCTCGCCAAAGATACACCTGTCGTAGTGACAGGTCTACTCGCGAAACGCCGCGCGTATGCTTCGGCGCGAGGTGGCGAAGTGGCGCCAGTGATCGTAGCGGCGGACCTTCGGTCGCCAAGTCTGCCAGGGACTCTCACACCGACCCTGTCGCGCGTGCAGCAGTCGATTGCGAAAGCCATTGCAAACCCGATCGCCAACGCTTGGCAACCACCGATCGATTATGAAGGACCCAAGCGACTGCTCGTGGAGAAACTCGGTGAGCGCCTCAATTCGATAACGGCTTTATCTCTACCTAGCGATGCAACTGAATTGTCGAACATGCGCGAGTACGCATTGTCCGAAAACACGATTGCGATTTTGCTAGGCATGGAGCGGTTCCATGAGGAAATCGAGACCCTGACGCAACGTGGTCCCGTTTTATTGAACCAAACGGATCCATCGGATGATCCGCTATCGCATCGGCAAAGGCGGCTCTGTCGTATCCATGGGATCGTCGGAAAGGTCGTTCCTATTCCGATTGAGAAATCTCCTTTTCCTGGACTGGAGTGGAAGCAACTCTATGCGGTTACCTTGGTATCTCCTCCAAGTGGATTGGGTTCAGGCTCCGTTGCCCAAGATGCTTCCGAACCGGTTACGACGATCGCGATTGCCAAAGATGTACCCAGCTACTGGCTGCAATCGAACTTTTCCGGTCAGCCCTGTGAGATTATCGGACTACTCCTTAGTCCGTTGGCGGATTCACCAGCGAATGCCCCGCAGACGATGCTGTGCGCTAGCGTTCACTGGCGCAAGCCTGATTCGGTCGCCGATCACATGCTACCTACCAATGAACTCAACAACACTAGTGGGTCTGCAGTTCCCGGCAACCATGGGAGCGATGGTTTACCGCTCGGTTGGCAAATGCTGCTCGAGCAAGGCTGGGACCTGTCTTGGCTGGATCGTCTAGAATCGCTTCAAGGGCAATCGATGACGAGCAAGGAATCCAAGGCTTTCTATTCGATGATCGCTGCCTCGCGCAATCCCACTGCGGACCCAAAGCCAACTGGAGTCCCTGCCGTTCGTTGGAACGGATCAATGCCACCGCCGGATGGATTAGGCTCCGGGAATCTCCAAGAGCCAATTGCGATCATGCCATTGATTCGGCGGGCTGAAGGAACCAAAAAACGTCGAGGTGTTTCCTCTGAGGCATCGATGTCGGTCGGATTGCGGACACAAGCGACAGTGCAAGTACGACGGGTCCAACGCATCGAAGTCGACGACCCGCAGTGGCGTCCTATTCTAGGCGGTACGCATTACTTCCAAATCGATGGGCTCGCTGATATCGGTCGTAATAAAATCGAAATCAACTATGGGGAGGGAAGCGAACCTGTCGTGTTCCAGCGTGAGTTTCCAATCACCTTGGTTGCAGCGAAAGTGCCGGAATGGCTCCTCGTCGACTCTGGAGATGCCGATCCGAGCAGTTCTCAGTCGTGGTATCCTCGGATGCGCACCGACGTCGAAGGTTGGTTTTATCGGATGTGGAAGTACAAAACTACACAAGTCAGCATCGCGACCGATGACACCCAGTTTCAGCATGGTCCGATGGTTGTTATCGACCGAATCGAGTTGGGCAAGCCACTTGATGCCGCTGGCGCGAACCCTCGGGCAGCTGCCAGTTGGTCAACGATCATGACGACGCTTGCCGGTTTTGCAATCATCGGTTGGATCGCATGGAAGCTCCAGCAAAATAGGCTCCACAAGCATCAATACGAGACTCGCGGAAAATCGAGGAAATGAGTTTCGAGAAGTTGCGCTGGGAGCGTATGATCGACAGACGCCTCGGATCGCCCATAGGGTGTTTCCGTGTCAGTTCGATACTGTTTCAGGTTTTTTTCAAATACCTATGGAAGCTCCCATGTTCCTGCGTGCTGTGCCTTTCGGTCTCGTAGATTTTAGTCGCACTTCTTCTATTTTTACTTTCGTGGAGATGGTTCGGCTGATTGTTGTTGGGCTCGGTTTCGGATTGCTTTCGACGTCGTTGGGGTTCGCAGATCCTCCTGTCGACTCGCCCCGTTACACTCCTTTGGTGCGAGTCATTCAGAAGATCGAACCCGCAGTGGTGGCACTTTTTACACCCGTAGATAACCAGATTTTTTCTGGAAGCGGCACCGTGATTCATTCCGATGGCTATGTACTCACCAACAACCATGTGCTTCCAAAAACCGAGGGCTTTGCTCTCATGCAAGGCTCCAAGCCTTTGCAGTTTCGGGTGGTGAGCCGAATGCCGGAAGCCGATATTGCGATCATTCGTTTAGTAAACCCACCCGCAAACCTATCGACTGTTCCTATCGGCCGAAGTCATGATTTGATGCATGGGGAATCGGTAGTCGTCGCAGGTAATCCGGGTGGACGGGGGATCGTCTTCACGTCCGGTATCGTTAGTGCAAACAATGTTCTCGAGGGTGGTCCCAATGCGATGATCATGAGCAACTACGTGAACGATCGTCGCGATCGACTCATCCAGTTTGATGCGGCCAGCAACCGAGGTAATTCGGGAGGACCACTGGTCAATATGGAAGGCCGAGTGATCGGTGTGGTTGCAGCGGTGATTAATGGAGAACAGAACGTGGGACTCGCCATCCCCATCGATCGTGTCCGCCAAACGATGGAAAGCTTGTTGGAATCGGAAATGGTCCATGAGTCAATCGTTGGAATGCGGCTAGACCCTTGGGTTGAGTCGGCCGTTGTGCGCGAGATTGTTCCCGATTCTCCCGCTGACTTCGCAGGTTTCCGCCCCGGCGACGAAATCGTCTCTCTCGATGGATTACCGCTGCACCATGCCATCGATTGGCAATTGGGATTGGAGACGCGTTTGCCAGCGCGGAAACTGCTTCGATTGGAAACAAAAGCTGGAGGTAGGATCGAGACCAAGGAGCTTCAGCCATCGCTTTATCAAACTGCGGCAGTCGACGAGGTTTCAGGAACACAACCTGGTCTAAAGTACAGGATGTGCGAAGGAGTGTTCAACGAGATGCCTGACTTCGATTCGTTGAGTGCCAATCGACAAGGTGTCAGTGAAGAGTTGGAAGTCGATTCGATCGCCAAAGACCGCAAGGACTATTTTGCGATTCGATTCGATGGGTTCCTCCGTGTCGACACAGACGATCTTTACCGCTTGATTATTGTTTCGGACGACGGGAGCAAGCTTTTCCTCGACGGTCGTCTATTGATCGATCACGACGGGAACCATCCTCCGAAACCAGCAGGCCAACTGGTTCGACTCCGAAAAGGACTACATCCAATCCGGATCGAGTACTTTCAAGGAAACGGCGACAAGTCGCTACAGCTTTTCATGGACCCTTGCGCGTCTCGCGCCAGTTTGTCCTTAACGCCACCAACCAAGGTTTTGGGCGCGGCGTTAAGCCATCTTCCCTGATGTTAAGTTTCGCTGCGCATATCCCATGAAATGATCGGGATGCTGATCAATCCGTCCGTCGACGTTGCTGTAGGGGCAAATGAGGATGAGATGGAACTAAGAGCTTTGATTGTTCGTTGAACTCAATCGAGCGCTCGTCCGTCCAACCAACCGTGTTTATTAACGTTGACGTTGACGTTGACGTCGAAGGTATGCGAACCCCAAACTGCCAAGACCGAAAATTGCCATGGTGCTGGGCTCAGGCACTGTAGGGGCAAAACCCATCAAGCTAATGTCATCCAGCAGGGTCGTTCTGTCATCAACCCCAGTAATGTTGCCGTTGGAGTCGTAAATGTCAGGACTCAGGCTATTGAAGCTGAGGGTATACGTTCTGCCACCGACTAGATTGAACGAATTACCCGTACGAGCTACCCAGCCTTGCTTGTTCGCGAGCAGAAATCGATCATCGCCCGTATTGGTCCAACTGTTGGATTCCAGACCACCATATACTTGGCTCATGTAACTCCCGATAACCTGGACGTTTCCCAGGTTGTCGGTGACGGTGACGCTGTACTCATTGGGGCGTCCGAACCAAGTATGTTCCCTCCAGGAATTTCGATTCGTGTCGTACCAGCTAAGAATGCCTGTTGCATCAGCATCCGCAACAAACGTTTGCGACATCGTCTGGCGATCCTTGATGACGCCAAAAACATCGCCTGTATGGGCCCATTTCCAGCCAGTTGCGAAATCCTCGGACCGGCAAATTGCACCGCCTACCCAAGCGCCTTTACCAGGATCGACACTCCTCCAAGAAGATTCGTCGCCAGCGGCGCCCCAATCCTTTCCCCAGAGTTGGCCCGAGAGTCCCGTTCGATAATACGGAAGATTTT
This sequence comes from Pirellula sp., assembly GCA_046318275.1. Taxonomy (GTDB): domain Bacteria; phylum Planctomycetota; class Planctomycetia; order Pirellulales; family Pirellulaceae; genus JBKCUI01. Next base: position 109,934 of record JBKCUW010000134.1, on the reverse strand, counting down.
GAGATAGAGCTTGGCTCTCAAAACCACCATCCAAGACGACGATTGCAGCCATCGCTGAACCGTGCGATACCGATACGATTCCAACAATCAATAATAACAAAGCACGCATGACCTAATCCAATTTTAGTCCAGGCGTGACAAAAAATGTTCCGTCGATCCTCGCATGGTATTTACGCCAATTCTGATTGTCTAGGAAATAATTGTGTCGTTAGGACAAAATTTGTTAACGTCGTATTTTTGATCGATTACCACGATGGAGAACATTGGTTTGGGCGAATCATCGAGCCTGACTGAGAAAATGAAATTTGCTTCTGTGTTCCTCAGTGCTGAATGTGCTCCTGAAAACTTGCCTCAGCGTGTGTTTCTTGCTCACTGTTGCTCGTCGTTGCTCATCGTTATTGCGAACAGGACCATCGGCGGCTGGGAAATTGCGTTGGGTAAAATTACTTAATCGTCGCACTCCGTATTCTCTTCCTAGTCGGAACGTCGGAGCTATTGGGGGGATTTTTTACACCGCTCCAAGGGATTCGCTCAAAGAATCAAACGGTTGAATCCGAAGCGCGTTCTGATGGTGCAGTGCTCAGGCATGGTGCGAGACAAACGGAAGGGAATGATCGTTTGTAAGTCGGATAGACTACCCGCCATCCAGACCGGACTATGTGTTGAATTTCGCCTCCAACAATGGAGTTTTGGAGATGCTTCGTCGTTTGTCGGTTGCCGTGGTTTTCACGATGCTCGTCGAGGGCTTGGTCCCGTCATGCCTCTGCGCGCAGACTTTATTCCCACAATTGGGTGAACCAATTGGACGTAGGTCGATCGCCTCTGCGGTGAATGAGTCGTCGGAAGAAGGAGATGGGTCGGGGTGGGTTTCGGAGGAGATCGAAACAGATAGGGATTCGTTCACTCCTGCAACAACCTTGGCAGGGCGCAAGCGAATGATTGTCGAGTCGGCGTACTCGTTCATCGATAACCGGCGCGTTCCTGACACGCATAGTTATCCCGAATTGTTATTTCGATACGGCCTTACCGATCGTGTTGAGCTTCGTCTCGGTACCAACTACGAAGTGGGGGGAGCGGGAAATCCTATCTCTGCGAACGTACCTGATGAACTGGCCGAAGAGTCGGAGATCGAAGATGAGACAAATGTCAGCTACGGAGCGAAAATCGGGTTCACAAAGCAATCTGGATGGCTGCCTCAATCGGTATTTGTCGTCAGTGGATTCAGTCCCGTCCAAGGGAATGTCAGCGACTCACATTTGGGAGTGACATATGCGAGTGGATGGACCTTTGCCAACCGATGGATGTGGGATAATGCAGTCCGCTACAGCACCGGTTCCTTGGAAGAGGATCATTTCAATGTGTGGAGCCCATCGACGGTGTTAAAGATTCCACTTGGTGAGCGTTGGAAAGGACACATCGAGTACTTTGGGATTTTCAGCCAAGGCAAAACGCGAGAATCGGTCCAGCAATTTGTGAGCCCAGGGATCCACTACCTCTTTACAAAGAACATGGAGTTAGGCACCCGATTTGGATGGGGGATGAACGACCAAGCTCCCAACGCATTCATCAACATCGGTGGTGGCATTCGATTCTAGAGCGTTGGGCCGTACGGATCGAGTTCAAGATTTGCGGCCGAGCGAGACCGCTTTTTCGACCCCTTGGATCAACGCATCGGCTTCGGATTCGGTGTTGTAGAAGTAAAAGGATGCGCGGGCACTAACGCCGATTCCAAAGCGTTCGTGCAACGGCATCGCGCAGTGGTGTCCGACTCGGATGGCGATTCCTTTTGCGTTCAGGTACTGACCTATTTGATCGGAGTGGATACCTGGAATGACGAACGAAACGATTCCGGTCTTCTGTTCCATCGCCGGGCCGAGAATCTTGAGCCCTTGAATTTGCGATAAGCCATCGATGGCTCTTCGAGTCAATTTCCGTTCGTGGGCGAGGATGGCTTGGCTGCCAATTCTTTGGAGGTATTCCACGGCGGGTTGCATCGCGATGGCCTCGACGATCGGTGCCGTGCCCGCTTCGAACCGATGCGGGATACTTGCTGGGACAAACCCAGTGCGACTGACCGATTGGATCATATTCCCACCTCCTAGGAACGGTGGCATCGACTCCAACAGCTCACTCTTGCCGTAAAGGACACCGATTCCGGTGGGACCGAGCATTTTGTGGCCGCTGAAGGCAATCCAGTCTGCATCCCAAGCTTTGGCGTCGACATGCCCATGCGGTACGCTTTGGGCCGCATCTACAAACACTTTGGCACCGACGCGATGCGCTGCAGCAATGATGTCGCCAACAGGATTGATCGTCCCGAGCACATTCGATACCGCAGTCACTGATACCAATCGCGTTCGGGGGGTTAGCAAGTTGGGGAGGGATTCCATGTCCAAAAGAAAGTCATCGCGAACGCCTAACCATCGGATCACGGCTCCAGTGCGTTCCGCCAATTGTTGCCACGGAACGATGTTGGAATGGTGTTCCATTTCGGTGAGAAGAATTTCATCTCCAGCCACGAGATAGGCATCGCCCCAACTGCGAGCGACCAGATTTACGGACGCAGTTGTTCCGGAGGTGAAAAGGATTTCCTCGACAGCATCCGCACCGAGAAATTTCTGCAAAGACTCCCTTGCGGATTCCATCGCCCACGTTGTCTGCGATGCGAAATCGTGACCGGATCGATGGACGTTCGCGTAATGGGTTTCGTAAACATGGTTCATGCAGTCGATCACCGAAGTGGGCCGTTGCGAGGACGCGGCGTTATCCAAGTAGATGATGGGTTGGCCACTACTGGTGGATTGACGCAAGATCGGGAAATCGGAACGACAATTATCGATCGAGATCGCAGCCTGCCGATTTTTGGGGGATTCGACGTTGTTGAACTCGCTTGAATCTGGTTGGTTGGAAAATTGGACCGAAGGCTTGGAATGGCGTTCCTGAGTCTGGGAATGCTCGCGAGTTCTGCCCTCGTGAGATTTTGAAGGGTCAAGAGCCATCAAAGCTGCTTTGGCGATACCTTGAATGCGTTGCACCATCGAGTGCAGACCATTGCTTCGCATCGGCGTTAGGAACGACCTCAGACGAATTTCATCGAATAGGCCTTCGATGGGAAAGTCGATGATTTGACTCGCGGTCTTTCCCGAGTACGCGGAGAGAAGAATCGCGACTAGCCCCCGAACCATCGGAGCGTCGCTCCCGCCCTGAAAATAGATGCCTTCCGGGGCAATCTCAGGGACGACCCAGACCATGCTTTGGCAGCCTAGGACTCGGTACGCTTCGGTCTGAAACTCCTTAGCTAGATCGGGAAGGGTTTGGCCCAATTCGATAAGGTAACCTATCCGTTCTTCGGGGGTTTCCAGATCGGCGACTTCTTCCCGGATCTCATCGAGCGAAACCTTCGGCATAAAACCGGGCATTAGAATATTCCCAATTGATCGCGAGCATCCTCTGTCATTTTCTCCGGAGTCCACGGCGGATCCATAACAACCTTGATGTCTACGGTTCCGACTCCTTCGATCGCTTCGATAACTTGCCTGCTGTTAGCGACGAGTTGAGGGCCGGCAGGACACATCGGGCTGGTCATGGTCATTTCGACATGAACGTTTTCTTTTCCCTCTTCACCGGGTTGAATATCGACGACGTAGATCAATCCCAGGTCGACGATGTTCACAAACAGTTCAGGATCGATCACCTTTTTGAGTTCTTCACGAACATGGTCTTCGGAAAGTGCCATAGCGTTCTCTGTCGAATAGGAAGGGTGGTTTCAGGCGAATAGGAAGGGTGGTTTCAGGAGTTGGTGTTGTTGAAGCGGAGCGTTGCCGCAGCGACGAGAGGGCTCTCTTTGCGCCGAATCTGTCGCAGCTCAGATTACCGGTCGTTCACCGCGTTTTCCATGGTTTCCAGTAAATGCAGTATCATCGTCACGATGGATTAGTCATTGAGTGGATTAGTCATTGAGCCGAACCAATATTCGACTCCCGTCAATTTTTACTTCATGGCTAGGTGTGTTTTCGGTAGCAGGCATGCACGTGACATGCCCATTACGAACATCGAACTTTGCACCGTGTCTCGGGCACACCAAGCAGTTACCTTCGAGTTCACCATCCCCGAGCGTGCCACCGTCGTGCGTGCACAGGTCTTCGATGCAATAGATCTGTCCATCCAAGTGTACGACCACGACAAAGCGATCTTCGACTTCGAAGGTGGATGGCTTGCCGGGCTTTAGATCGCCGAGTTCGCAAACGTATTGAAAGTCTCGTTGATTGATGATGTCTTCCTTTTGGGAGAGTGGCAGCCGAGAAGCAAAGCCGATGGAACGGAGTGCTTGTGACTGGATCTGAGTCTTGAAAGTCGTCGGGTTCACGAGCGATGCTGGAGGTGCAACATCGGGACGTTGATGGAGCCGTATTGACGAATCTATCAGTCGTATCTATCAGTCGTACTGACGCACTTGTCGAGCAATTGCGGCACCGAGCGCTTCGCGAACACTTTCGATCGTGATTCGATCGAAGATTTGCTGGAAGAATCCGGTGACGATCATCCGGACTGCTTCCGCTCGAGTGAATCCTCGTGATTGCGCGTAGAAGATCAATTCTTCATCGACGCGCCCGCTGGTGCTGCCGTGAGTGCATCGTACATCGTCGGCGTTGATCTCTAGACCAGGGATGGAGTCGGATCGAGCGGTGTCGCTGAGCATGAGGTTATCGTTTCGCTGATAACCGTCGGTCTTCTGCGCTCCTTCGTTGACTTTGATCATCCCTCGCCAAACGGTCCGCGATCGATCTTGCAACACCGACTTGTAGAGGAAGTCGCTCGTGCAATGGGGTGCCACATGGTGCTGGAGGGTATTAAAAACTAAGTGCTGGCGATCGCGAGTGAACATCACTCCGTTGACTTGGCTGCGTGCGCCCGGTTCTACCAATGCGACTCGTTGGTCGACTTGTGCGAATCGAGCTCCCATCGCGGCCACCGTCCATTGGATCGTAGCGTCTCGGCCAACGCTTGCTCTCTGATGGGCGAACTGCCAAACGTTTTGGCCCCAATCTTGAAGGCTCACGAAACGCAGATGCGAGTTTCCTTTTTGGACCAGTTCCACCGCTCCGCAGTGAAAACCCGATGCGGATTCGGAGGGGCTGGCGCATTCGAAGAGGACGGTTGCTTCGGCGCCTTCCTCAAGCACGATGAGGGTGTGGGACATGTCGACCGATCCATCACCCATGGAAGCATGGATATGGATTGGTCGATCGACTACGACGTTGCGAGGAACATAAATGAAGTAGCCATCGGTCCACATTGCGGACTGCAATGCTGAGAATCGATCGGTCTTGGGCGACACCAATGAGTTCAGGTGAGCTTGTACCAACTGAGTATGCTCACGAGCGCAGCGAGATAAGGAACCGACGACAACTCCTTTTGCAGAAAAACTCGGATCGAGTTCTTCGTGAGTGACGATACCATTGATCGATCGAAGCGAACCGGCAGCGTTGACTCCTTCGAGCAATCGAACAGGAGTCGTGCTGGGAATCGAAACGTTCTCTTCAACATTCGGAGCGAACTTGTTGATTCGGAATCCTCGGATCTCCGAACGCATCCAATTCTCATCGCGAGGGCTGGGCCATTCCATGCTTTGGAAATCCGCCCAAGCGTTGCGACGCAGGGTGGTCAACCATGTCGGATCGATACGATGCTCGAGGAACCGACCAAAGGCGGCATCGTCGAACGAGGATGCGGCTGGAGATGTCGTTGCGGTAGTGTTCATGTTAGCCTACGGAACCTTCCATCTGAAGTTGGATCAATCGGTTCATTTCGACGGCGTACTCCATCGGAAGTTCCTTGACGAGCGGTTCGATGAAGCCGTTGACGATCATCGTGCTCGCTTCGGCTTCGGAGAGGCCGCGGCTCATCAGATAAAAGAGTTGCTCTTCGCCGATCCGAGATACACTCGCTTCGTGACCGATACTCACGTCTTGATCGAGGATCTCGATGTAGGGATAGGTGTCACTTTGGCTCTTTGGGTCGAGAATCAACGCGTCGCAAACGACGTTGCACTTGGATTTGTGCGCGTCCTTTTCCACGCGAACGAGCCCGCGGTAGCTGCTGCGGCCACCATTCTTTGAAATCGACTTGCTGACGATTTGACCGGTGGTGTTCGGTGCCGCATGGACCAACTTCCCGCCGGTGTCTTGGTGTTGTCCTGCCGATGCGAATGCGATCGAAAGGATTTCTCCGCGAGCTCCTGGTTCGAGCATGTAGACCGCTGGGTACTTCATGGTCAGTTTGCTACCGAGGTTTCCGTCGACCCATTCCATCGTGGCATCGGCGTAGGCAACAGCCCGTTTGGTCACCAAGTTGTAAATATTGTTGGCCCAATTTTGGATCGTGGTGTAACGGCAACGGCTACCCCGTTTGCAGATGATCTCGACCACTGCAGAGTGGAGGGACTCCGACGAGTACATCGGAGCTGTGCAGCCTTCGACATAATGAACGCTAGCCCCTTCATCGACGATGATAAGGGTCCGTTCGAACTGACCCATGTTCTCGGCATTAATCCGGAAATAGGCTTGGAGGGGGAAATCGATTTTGACCCCTTTGGGGACATAAATGAAGGAACCACCCGACCAAACAGCGGAGTTCAGTGCCGCGAACTTGTTGTCGTTGGGGGGAATGATGGTGCCAAAGTACTCTCGCAGAAGATCTGGGTGTTCTTTGATGGCCGTATCGGTATCGGTGAAGATAACGCCTTGTTGGACCAACTCCTCTTTGAGCGAACCGTAAACAACTTCGCTTTCAAATTGGGCCTTCACACCAGCGAGAAACTTTTTCTCAGCTTCGGGAATGCCGAGCTTATCAAAGGTGTCCTTAATCTCTTGCGGGACCTCTTCCCACGTACGTCCTTGTTTGTCGGTCGGCTTGAGGTAGTAAAAGATGTCCTGGAAATTGACATCGATGCTTCCACCCCATTTCGGCATCGGCTTGGAGTGGAAAATCTCGAGCGACTTTAGGCGGAAGTCGCGCATCCACTGCGGTTCGTCCTTCATGTCGGAAATTTGGTGGACGATTTGTTCATCGAGCCCCTTGCGAGCTTTGAAGACAGCTTTGCTATCGGTGCGGAAATCGTATTTATTGATTTCACCGATGGAGTCTTCTGGAACGATTTCGGTAGACATTTTTATGGTTTCTCTTGCGAGGGTTTCAGGTGTTTGTGCAATCAATGAGCGGATCTATCTGGGCGGTACTAATTTGGGCTGAGGCTAACTCAGGCTGGTGCTAATTCAGGCTGAGGCTAAATCAGGCCGAGGTCCAGTCGAGATGTGGCGACTTACGCAAAAGCGGCTTCTTCCTTGGCGAGCATTTCTTGATTGGCCGCATCGGCATCCGGATATGCTTTGCGGATTCTGTCGTAACCGCGATCATGGAGTTCGCGGGCGAGTTCGGCACCACCGGTCTCCACGATGCGTCCGCCGAGCATGACATGGGTAAATTGCGGTGGGTTGTGTTCGAGCAGTTTGTCGTGGTGAGTGATGATGAGGAGCCCCATTTTGTCTCGCCCGATCTCAGCGATCGAGGCGCTTGCCAAACGGACGGCATCGGCATCGAGACCGCTATCGGTTTCGTCGAGGATCGCGAACTTTGGCGAAAGCATCGCCATCGTCAGGATCTCGGCGCGCTTCATTTCGCCACCGGAAAAGCCATCATTGACATACCGACGAGCGAACTCCGGATCCATCTTCAACTGTTCCATCTTCGATTTGAGTTCTTTTCGGAAATCCCGCATCGCAATCAGGTCTTCCCCTTCTTTCCGATCGGGTCGGCGAACGTTGGTCGTCGCATGCCGCAAGAAGTCGGCCATTTTGACCCCGGGGATTGCAACCGGGCGTTGGAAGGCCATGAAGATCCCAGCGCGGGCGCGCTGATCGGCTTCCATCTCGGTAAGGTTGACTCCGTCGAGGTAGATCGCCCCATCCGTAATGATGTAGTTGGGATGGCCAGCTATCGCCAAACCCAAGGTGCTCTTGCCCGAACCGTTGGGGCCCATGAGCGCATGGGTTTCACCAAACTTGATTTCCAAATTTACGCCGCGAAGGATCGGCTTGTCGTTGACGGAAACGTGGAGGTTCTCAATACGCAATACGTGAGTCATTCGAAAAAACTTCTCGTTGTTAAGTAGTGATTTGTGTTCGTTTTTTTGTTATTTCAAGGTGTATTCGAGCGAGGGGACGCGTGAGCAGCGACCGCTTCGAGGGATCCATCGATGCTAACTGACGGGTAACGCATCAGGGACTGTCGTCGTTTCGCTGGAATTGGCTGGCACCGGTTTGAATTGGCAACAGCCGTGCCCATCGAGTTTGCACATGCTCAACTCCAACGGTTGTCCAATCGCTTCGCTGAGCACTTGCTGTTCGAGGTGGCAAAGGTTGCGATCATGATGACCGCCCGTCAAGTCTGGGTAGGGGCACGCGTGGACCTCTAACACCGGGAGCCCCGTCGCGTTGTCAAAGGAAGTTGGGATCCGGCGGCTGGACATCAAGTTTGCCAGTGACTTCATCCGCTCGTCCAATGTCCCCTCGGGAAGCAATTCACGAAATACACGCCCCATTCTTTTTGAAACACGTTGGATCAATCCGCTGCGCAGCGATTCATCCTCCAAGGCTAGGACTTCGCCCCAAAGGGCAATCGCGAGGTCGGTGTAGGTGACCCCCACCTCACGCCAGCCGAGATCGGTCAAAAAGTACGAGTAGGTCGGACGCCCACGACCCGCCGACTGCTTGCGCCGTTCCAGGTACCCGGACTCTTCCAAGCGATCGAGGCGTTGGCGAACGGCCGTTGCCGTAACCTCAAGCTTTTCGGTGAGGTCGGTGACGGTAAGCCCTTCTTTTCTACGCAATAGGTCCAACACCAATTGGTCCACCGGGCGGATCGGTGAATGGTTTGCGGTGTTCTCTAAGTCCATATTAAACAAAGCTTTGCGACGAAATTTTCGACTTCAAAAATCCGGGATGCCGTTCAAGTATAGGGAAAAAAGGATTTTTGACAAGTTTCGTTGCGAAAATGCGTGGCACCCACGGTTTTGAGCCTTTCGGGGGCGGATCCAACCCTTGAGGTGCTCTCCCAGAGTGACCCCGAGGCAGCGATCCCCCGAGGCAGCGAGATCCCGAGGCAGCGATCCCGAGGCAGCGATCCCGACGCAGTCAACCTTCAGCCGGACCAGCCCATGCGATCTAGAGAAGCTTGGATTGTTGGAGTCGCGCGTTCGGGGCTATGGCCGGATTTGCATTTCCTCGATCAAGTGTTTGGCACCGTAGACTTCGCCGGTGATCCAAAGAACGAAACGCACATCGACTCCGATCGAACGGCTGTACCGTTGGTCCCACGCGAAGTCATTGATGGTGGCTTCGAAGGTCCTATCGAAGTTCACCCCGACCAATTCTCCGCGGGCGTTGAGGACTGGACTCCCCGAGTTTCCGCCGGTGGTATCGGTGCTGTAGAGGAACGCCACCGGGACTGTTCCTAGCTTAGGACTTGCGAAGGCTCCGAATTTGTTCGCTTTCGCAGCTTGCAGGACGGCAGGTGGGGAGATGTACGGTTCCTCCCCGGTCGTGTTTTCAAGCAAACCATTTAATGTGGTGATTGGCGTTTTGACGATGGCATCGGCGGGTGAGTAGGACTGAACTCGTCCGATGGTCATCCGTAATGTTCCGTTGGCGTCCGGGATGAAGTTGGCAGCTTCAAACTTCTGTTGGACCTCGAGCAAGGTCCCATAGAGTTGACTGAGTTTGCCTTCTCGCTCTTTGTCCTTCTCTCGCATTTTGAGGTAGAGCGGATACAGATCGATCATCCATTGCAACGCGGGATCGTCGACCGACTTCAATTCTTGAGGTGATTTCTTCAAGCAGTCTTGGACGAAGTTGAGATCGCCGAGCTTTGTTTTGGCGATGAGGGCGGCCGCGATTTTTTCGAGCGAAGCGTTGGAGGATAGGATTCGCTCCACGGGTTCGACTTCGTGAATGCCGTTGATTTTCTGCAAGCGTTGCAACATTCCTAGGAGCATCTTTTCGTCGGTGGGGCCATGCCAATCACCGACGTCGAGTTGGATTTGTTGGATGGTCTGGGCGAAATTCCGATCCATGTAGGCAGCTTCGCGTTCAAGATCCGGTTTGGTCCGTTCGTTCGCTGCGTCGAAGATCGCGAATGCGGTGGCGAGAACTCTCGGTGCGATTCGCAGCTCCCTCAAGTGGATTTCCATGGGTCCTTTTTGGGTCATCTCTTCGTAGACCGCCGCGATATCGGCGAGGACGTTGGAGTATTTCCCCAACTCCTTGGGGTTGGCCGCGATGAAAGCCTGCAGTTTGGCTTCACGGTCGAGCCGTTTGGCTTCGATGCTCGCACGCTTAAGACCGATCAATTGCCCGCGGGACCTTTTTTCAACATTGGCGAGGGATTTGGTGCGTGTCGCATGCTTGATCGCCACCGAGCGGTCGGTGGCGCCGGCTGCGTCCATTTCAGCGATTTGCCACGCGTAAAGCTCGACGATTGCGGGCAGTCGAACATCGGCTTCGTAGCGTATGAAGCTCGCAGTGCGATTGCGCACCGTTCGGCCGGGATATCCGAGCAAAAACACCGTATCGTTTTCCTCGATCCCTTTCGGATTCATACGAATAAAACGTTTTGGATGATAAGGCACATTTTCTGTTGCATAGTCGGCGGGTTTTCCGTCGGGGCCTGTGTAGGCTCGCATGAAGGAAAAGTCCCCGGTATGGCGGGGCCACTCCCAGTTGTCGAGTTCACCACCAAATGCTCCGACGGCGATCGGTGGTGCAAAGACGAGCCGAACGTCTTTGAGAAATGTGTAGAGAAACAGCACATATGTTTTGCCGATAAACATTTCAGCAACTTCGGCTCTCATCCCCGGATTGTCTTTTTCCGCGGCTACTTCAAGTTCTTTACGTCGACGGTCGATGGCCTTGGTCCTCTCGACAAATGTCATTTCCGGCTTGGTGACCGCGAGGACTTCGTCGGAGACATCCGCGTACGATTCAGTGATGCGAACGGTGTAATTTGGTGCTGGAATCTCTTTGGTCCGATCGGTAGCGTTGAAACCATCTCGCAGAAGATCTCGTTCCTGCGAACTCCCTTTTTGAATGGCATCGAATGCGCAATGATGATTGGTGATGATCAAGCCGTCGGAGGAGACGAATGATCCCGTGCAGCCGTTCACGCGGCAGATACCATCCACCAAGCTTACCGCTTGGGCATTGAAAATCTCGTCTGGCGTCAGTTCCACGCCTCGTTGCTTGAGGTTCAGCTTGCCCAATTCACTGATGGGGAACATTCCTTCATCGGCGATGCCGCAGGGACTCGCTGCCACGAGCGTAGCGATCATCGCGATAATCCTGAAGGATCGGGTCAAGAGCGGAACCATTGTTAGTTGCACCATTCTGAGTTGCGCCATTCTGAGTTGCACCGGATCCGTCTCGTGCGACGGTTTGAGTAGGTATGCCACAAGGTCGTTTGTGCTCGGTCCCCCGAGTCGAGACCATTGTGTCTCAAAACCGTATCCTGTTCCAGCAAGAGTATTCCAGAATCTGATCGCTTCGACAAACAGACCAATTAAAAAAAGACCAGTAGAAAACTGACCAATAGAAAACAGACAAGACAAACAGAAGAACGGACTAATGGAAGGGACGAGGTGTGCAAGGCAGGAGGCAACCCCATCTCGAGAATCCGCCGCAACACGAGTAGCAAGACCGTTGATCCGCGAAACGGAGGGTCCGTCCGCGGATACGCTTTGCTGCCTAGAGGAGTTTTCCGCAGATCATCGTCGCGTTATGCCCACCAAATCCAAAGCTATTGTTCATCGCGTAGCGCACGGTTCGGTCGCGAGGGTGGTGGGGAGTGTAGTCCAGATCACAATTGGGATCCGGAGTATCCAGGTTGATGGTTGGAGGGATGATGTTGTGGTAGCAGCTCAGAACCGAGAGGATCATCTCAATGCTGCCGCTGGCGCCGAGAGCATGCCCGAGGTGGCCTTTGGTGCTGGAAATGGAAACCGATTTAGAAGAATCTCCAAACACGTTCTTCACGGCTACCGTTTCCGCCTTATCACCGAGTGGAGTGCTCGTTCCGTGGGCATTGATGTAATCGATGTCCGAGGCATTGAGTTTAGCGTCGGCGAGGGCGTTGATCATCGCGCGACCCGCACCACGGCCTTGTTCGTCAGGAGCTGTGATGTGACCTGCATCGCAGGATCCGCCGTATCCAAGGATCTCCGCGTAGATTCGAGCTCCACGGGCTTTCGCATGCTCAAGCTCTTCAAACACGAGGATACCGGAGCCTTCGCCGAGCACAAAACCATCGCGGTCCAGGTCAAACGGGCGGCTTGCTTTCTCAGGTGCCTCATTGCGAGTTGAGAGAGCTTTCATGTTGGCAAAGCCTGCGACACCCATGTGCGTAATGGCAGCTTCAGTACCACCGCTCAACATAACGTCCGCTTCGCCATACTGAATCGCTTTGAGGGCATCTCCCATCGCATTGTTGCTGCTCGCGCAAGCGGTCGCGACTGCGAAGTTGGGACCTTTGAGGCCGTATTGAATGGCGAGATTGCCACCGGCGGCGTTGAGCATCATCTTTGGGATCGTGAACGGACTAACACGATCAGGGCCTTTCTGGTGAAGCCGAAAGATTTGCTCCTCGATTTCGTTCAGGCCACCAATTCCGGATCCGATGATCGCGCCGCAGCGAAAGGGATCTTCTTTGTCGAAAGCAATGCCAGAGTCTTGCACAGCATGATACGCGGCCCAGATCGCAAACAAGGAGAAACGGTCGAGCCGCTTCGCTTCCTTGGGATCGCAGGTATGACCGGGATCAAAATTGGCAACGTCACCACCGAAGTGGACTTTGTGATTGGACGTGTCCAGAATCGACAGTGGATGGATGCCGCTCTTGCCAGCGAGAATCCCCTGCCACAACGACGGAACATCCAAGGCCATGGATGTGACGCATCCAAGGCCTGTAATAACGACTCTACGCTTCATTCGATTTCGACAGCTTGATAGACAAAGCCAAAAAACTAGGCTTGTTGCTTCTCGATATAATCGACCGCTTCGCCAACACGTTGGATTTTTTCAGCGGCATCTTCTGGAATGCTAATGTCGAACTCTTCCTCGAGTTCCATTACCAGTTCGACCGTGTCCAATGAGTCGGCACCCAAATCGTTGACGAAGTGTGTGTCTCGGGTGATCTTGTCTTTTTCAACACCGAGTTGTTCGGCGACGATGTCAACGACTCGTTCCTCAATTGATGCCATAGCAGGGTGCTCCCCTCAGCAATTTTCTTACGTCAAAATTGAAAATTAAAAACAGGTTCCGCCGACGCGAGGCCGGCGGGGTGACAAAGATAGAGGATTCTAGCAAAACAGGTCAAGCCATGAAGGCCTGACCTGGGTTCAAAGATTTACGGATTCCGCCATCAACTGATATTTTTATCGGTTTTTAGCGGAGGGATGGGCCGCCGCTGGCAGGCAATGTGCCTCCGGCGGGAGGAAGGGCAGGAAGGGATCCTGACGGAAGGGCCCCTGGGGCGGAGCCCGGAATCGCAGGTCCTGGATTTCTCAAGCTGCCCGCTCCGGATGCAGGTGGCAAGCTACCGGCTCCCTGTGGAAGACCAGCGGGTGGCAGACCAGCAGGTGGCAGACCGGCGGGTGCTACACCGGGTGCTACACCAGCGGGTGGAAAGCCAGTCGGAGCAATCCCGCCGGGTACTGAGCCGCCGGGTACGGAGCCGCCGGGTACGGAGCCGCCGGGCGGTAATGCGGGGATCCCAGCAGCACCTGGAACAGCGGCCGGGGCGGGTGCTGGTCCGTTCGGGAGAGCCGCAGTGCGAGGGGCTTCGGTTTGCTGAACCACATCTGCAAGGTTTTCGAAGTTCACGACCTGGATCTCTTCACCCTCGATGTGGGTGTCTACGGCCATTTCGCAAATCCGCCATCCTTCTGGCTCTTGGACCAACGCCCAGACAACCTCGTATTCGGTTGCCTCTTGAGCGCCCAACGCTGGTTCCAGCCAATTGCTGGTCACCAACACGATCGTCGGATCCTTTGGATCTGGAAACTCAGCCTTCTCGATTTCGAATTGAGCTTGTGGAGATCCGATCGGGGCAATGTCCAAACCCTTCGCAGTGATTTCTTGGCGAGCACGCGTCGACAGCAAGGATTCGATGACCTTGGCGTTCCCCGATCGCATCCCATCGAGGAACGATGCGACGATTTCCTCGGGCTTCTTCGGGTTTGCAAGATTCAATGTATTCAATGGGACCGTTACTGCTGGAGGAGGTGCCATCTGGCCAGCGGGTCCTTGTGCGGTGCCGACGCCCGCAACCTGATTCGTAGCTGCATTGCCCGCGCCCGAACTTCCTGGAAGTTGTGAGTTTGTCGCAGGAGCTGTGCCCGCTGCTACCGTCGAGGTGTCCTTGCTACCACAGCCGACTTGGCTAACCGTTGCAGCCAACACAGTCATCCAAAGCATGCGCTTCATGGGTTGTTGTTCCGTTTGAAAGAGATCGCGGGTTTTCATGCGATGCAGGTCGCAACACGGAAGCACTCGCCAAAGCTGGCAAGGCCCATCGAAGCACGATGCTGGTCACAACCGACATGCGGTTCCAACGCTTGGTAGCTTTTTCCAGAAGATCGCGTCAATAGCGATTCTATCGGCTCGCTGGTATTCGCAAGTGTGCCGCGGATTCGAGCGGCTGGGCAGATTCGGGCGGCTGGATTGTCTGCGACCCGGAGTCCAGCTTCCTCGTTTGAGTCCGTGCGTCTGCTTGGCCAATCGGCGATGCTTGACGAGCTGGCGACGCTTGGCCAATCGGCGACGCTTGGCCAAGTGTCGCCGCCTGGCTGGTTGGGGCTAAATGCCCAAACAGTGGCGTATTTTCAGGGCAGAATCCAAACAGCGGTCCACACTTTGCCTCCATCGCCGCGTGCTTCATCGGTCGTTGCAATGCACCTGAGATGTTGCCTGGCATGCTCGCCTCATCGTTGGTGGCATGCGCCGAGTTCAAGCGATCAGAGCTAGCATTGTTGAAGCTACCATGCTCTGAACGAAATCGCGGCGTAACAGGATAGACACTGGACTCCGAAGGACGGGAGTGGAGCGTGGACATCGATGATTTTGGTAACCATGACGATGACGTGGGTACAGAGGCTATCGATGATGCGGAGTGACGAATTCGGTGCTTCGAGGCGGTATCGGATGTTTGAGTTGTGGGACAACTGTGGTAGCCGTCCCCCCATCCGATTCCTTGCATCCGTCCCAGGTAATGAATTGGAGACCATGCGTCCGTGGGAAGTTGTCCAAACGTTGAGTTGCCTCCAAATAGGATCATCCCGAAAACGAACAATCCAGCCCTGCGCATCCTTGACCCTATCAACATTTACAAACCTCATCCCTGCGATTGCGATTTTGGAAGTTTACTTCCACCTTTGCCATGCGCCCTGTTGCTGTTCACATCGCGTTGCTGTTCACATCGCGAAGCCCTCAGTCACAACGGACCATTCGGGACTCGATGATCCGGAAGTGCTATGAGGAATGCTAGCAGCGATGCCTGCATCGAATGCGCGATGTTGATAGGGATCGGAAGGGATCGATGGGTCGCATCAGCCCACTGAGGGGACATTGGTGAACCGACATTCACGAGGAGCGGTCGTACTCATGGCGCAAAGGTTGACGATGGACACGAAAAGGGTACCCACGAGCAGCTCCTGGAGAGGTGAGTTCGGAAGCCTCGTCCGGTTGCCTTGTTCGGCAGCTGCTTTCAGCGGCTCCATCGGCGACTCGGACTTGATCTTCAAGGGAGAAACGTGCTATGCATCCTGTAATCCCGAGAAAGCTTGCCCAATTTACAAGCGTTACCCCGGGTCCCTGCGGGCAAGCCCCAGTCTTCTGCGGGCGAGCACCAGTCCAACGGAGTGGAATCTTGGCTTCATTACCTTTGCCATGCCTTCAATACAACGGTTCGACCATGCGATTTAATTTTAGCCGCATCCCACTCTTCCTGAACTCGGTCGGTCGGAATCCAGACTCGCTCAGCTCCCTGTGGATCGTGGCGCTTGGATGTGCGATCACGGCCAGTAGTGGGTGCCAGATGATGACCAAGAGCAATAACGGCAAAGGGGTCGCAATGTACCAGCAAGGCCGGTACGCGGAGGCTCTTCAGTATTTCGAACAAGCCAAGCAGACCGATGCGGCAAATCCTGATACTTACTACAACTTAGCATCGACCTACCACAAACTCGGCTCGGCGGCAAAGGACCCGAAGATGCTCGATAATGCCGAAGCCATCTACAACCAATGCCTGGATCTTGCCCCCAACCACGTTGATTGCCATCGAGGATTGGCGGTTTTGCTGGTCGACAAAGGAGAGTCGGACAAAGGATTTGCCTTGCTAAAGAACTGGTCCGCCAGAAATCCTGGCCTGGCCGATGCTCGCATTGAGTTGGCTCGACTCAATCAAGAGTTCAACCAAAACAAGCTCGCCGAGCAATACCTCGACGAGGCGCTTGCTATCGATCCGAACAACTACCGCGCCTGGGCTTTCAAAGGTCAAATGCGAGAGTCTTCAGGGGAGTTGATGCAAGCAATCCAGAACTACCAACAGAGCTTAGCACTCAATGCAAAGCAGCCCGAGTTGTATCAGCGGATCGGCGCACTGAATGTCCGACTCTCGCAAGCGGCCACAACGCCGGCATCGACGACTACAAGATAATCCACTCTAGTAATCCGTAATCGGCTCTGTAATCCGTAATCGGCTCTGTAATCCAATTACCCGTTCAATATTTTCTCGTTCGAGATTTTACTCGTTCGAATGATTTTCGAGCCGTCGACTGGCGCATTGGTGATCGGCTAAGCCAGAGCATCGAAATGCTCGCCAACGATCCGGGGCCATAGCGATCCGGGGCAGTAACGATCTGGGCCCGTAACGATCTGGGCCATCGCTTGACTTGCCTGAGATCACCTTCGAGCGGAAGTCACCACCGGTTGCAGGCAATTTCCTGCATGCAAGTCGCATGTGCTAGGCAGCAGCACAATCGACAACCGGTAATCGACAACCGGTAATCGATAAGCGGTAATCGATAAGCGGTAATTGACAACCGGTAATCGATAAGCGACTGGGAGTCGCTTGCTCGGAGAAGACCTTCTCTCGAAGATCGGCCATTTCTAGGGAAATTGGAACCGAGGACTTGGCGTTCCGTGATGAAATCCCGAGTGGTATTTGCCAGCATTGAAAGGTGCCGTACCGGTCCCGCCGCCAACCGACTCGACAGCAGGTGCGGGGAGCATCTCGCGAATCTTCTGGCTAAGAATAGCCGCATCGTACCAAGTGAACGACAGCGACGGGTCAGCAGCATAGCGTCCCAAAAGACGAAGCAGTTCCGTGCGACGCTTTTCGTCGAACACAAAAACATATTGTTCTTCGCCGCGCACAAGCGCGACGACGTTGACTTCGCCACCCATGAGATCCGTTCCGTACCAATGCCTTCGGTCGTTGCGGTGTGCTCAACCGCAACCTGTGTCCAGAGCGCCCTCCGGAACTAGCGTTCGTATCGACCGATTGGCCATCGAAGGATCATTCGACTTTCCAGCTCTCCACCGCGTGCGGCGAGCGTTTCTCTTACATGCAAGTGGCAGCAGAATCGTATAAAGTCTTCGCTGCGTTGGAGATACGCTTGCCAGCCTCCAAATCGCGCGTCGTCACGAAAGTAAAAGTACTCCCCAAGTGATTCTGTGAAATCTTCGTTACTGCCGTTATAGGCCTTCATATGTGAAATGATCGGCTCGTATTGAGCTATCATTCGAGGCTTATTTCGCTTGGGTTTTGCTGGGATAAAGCCTTTCGGATCGGGCCATTCGTCGGGCAACTCGCTATCATTCGACCACGTTGATTCATCTGCCTGGGTGGCTTGTAACGCTTCGGCGTCGATTGGGGCCTCCTCGACCGGAATATTGGACGGAACCACCAGCGACCGTTGGGATCGATTTGGGGTGGGGAGTGTTTCCTGTTCGGCGTAATCCTCGATGAAGTTGTTCGACATGTCCTCGCTCTGACGGTCTTGAATGTACTGGTTCTGAACGAGGATTTCGGGGGTAACAACATCGGGAGCACCATCCGCTGCTGATGGGCTGTTATCCAACTCGTTCGCGCTCAACGGCCGCAACGTTTGCTGGATCGGCTTTAGTCGCACCGGACCGAATTGGGTACCTGCTTTGGTCCAACCGGCGACCGAGTCCTTTTCATGAACAACGGGGATGGGTGTGCTTCGTGTGGCTAATTTTGGCAGCGATGGGTTTGACTGGGTAGTTTTTGACTGGGTAGTTTTGGACTGGGTAGTTTTGGACTGGGGAGTTACCGACGCTTTACGTCGAATCGTCGCGGATACGGTAGTGACGTTTGGATCCTCGGCGACTCCTGACCCGACAGGTGGAATCGGAGATCCTGGATTCGCACTGCCCGAATCTGTTTCCGTTGGCAAATCCGTTGGCATAGGAGCATTGCTCGGCGAGTTGGGATCACGGTCGTCTCCATTTGAATTGCCGTTCGGTTTCAGGAACGGATCGTTTGGAAGTACCGGAGGCGGAGCGATAGATTCGGCGGGCGGGTCGTTGGTCTCTTCTTCCGAGTCCTCTTCGGAATCGTCAGGAGTTTGTGTTTTCAACTGTTCGCGAGCGAGCGCACGCTCCGCTTCAAGGCGTATCCATTGCGGGATCTTTTTCTCGTGCTTGGTTCCCCAAGGCAATCCGTAGCCGGCGGGAATGGGATGGAACCCTGGATTAGCAGCATACCAATTGACCTTGAGCGTCATCCTCGGTGGGTAGTACGCGTCGTAGTCGGTGATCGCTCCTTGGAGGACGGCGTCGACCCCTAAGTATCGAGCAAACCTTTGGAAATCTTCGGCCGTCGCAGCAGGGCGCCGCAACACATTGGTTTCAAAGGCAGTCCACTGTGTTTCCACCAGTCCTGTCGGAAGGACCTCAAAACCAGGTATTGACTGCAATTCATCGTAGTAAGCCAGCGACACGCGGGAACCGCTCAACGTTGGTTCTTGGCTTTGGTTGCGAAACGGAAGGATCGCGACCCGACTGATCTGCGGGAAAGGATTATGGTACTGCGGTTTGCTCTTCATGTCGGGAACGAGCATGCAACCGCTCTGAGATACCGTGAGAGCAACGAGTATCAACGTCAAGAAAAAATAGAGCGACCTGCGGGCACGGGGCGAGCGCGAGACACCTTGGCGAGGATCAGGTACTCGATCCGCGAGCGATGGAGCGGTCAGTTGTTGGTCGGCGGATACTTGATCAGCGAATAACATAGGAGGGAAGCCGTGGCGAATGCGTTTTGCGCACGAACGCCAACGACTCAGCTTCGTCGATAGTCTTTACCGACAAGCCGCCAAATGATGGCATTGGTGCAACCAGTCTTCCCCCCTGAGCACACATCGTTTCATCGGCATCGCTATTCGAAAGATTGAGTGAATCTGGAACGATTGTAGGGATTGTGAAGTGACACTCTTCGCTTGCGGAATGCCCGTAGCTAGCAGAGTGCCAGTAGCTAGCAGAGTGCCAGTAGCTTGTGGGAGCAGTTGCAATCGAACCAGCTTCGTTAATTTGGCCTTTTGTCGCTCGAGAGTGAAGCGCGAACAGGTTTCGACTCATTGCTTTTGGCAGATGCAGCGTCGTCCTTGGGTTGTTGCATCGCGTTGCGTTCCGTGTTGACGGAATCTGCTTTGCGGGCATTGGCATCCGCAAGCTGAGCTTCGGCTGACGCGTCGACTTCGGGGGGAGCTTTCGGGGCGAATAATTGGCTCGCAAAGATATGTTGCCCGCGATGATCGACACCGTTGGCGAGTTTCGTGGTTGGCAATTCATCATTCACCAATTTGCGCCGTCCCACGCGTTTGCCAGCAAATCGGGTTCCGTTGTAGATCGTGCCGTACTGCAGTGGTCCCATACCGAGGAACCATGTGTCGCGAGCATTGCTACCTGCTTGTGCAACCCCTGATTGCCAAAGGGGTTCTCGCGTTTCGCGATCGTATGCGAAGACGGCGATCTTGGCGGCGGCGCTTTTCATCTCACGTTTTGCGATAGAGATTTCCGGAATGGTTGGAATAGGAGGGGCGCTCGCGATCATCGATGATGCGCTGCTGAGCAGATTGCTTGCTGGCAAACCGTAAGTCACGTTGTTTCCATCGGTGCCGAGCGCTCCGCAGCGAGCTTCGCAAATGATCTCGGCGTTGTCTTTGGTGTCGACGAGCATGCAACCGGCGGCGGTAAGTTGTTGGCGCAATCCGCTGATGACATAGTCGGAGTTCACTAAATTGAATGGGACCGGAACGCCAGGAATCGCTTTTCCAGCCGACACGACATAGGTGGTGTCTAAGAAAACTTTGTATCCAGCCAACGGTCGGAAGTCGATTTTCGAAATGGTCGTATCCACCGCATCCGACATCAACAATTGCTCAGTGGCTGTAACGGATTTGGTGGTACCGCAACCGGGCAAACAGACCAGAACCGAGGTGAGGACCATCGCGCTGAGCACCGGTACCACTCGGATTGTTCGGATCCGAACGCGAGTCTTTTTCCTGGTGGAAACTTCGGAAATCACTGGCATTATCGAAAGGAAAGGTAGGGTTCGAGGTGGGGACTGTGCGGTGGGGCTTGGAACTGGGTTGCAGTACAAGTGAGTCGCATCAGCGGACCATAGAGGAGCTTTCCTCTGCCAACGCTTGCAACAGCTTGGGGCTGGGGGATTGGATCTGGATTTGTTGCTGGCGTCCTTGGGGGTCGCGCAGGATGACCGTCATGTTGTTCGAGGCGGGGATCACTGGGCTTGGGCTTGTCTCTGCTAGGCTTGGGCTAGCCTCTGCGGTTGGGGCGATTGCGATAGCTTCAAGCGTTGGACCGGAGTAGAGCCGCTGCAGCCCGAGTTTGGAGAGTTGGTGGTACACGACCATGGGCGCGCTGTACAAACCTTCATCGAGTTCGTTATCCGCCGCGTAGCAAATCCCGATCAGTTCACCTTTGGCATTGAACAGTCCTCCGCCACTTCGGCCTTGGACCGGGGCGCCGGCAACTTCGACATTGGGGGCGCCCATGTAGCGATTGAGTTTGGTGATTTTGGAGTCTCGTCGGGAAGGAGGTTGGCCGTTGTCGCAACCGATGCTAAAAACCGGCTCTCCTTCTCGAAGGGATTCTCGCTGCGCGATCAATGGAACGCGAGCTACGTCGCGACCGGGGTGGAACGAGAGCAAGCCGATGTCGAGATCCGCTGCTTGAAAGTCGATGACCTGGGCTTCGAATTTCTCTTCCCTTCCAGGGATCCTTTCATTGGGGCCAGGAAACATTTCGACGGTGATGCGAGCATTGGGCGGAAGGTCGCGAAACAGGTGCCCACAGGTCAGTACCAACGCTTCTCCTTGATAGCTATCAATGATAGTGCCGGTACCGACGGACTCGTAACGAGGATCGTCGACACGAATCCGAACGGTGGCGCGAGCAGCGTTGGATATGCCGTTGGTGTTGGTATTGTTGGCAGCTGCGCTATTGGCGGATGAACCGTTAGGGTGGACTGGAACGAGATGTTGTGCTTTTTGGACCGGGCTGGGGTCTTGAAACGAGGTATTCAGTGAGCCGAGGGCTGGTTGTGGGTTAATGGGTTGTTGGGTGATGGGCTCAATGGCTTGGTTTCGAACGAATTTCGGTGGCTCGGATGGCTTGGTGGTTGGAAAACCGTAGCTGTTGCGGGGCGTTGGTGCCAACTCAGCAGCCGAGGTGGGAACGCGGGGTGTGTTCGCAGGGCCAAGGCTGGGGGCAATTGCGGTTGTGTTTGGGTTGTTTTTCAGTTTGTCAGGGTTTGAAGCGGCGACCATTCTGCGAGAAAGTTCCATGTAATCGACGGGGCCTAAAATTCGGTCGATTTCACGGGTTCCTCGGACGAGGAGGGTGGTTGGAGTGGTATGAATCCGCCATCGCTGCGCCACATGAGGTTCTTGCTGAACATTCACGCGTCGAACGACCCATCCATCTGCCAAGGCGTGTTGGGTGGTTGCATCCATGGCGCGGCATTGATCGCAACCGGTGGTCACAAATTCGATGGCGACGCAATCGCCCACCAGTCCTCCACGAGCATGGCCCGAGAATTGAGCGATAAAAATCGCGAGCGTGACAACAGTGAGATTCAGCTTCCACATACTCTGGATCCTCCTTGATCCCTTCCTGGCGAGAGGGGGGAGTTTCGTAGGATCGACGTTTCAAGACAAGATCAGTCCGAGGGACTTTCTATTGCTGGCATTTTCTGCGTTGCGGTTTTCATCGCAAAGTGGATAGGGGCTCGACGCTCGGAGATAGCAGCGATGCATTGGCGGCGATGAATTGGCAGCGATGAACTGTCTGCGATGAACTGTTAGCGATGAAATTTATCCGTGTTGCACTTCGGTGGGTATCACATCGACTGCGACATGAAGGGTGGTGAACCCACCTCCAACGAAAACGCCTTGGATGGGAGCCACATCGGAGTAGTCTCGACCCCACGCCACGGTGATATGCTCCAATCCTGGAATGCTGTTGTTGGTAGGGTCAAAGTCGATCCAACCCAAATCGCCGGCAAAGACGCTGACCCAGGCATGGGATGCATCGGCCCCTATGAGTCTCGGTTGTCCTTTGGGGGGAGAAGTCAGGAGGTATCCACTGACGTACCGAGCGGGGATCCCCAGAGATCGCATGCAGCAGATGAATACGTGCGCGAAGTCTTGGCAGACCCCTTTTCTCCGTTTGAGCACTTCGATCGGTCGAGTGGTTACTTGGGTCGAGGATGGTACGTAAAGGAACTCATGATGGATTTTTGTGTTGAGCATTCTCAAGCAATCCAGGACGTCGCAATCACCTTCGATGACTTGGGACGCGTACTCGGCGAACTCGTGGTTGGCATGGCAGTATCTCGAGTCGTAAAGAAACTCACGTGCAGCAACCCAAGCGGGATGCTGCGAGCTTGCGATCGCTTCAAGCAGTTCGCTCCAGCGAAGATTGGCTCGATCGGGGATTGCGGCGTCAGACTTTTCTACCAAGCACCGCGAGGTCACCGTCAGATTCGCGTGGATTTCTTCGATGCTGAAAAACTCCACGTGATTCCCAAAGGTGTCTTGCCAATGGAAGCGGCATGCGGGTTTGGGTTGGATATCGATGACGCAGTGGCTGACCCGTTGGTTGAGCAGTTCTCGAGGGGTCAAATGCAATTGATTATGGCACAGGGAACTTTCCGACGAATACTCGTAATGAGTGCTGTGGGTGACTCGGTAGCGACGTACGGAATCGTTCATCGTTTTCCTGTTGGGTTATTGCGGATAAACACACCCGGATGCGCCGACGGCGGGCCGTAATTCTCGCGTGTCTAGATCTCTGCACGATTCGGGTGCGGCTAGCGAGTATAGCAGGGGGACACGGTGGCTGGGAATTGCTGTAGGTCGAGGTCCAAGCCGTACTCCTTTTCGTCGGGCCGTTTTCGAGTGATGTAGCATTCTATCCGTGAAGCGTTAGAATCTTCTCTCCCTATGCACACGCATCGATTGGGGCTTTCGCATCCGAATCGGTTTGGAAAATTCGATGAGCATGCGATGCTGAAAGCGGAAACCTGCGCGTCTTAACACTGCGAATACACCACTTCATGAGCCGTACTGCTCGCCCGCTTGAACTGCGGCGAGCCTCGAGGAATCTGTCATGCAAACTGTCGCCGAAAGCATCTATGATCATCCGACCTATTACGATCTGATATTCGGCAGCGATTGGGTTGCTGAGTTCCGTTTCCTTGAGAAAGTTTTTAACAAGCATGTCCGAGGAAAGGCGAAGCGACTGCTTGAGCCTGCGTGTGGAACAGGGCGATTGTTGTATCGCATGCTCAAAGCAGGTTATCACTGCGAGGGTCTCGATCTCAATGAGAAGGCGGTGGATTTTTGCAACAAGCGGTTGGTTCGCCACGGATACAAACCCACTGCATTTGTCGCGAACATGTGTGACTTTACGGTCAAAAAGCCGTTCGATGCGGCTTTCAACACGATCAATTCCTTCCGGCATTTGACGACCGAGGCGATGGCGGTAGCCCACCTTCGAGCGATGGCCGCTGCCATTCGGCCGGGTGGAATCTATGCATTGGGCTTCCATTTGACACCGTTGGTGGGCCCGACGACCGACGAGGAGAGTTGGACGGCGCGGCGAGGGCATTTGCAAGTCAACACGCACATGTGGCCTCGGGATAAAGATCCCAAGACCCGGATCGAACGCTTCAACTTGCGATTCGATATTTATCGGCCCACAGGATCCATGCGGATCGATGATTGCTTGGTGCTGCGGAGTTACACATACAAGCAATTTGCAGCGATGGTAAAGAAGGTGCCAGAATGGGCCGTCGAAACTGCGTACGACTTCAGTTACGACGCAGACGAACCGATTGAAATCGACGAATCGACCGAAGACATCGTCTATATCCTGAAGCGTCAGTAGCTATCGCACGGTTCAGTTCCTGGACTGCCGTTTCTCCGCTTCAAGTTGTACCTCTGCGTCATCTAAAATTCTCTGTGCCCGCATCGAACCGATGATGAGGGCCGGAAGAAAAATCGGGCAAAGGAATACCCCTAAACCTAGTGTGCATCGCAAGAATGTCGCGACAGCGGGGTGTTCCAATCTATCGTACCGAAACGCTAGAAAGAGGATGAACATCAAGAGTGCACCCGCATAGAGGAGCCAGACCATTTCGATCGGTTTGATGTTTCCATCGAGAAAAGGGACTGCGATTGCTAATGTCCCCGCTGCGATTCCAATAACCTTGAGGATCTTCCGAATCGGTAGGGATATCGCTTCGACGTACTTTGCGTACGGATCTCCATCGGCGGGATCGATCATTCCGATGTAAGGATATCGAATCAGTACGAGATGGGTAGCAATGATACCGGTCAGCACGCACAGCCCAGAAGCAGCCATCACCGCTACCGGTATCCCACCGACTTTGGCTCGGATCATGAACCGCAAAACGATCGGAATCAGAACGGCAAATAGAAAACTGCGCTGTGCGATTCGGAACGCAAGTGGAAATTCGCGAAACGGTTTTCGATTGCTGTCAGCATTAGGCATTCGTCAACTCACGATTTCCAAATCGCATGCCAGCGAGTCGACTACAAGTTCAAAGTCGTTCGAGTCAGGCGATGCTGCGAGTTCGATCTATCAGCGGGGATCGCTCGCATGTCGGGTTTGCATGGAACTGCGAGGCAAGTACTGGCACATCGCGATCCCTAAAAAGTAAAGACCCACCAAGGGTACAGACATGCCGATCATACTCGCCATGTCAGCGGGAGTCAGGATCATCGAAATAAAGGCGATCGCGAGAACAGCGATCCGCCATTGCGACAGGTATGTCTGCACGGTGATGATGCCTAGACGCTCGATCACGAGCATGACTAGAGGAAGTTGGAAGGCGATTCCGAATCCGAGTGGCAGCAGTAGGGCGAACGACATGTAATCGGTCAACCGTGGGGATGCCCCAATACCCATGCTCGCATTGAACTCGAGCAGGAACTCGATAACCAATTGGAAGATGACAAAAAACGCGAGGCAGGCCCCGGCCCAAAAGAGGATCAGGCTGGTGGGGAGAAAGAAGTAAACATACCTCCGTTCGTGAGGGTACAAGCCCGAGGAAATGAATTGCCATAGGTAATAAAAAATGCCAGGACTGGCGACAACAATGGCCACCACAAAGGCCGCCTTGAGCCAAATCATGAACGGTTCCTGGAGCCCGAGCGCTTCGGTGTTGGCTTTGACAGGTACGAACATCCGCATCTTGAGCATCTGCGACGGCGAGGGAAGCCCTTCCGAATCGGCGTTTGCTAAGAGTTCGGCATCGCCGGTGTCTGCCCTGGCCAATCGCTTCGGATCAACCCAGACCGATTGGCTGACGACCTTGTTCTGCTCCATCCATTGCTTGAGGTCGTCGGAAACTGCTCCCCCCGAGGTCGCTGACATCTCGCTCAGCGAACGTTTGTTGTAGAAATTTTCAAGCGACCGTTCGAGGGGGACTTGCATGTAGGAAACGACGCGCGAGGCCATCGGAATCCCGACGACCAAGCCTAAAGCCAAGCAAATCGTGGCTTTCGTGAGCGCTATGCGCAATTCGTCGAGATGCTCGCCGAACGTCATGGAGCTTTTTTCGAACAGATCGTCACCTTTCATCGGGTGCGAATCCTCTCGTTACATGAAGTACAATTGCTGGTAGTTTAACGGGTGTGTCATGGGGGCTGGACAGCTCGCCTGCGGCTACTCCTTGCGGATTTGCAAGCGATGACGCCGGAACACTGGTTTTGTTATCTCTCCAGCTTTGTTTGTCAGGGCCAATTTGGCAATCCATGTTTCCTCCGGATCAACCACTTCGTTTCCAACCGCTCTTCCGATCCTACATTTGGGGCGGTAATCGCTTGTCCAAGAGCCTCGGAAAAAAACTTCCCGATGACGGCATTTGGGCTGAAAGCTGGGAGATTGTGGATCATCGCGAAGGGGAGTCGATCGTGGATTCCGGTCCGTTCGAGGGCTGGACACTTCGAAAACTGATCCAGCAGTTCCCGATCGAAATCCTAGGGGAAAACACCCCCAACGAACGCTTTCCACTGCTATTAAAATATCTGGATTGCCAGCGGGTGCTGAGCGTCCAAGTCCACCCGAACGATGCTTACGGGTCTCAAATGCCTCAGCCAGATCGGGGAAAAACAGAGGCGTGGTACGTGATCGAGGCCGATCCGGACTCGGTTCTTTACGCCGGGCTCAAGCCAGGAGTCAGTCGTTCGGACCTCGAAATGGCAATCGCGTCGGGAAAAACGGAAGAATGCCTGCATGTTCTTCGCCCCCAAGTCGGCGATTGCGTTTTCATCCCAGCGGGCACTGTCCACGCCCTCGGCGCCGGCTTGGTGGTGGCAGAAATCCAACAAGCGAGCGATTGCACATTTCGGCTCTATGACTGGAATCGCGTCGATAAAGACGGCCAGCCTCGGCCATTGCACATCCAACAAGCCCTCCAAGTCATCGACTTTGAAAGTGGTCCGGTCGATTTTTCGCCCCGCACGTCGACTCCAACCCCCGAACAGTGTTTGCTCGTCGCATGCGATAAATTCCGATTGATGGAATCGCGGAGCACCCAGCCAACCAAGCTTCCCACGAATGATTTTGCGATTGTGACCATCCCCAAGGGTTCGGCTCATATCCAAACCGAAAACTCCAGGATCGATCTCGTACGGGGTGATTCCATACTCATTCCTGCAGCTTGCGAGACCGCAAGCATGCAGTTGGCACCAGATTCCATCGCATTGATCGCGACCCCTCCTCATTCCGAATGGTCGTTCGGCAACTAAGCGAGGCTTTGGTGAGTTCAAGTCCCCATCGATCCGAACCTGGTCCTCAGGAAGCGCAAGGCCAAACGCCTTCTGCGCCGATGCCAACGCCCTCTGCGCCGATGCCAACGCCTTCGGTCCCCCTGGCCGTGTCCCCTGCGACGAGATTGCAGCGTTGGTGCGTGGTCGGGTTGTCTTCGATGCACGAAGCCATGGTGCGCCGCTTGGCACTGCAATCTCTAACGCAGCACCATTTAGTGCTGCAGTGGCAATCATTCGCCCGTTGGGAGGACTTGCCGGGGGTTGTGTCGGTTGGCTTGCAAGGCGATGGGAGGGACGCTGATCCATCCGCCCGTTTCACGGATCCTGCCATCCAGTTTCATGCGTGGGATTCTCGAAACCTGGCGGATGTGATTATTATGGAGGTCGGTCAGTTGCGACGATTGTGCGTTGAGATGCTCTCCAAAGTTTCACAACTCCCCAGTCCAAGTTCTTCGGATCCCTGCATTCGACTCGTATGGAGTTGGGGGGGACTCGGCCGTTTAGAATCCCTTGAGACGATCGATTTCATCGTACCGATGTCTTCATTGGCTCATGGACTGATCCACAATGACATAACACTGAGCGGTTGGATTCGCAGCGCGGCGGTTCATGCACGGAACCACCCGAGCCCGCCCCATCCTTTATTGCAAGGTCTATCGCTTCCCTCCCTCGCCCTCTAGTCCTTTAACGCTTCAAAGATTCATGTCCAAGCTTCTGATTACTGGTACCGCAGGCTTTATCGGGTTCCATATGGCATTGCGATGCATGGAACTAGGTCACGAAGTGATCGGTGTGGACAATGTGAACGATTACTACGACATTCAATTGAAAGAAGACCGATTGAAGGTCTTGCATCGATACCCTAGTTTTCGGTTTCATCGGATCGATTTGCAAGACGCATCTGCGGTGTCGAAGTTGTTTCAATCCCACGCCTTTGAGCGAGTGGTTCATTTAGCAGCTCAAGCCGGCGTGCGTTACTCGCTCAGCAACCCGCATGCGTACACGCAATCGAATGTCGAAGGAACACTGACCATCCTGGAGGGGTGCCGCCATCAACAGGTTCCACACCTGATTTATGCCAGTAGTTCAAGCGTCTACGGCTTGAATACAGAACAACCCTTCTCGACGTCGCATGGTACGAATCATCCGATCAGTTTGTATGCAGCAACCAAGAAGGCCAATGAGATGATGGCCCACTGCTATTCGCATCTATACCAGATCCCTACCACCGGTCTTCGGTTTTTTACGGTTTATGGTCCATGGGGACGGCCAGATATGGCCCTCTTTAAATTCACCGAAGCCATCATGCACGGCAAGCAGTTGGAGGTATATAACCAGGGACGGATGAAGAGAGATTTCACCTATGTCGATGATATCGTTTCGGCGATGGTCAAGCTGCTGGATCATATCCCGCAGCCCAATAGCAAGTGGGACAGCACGCATCCGGACCCAGCAACCAGTTCGGCTCCATATCGAATCTACAATATCGGTAACAATCGACCGACGGAATTGGCACGATTCATCGAGGTTCTCGAAACGGTCATCGGCAAGAGGGCGGATATTCGATATCTGCCGCTGCAGCCCGGTGATGTGCTCGAAACGTATGCCGACGTCGACTCCCTCAGCGAAGCTGTCGGATTTGCTCCCTCGACTAGCATCGAAGATGGGATTGCAAAGTTTGTGGCGTGGTACCGAACGTACTACGATATTCGCGTGTAGCGAGCGCGATGCAACTCGATTCTGGGAAGTGCATACGCGAGTTGTATAGTGGTGGTAGGAGGGAGCTGGACGGGTGCCTCGCGCAACAGGGACGCTCGCGCGTCACCGATGCAATGTTGGGGCGGGGCCTACGGGTTGCGATTATTGCGAAACGCTTTCCGAATCGATCGCTGGGAACTGAGCGACCTCGACGCGATCTCCCATCTCGAACAAATCGTCGACTTGGAGGAGTTGGCCAAGGTCCACGACGCTCTGCCATTGGGCTTGTAGGATATCCAGGTACTGATTGAGAACCGACGCGACTGTTTGCTGTGCGACGATGACATCGTTAAAGCTAACACCGGACGGATCAGCAAGATATCGTTGATAGACCCCGCGGTATGCGCGGACTTGATCCCGAAGAGCATCGGACCGGAAGGAGTCGGCAAGCTGGCGATTTGCTTGGTAGACTCCGTAGGTTCCCGCTAGGTTGGAGATCAGTGTATTGCGAGTGTCTGCAACGTTCTGCCCAGCCTTGACCAACTCAGCCCTCGCTGCGATCCGGTTACCTTGGTTTTGATTGAGGACCGGAATAGCACCGCCGAGCATCAGGTTGTATGTCGCGCCTCCTGGAGCCCATGTGTAATCGCGTTGGAGAACGAACCCGACATCGAGGTCGGGGATATTGGCGCGATCGGCGAGTTGGACCATCGTTTGTTGTTTTCGAATCGTGTTTTCAGCGATCTGCACATCGGTGTGGAGAGCAATCATTCGTTGTACGGCGCTCTCATACGCGATCTCAGGAACCGCGCAATCGATTTTTCCCTCGAGAGCGCTGACCGACATGTCAGGCAGGCCAGTCGCTGCTGCCAACGTGCGCCATGCGGCGATCGAATCTTGTTGAGCTCGGATCAACGAGGCGCGGGCCTGCGTGGTCAATACTCTCAACTGCAATGGTTCATAAGGAGCCGCTTCGCCCGCTGCCACCAACTGGATCTGGGCTTGGTAGGCTCTTTCCGATAGTTCCAGCAACGCGTTTGCCAACACAACACGTTGTCGCGACGCGAGGACTTGGAAATAGGAACGGCGAATGTTGGATACCACCGTGACCCAGGTTTTTCGCTGCGAGATAACGGCGTTGGCATAATCGACCGCAGCGGCTTCTGCTGCCAGACCGAGCTTGCGAGCGGTTACGATGGTTTGTTGGAGATAAGCACCCTTGTACCCAGGAGTGTTGAGGGTGCGAACCGTATCGGCCTCGTAACCGATGTTAGGGTTGGGTGGTAAGCCCGCTTGGATCATCGCACCTCGCGCTGCTTCCACCGATGCGGCTGCAGCGCGCAGTCCTGGGTGGTTAGCTCGAGCGATTTGATGCAGCGACTCTAATCCAACGAGTCCTGCGATTGCCGCATCCGGCAGCGCGTTTGGATCGCGATGGACAGGGGGTAGGTCTGGAAATAGACCTCGGATTTGCTCGCGATAGATCTTCGAATCCTGATTCTTGGCATCGGGCACGACAAGAGGTGGAGTGTTGGCTCCTGGGAGTTCTGCAGGCAATCGGAGCGGATCGTTAATTCCTTCCCCAGCAACAGGATCCTGAAGATCGTTGGCGACCGCTTTGACGATGGGACGAGACGGGATTGCGTGTCCTACCGAGTTGTCACCCGATGCTCCCAAGGCAGTCGTCGTTCCAGTAGAGTTTGACGGTAGTTCCGCAGGGGCAGTGTGACTTGCCAGCCGAAAGACACCCGCAGCGTTTCCCATCTCGGGACGGTCCTGCGAAGAGCTCTCGTCCGAGACCTTTTCTCGATACAGTTCAGAAGGTCGAAGCCGCGAGGGTGATACTTCGATGTCCGACTCTCGAGGTGCGGCTAGATCCTGGAGAGTTCCTTTTCCAACGCCGTTGGGTTTCCCTGCGTGGATATCCGAAGGGGATGGAATCCCCTGCGAACCTGCATTGCCTTGGCACTGTTGCCAATACTCGGTAGCTTGGCTATCCGCTTCCTGTGGCAGGCAACCCATCGAACGATACGCCCACCAGCACGGTGTTCGACAGCCTGCCGAGGTTACTGAGGTTGTAGTGATCAAGGTCGCTAACAACGCGAATCTGAATCCGTCTCGCAACATCCCTGGCCGACGTTTCATCATTTCCTCTTGTTCCGAACACGACCCATGCGACGTCCCTGTCACATCTGATCGCTCCGGAGTAACCGATCGACGAGGCAGGACCGAAATCCTCAGGAACAATTCCCCTCCTCGCATTGCAGGAGTAACCGACGCGCACGGTACAACAAGTACAAAGCGACATTCGTGAGACCGCCTGATCGTTACTATCGTGCAATTCGAGTATAGCTATCAAAGCTTATCGGCATGCTTCCAGGCCGGCGGCCGTGATTAGGGGGATGGGCGGGGCAATTCCACTGGTAAAGCTGGGGCTTTGCGAAGACTGAGGGCGATATGCCGGGCGTATCGAAAGTGCTTACGGTATCGGTGATTTCGGTTCGATAAACCTTGCGACGCGCCCAGAGTTTAACTCTTGTATCGATCGTTCCGTGAAGTGTATTTGCATCTCGCATGGCTAGGTGGTTCTATGTTGCACCGTCAATCGATTAATATACTCATTCAGCGAAGTGCTTTTAGGAATCGTACCGGACTTCGCAGACGCTGGGTCGCCGTCGGTGTATCGATGTTCATGGCGTGGGCAGTGCCCAGTGCGATTGCCCAGCACAAGCACTGCGACGCGTGTCAAGGAAGAACCACAACGCCTGTTCAAGGTACCGCACATTGCAATCACTGCGATGGTGGTGGCGTGTCTATCCCTTCGCTTCAAACGCTCATCATCGACAAGCTTTCTGCAGCGGGAGACCGGTTCGAGCGGAATCACGCCGCGAAAACTCAGCTTGCGAAGACACGGACGCATCGGTCTGCCGAGCCGACTTGCGCATCAAACGTATCGGTGCTCCCAAACTCGCTCCGATTCACGAGGGCGAAAGATCCTTCGTGCGGCGTAGAAGCGTTGAGCGTGTGCCCCAAGCAGGATACTTGCGATGCCAAAGCGTTCTGGAGCCGTCCTGGTGTTGGTTCGACCGGTTCGCTCAGTGACCAGCGTCACAGCGATCAGCAATCTCGCGTGATTCATGAGAAATCGGCCGCGGGATCCAAAACGGATTCCGCGAAGCCCGTAGCCACCCAGCAACCAAACGACGGGAGGCCCTCCGTACCTCCCGACGTGGCAGCGGTTTTGGAACACGATAACGATGCAACGGAGTCGACCAATGGATCGGTGGCTCCCAAATTGATTCCACCTCCTACGACTACGTCGCAGGTTCCGACTTCCACAGGGTTGGGCGCGGCATCGAACGAGGGTGATGAACCACCGACACCTCCAGAGGTCCCGCAGACACTCGAAGCGATCAGCAAATCCCTCGATGAACCGAATGGCATTGAGCCGAAAGGGAGTTCGTTGCCAGGGGGAGGTCTGATACCACCTCCAGCTATCGAGCCCTCCAAAGTCCTTGAGAAGAGACCTGCAACGATCGATTCGGTTCCGCCAGCTCCTATGCCCAAGCCCAAATCGGCAGCGGAACCTTCGGAATCAGAAACGCTTCCCGACATATTGGTGGATCCATTCATCGAGGATGCACGCAGTAGCAAGCCAAAGACCTCTGGACGTGTTGAGCTCTCCTCGGGGAAGGGGCAGCTTAAACCATTAACACTCGGAAGCCCGGCCCAGAATCCGATCAACAAGCTCCGACAAGCCGAGGGAGCCATACGAACTTCGCTCCGGATCGGAGAGATTGTTGGGGACGACATGGGGGCAACGAGCAAGGCACCCAAGCGACTGAGCCAGAGCCAAAAGGAAGCAGGCGAGCGACGAGCCGACGACGAGGGTGAGTCATTCCAACCAGCACCGACCACCCTGATCCCAGTGAATGGTCTTCGTTCGAAGTAAAAAGCCTTCATTCATCGAACGACCGTTCGCTGACTGAAATTGCTATCGCGCCGCGCATAGCGTTGCGAATAACGCGTACGAAGCGAGCGTACCCGAATAATCGGGGATTCGGTTGCTTCGGTCGCGGGTTTCATCGTGGGGGATGGATCGATCGGCTAGATCTACAAGCGGCGGGGAGGAAATCATCCGATGCATCCACCCCTGTTAAGCTGGCGTTTGAGGGTGTTTGTCCGGGTGCAGGTAGACGAACGATTTACCTAAACGACCTCCGTAATTGCCTGCAGAGATCCGGACGAGTCCTTTGACCGGAAGTGCAGCACTGATGGCCGAGTAAGTAGCAGCGGCTACGGCTTCCAACGACGATCCGTTGATGATGATCTCCATGATCGATTTGACTCCATCCGGGACTCTCGACTGAGATCCAAGTTTCTCTTTGAGTGTTGGGCAGTATTCCGCATAGGTGCTCGCAATGAGAAATTTGTAACTGCTTCCAGCTTTGCTAGCGCTCGCGGCTACGCCCCCGGGGAATGTGGTGATCACATCAGGTGCGGCGTCTGCTGCTTGTGCAGCTCGGTCTGCTGCTTCGATCGCAGCATCTTCGGTGGTGGCGAGGAACCATAGGTTTCCTCCCATAATGCCATCGGCGTATCCGAATCTTCGGCTTAGAAAAAACTCGCCGCCGAGGGTGGGTATAGTCCACCCTTTCTCGCCGTACAACTCGCTGCGAAACTGATGACCATCTCCGAAGAAGGCGATTTTTCGGCCAAGTTTAAAGTAGGGATCGGTATGGAGTGCATTGAAGCAGCGGGTGGTTGGACAGGTCAACACGTTCTGTGATAGACGAGCCAACAATACGCGTTCCAGATGTTCCACCCGATCTTTACGGAACCGTGGCACATGAAACTGAAGCAGTGCACCGATGCGACCATCAGGGGTTACTTGACCTGGTGAAACGCCATCCAAGATCTGCTCGATGCCAGCTTCGCAATCGCATAAGATCGTGCTGCTGGCATGCCCGGTTGCTTTTTGACAAGCAGCCAACAGCCATTTGCGATCGCGTGCCGTGACCAGCACTCTCGCGTAAAGACTTCGAAAGGCTTCAGCATAAGTATCTTCGACGAGGGCTTGCCACTGCGAGCTCGTCCATGGGGATGCGGCCGTCGGGATGGTTGGGTTGGCGTTGGTCATCGGACTACTTTCGACCTCGACCGGTGTAGACATTGTTCTCGGTGACAACTTTGTCCATGAAGATGTCATGGTGATCCATCGGGATCTCGTCGAACATTTGGCATTCGAAAGCCAATGCGACCAAAGGTGTTTCAGGCCGGGCGTGCTCTAGGAGCTTGTCGTAGTACCCTTTTCCATGTCCTGTCCGTCCGCCGTTCTTGTCGAAGGCGACACCTGGGACCATGATCAGATCCAGGTCCTCGGGTTGGAGGCGTTTGTGAACGACGCCCCGTAATTCATTCTTGGGTTCGAGGATGCGGTACATCCCAAGCTCCAATTCGTCCATGGACTCAAGCCAGAATAGCTCCAACTCTCCGTCAACGCAGTAAGGGACGACAATTCTTTTGCCTGTTGCCAAAGCCGCTGGCAACGCTTGACGCGTACGAACTTCGTCGCGGACATCGACATAGAACATCACGGTACGGGCTGCGTCGTATTCGGCCAACTCCATGAAGCGATTCATGATGGCGATGGACACCGCTTCTTTGTCCTCTTGGTTCTTTCGGTTCTCGTGAGCTTGCTTGCGAATGGCTGCTTTGCGTTCTTGGAAATCGGAAACGGGTGCTTCAGACATGGTTCAGGGGTCGCTCGTATCTCAAAGAGGTGAATAGAAAGAGGTGAATATCGATTCCGTTCGACGGGGGCCATAACCCGGTTTAAGGACGACAATGGTACCAAGCGTTCCTCGATTTGTCATGGAAGATTTGTAGGGGAAGATTTGTAGGGGAAGATTTGTAGGGGAAGATTTGTAGGGGAAGATTTGCTGCCGAAGTAATTGCCGCAGAAGAAGTCACAGAAGAAGTCACAGAAGAAGTCGCAAATGAAATGGCATTGGTCGGATGGGACTTCCGAGAGTCGGTTCAAGCGAGCCCCCTTTTTCGGCGACTTGCCTGGGGCGTTGGGGCGGCATACAGTTAGCCGTGCGGGCAATGGTCAAGCGGTTTTGCGGGACTATTGGGAATACCCCGCATTTCTTGTGCACGACGCATACACCATGCATCCGGACGGATTTGTCGATCGCCGAGGTTTTCAAAGGCGCGGCATTGTTCGATCGGAAGCCCCCTTGGGTGGATTGCTTGCGGGCAATCGCCGTAGGAAGCCCGGCTCTGTCGAGGTTGGTTCGTCACCCCAAGTGACGCAAATACCCAACCGTCAGGCCGAAACGCATGGTCCGGGGAATTGAATCCAGGTCGCTACCATCCCCCTTTGCGTCACGTCGAGATCCCCACTGTTAAATGGTAACGGTTGCGAAGAACTCTCCTTGGTTTTCTTGGGAGCGTTTTTTGACCGCACCAATCGGTGTTTTATACTCGCGTGTCCCTCAGAGTGTCTGCCTCCATGCAACCACCCCTGCGTTCCAGCATGCATCATAAATACCGCGCTATCGTTCTGAATCTAAGTGCCTGCTGTATCGCACTTGTTGGATTCTCTCACGCATTCGGACAAGTCGCACCTGCGCCGAAAAGTTTGCCATTGCCACGGCAGTCGTTGCCACGGCAGTCGTTGCCACCGCAGTCGGTAACGCCGCAGTCGGTAACGCCGCAGGCCGCTTCGCAACTGCAGCCCTCACTTCCAAGCCAAACGGCAGCAGTCAACCCCGCGGCTGCTCCCCAAGTAGCTGCTCCCCAAGTAGCTGCAACCACTGTTGCAGCCTTGGAGTCGGGCCGTCAGTTAGAGCAAGAACGCCGTTGGCAGGAGGCGATTCAAGTTTACGAAAAGGCCCTCAAGCAGGACCTGAGGAACAAGGATCTAACGGAACGTCTTCAGATCTCTCGCGTGCATCTTGATGTGAATCGTCGCTACAGCGATCGCTCGTTCCTCGAAACCGTTGAACGATCTACCCCTGCCGATGCGTTGGAGATGTACACCGATGTCCTCACCAAACTCGAAGCCTACTACGTAGAACCGATCGATTTCTACAAACTCGCGCTGCATGGGACAGCGTACCTTGAAGTCGCATTGACTGAGCGCGATTTCCTCGCAACCCACCTTCGGAATGCCAACGCAGAAGCGGTTGAGAATTTCCGCCGCCAAATCCACCGCGCTGTGTTTGGCAAGCGAATCGGATCGATCGATGAGCTCAAGGCCGTATCTGCTCAAGTTGCAACGTTAGCCCAACAAAATATCGGCCTTCATCCGACCGCGACTCTTTATGAGTTCGTCGCAGGGTCCGTTGGAATGCTCGATCCCTACTCGGCATTGTTGACCCCAGGTGAATACCGTGAAATCATGTCCCAGATCGAAGGGAATCTGATTGGTCTGGGCGTTGAGCTTTGGGCCGAGGGCCAAGAGCTTCGTATCGTCGATGTGTTCAAAGGTAGTCCGGCTGCCGAGGCGGGATTGCAAGCAGGGCATTACATCCTTGAGGTCGATGGCAATCCCGTCGTGCAGATCGGTGGCAAAAAAGCCGCAGACATGCTGCGAGGTCCTGAGGGGAGTAAGGTCCAGTTGGTCATCTCCGCCGGGGGGGACCAAAGCGTGGCTCTCGAAATCGCCCGCAAACGGGTGGATATCCCAAGTGTTTCGATCGCGGAGATGCGAGATGGGAATGTCGGTTACGTCCGTATCACCAATTTCCAGAAAACGACTGTTCATGAAGTGAGCGTGGCCATGTTCCAATTAAGCCGCGCGGGTATGAAGTCCCTTGTGGTCGACTTGCGACGAAACCCAGGTGGTTTGCTCGATTCCGCAGTGGAGTTGGCAGACGAGTTTCTGGCCCGTGGTGGAATCGTATCCACCCGTGGCAGGAATGGACAAGAGAATCGGAATTACACCGCTCGTGCTCCAGGTACTTGGGATATCCCGTTGGTTGTTTTGATCGATGGGGACAGCGCCAGTGCCAGCGAAATTTTCGCAGGTGCGATTCGAGATCACGATCGTGGATATGTTGTTGGTCAAGTCTCCTATGGTAAGGGAAGCGTTCAAGGTGTCTTCCCGAACGATCGCGGTATCGGAGGCCTCCGATTGACCGTCTCCAAATTCTATTCTCCCAGCGGCGCGGCGATCAGTGCCAAGGGTATTACCCCTCATGTCATCATCCCGGAAGAAACGGCCAGCGCACCTCAAAGCCTGACCAGCCTTCGGCCTCCAATGAACCGGGCCCTTCCAAACGGAAATGCAAGAACGGCGGATGGCAACGGAACCATTGATGGAAACGGTTCGTCTCGCTTGCAAGGTCAAAAGCTGGTGGCGACGTTGGCTCCTGACGGGATCGCACCCGAGGGTCTCGCTTCCGATGCGATCGATGCAAATCGTGTCGGCAACCCAACGGGAATCGCTCTCACTGCACAGCGACCCGGATACGATTCCAGCGAAACCGGGGCCGCACCCAAGCAGCCAGCCGATCGGACTTTGGAAAAAGGCCTTGAACTCGCAAGGGATCTCGCGGCTCGCGGACGATAGCCTTTTTGCTCAAGAGCCTTTTTTGCTAGGGCCCAATGACTCTTTTTGAGGCTTTTGAGTTCCGGCATTTTCTATCCTGGGACGGTCTCATTGGGGCTCCCTATGAGACGGCACAATTCCCGCCGCTTTTCTAGGGTTGGATTCTCAGAAAGATCGCTCAAAAGGCATAGCGTAACTCGCCCCAGGGCATCACAATTGGGGCATGTTACGCAAATTCCTTAGATCGAAAATTCATCGCGCTACGGTAACCCAAGCGGACCTCCATTACGAGGGTTCCCTGACGCTTCCCCCTGACCTAATGCTCGCAGCGGGCATTGCGCCCTTTGAATCGGTGCATGTCTGGGACGTCACGCGCGGGACTCGACTCGAGACCTACGCGATTCTCGGTGAGGAGGGGTCCAGCGATGTCTGCATCAATGGTGCCGCGGCACACCTGGTCCGTCCCGGCGATGTTGTCATCGTCGCAACGTTCGGATTCCTCAGCGAGACTGGTAACGAAGTGCGGGTTCCGGAGCCCAAGGTCGTTTTTGTCGACGAGAAAAATCGGATCACCTACACAGGTCGTGAAATACCGGGTCCACGACGCCGCTCGCCTGGGGATCCACCCGTCGATTCGTGTTGTTAGTTCTTTTTGCTAGTTCCCCATTTTTTGCCCTACGTTACTAGTCCTGCGTTGCGATCTCGAATCGGTAGCCTCCTATGCTCGCGCGAACACTCGAACCGGAAGTCATGGACGATCGCCAGGAGGCAGTCGAATACAACCAAATGGACCATCGAGCCGTGAACGAATGCTTCGTCACGGATCTGCTCGCCCATGCTCCCATCGGTCACGATATCCTCGACTTGGGTACGGGAACTGCGCTCATACCTTGCGAATTGTGCAAACGGGATCGAACTGTCCGCGTGATGGCTTCCGATGCATCCGTCGAGATGCTCGAGTTGGCGCGGTATAACATTGAGATCCAAAGCCTCATCGATCGGATCCAA
Source organism: Pirellula sp. (assembly GCA_046318275.1). GTDB lineage: Bacteria > Planctomycetota > Planctomycetia > Pirellulales > Pirellulaceae > JBKCUI01. Next base: position 71,217 of record JBKCUW010000134.1, on the reverse strand, counting down.
CTTCATCGCGCCGATGCAAAGAAGCTCGTCTTTGCCGCGGAGTACTTCGATTGTGTAATGAGCAATTCACTGGTGCATCACCTGCCGAGCTGCGATGGTTTTTTTGCGGAGGCACTGCGAGTGCTGCGGCCGGGTGGATTGCTTTTTGTCCGGGATCTGTATCGCCCCGACTCCGAAGCCGAGGTAGAACAGTTCGTCGACTTGTATGCTGCAGGTGAGACCGAATACTCGCGTCAACTTTTTCGCCAAAGCTTCCATGCGGCGCACACCTTGGAGGAGTTGCGAGCCATTGTCGCGCCACTTGGGATTCCATCGCACGCAATCGCCATGAATAGCGATCGTCACTGGACCCTCGTATTTCGTAAGCCTCGGCGGGACGAATCAACCTCGGCCATGAAGACTTAAGAATCAAAGGCAACTTTTCCCAAGAATTGGGTATGGTCATGGAAACGCAGTACCTCGATCTTCTTCGTTATATTCTCGAGTCGGGTGATGAGAAATCGGATCGGACTGGAACAGGAACTCGCAGTGTGTTCGGCGCTCAGATGCGGTTTTCGCTCGCCGATGGTTTTCCATTGCTGACCACCAAAAAAGTCCATTTTCGGAGTATTGCTCACGAACTCTTTTGGTTCCTGAAAGGGGAAACCAATATCGCGTATCTCAAAGAGAATCGAGTATCGATTTGGGACGAGTGGGCCGATGACGCTGGCGAATTGGGTCCGGTGTACGGCAAACAGTGGCGGTCTTGGGGATGCGCGGACGGCTCATGCATCGATCAAATCCGACAAGTCCAACAACAGATACGGACTGATCCCGATTCGAGGCGTTTGATAGTCAGTGCTTGGAACGTCGCAGATATTCCAAAGATGGCTCTGCCCCCATGCCATTTGCTGTTCCAGTTCTACGTCGCCAATGGGCGGCTGAGTTGTCAGCTCTATCAGCGGAGCGCCGATATGTTTCTCGGCGTACCCTTCAATATTGCATCCTATGCTCTGCTTACGATTCTGATGGCCGAGAGTACGGGGCTGAAGCCGGGAGATTTTGTGCACACTCTGGGTGATGCGCATCTATACAACAATCACTTCGATCAAGCTCGCGAGCAGTTGTCGCGCGCTCCGCGAGACTTCCCCACACTGAAGCTGAAAGCCCATCGGGATGATATCCTTGAGTATGGGTTCGAAGATATTGAGTTGGTTGGGTACGACCCACATCCCCATATCGCTGCGGCGGTGGCAGTATGATCGGCTGATCGCAAGTAGCATGAGTAAATCGATGCCCCTGAGCAACGTTATTGGATCGGTCGTTAGCGCAGGAATACGGCAATGGGTGCGGCTGTTTGGGCAGCGTGTCGAGAAAAGTGGATCGCGATGGCTCGATTGTCCGATGGGAGAAAAAGGCCGCATTGGGGCGGAGTTTTACCCGAGACTTGCGCAGCGTGAGAATCTCCGAATCGTTCCCTCCGCCGACGCAGGATTGATTCCCGACTTCGATCGTTTGCGTGGCGACGAATTTGAGCCAGCAGATATTCTGCCTGCGATCCGAGACTTCTACGAACACACATCGCGTTACCATCTGGAAGCGTGGAGCGAAGCCCCCATCATGACTAGGGTGTTTCTCTGGGGCTTGACTCGTTTTGTCAGCCGACCAATGGATCAGTTGAACTTTCCGGTTTCATCGCTTGAACTCTCCAGTGGGATGACGAGCGACATCCTGCCGATGGTGGATCGAGCCGGTCAACTTCGCTACACCGGTTGGCTGCGTCGACTCGCTTCCGACCAACGGGTGATCTATACCGGGCTCTACTCCGTCGGAGGGCTACCTGATATCACTCAACCATGTGTTAAGGTTAGCTTTCCATTGCCGCTGGGCAGTTCGACGGTCTTTCTACGCCCACAGGCCCAACCCGACCGTTCGCTAAAGCTGATTTCTGGGGGGGATCGATTCGGTCAACCTGGTTTTTATCGTATGGTCGATATCGATGAAAATTACTGGCGTGTTCGCTATTTGCGCACCTTGCGTGAAACCTTTCACCTCTACGTGGATCCACAAGGGTATTTGCGAACAGACCATACGGTTCGCTTCCTCGGTTTCACGCCCCTGCGATTGCATTACAAGATACAACCCAAGTCCCCTGCCTAATACCATTGCGACTTGATACCGACGATTTCTTCCCTAAAAAACGCCAAGCGGTGTGTTTTAAACTGATCACGCAATCGCAATCGACGGCTACAACCTACGCCGTTTGCGGTGCGCAGCTAGTTTTGCTCAGTGGGTTTTAATCACAGAGCCCATGGAGGGGCACTGAGAATACGATTCCGAGATGCTTGATGGTTGGTTTTTACAACCATGCTTTCGACGAACGATTGACGGTGTTAATCGCTTGCGGGCATGATGTAAAACCTCCTATAATCGAACGTTGCCTAAGGGCGCTCTACAGAGCTCATTCTATGGATTGTATTCATGCCTGTAGTGACGTTCTAATTCCTATCCTATGTCATTCCAGACCATCTCATCGACGTGGAAACCAATTCTGTTTTCTCGCGTAAAAACGCATCCTGAACGAGGAATCTAAAAAGTGTCGTGCTCCATTTTCAACGTTCATGCTCGATTATTTTGCTCGCTGCTCATCGGCTTGATTGCAACTCAAATCGCCAAAGCGCAGGACGCATCTGCTAATAGTTCTGGGATATCGGTGGCTGTTTCTCAGCAAGTGAAAGTCACTGCCAGCAAGCTTCGTCTACGGTTGCCGATTCGAGTTGAAGCTCGCGATGAAGCGAGCGTCCTGAAAACCTTGAAGAGCCATCAGGAAACCGTAAGGAAGGAACTAAAAGAGTTTGGAGCAGACGATTCTGCAATTGAATTTTCATCTCCGCTGGTGACTGCAGGGGTGCCTGGAGTCGAAGATCTCGACGCTTCAAGAAAGGCGGCGCGATTCCAGGTAATTCAAATGCGAAATATGAACCCAACGATGAGAGGCCAGTTTCCCATCCCAATTTTTGAAGACGAAGATGACTCGGAACTGCCAATCGTCTACGCGGCCGAAGCAACACTTGTCGTCGACTGGAAACTCGAAAAGGATTCGGAGGGGGCCGCAGTTCTCCTGCCATCAAAAGTGAAGAGGCTGTACGAACAGAAAGATCTTGCTGGTACAAAGTTGCGCGTGGAATTGAACGAAGACGAGCAGAGTCTCGTGGAACCACTTTTAGGTAGCTCAAGTTTCGTTTCCTATCAGGTCCAGTCATCCCCGAGCAATCGGCTCTACTACGTGGGAGAATTGTTGCCAGAACAGGAAAAAGCCGCTTTTGCCGAAGCGATGAAAAAAGCGAAAGCACAAGCGGAGTTGATTGCACAAGCCTCTGGGATACGTCTTGGAAAGATTCGGTCTATCCAAACATCGACTAGGAGCGAACCGGTCCTCCAATCGATGATCGATGGTACGTCGATGCAATCAGAAGTTACGGTCAATACCCCAAGCGAAACGAATGAACGCGAAGTTACTGGCACCCGTTTCGACGGTCTAACCAAGCGAATTCAATTGGTTGTGGTATACGATTTTGAGTAGGGTGGCTGGAGCGTAGGGCATCGTTCAGCGTGCGTTCGGAAAACAGGGTTCAGTCCCCAAATCCTCGGAACGCATTTACCGACTCGGATGCCACGCGATTCCTTGGGTGTCACAGAATTTTATGGCTTCTAACCCGAATAAGCTCAAATTGCTTGACGCCGTTGCCGAAACTCTGCCACACTAAGGGTTGTTTGGTCTCCGTTTGTTCCCAAGTCGTACTCTTTTCCAAGATGAGGTGTGGGTTATGGATCGGTTAGACGCACGCAATCAAGGTCTCAGAATGTGCCTCGATCACAGCCAAGCTGGGATCGAAGAGTCTCTTTTGGAAGTTGAATCCGACTTCCAAACATGGTTGAACCATCCTCATCAACGGACCGCTTGGAGCAAGCTGATGGAGCATTTGGTCAGCTTTCGCTGGACGCTCGACCAGCACTTCACTCGTGTCGCAGGTGAAGGCTATCTAGAAAATGTCGCTTCTCTTCGACCTGGCCTCTACTCGGATCTTCGTCAGATCGAATGCCATCAATGCCGATTGATCGATTTGCTCGATGCATTGATCCACGATGTCCAAACCTACGATCCTCAGCGGGATGAGATCGCGGACATGTCGGAGCGGTTTCGCGATCTGCACCGCGAAATCCTCGTCGAGGAAAATCAGGAACGCCTGCTGATCGAGCGAGGATTGGCTTGAGCGACCCACAGCCACAGTCCTCGAATCCCTTAACGATCGCCGATCAACCGAGCGTCTTGTCGGTGTCCGCAGGCTCGGAGCCAAGGTGCTGTCTCGTTGAGATTTCAACCACGCTTCCCGATGCACGGGTGGCTGACACGATCGCTCGTCAATTGGTGCAAACGCGCGCAGTCGCATGCGCTCAGGTTTCCGATACCCTTCGGAGTACCTACTGGTGGCAAGGGTCGATGGAACAGGCTGACGAAGTCAAATTGATACTTAAAACAACATCGGTGGCGTCGCAGCGCGCCATCGATTTGCTCCGCCAATCTCATCCGTACACAACCCCTGAGATCACGCTCCGGATGATTGAATGGGTGGAGCCGAGTTACATGCAATGGGTGATCGAGGAAACGCAAGCTCGATGAGCGATTACCCCGGGATGATCTCTAGCCCCAGGTGGATCACGAACTGCACGAGAGCATCGAGCAACCAGGCCGTTGCCTCGCCCATTCGGGTCTTTTCTCGGCGAATCGTTCGTTGCCCGGTTGTTCGTCGTAAGGACGTCGCAATGCATCATGCAACGCCAGCAGTTCCGAATTGTCACCGGCTTCGGCAGCATCGATGGCGATTTGCGCAAGGTAGTTCCGCAAGACATACTTTGGGTTGACTCGATTCATCCGTTCGCGACGCTGGGCGGAATCTAGTTTTTCAGCGGCGACGCGCTCGGCGTATGGAATCAGCCATCGAGCGCATTGAACGCTCCACGCGGAACCTTGGTCCGCATCTCGATACATGGCGGGCGCGAAGTACTCCCGTACGCTCGCAACTCGCTCTTCCATGGATTGGCTGCCCACCGATTCCAATGGATAGTCGGCGAGAAGTCTGTAAAACCATGTCATATCGATCTCTGCAGCTTTGAGGAGATCGAAGAGCCCTTCGGATAAACCATCATCGCCTGCTCCGCCACTGTCACCCGGTTGAAACGTAGACAAGCCGAGCTTGTTGGCCAGGCATTGATTCCAATCGCTTTGCAATTGGTTCACATAGGCATGCAGTCCGTCCTGCAAAGGTTCCGATTCGGTGAATAGGGGGGCGATGGCATTCGCGAGTTGAGCTAGATTCCAGTATGCGATCTGCGGTTGCTGGCCGTAACAATAGCGGCGTCCTTCGAAGTCGGTCGTATTAGGTGTCCATGAGGGATCGTAGTCCTCAAGCCATCCGTAAGGCCCGTAATCGATAGTCAGTCCTAGGATTGACATGTTATCGGTGTTCATAACACCGTGGACAAAGCCGACTCGCATCCAGTGCACGATCATGGTTGCAGTCCGCCGGCAGATCTCTTCAAACCAAGCGGCATAAATCTTCTCGTTGAGTTCGGCAGTCGGCAATTCCGTCGTACCTTTCGTCTCAGGAGCCGAGCCTACATGAACGCTCCCATTTTGTGCGACATCATTTTTTGCTGAATCGGCCAAGTGCGGGTAATCGACTCGAATCACGTAATCGACGAGCTTGCGAAGGTTGGTAATATCTTTTCGTGCGGCAAAGATTTCAAAGTTGCCGAATCGGACAAAGGTTGGGGCGACGCGGCAGACGATCGCGCCCGGTTCTCGCCGGGGCCGGCCATCGTAAAACATATCCCGAACAACCCAATCGCCGGTCTGGATCAACGATAGCGCTCTGGTTGTAGGTACCCCGAGATGATGCATGGCTTCGCTGCACAGGAACTCTCGCAAACTCGATCGGAGGACTGCAAACCCATCCGCTCGTCGCGAGTAGGGAGTGGGTCCGGCACCTTTGAGCTGCAGCATCCAGCGTTCGCCATGGGCGTTGACAATCTCTCCCAAATTGATCGCACGGCCGTCCCCCAATTGACCTGCCCAATGGCCGAACTGGTGGCCCCCATAGCACATGGCGAACGGTTGCATGCCAGAGAGGAGTGTATGCCCCGAAAATGCGAGTCGAAAAGCGTCGGATTGAACGAAGGAGTCGTCCATCCCGAGCCTCTCGGCAACTTCCTTGGAATAGGCCAATAACTTCGGCTGTGAAGGAGATTTAGGAGCTGCCCATGAATAGCACGCGCCGAAAACCTGCCGAGACTCGATCGGCGATAACCCAGATGCAGGTGGATCCACCGGGGAGTTGTGGTCGGGAGCAGTGCCTGAAGAAGTGGACGCATCCTTGCGAGATTCCTCGGCAGGAAGTTCGCGCACGAAACGATTATCAAAGACGAGCATAGGGAAAACTTAGATGCCGGATGGCTTAGATGCCAAGGATGCACTGGACCAGCTTGCTACTATCCAGCTGTAAAAAGTCACTTGGGATTCTATGCCCTGTAGAAATAAAGCCAAGCGGCAAATTGGCTTGAGTGAGGCTCAAATAAATAGCGCTCAACCCGCATGCCTCGTCGAGTTTGGTCATCAATAGATCGGTGGGAGCGTACGATTCGTACCATTCCAAAGCTCGCCGAAAAGAAATCGTCGACGACGTCGCGCTCATGACCAAGTGGGTTTGCGTCGTCGCTAAGTTGGTCAGCAATTCGGAGGTTTTCTGTTGCGTTTCCGCGTCCCCGATCGTACCGCAATGAGCATCGATTAGCAGGATGTCGCAGGAATCCATCTGCTGGAGGGTCGATGGGATTGCGTCTGGTGACTCAATTTGGCCGAAGGGCCAATTCATCATGGAACAGTATTCGGCGAGTCGGCTGCTGGATGTATTTCCCGACGCATTGCAGGAGAGAATGCCCGGTACCCAACCGAGAGACTGCGAAACCAACCCAGCGAGCTTGGCAACGCAATTGGTTTTGCCATGCCCCGAGGGACCGATGCAGGCGATTCGTTCCCGGCCCCGCGTCCACTCACGAACAGGAGCCGATACGGTGAGCGATCCACGGATCCATTGCGCGATGAGCGCACGGATCACCCAGGAGTCGGTCACTTCATCCCCGAGAATTTCGTTGGCCTCCAGCATCCATGCGTGGATAAGATCTCGATCAAGGTCCGTTTGTGCCAACTCTGCAGCGAACTCCAAGTAAGGCCCTGTGAAGGGATGTGAATCATCCCGAGTTCGTTTGCGCCCTGACGAGCGTACAAATCGCAAAGGCAACTGTGGGGCTTCGAAAAGATCTTCGGGATTGGCTTGGTCCGACCCGCTCGACGCAGTTATGTCGCTGGCGCTCTGCGCTGAGAGATCATGATGAGAGGTGAGCCTTGATGGATCCGAATCTGGCGACGGATGGGTTGGGGACTGCAGCGTCTCTTCTGCTTGTTGAGCAACCACTCGAGGATTGGCAGACGGAGAGTTGGAAGTGGCGGTGACCGAGATCCGGTTGTTGCCGAGTCCCAGCAGCGATCTAGCAGCTGGCTTTGTTTCAAGGATGACCGCATCGGGACCCAGTTCACGACGGATCCGGGCGAGCGCCTCGGAGAGCGATTTGGCTCGAAACGTTCTTATTTGGATGGGCTGTGTCATGGCGATGCTTGGTCACTGACCATGCCTACGGATTCGATCGTCGTATCGCGAGCGATTTCATTGTAGGACAGGACTCTCAGGTCGGAGATGGATTCTTGGGTGATTTGACGCAATGCAACACGGATCTTGGGACTGACGAGAACGCATCTCGGTCGACCGAGAGCATCCAGTTTTTTCAACTGGTCGGCGATGCGAGAGCATGTTTTGCTGATCGCTTCCGGAGACATTCGAATGAATACGCCTCGATCGGATTGTTCAGTACCCGCGGCGATCCGATCCTCCATCGCAGGATCGAGGGTGATCACGCGAAGGGTTCCTGTTTCGTCCCGATAGCGATGGGATATGGTGCGTGCCATGCGATGCCGCACATACTCGGTGAGCCATAGCGGATCTTTGATTCGGTGCGCGTAGTCTCCTAGCGTTTCCAGGATCATTCCCAATTGACGGATTGGGATATCCTCTCTCAGCAACGTCTGCAGAACTTGTTGTACGTCTGATAATTTCATCACGCTCGGGATTAGTTCATCGACCACGGTCGACGATGTCTTCTTCAGTTGGTCGACCAACTGCTTCGTCACTTCGCGCGTGAGCAACTCATCCGCGTGGCGTCGCGCGGTTTCCTGGACATGGGTTGCGAGAACCGAACCGCACTCGACCACATGGAAGCCATACATTTCAGCTTGTTGGCGATTTCGAGGTTCAATCCAATACGCTTTTCGACCAAATGCAGGATCGGTGGTCTCTTCACCTTCGATCGTGCCGAGTGTCAGTCCTTTGTCGATCGCTAACAACCGATCAGGTCGGAGCGTTCCAGTGGCGATTCGGTTTCCTGCCATGGAGAGTTCGTAGTTGTATTCGGGCAAACTCATCCGGTCTTTGATACGCACCATGGGGAGCAGTACACCCATCTCGCTCGCCAAAGTTGCTCGCACTGTCGATATCCGCTTCATCAAATCGCCGCCACGATTCGGGTCGGCGAGCACGATCAATCGAGCGCCGAGTTCCAATCGCAGTGGATCAACTTCGAGATAATCCTCGACCTTTTTCTCAGCGGGCGCTTTTTGTTGCTGTTCCGCTTCTAATTTGCGTTTAGAGACGAGCTTCTCTTCGTCCCGCGTTTGCTTTTGAAGGAGCAATGCCAGCCCGATGCACCCGCCACCCATCGTGAGCATCGGCAGCGCGGGGAGTTTGGTGAAAACCATCAAGCAAAGAAAAATCCCCGATACGATCAACGCAGGGGGCTTGGCAAAGATCTGTCGGATGAACTCGCCTGAAAAATCCGACTTCTGCGTGCTGCGCGTGGTGAGCAATGCCGCTGCCAACGAGATCAGGAACGCGGGCACTTGGCTCACCAGTCCGTCTCCGATGGTGAGCTTGGAATATACCTGTGCGGACTGCGCCATGGTCATCCCAAAGTACATGTAACCCATGTACAGACCACCGACCAAGTTGAGCACTGTGATCGCAATCCCCGCGATCGCATCTCCGCGCACGAATTTACTAGCACCGTCCATCGCCCCATAGAAGTCGGCTTGTCGCGTAACTTCCTCGCGCCGGCGCTGGGCTTCCTTTTCGTCGATCGCTCCTGCGCTCAAATCGGCATCGATGGCCATTTGTCGACCGGGCATCCCATCCAATGCAAATCGCGCGGCCACTTCGCCAATACGCGTCGCACCTTTCGTGATAACGATGAAGTTGATCAAGAAGATGATGATAAACAGGATGATACCCACCTCGAGCCGATCTCCGGTCACGAAGGCCCCGAAGGCCTCGATCACGTGACCAGCGGCGCTCGGGCCCGCGCTGCCGTCTCGAGTCAGGATCAATCGTGTCGTCGCTAGGTTTAACACCAATCGAGACAATGTTGTCGCTACCAACATGGCTGGAAAGATATTGAACTCTAGAGGCGAACCGACATAGATCGTGGTCAAGAGGATCACGACCGCGATGGCGATGTTGGCCGATAAGAGCAAATCGAGCAGCCACGGGGGGAGTGGCACCATGATTACGACAATACACGCGATAATCGACACTGGGACGATCGCGTCGCGGTACTGGTAAAAAAGTTTGGTCCACGGAGACATGGTTGATCCAGCGGAAATTCTTCGTTCTAAAACGGCCTGCTTGGCTTCGAGGCCAGTTTTGCTCGTGAAAACTACCTATCTTTCTGCCGCAGTGTCTATATCGGTTTTCGGGGCAAATTGGTAACTTTGCATCCGTGGGACGGCCAATGCCCAGTTCGTGGCCTCAAATCCCACAATCGACATCGATTTTGCTCCTGCGATCAAACTAACACGATAAAACTCCCACGATTGCTCATACGGTTTCGGATGGTCAAGGAATCCACAACCAAAAGTAATACCTACTCCGCACTGATGCCCCGGTTTTGGCACGGCATGCCTCCGCACGTCTGGTTCCCTCTCTTAGCCACGAATCGCTGCCGGATCTCGCTGTCGCGGTTGCATCATTTTCTTGGCGTCTCCCTATTCACTCCATTCACAGGAATGCTGGCAATCGGGCAAGAAGTGCTTTTTGGGAGCGCGATCCGACGGACGGAATTGACAGCACCGCCGATCTTTGTTTTGGGGCATTGGCGTAGTGGGACGACCATGCTGCACGAATACCTCTCACTGGACGAACGATTATCGTCGCCGACGACCTTCCAGTGCTTTGCACCGTGGCACTTTCTGTTGACCGAAGACCTCGTCACTCGGTTTGGAGGATTTTTGCTCCCGGACCGGCGACCGATGGACAACATGAAGGCTGGTTGGTCGTTGCCTCAAGAAGACGAGTTTGCCTTGATGAATCTCGGGGCACCAACGCCGTACCTTAGGATTTTGTTCCCGAACCATCCCGTACCGTACGAGGATACGTTGGGGTCGCAAAGTTTCGACCCGAAGCATCTCGAAGTTTGGAAGAAGCGATTCGACTGGTTCCTTCGCGCGATCACTTACAAGACCCACAAACGGCTACTCCTGAAGAGTCCGCCACACACCGGCAGGCTAAAGATCTTGCGATCGATGTATCCGGATGCGAAGTATGTACATATCGTGCGGGACCCTCGCAAGTTATTTCCATCGACGATGAAGCTTTGGAACTCCCTCGACTCTGTTCAGGCACTTCAGACACCGACCGACCAATCGCAGCTTCGCACCTTTGTTCTCAAGTCCCTCACGACCATGTACGATTCGTTCGAGATCGACCGAAAGGGAATGGACAAAAATCAAATCATCGACATTCGCTATGAAGAATTGACTGCCGATCCCATCAAAGTCGTCGGCGATATTTACTCGCAACTCGACTTGGGGTCGTTTGAGCCGGTCAAGCAAAAACTGGTTGAGAAGACCCAAAAGGAGCGGGACTACCAGACCAACCGTCTTGAGTTGAGTCGCGAGGATGAAGAAGCCGTGCTGCGAGCCTGGCATGCGTATGCGTCGCACTACGGTTACCTATAGTTCTGGCTCGCAGGCTATCGGCTCCCCGTCGTGCTGGTGTTGAGCGCAGCTGTGTTCGTAATCGTGCTCGTAACCGATCGGCTCTCCCACCCGGCATGGTTGCATCGTCCATTGCCCGGTACCAAACGGATCGTTCCCCAGTCCCCGGCTCTCCTTACTCTGTTGGGCCGATTGGAAAATCCAACTGAATTCGTGCATCGATCTGCGCGGAATGGTGCACTCACACGGAACAACAACCGAACACGAGCACGAAAAAGCAACCGGAATAAAACCATGCACCGTAGTGGCCGGTCGGTGGCACTTGACATTAGTAACTTTTTTGGCGTCCATTCCGTGATGGTTGCCGTTGGTTTGCTCGAGGCGCTTCGCTATCGGATTTCGTGGACTTGATCTATCTCGGCGGCATTATTCTCGGCGGTATCTATCTCGGCCAAGTCCACCACGGGGACGCCGATCCATTCGCGGTCGGATATCGGATAGGGCGGTTTTAAGCTGGTTGATGGAACATCGATTGCTAGAATGATTGCCGTACCAAAGACATGCGGGCTGAATCCGAGAGGCACCTAATCCATCGGATAACGTGGCTAAATGCGATCACAATCGCGGGTTTTTCGAGAACAATGCAATTTGAGAACAATGCCATTCGAGAACGAGCCGTTTCGAGCAGAATAAGTCGTTTGGGAAACACTCGATGAAGCGCGCAGCAATATTCGTGAACCATGAAAACAGAACTTCCCTGGGATCCTGAGATGGAGAGCCCCGCGTCGGTGGCGGTGATCGGTGGTGGGCCCATCGGCATCGAGGCCGCGATCTACGCAAGATTCTTGGGGTACTTCGTTTCTATCTTTGAAGCCAAACGGGTTGGCCACCGCATGCTCGATTGGCATGATCGCCCTCTCGGCATCGCTGCCGGGGAGATCACCACTCCACTCGGTTGCGCAGCGATTCGCGCTCAGGATCCTGAATACACCTTACCGCCCCCCGACCGGATCATGACGGGACGAGAATACGCGGAAGAGTATTTGTTGCCGCTCGCCAAAAGTGATCTTCTCTTCGACGATATCCACTTCCTAAGCCCCGTGGTAGACATCGCCCGCGTTCGTACATCGCGTAACGATCCGGTACTTTGGCAAGAGCGATGCAATGATGAGTTTCGAATTGTCGTCCAAGGTCGACATCGTGGAACGTGGATCGCACGCGCAGATTGCATTATCGATTGCCGTGGCGATGCGATTGAATCCTCGGGAATGGGACCGGGAGGAGGACTGGCTATTGGAGAGCCTGAATGTGAAACCGATTTACTGGTCCATGCCCCTGGGGATCGCAAGTTTGAACGGAAGAAAATGGAAGGAAAGCATTTAGCATTGGTCGGCCAAAGCTCCGACGCGTGCGTTGCGGCAGCCGATTTCGTGCGCGAGTTTCCTTGGAATGATTCTACGGAAAGCCCAACACGTCTCACGTGGGTTATCCGCCCTCGCGGCGATCATGAATCGGAGTTGTTCGCTCGCACGATTGCACCCCTGCGGGAGAATACACCTCGTAATGTGATCCTACTCGAGTCGCTCGGCGTGGATGCGATCACCAAACGGGATGAAGGTGGATTTCGTATCAAGATGCTCAAGGAGGACGATTCTAGCGTGGAGATGAATGTCGACTTTGTGATGCGGCGAACTGGATATCGCTACCGCACCATCGCACCGGAATTGAATGTGCATCCGACGGGACCGATGCGACTGGCGGTAGCCGAAGGTCCTGACGGCGTCGGCATCCCGGAATTCATCACGGCGGAACCGGGCTATTACCGGATACATGGTGGGAATTTGGCGGAGGGGGCCGGGGTCGGCATCCCGAGAGGTTTGGAGCAGATCAAGGCTCTATTCGCTAGGATTGCGGGGCGCGACGATCTCGATCTTTACGAGATCATTCGTCGTCAGAATAACGGGTTCCAGTAGAACGACTGTACCTGCTAGCATTGGGGCGGGTTATAATCTCGAAGGCATCCAAGGACGATTGTTGAGCATTCGGTCGTGGGATCTTCCCAAGACTTCGATTCCTTCTTCTAAAATCGACGACGCAGCGCAGGGCATCTATAGCATGTTGACATTCATCGGTGATGGTTCGGCCCAGATGTGCAATGGAGCCACACGGCGAGACTTTTTGCAAGTCGGAGCCTTGGGGGCGATCGGGTTGGGGTTACCGCAGTATTTGGCCGCGAGCGAAGCGGGCAAGATCGATCCGACAAAGAGGAATCGATCGGCCATCATGATTTTCAATTTGGGTGCCCCGAGCCAACTCGATACCTTCGACATGAAGCCCGATGCGCCGTTGGAAGTTCGCGGCCCCTTCAAGCCGATTCCAACGAAGGCTTCCGGAATCCAAATCTCAGAGATTTTTCCCCGTCATGCCGAGATCGCGGACCGTTTCTCACTGGTCCGCTCGTGTTTCCACCGCGGTGCTGCCGTGCACGACGCTGGTTGGCAGATCATGCAAACGGGTCGGCAGTTCCAAGGTGGTGTGAATACGCCGCACGTCGGTAGTGTTCTCGGTTATCTGTTGGGCCGGCGGTCGGATTTGCCACCCCACGTCGTGCTTCCTGAGACGATGGGGCGCGGGGGTGGTAATTTGCCCAACGGACAAGCAGGCGGGTTTTTGGGCAAGGCCCACGATCCATTTTCGTTGATGGCCGATCCATCAAAAGCGGACTTTAAAGTTCCTGATTTGCTTCCACCTGAGAGCATTGGAACAGCCCGACTCGAGCGGCGTCGCCGCATGCGCGACATCGTCGATTCGACGGTGCATAGCTTTGAAGCGAGCGAGTCGGCAAAAATGATGGACGATAATTTTCAAGCTGCGTATCGATTGATGACGAGTACGCAAGCTCGCGAAGCATTTAATCTGAGTGCAGAACCGACCGCCGTACGAGAACGTTACGGAATGAACCGGTTCGGTCAGTGCTGTTTGTTGGCACGTCGTTTGGTCGAGGCGGGTGTCCGATTCGTCACCATCAATACCTTTTTGACCGTGTTCGATGAGATCACATGGGACATCCATGGCAGCAAGCCGTTCACTTCGATCGATGGAATGAAGAATATTGTCGCACCGATGTATGACCAAGGCTATTCAGCGTTGATCGAGGATTTGGTCCAGCGTGGGATGCTCGATGATACGTTGGTTTGCAATGTGGCCGAGTTTGGTCGGACTCCGAAAGTGAATCCCGCGGGTGGGCGGGATCATTGGCCCGGTTGCTTCACTGTTTACTTCGCAGGAGGAGGAGTCCAAGGCGGGCGTGTGGTCGGAGCGAGCGATCCGATCGGCGCTGTACCTGCGGATCGACCGACGGAACCGCCCGAGATCATCGCCACCATCTTTCATGCGATGGGATTGAACATCGAGTCCCATCTCCCAGGGCCCGCGGGCCGACCGTTTCCATTGGTGGACTTTGGCTTCCGAGAGATCCGCGAATTGTTTTAACGATTCCGCGGTGGTATTCATGCGAACGAGCTACTGGAAAACCCACTTTTTCGGGGGCCATGGAATACGGGAGTTGTAGCCTCGCGAGGGGCGATTCACCCAACTGCTTATAACACCAGTTTTTCCAAGCAGCATGATGTGATCGCTGCTTGGTTACTCCGCCTTGTTTCGCAACAAATCTTCGGAATGCCCGTAGTGCTCAAGAGTAAACAGTTCGGCACGAGCTGGACTGGGGCTGATCATGACTAGTGAAAACGTCTCGGGGCTTTTGGGATCTACAATCCTAACAGATGACAGATGCATACCGTCGTACGTTGCAAAATGTTTCGCTTCGATAGCGTTTTCATTGATGTACTGCATCTCAACGCAGCCCCATGACTTCTTCGGATCAAAAACTAAGCTACCGTGGATTTTTGGATTGGCCTTATTTCGCCATTCGACAGTGAACTTCTCATTCGGATTGAAAGGGGATGTCGCGGAGTATTCTCGATGCTTGTCGTCAGGAAATTCGGTCCCGAAAAAAGCATAAGGGAAAAAAGCGTACGGGGAGAGCGCTATTCGATTCTCTGGAGTCGGACTCAATTGTCGCAACTCCCAACGCGATGAAGAATGCTGTTTCGCCACTACAAAATAGGACCCTGAGCGAAATACGGAAACTCGAACCCCATCATCATCAATATCCTCGAGAACATATTCGCCGTTTCGGCAATAGAGAGTCTTTTTGCTCTCAGGACCAGCGTCACTATGTTGCTTAAGAAGGAATGAGCCGTTCTCAAGGTACTGTTTGTGGAGCTTCCATCCCTCCAGGACCTCGCTGGGCCACTGAAATCCGGACACAAAACTCGATGGTAGCACAAGGAAATAAACAAACGCCACGACAAGCAATTTCAGAGAATTAAACATGGACAGTCAGCCAGTCTGCGAAGTAATCCTAGCACACGGTTCGAATTATAATGCCAACCAATAGCAGCCTGCTTTTTGGATGAGCGGGCGGATGGTAGATCGTTCATTGTGAAGATACGATTTCCTCACGTTGAGGTCAAGGATTTCATCGCTGCTTCGCAACGGGACATTGTCCACAATTGCACTCAAGAACTCTTCGGTTAGCCTGTTGCACTGCGGCCTAAAGTGCCTTGTCGATAGGCAGTGTGAGCGGTGCGGGAATTTTAGCAAGATCCACTACGCCGTCACGGCTTTGCGACTTCGCGTGAGATTGATCGGGCGATACTCGCTTCGTCGGCCGTTCGTTTCGGAAGTATTAAGATTGCAGTACGAACGTATCTGCCACGACTTGAATCCATAAGCATGCTTGACGACGCAGTGTTTGCCGCACCATTTAACGAGGTCAGAGTGTCAATAAAGTCAGAGTATCAATAAAGTCAGAGTATCAATAAAGTCAGAGTATCAATAAAGTCAGAGTATCAATAAAGTCAGAGTATCAATAAAGTCAGAGTATCAATAAAGATAGAGTGTCGTGCCACGTTTTTTTCCTGGGCATCGGATCGAACCACCTGGGTGTCTCATCGATTGGAGATTGCCTGCAGCTAGACACCTCCTCACCGTACTTAGGGTAATAGGCCCCTGCCAATTTCCTCGAAATGTCTTGTGTGGCTAAGCGTCACAGCGCGACGATTGAACCTGCAAGATTAGAAGCCTTGATAAATGCTCCCTGCAATTTGGACCACAAAAGGGGGCAACTCACTGATTCACATGCCATCATGCCGGTCGGAGCTGCATGAAGAAACGCTGTAAGCGATAGGGAGCGGGGAAGCCTTCGCTCTTGAAGGCCTCGAGCAAGCCCGGTATGGCGTCTATGCCTTTGTTCTTAATTTGGTGAGCAGTGCGATGCGCCGAATTCCAGTTGGAATCGGCAATCAGGTCTAGCAACGCCCGCAATTCATCATTGGGAGTTGCGTCAATCGAAAGTGAGAGTTGCTCGAGACCGGCGACTCGAGCAAATACGAGAAGCTCGTTTGCCTCCATGTGGGGATACTCAGATCGAGGTAGAAAAAGCAGTAGCTGGCGAGTCAAGCATTCTCTCGCGACAAATGCGATGAGTGCTACCTTTTGCCGCTTAAACGTACAGGCCGAATTGGACTGGTTAACCTCGGAATAGCCTCGTGTTGGAATCGCATGCAGGAATCCGATTTTTCATGCTTTGCAGTTTGCGGGATTCGGCATGCATATGGGGCTTTCCATGGGTGCAACCTTCCCCTATTCTTTGAGCATGTTTGACTCAAGACTCTCTCTACGAACGCTGCGCGAATCCATCGCCAATCGCTCCGTCAGTTGCCGCGAAATCGCCGAGTTTTTCCTGGCGAGGATCGACAAACACAATGCCGTAATCAACGCCATTGTGGCCATCGACCCCGAAATTGCCATCGAATCGGCGAAGGCTATTGATCGGCGGATCGCCCACGGCGAATCGCTGCCTGAATTGGCCGGGTTACCTATTTCGGTCAAGGATATCCTTTGCACACGTCAAGGAACCACCACATGTGGTTCGAGAATGCTCGCAAAGTACCGATCCCCGTTTGACGCCCACCTCGTTTCTCGGTTGCACGAGTCCGGGGCAGTGTTGATGGGTAAAACGAACTTAGACGAGTTCGCGATGGGCGGCTCCACCGAGAACAGCATTTTTGGTCCAAGCCGCAACCCATGGGATGTGGCACGCACGTGTGGCGGTAGCAGCGGAGGCTCAGCAGCCGCCGTCGCTGCGGGACTTTCCCCAGCCTCGATCGGGACCGATACGGGTGGCTCGATCCGGCAGCCAGCGGCCTTTTGCGGTGTCTGCGGTATCAAGCCGACATACGGCCGCGTCAGCCGCTATGGATTGATCGCCTATGGCAGCAGTCTCGATGTGGCGGGGGCCTTTGCGCACACGGTTGAGGATCTCGCGCTGGTGCTCGCATCGATTGCTGGACACGATCCTCGCGATTCGACAAGCTTGCCTGATCCTGTCCCTAACTATTCCGAAGAGATCCAGCAGGCTCCAAAGAACTTGCGGATTGGGGTTGTTCGCGAGTATCTCGAAGATGAAGGTCTCGACAGCGAGCTGCGCGATGCTCTCCATGCGTCGATTGAAACGTATAAGCGTCTCGGGGCTACGATTATCGACGTCTCATTACCGCACACGAAGTATTGCATACCGACGTACTACATCATCGCGCCGTGCGAGGCCAGCAGCAATCTGTCCCGTTACGATGGTGCCCATTATGGGTTCCGTGCGGAACCAGCATCCAACGCGACAAGTGCTTCTCCGCTGGAAAGCATGTACGAGAATACACGATCTCAAGGGTTCGGTGCGGAAGTACGTCGGCGAATATTGCTGGGTACCTATGCACTGAGTGCAGGCTACTACGATGCGTACTACCTCAAGGCATTGAAAGTGCGGCGTCTGATCCGCAAAGACTATGATGAGGCCTTTGAGAAAGTCGATGTTCTGTTTGGCCCTACGACGCCGCGGCCTGCGTTCAATTTGGGGGAAAAGATCAACGACCCTGTGCAGCTGTATCTTGAGGATTTGTTCACCGTCGGTGCCAACCTAGCTGGAATCCCAGCCCTCTCAATGCCTATCGGGCAGACACGAACAGGATTACCACTCGGGATGCAGTTGCAAGCACCTCCGCTTCGGGAGTCGACGCTACTTGCGGCTGGGCATTGGTACCAACAGCAAACCGGCTATATCCCTTCGATCCCTCCAGCATTTGCAGCCTCCTAGACATGAGTGACTCAGCCTCGACAAACTCACCGCTCGCATATCGCATCGTGATCGGACTCGAAGTCCACGTGCAACTCAAGACGGAGACCAAATTGTTCTGCCGGTGCAGTACCCGATTTGGTCAGAGCCCGAACACGCAGGTCTGTCCTGTATGTTTGGGGCTTCCTGGTGCCCTACCTGTTCTGAATCTTCATGCCATAGAATTGGCGGCTCGTGCCGGCGAGGCCCTTCATTGCGAGCTCGCGTCGTTCACCAAGTGGGACCGAAAAAACTACTTTTATCCGGATCTACCCAAGGGCTATCAGACCAGCCAGTTCGATCTACCGATCTGCGTTGGGGGGTATTTGGATATCCCCATTCGTGTTCCGAGCGTCAACGCTGCCGAGGCTGCGACGTTGAGCGAGAACATGGTGAAGCGCATCCGATTGGTGCGAGCGCATTTGGAAGAGGATGCTGGGAAAAGCATGCACGACGAACGCGCTGGTCGTGCGGATACGCGGATCGATCTTAATCGAGCGGGTACCCCGCTGCTCGAAATCGTCTCCGAACCCGATCTTTCGAGCGCTGAGGAGGCAAAAGATTACCTCTCAGAACTGCGATTGATCATGGTCTATCTCGGGATCTCCGATGGCAACATGCAAGAAGGTTCGCTGCGGGCCGATGCCAATGTGAATCTTCATATCGAAAAGGATGGCAATACCATACCGACACCGATTGTTGAAATCAAAAATCTCAACAGCTT
Source organism: Pirellula sp. (assembly GCA_046318275.1). GTDB lineage: Bacteria > Planctomycetota > Planctomycetia > Pirellulales > Pirellulaceae > JBKCUI01. The sequence continues at coordinate 52,125 of JBKCUW010000134.1, read as the reverse complement.
CCGGTCTGTCGAGCGGGCGATCGAGTATGAAGTAGAGCGTCAATATCGAGAATTTCTACGCACTGGGTTGGCCATGGGACAATCTCCCAAGCAGACTCGCGGGTGGGACGATGTTTTAGGTCAAACCGATTTGCAGCGAGAAAAAGAAGATGCCGCCGACTACCGTTACTTCCCCTGCCCGGACCTCGTTCCGGTCCAGTTGACCGCGCAGCAGCGGGAGGCAGCCAAGCAAGAGTCGCAATACACGCCGGACCGTTATCGCAATGTTCTGCTGCTCACCCATGAATTGAAGGAGACCGATGCGGAGATTTTGATCCAGCAAGGTCGCGATGTGGTCGAGTATTTCCTCGAAATGGTCCGGGCCGGAGCGACACCGAAACGGGCGTCGGCGTGGATGCTCCAAGACGTTCTGAGGCACCTCAACGACCATCGCGTTCCCATCGATCACTACCCGATCCCTGCTCAAAAACTCGCAGAGTTGCTCGTGGCGATCGAGCAAGGAAAGGTTGACACAAGCCAAGCCAAACAGGCGTTGGCAAAAATCCTCGACGCCCCGTCGATCGGAGTTGCCGCTGCCATCGACTCCCTAGGAATTGTCCGTGTCGACGTTTCGGAGATGGAGGCATTGTGCAAGGAATTGCTGGCTGAAAATCAGGACGTAATCGACAAAGTCAAAGCTGGGAACACGAAAGCGGTCGCGGCTTTGGTCGGCCAGGCCAAAAAGAAGAACCGGAACGCGGATCCCCGTGTCATACAAGAAATCTGCCTTAAAATGATCGCCAGTATGTGATCTGGCCGCCGAAAACATCAGTCATCACACCATGACGAATCTCCAAAAATACTTCCGAACCGAAATTGTATCGATGCCCCCCTACAAACCGGGGGAGCAACCGGGTGCTGCCAAAGTTATCAAGCTCAACACGAATGAGAGTCCGTATCCGCCGAGCGCAAAAGTCAAGGACGCGATTGTGCAAGCGACCGAGCGGCTCGAGAGGTACCCAGACCCGCTCGGTACGAGTTTTCGACTGGCTGCTTCCAAGGTGCTCAATGTGTCGCCGGATCAGATCCTGTGTGGCAACGGCAGCGACGATATCCTTACCATTCTGACCCGAGCGTTTGTCGGAGCGGGTGAAGTACTGCGACTTCCATTCCCCAGCTATATCCTCTACAGAACCTTGGCCCAATTGCAGGGGGCCGCGTTTGAAGAAATTCCTTTCAACACTTCGTTCGGGTTGGCTCCTGAGTTCTACGTCGGCAACGACAAACTCAAGCTCGTATTTTTGCCCAATCCGAATAGCCCGAGTGGTACCTTGATCTCGCACGATGCGATCTTGGAGTTGGCTAGATCGGTGGATTGTCCGGTGGTCGTCGACGAAGCTTATGTTGATTTTGCGCCGAGCAACTGCATCGAGTTGATCGCTCGCGATCCTCGCATCATGGTGACGCGAACACTGAGCAAATCCTACGCACTTGCTGGTTTGCGCTTCGGGTACTTAGTCGCGCATGAATCGATCATCGACGTCCTTCGAAAGGTCAAGGACTCCTACAATACCGATGCGATATCGATCGCCGGTGCCACAGCGGCTATCACCGATCAAGTTTGGTTGCGCGAAAATGTTGCAAAGATTTGTGCGACCCGGGCGCGGATGACCCTCGAGCTGCGAGCGATGGGATTTGATGTTGGGGAATCGCATGCTAACTTTGTCTGGTGCACGCACAACGACCGCCCTGTTGCTCCGCTCTACGAGCAATTGAAATCGCGAGGAATCCTGGTCCGGTACATGAACTACCAACCGTGGGGCGATGGGCTCCGAATCAGTGTCGGTACCGATGCTGAAATCGATGCAACGCTGCTGATCCTAAGGGATTTGTTGAAAACGCCGGCGAAATAGCGTGAAGCGGCTCTGAGGGTCTACTCGTCGGACCGTAGCGATTTAGGCTGAAATACATGGAGGCTAGCGATCGCGTCGGCGGTTCCAAGGTGTCTGAGCAATCGGGTTTTTGGGTCGACGCAGCGTTCGAACAAGAGTTCGGAACCCAGGCTGGCTAGCCCTCGGAATGGCCGGCGTTCGATGTCGTTGGCACCCTGAGAACGCCAATCAAGCGTTATCCTTTGCGTTTCTTGGTCCGTGGTTGGGTACCGTGTTATCCCCAGCGACTCCGAATGCAACTGGCACATTGGAACCGCTGCCGTAGAGATGAAGTTTTGCGACAGCAAACTCGGCATCCATCGATGGAAAAACCATAGCATCAACGCGCAGCAATGGATTCCATCCGCATCGGGATCGAAAAGCATAATCACGCGTTGCCAAGGAACATTCTCGAGTCGGAATGATTCTCCGATGCCACCGCCGAGTCGATCGATCAAGTCTCGGAACAGTGGATAGGATTCGACTTTGCTTTGTGATGCTTTCCAAGCGTTGAGCGGTTTCCCTTGCATCGCGACCACAGATTGGAGGCTTCGATTGCATACCCTTTCGACGGCGAGACCTGCTGATTCCCCTTCGACGATGAACAGTTCGCGAGTCGCTACCGGCTCACTCGGTCTACCGGATGAATTAGTGCTTTGACTGTTCACGCTGAAAACCTATTCGTTTCCAATTGGATAAATAGACGTTGGGGCGATAAAAAAACCGGGATAACTTTGTATCCCGGTTCTGTTTCTACTCGATTTACACCGAAGGACGTTATTAAACCTTTTCGGGTTCGTGGCCTTCGTTCAGGATGTCCGCGGGAACCATCTTTTCGTTGGCTCGATCCCAACCCATCATGCGATTGGTGCGCCAGCTTTCGTTGGCCATATTCACAGCGACCACGCCAGCGAGCCCCAACTCGATCGGACAGTTGAGCGGTTCGCCATTTCGGAGATGGTTGTGCAAGTTCGTATGGTGAAGATTTTGATCTTCGCCACCGGTCTTCTTGTGCTGGCCGAGGACCTTGCCATCCGGATCTTTGGCGACCCAGCCGTCGTTGTTGAAGAAGAGAGTTCCGCCGTAACCGCGGATAAGGTGGTCCACACGAACGCGGTTCCCCATGGTCCCGAGAACGTAGACAGTCATACCGCGTGGGTATTCGCAGATCATTTCCACGTTGTCGGGAAGGTCACGTCCATCTGGCCATTGCCAAATCCCACCCATACCGACAACCCGGCGTGGGAAGAGGAGATCGCATGCTCGCATGATCCGCGTAATGCGGTGGATGAACAAATCGGTACAGATACCGCCTGAGTAGGCCGAGTAGCAGCGCCATTCAAAGTAGTGGTTTGGGTTCCAGTCGATTTTCTTTGCACTGCCGAGCCAAGCGTTCCAGTCGAGGTCTGCGGGTTTGTTCTTATGAGCTTCCACGAGCTGCGGTTCACGCCATGGGCCAGCGCCTTCGCTGTAGCGGCGAACGTATTCGATTTGCGCTTGGAGGACTTTGCCGATGATCCCATCGCGGATCGCGTTACGTGCCGAGATGTAGCTGTCGTCCGACATGGCCTGGACGCCGACTTGGACGGGGCGCCCAGTTTCCTTTTGTTTCTTGACGACCGCTTGGGCTTCTGGAATGGTGTGGGTAAGTGGTTTTTCGCAATAGACTGCTTTGCCGGCATCCATAGCATCGATGGTCATGGTCCAGTGCCAGTGTTCTGGAGTAGCGACGATCACATAATCGATATCTTTGTGCTCGAGCAATTTGCGGTAATCGGTTTCCGCATGATCGGCGTTGATGGTCGCTTTGCCTTCGTCCGCGCGGGTCTTCCAGCAATCGGCGACACAGACCGGATGCAGATTGTTCTTTTCTTTGAGGTTGTTGATGACACCCATGTGGGCTTTGCCGATCACACCTCCACCGATCAATCCAACGCCCAGGCGATCGTTAGCGCCGAGGACGCGAGCGTAGCTCTTAGCAGAAAGTTGGGATGCGCCGGCGGCAGCGACGGTGCTGGCAGCAGCGAGGAACGAACGGCGAGTCAGGTCGCTTACGTTCGCTTTCGATGAGTCGTTCATGTTGGTTTTTCCTAGTAGTGAAGGGGGCTGGGAATTTGTTAGGAGGGATGGTGCGGCCTTGAGCAGACACGCAATGATTCATCGCGATGCATCATTGCGGGAAAGGACAAAGGACCGAGGCCGGATTCGAGCATAGCAACCCCCAGCGATGGATGCTAGTAGATTCTGAAGATGGGGCTGCCGAGTGCGGTGCTGTTTGAGGAGAATTCGTCAGAGTTTACCGAGTCTCTCGAGGGCTTCATCGGCCCAGGGGCTTTGGGGTGAAAGTTGTAAAAATCGAACCCAGTGTCGGGTTGCTTGGTCCGATTTTCCGACTTCATCCAAGGACCGCGCGAGATGGTAATGCACATCCGGATAACGATCATCGCGGGCGAGGGCTCCCTCGAAGGCTGCGATCGCCAATTCGATTTGCCCCAATTCGGCGAGGACGCAGCCGAGGTTAGCGCGGGCCTCGACAAAATCTTCATCGATCTCAACCGCGTTGTAATACCGTTCTCGTGCCGCCCCGAGGTCTCCCGAACGGTAGAGTAGTTCCGCGAGTTGGAACGCAATATCAGCGTTAGGGCCATATTTGGATAGGATCACTCGGTACCATTCGATCGCCTCCTCGATCCTGCCGGCATCCTCGAGTTCTTCGGCTGCATGCAACATGTCGTCGCGAGACCATGGCTCCAGATCGCTGGTCTCTCGAGGGCCGACGAGGAGTGCATCGTCATGTATAGGCTCATGAACCTGAATCGATCGGATGTTCGTGTTGCTGTTCGAGGATTCATCCTCGGATTCTGATGCATCGAGGTCAAAATCGAGATGGAGTTGCCCATGGGCGCCGAATAGTTTGCCTTGATCCCTTAGGAGGATGCGTCGACCATCGAAGACCAGATCCAATTCGAGGAGACTTCGATTCTCAATGCGGTTGCCGAATTCATAAAGCTGTCGTTTGATTTCACTCGGCTTGGCCCCTTGCGCTCCCCACTCCATCAGACGGCGCGCGCATTGGACTTGTTCGAAGTCAAAGTATGGAAGCTTGTGTACGATCTTTGTGCTCTGAAGCAATCCCATGCGATGCCAGCGTCGCACGTGGCTCACCCGTGTTTTGATTAAACCTGCGACCATAGCGGGCGTGTACAATTGCTGATGTGCAGGATCCTCGACACCCCCCATTCGAACCCACAGTTCATGCTCATGGACCAGCGTTGTTTTCCCAGAGCGGATCGAGTCGCGAAATCGATCACCAAGCATAGCGTTCAGGTCTTCATCGGGCATCTCATCGGCGCCGATGACCACGAGATCCACATCGTTGCTCCATCGTTCGACCGGAATTGCACCATGTTGTTTGGCCAGTTGCCCAGCTTCTTTGCGCGTCATCGCTCCCAATTTTCCAAGAAATGCAATGCGTTTCCCTTCCAGGTATTGCGCCGAAGGATTCATGCTCACGCGCCCTCGGCCATGGATCTATCGGAACCGTTCTTGCCATGCAGCGATATCCCCCAACCTTCCATGCGTTGCAACAACGGTTGCTTCGTCATGTCGAATTGAAGCGGCGTTACGGTGATGTGCCCTGCGGCCAACGCGTTCAGGTCGGTCTCATGATCTGTTGGTTTTGGAGGTGGATCATTGGTTGACCAATAGTAGTTTCTGCCCTTGGGGTCTTGGCGTTTGATGTAGTGATCTCCGTACCGCTCGACCCCCATCGGCACCACATGCACTTCCGGCATCGACCCTTCCCGGAACTTTTGAGTTGCTGCTGTCGGGATATTGATGTTGTACAGCTCGGGCGCGAGGCCTTGTTGTTGAAGGATTTTTTCAATCAGCGACACGGCCATCGTCGCCGCAGCCTCAAAGTCCGCATGCGGATCGTGCTCGAGCGAGACTGCGAAGCTGGGAATTCGAAAGAAGGCGCCTTCTATGGCTGCGGCTACAGTTCCAGAATAGAGGACATTGATCCCGGCGTTCAGTCCGCCGTTGACACCGCTGACGATCAAGTCGACCGGTTTGGGAGCAAGCTCCGCAACGCCCAGTTTGACGCAGTCGGCTGGTGAACCTTCCACGGCCCAGCCTCGGAACGCGTCGCCATCAAAAATTTCTTTGCAGGTGAGCGGCGATAAATAGGTGATCGAGTGCCCGACTCCGCTTTGCTCCGTTGCAGGAGCAACTACGGTTACATCACCCAGTCGCTGGAGTGCCAGTCTCAGTGCCCGAAGGCCTGGTGCGTAAATTCCGTCATCGTTCGCTAGAAGAATATTCAAATTCGCTCGTCCTTACGGTTGTGTAGCGATGGGGCTCACTGCAAATCTCGGTCTCGCCACTGTATTAGTCTCGCCGCTGTATTGGTTTGCTGATGTATTGGATTTTGGCATGCCAATGTGTTGCGCCGCGGCTATTGGTTTTACCACTGAATGGAATCGCGGAGGTTCTTCGGGTACGCAGCGTCCATGTCTTGGATGGCCGCCTTGGCTTCGGGGGAAATCGTTTCAGGAAGTTTGATCAAGACTTCGATGATCATATCTCCTGTGCCTTTCGAGTTCACGAGACCTTGTCCTTTAAGCCGCAATCGTTTTCCGCTGCTGGTCATCGGTGGTATTGTGATGGTGATGGTACCTTTTGGGGTTTGTACATCAACTTTTGCCCCCGCGACAGCTTCGTGAAGGCTGACCGGTAGTCGCATTTCCAGGTTGTTTCCCACCAGTTTGACCGAGGGATGGGATTCGACGTTGACGGTCAGAAGCAGATCGCCCGCTTTGCCATTGGGGATAGAGCCACCTTGGCCGCGCAACCGGATCTTTTTACCGGGTTCCATACCTGCAGGTATTTTGACCGCGATCGATTCCATTTGCCCGTCACGATCGAGTCGGAACTGCCGTTCACCACCTTCGATAATGGTCCGCAAGGGAACCTCTATCTCGCCCGAGATATCCGGTCCGCGCGGTGTGGGGGTACGGCGTGAGCGTGTTGGACCAGCACCCGCACCGAACTGCCGAAAGATGTCCCCCAAGTCGACGGCACCGCTACCACCAGCGCCACCGAAAATGTCTCCGAAATCAAAACCGCCTGCACCCCCAGTGCGTCCACCGCCACCAAAAGGATTTCCCTGCCGATACTGTTCGTAGCCGTCCCCGAACTGATCGTACATCTTCCGTTTTTCGGGGTCGTTCAACGTATCGTACGCTGTTTGAATCTCTTGAAATCGTTTTTTGGCGCTCTGATCCTCAGGGTTCAAATCCGGATGGTATTTGCGCGCCAACTTCCGGTACGCCTTGGCGATATCCTCCTGGGACGCAGAGCGACTGATACCTAGCGTTTTGTAGTAATCGTTTGCCATTGTGGATTCCATGCAAAGCCAACTCCTGATCGCGGATAGGAACAAACCGAGCCGAAACCGCCAAAATGGCATTTTGGACGGCGCCGTATGCGGGACGTATCGCAAATGGCTTGCCAACCCTCGCGCAGTTGATAAAGACCATTCTATCTCATCCCAGTCACGCTGCACCTGCAAATCCTCGAGCGTGAATTGGGCTCGAGGAGGACGGATTTTGGTGGCAGGAAACAGCTTGGCTTTGCAAAGTCGTTTTTCCCTAAACTCGACTGCACGAGCCCCGATCGCTCACTCGGCGCGGTGGGTCGCAACGGTATGGTTCGCAACGGTGCTCGGCTTGGCCTTTCTATCGCCACCCGCCTTCGCGCAGAACGAGGTGATACTGGAGGTGGTTGATGAAGAGACAGGGGAACCGATCGCAGCTCGGATTGAAGTTGTGAAATCCGCGAAAAAGCTCAATCGCGACCGGAAGATGCTCATCTCAGGGGACACTTGGCTTGCCGAGGGTAAGTTGGTCTTGCAACCGCCGCCGGGCGAGTATGAGTTCTTGGCCAAGCGGGGGCCGGAGTACAAAGAGATTCGGGGCGGATTCACGATCGAGCGTCGTGCGAAGGACGTGGTGGTTGTCGAGTTGCCGCGAGCGGTCGACATGCATGGCGAGCAATGGTACAGCGGGGACATGGGGGTCGATTTGGAGTGGGCGGCCGCACGGAGGTGGCAGGTTGCCGATGCGGTCGACATGGTCATCACCAATCTCGGGGCACAAAAACGAGACGCATCTCCCGCTCTGGATCCAAAGGCGCAGAATCCCAGGGCAAAAAATTCAAAGGCAAAATCTGGGACGCCCGGGTTAACGGGCAGCACTGATCTGTTCGGAGCACGTTGGGGAAGCATGTCCCGCGATATCCTTGCGCCGGAAATTGGTATCGCCATCCATCGCTTCGAAGCGAAAGATTACGGAGTTAAAGATTACCGAGCGAAAGATTACCGAGCAACCGATACACCCCAAAGCGAACGGTCAGACGAAAAGTCTCAAGGATTGAAGTTTCACGGATGGCGGGATGCGTGGGATGCCATCGAAGCGGCGCGAGATGCTGATCAAGCGTTGGTGGAGATCACCCAGCCGGGCGCACGCGATACGCCGTTCCTACTAGCCGATCCTAACGTGAAATTGGTTCGTGTCTTATCGAGTGTCAATCGACCGAAAGGGGATGATGCGTTGATCTTTCCAAGATCGGATGATTCCACTTCCTTTGCGAGCGTGTTGCTTGGCGCTGGCAAGGACCGAATGTCGTTGTTGATCAGCGCACCAATATCTGACGAGGAACGGATTCGATTCAAAGGCGCTCGGGGGATTGGAAGACTCAACGAGTTTCTCTATTGGCAGATGCTGGAAGCGGGACTGCGGTTAGCACCCAGCGCAGCATCGGGATTTGGCAAAGGGGAAACTCACCTTGGCTACAATCGTGTTTATGTTTATTGCGAAGGGAACACCCGAGAGTTCACCGCCGATGAACGCATTCGTAGTTCCGGGTTCACTCAGGACGAATCGAACAGCGAAAACGAACCGAACAGTGACACGGTAAAGAGCCGATCAGATCGTGGGGGATCGCAGGGAGACGGGCCTGAGGATGCGGTTGCGTCAGAGGATACTGTGTCAGACGAATCGGGAGCCATGGATACTTCATCGGTTGAGATGTGGTGGCGTGGGCTCGAGCATGGAGCGTCCTTCGTTTCCAATGGGCCGTTGTTGCGAGCCATGGTCAACGGTTCCCCTCCGGGGTCGGTCCATCCAGGGTACCGTGGAGAGGCGATTCCCCTGGACATCGCGGTTTCCCTTGCCGTTCGAGAGAAAGTAGATTATCTCGATGTGATCTTTAACGGCGAGTCGCTTTACAATGCCAAGCTCGAGGATCATTACAAGCGAGGTGAGTTTCCCGAGCTTGCGGTGAGCGAAAGCGGGTGGTTGGTAATCCGAGTGGTAACTGCTCACGAAGACGGGTATCGGTATGCGAGTACCGCACCGTTCTATTTTGAGTTCGAGGGCAAGCCTCGCGTTTCCAAAAAGAGCGTGCAGTTTTTTCAAGGTTGGCTGGAGCGATCGATCGAAGCGATCGATCGCAACGACGATCAGCGGTCGCATTACGCCAATCGCAAGGAATCGGCGAGAGAGTTTTGGGACAATCTCCAATCCCGAGCCACCGCACCATGATTTTCTCAAGTGACCCTACCGCTCAGCGTTACTGCTAAGCTTTACTCCTCAGCATTACTCCTCAGCATTACTCCTCAGCTTCACTGCTCAGCTTTACTGCGTGATTCGGTCGCGATGGAGTGCAATCCCATGCGAAGTATCGCAGCGGCGGATTCGCTGCGCCCAGCGATTGCCCTTTTAACTCTTGCGTTTTTTGGAGCCGCCGGCGTTTTCAACGAGTCGTTGAATGATCCGTTTGGAGAGTTCTGTGAACTCCTCGGCTGACCGCGGAGCATTTCCGAATACAACACGATCCGGGCTGTCTGCTTCTTCGTCGGGACGGATCGGTAATGCCTCGATCCTCGACCATGCGGTATCGTAGACGGTGTAGGAAACATTCAGTCCTTTGGTGACCGAGTTGACTTCGCGCTGCAGGTCGAAAGAGGTAGCAGCAGCGTTCACATAGCAAGCGGTCGCAATCAGCCAGTCGCGGTAGTGGGAATCCTTATGGACATTCGAACCGCATTCTTGCTCAAGGGCCTTGGCAGCTCCGCGAACCGAGAGCATCAGTCGATCGATCAGCGTGCGGACGGGATGGCTGAATGCGATATCAGAAAAGTTGTTTGGGGATAGGTACACATCGACAGTTGCCGTGACCGCGCCGCAACCGGTGTGCCCTAGCACGATGACGCTTTGAAGTGAGTCACGCATGTGAGTCGCCGCATAGTCGACGCTTCCAATGCACTCTAATCCGAGCACATTGCCTGCGACCCGGACCACGAATAAATCGTTCGCCGAGCAATCCATCACGTGCTCGATTGGTACCCGGGCATCGGCGCATCCCAGGACCAACGCCCAGGGAGCTTGCATCACCTCGAGACCTTTAACCAACGGTATTCCCAGCTGGATTGGATTTACGGGAATCACCATCGGGGGATGGTTCGTCTCTCCCTCACCAATGGTCTGGATGTGCTTGACCATTTTGCAGAAACGCATGTTCCCTTGCTCAAGCATTTTAAGGGCTTGTTTGTTGGTCCGTGGACGCTTCAACTCAAGAGGAGCATGGGGATCAAATCGATAAACAATATCCATGAGAGATTTCCTGACGAGCGCAAGGATGAGCGAAAGAATACCTAATGACTAAGACGAGGTGACCTCGAAACCACTTTGATGGAAGATGTCGTTGACACTCCGAGCAATTGTGTCGCAAATGGCTTCCAGGTCTAAATCGTCTTCGTCGTACCCAAAGGGGTTTTCAACATGCTCGGCGACGATTTCCATACCGATCATGAAATAAGCGATAACAATCGTAATGGGGATGGTCCACCATTTAAAATCGTTTGATATGCCCCATGGGAGCGTGAACAAGAAGAGCACGATGCATTGACGAGCGAAGATACGATACGAGATAACCATGGGTGTTCGCGCGATCCGCTCGCAAGCGCCGCACACATCCATCAACTTAGCCATCTCCGCATCGATCACTCGCATGTCGTCTCCGTCGATTGCTCGTGACTTTTTGCGATCTGCTACCCAGCGATAGAGTTCGTTGGCGATGGTCATGGGGGGATGGGTTGGGCATTCCTCTTTTGGGTAAACGGCACCATCGTAGGGCACCTGACGCAAGTGGCACATCAGGGCGCGGGGGAAGTCGACCAGCCTTTGACGCAGGTACTCCGCTTCGGCACTATTCGGACTTGATAGTACCGACAGTTTGATCGAGAGGTTGCGAGTCGCATTCACCAAGGATCCCCAAAGCGTACGAGCTTCCCACCACCGAGCGTATGCGGTGTTGGTTCGAAAAACCAAAAGCCAACCGAGTACCAGAGACAAGGCCGCGTGGATGTCGGAGGGCATATCCCCCATTTCACGGAAACTCGAGTTCTCTTTCAGTACCGGAAGGATCGAATAGATCCCCATCGCAATGGCAAGCAGCGCCACTGTTCCGAGGGTTTTTGACGAAGCGAGGGGGGTAATTACATCTTTGAAAGGCATGCGAGGATTGTAACGCAAGTGCTTTCGTTTTCCTTCCGGGGTGGATTATTTTCCTCGCCGCCCTTTTTGAAGCCCATCGCAGGGGCAACGCCCGTTGAGGGCCCGATCAATAGAACCGAGGTATTCCGACGAGCGACCAGAAAAACGGCATTGGCATGGTCCTGATGCAATACCTAGCGATCGATGATCGGGGGGCCGTTGGAATCTGCGTGCCGCCTCATGGATTGGCTGGAAACGAGCCGATGGACTACAATGAACATGGCTGACGGTTCTCGCTGCTGGCCGTCCTACCTACCCGAGCCGTCCTACCTCCCTAAATTCTCGCCCCTCGCCGCCCCACCGGTTCGGCAATTCGAAATTGCCTGCTGTCTATCATCTATTATTGAAAACCGCCCGCCCCTATCGCAATCCATGGAATCGCTCAGTCAACCGTCCGTTGAAGGCCCATCTGTCGTTATGCGTAGATTTACTTGTTGGATTTTGAGTTCGTTGCGCCGTGCCGCAGCGCACCGGCTGAGGGGCACTTTTTCTGGATTCATGATCAAGGCATCGGTGGGCGTTTTGCTGCTCGGGAGCGTCGGCTGTCTGCGATCGATGATCGGCTATCCCCTGCTGGAAGGGCTGCGTGCTCAAGAGGTAGCGGTGGCTGGAAATGCCGTCGTTGGAGGCGCCGTTGGATCCTCGCAGGTTGCGGTTAACGCAACCGATGGTGCCGCAACCGATCGGGCCATCACCGCCGAGTGGACGGATGTGGTACGTCCTGTTTTGCTGAAGCATTGCGGTGAATGCCACATGAATGGGGAAAATGAAGGAGGCGTTGGGTTCGATGACTACGACAGCCTCGACAAGATCCGCGCCCATGAGAGCACTTGGGAACAGATTCGAGGTGTCATTCGCGCTGAGGCGATGCCACCCCCCGAATCGGCGACCATTACCTTGGACGAGCGCAGGATCTTAACTCGGTGGATTGAGCGAGCACTGCATGAGGTTGATTGCGGGTGCCGTCCGGTACCCCCGAGCGTGACGGTAAGGCGACTGAATCAATTTGAGTATGACAACACTATCCGTGACCTATTCGGGATGGAGATCCGGCCATCGAAGGAAATCGGATTCGTTTCGGATGATGTGGGTAACGGATTTGACAATCAAGGCGAAGTTTTGACATTGCCGCCGATTGCGATGGAAAAGTATCTGCAGGCTGCGCAGTGGGTCTCAGAGCGAGTGATCGCAACCGATCGAGAAAAGTTTCGCAAGCAGAGTTTTGACGGAGAAAATCTCGCTTTCTCGCAACGATTGACAATTCCCGTCAATTTGGCCGCGGGAAAATACAGCGCGAGTGTTCGGGCTCGATTTGGTGATGACCAGAAGGATGGCTGCAAAGCTCGATTGCTCCTCGACGATCAAGTCATCGCTGAATGGGATGTTCCACCTAAAGATGAGACGTTGAAGCAGGAGTTTGAAGCTTCGACGGGTGACCACGTCTTGATTGTTGAGTACGCGGACGACGCGGATCCCGAGACGAGGAACGCTCCGAACCGTCGATTGAACATCGAGTCGGTTCGCTTGGTGGGTCCCGAGGGCGGTGAGCCCGCTTTTCCGAAATCGCACCAGCAATTGGTTATCGCAACACCTGCGACACAAGATGCTCCCGAATCGCAGCCGATCGGATTCACTGAGGCGACCCGTCGCATCTTCCAAAAACTGCTACCTCGAGCCTACCGCAGGCCCGTCAGCGACGACGAGCTTCATGCCGTCATGATGGTCTGTCAGCACGCGAATGACTCCGGGTACGGGTTCGAGGAGTCGGTGCGTGTGGGAGTCCAAGCGGTCTTGGTAGCACCTCAGTTTCTGTTTCGTACCGAGAAGCGGATCGAGTCAGCCCATTATTGGCAACTCGACGATTTTAGTATCGCGAGTCGACTTTCGTACTTCTTATGGGCCAGTATGCCCGATACCGAACTTTTGGAACTAGCTGCGGCAGGCCAACTGAAGGATGAAGCTATCTGTAATCAACAAGTGGCGAGGATGCTGGCGGATGGCAAAGCAGAGTCCTTGCTCTCTGGTTTTTTCGCGCAATGGCTTGGGCTTCGGAACCTCAGCAAGATCGACATCGATCGCGACAAGTATCCTTTCTGGTCGGATCGGTTGCGCTCGGCGATGATTCGGGAGACCGAAATGTTCTGCCGTGAGATGATGCGCGAGGGAAGGATACAGGACCTATTGGTCGGGGGAAACACGTACGTGAACCCGAGGTTGGCGGAGTTCTACGGATTGACCTTTGAAGGCAAAGATCCGGCGAGCATGTATCGGCGTCGCCCCGGATCCAAGGGACAGGACCCCCGTCGTCAGGGGCTCTACAACGATGAGGACAAGTGGATTCGGGTAACGCTGCCGGAGAATCGTCGCGGGTTGATGACCCAAGCGGCTGTGTTGGCGCTCACCTCGAACCCTACCCGAAGTTCCCCGGTGAAGCGTGGAAAATGGATCCTGGAAACCATTCTCGGAGACCCTCCCCCCTCGGCACCTCCGAATGTTCCTTCCCTGGAGCAGGCTAAAGCAGAGGCGTCGGCGTCGCTTAGAGAGCGGCTAGAGATCCACCGCTCTAACCCCAGTTGTGCCGGATGCCATAAGTTGATGGATCCCATAGGTTTAGGGCTTGAGAACTTCGATGCCATCGGACGTTGGCGGGACAAGGAGGGTGAACTCGCCATTTCCCCGCAGGGGGAGCTTGCTGACGGAAGAAGTTTTTCCGGGCCGACGGAATTGGTGGAAATCCTGTCGCAGCGGGAGGATTCCGTCGCTAAAAACTTCACCGAGAGGCTCCTAACTTACGCTCTCGGCCGAGGTTTGCAGCGGCCAGACCGCTGCGATGTCGATAAGATTCTGGAGCGTTCCAAGCAAAATGGCTATACAATAAAATCGATCGTCGAGGGAATCTCGCAAAGCGATGCATTCCTGCAGCGTTCGGTCGGACCGAATAGCCCTTAGCCGCCAGCAGTATCATCAGCCGTAGTATCAGCAGTGGCAAACTGTCTGAAAACAAGTCCATTCCGGACCCGCCTTGGCTCCCGCCAAATCCCATTCCCAGCTTCCCTCCTTCCCCACCTAAACCCAAACCAGCCATGGAAAACCAACACGATACCCCTCTGCGACGGATGAGTTCAGGAATGCGATTGAGCCGTCGAACGGTGCTTCAGAGCTTTGGCGCGACATTGGCTCTGCCGATGCTCGAAGTCATGAAGCCGGCTGCGCTGGCTGCCCAGGGCACCGCATCACCCGTTCGCTTGGCGTGGGTTTTTTTCCCGAACGGTACGAATGCCGAACGCTGGATACCGAAGGGTTCGTCGGGGACGGATTGGGAGTTGACTCCGAGTTTGGAACCGTTGGCTAGCTGCAAGAACGATTTCAATGTGATGAAGGGGTTGGCTCAAGTCAACGCGCAGTCGCTTGGGGATGGACCTGGGGATCATGCACGTAGTGCGGCGGCGTTCCTCACCGGCGCTCACCCGTTCAAGACGGCAGGGTCGAAAATTCGAGTCGGACGCAGCGCAGACCAGATCGCGGCAGACTCGTATGGTCGAGTCACGCGTCTCGCATCGTTGGAGTTGGGGACCGAAGAAGGCCGCGATGCAGGTGCGTGTGACTCCGGGTACTCGTGTGCATATTCCAATAATATCTCGTGGCGGTCGGAATCGTTGCCAACGGGCAAGGAGATTCAACCTAAGCGAGCGTTTGCAAGGCTTTTCGGCGTCACTGGTGGAGGGGATGCCAAACAGCAAAGTGCGAAGAAGAGCATCCTGGACTTCGTCAGTGACCAGCGCAAACATCTCACTACCAGCGTCGGTGCTGATGACGCGAGGAAGTTGGACGAATACTTCACCAGCGTGCGCGAGATCGAACAACGCATCGCCCGTTTCACGACGCCAGTGGTATTGCCTGAAGGGACGGTTGAGCCTGCCGAAAAACCGAGCGATGCGACAGAACACATCCGCCTGATGTACGACTTGATGGTTCTCGCGTTCCGGACTGATACCACTCGGATAGCCACCTTTATGTTAGCGAACGAAGGTAGCAACCGCGCATTTCCGATGATCGAGGTGAAGGATGGCCACCACCAGCTTTCCCACCATGAGAACAATCAAGACAACATCGCAAAGATCGCTAAGATCGATCGATATTACTCCGAGCAGTTCGCTTACTTCCTGACTCGATTGCGAGAAACTCAGGATGGTGAAGGGAATTTGCTCGACAATTCGCTGATCCTCTATGGTGGTGCAATCACCGATGGAAATCGGCACGACCACCATGATTTACCGATTCTGTTGGCTGGTCGTGGCGGTAGGAAGTTGCAGACGGGTCGCATCGTGGAGCAGCCTCAGTACACACCCCTCAACAATTTATTCCGGTCCATGCTCGATACGGTGGGATCGGATGTCGGCAATTTTGGGGATGCAAACGGTATCGTTTCATTGACCTAGGACTACACTGGATCGCGCACCGCGGGTTATCGTAGTCGGGTAAAACGCAGTCATCGATCCAACACTGACAAGCAGAAATCTTATGAACACGGAATCCTCCTTTGGGAGGCCGGCGCCCGAGCTGCTGGCCCCTGCGGGAAACTGGGAATGTGTGCATGCCGCCATCGAGAATGGGGCGGATGCTATTTATTTCGGACTCGAATCGGGTTTCAATGCGCGGGCTCGCGCCGTGAATTTCTCTCTCGAAGATTTGCCTCGACTGATGCAGTTATTGCATCGGAGGGGGCTCTCTGGTTTCGTGACGCTCAACACGCTCGTTTTTACCGACGAACTTTCCGCATTTGAAAAGCATGTAGCAAGGTTGGCGGATGCCGGGGTCGATGCTGTCTTGGTTCAAGACCTTGGTGCGGTTCGCTTGATCCATGAGATCTGTCCCGAACTGAGTGTTCACGCAAGCACTCAGATGACGATGGTATCGGCGGAGACGATTGCTGCGATCGAGCCTCTTGGAATCGATCGCGTGGTATTGGCGCGTGAGTGTTCGCTCGATGAGATTCGCAATATCACCGCGGCTACTAAGATGCCCGTTGAAACATTTGTCCACGGTGCCCTGTGCGTAGCCTATAGCGGTCAATGCTTGACCAGTGAGTCGCTTGGTGGCCGGAGTGCGAATCGGGGGCAATGCGCCCAAGCATGCCGGCTCGAGTATCAGTTGATCAACGATGGGAACGAAGTTGATCTCGGGGACATGAAGTACTTGCTGTCCCCTCAGGATCTCGCCGCCTACGAGCACATCCCCGATCTGATAGATGCTGGTGTCTGCTCCCTGAAGATCGAAGGACGATTGAAGTCACCGGAATATGTGGCCAACATCGTTAGCCATTATCGGCGCGCCATCGACGAAGCCATGCATGGTCGTCGAACGGTATTCACGGACGAAACCAAGCGAGAGATGGAGCTGAGTTTCTCTCGCGGGTTCTCACCGGGGTGGATCGATGGCTGCAACCACAAGCGGTTGGTCCCGGGCAAAAGCAGTGCCAAACGCGGTGTGTTGGCCGGACGCATTGTGCGTAAAAAGGGGGAACGGCTCGTCGTGGACCTGGATTTGGCGCTCGCCAAAGGGGATGGGATTGTTCTTCAGGGGGATCGCGCCGCTGGTACCGAGATCGGCGGTCGCATCTTCCAGATCTACACGAACCACCGGCCGACCGACCATCCGGCGAAAGGTCGCGTCGAAATAGAGCTCCAGCGCGGCGTGCTCAGGGATGCTGAGGTGTTTGAGGGCCAAGAAGTTTGGCAGACCGATGCACCTAAACTCACCAAGCGATGGCGTGCGACCTTTGCCAGCGAGCAATTCCAACGCCGACTTAAGCTCCATCTGCGAGGCCATATTTCGATGGGGCAACCGATTCGAATTGAGGTCGAATGGTCGGAGCATCGTGAGGGACTTACCGAGTCACAGCGGCAAATCGAGTTGGTTCATCCCCACTGCCCGGAACCGGCTCGCAAGCATCCAGTCACAGCAGACATGATTGCGACGCAATTGGCACGGCTGGGTAACACTCCTTATGAGATCGGTTCGTGCCAGGTGGACATCGACGGGGAGCCGATGATTCCACTCAGCGTGCTAGGAGAATTGCGAAAGCAATTGCTTGAGCGGGTGGACGAAGTTCGGCTCAAAAGCCCGAATCGTTCTATTTCCGAAGAAGGTGTCGCGCTGCGGATGCTCGAGAATGCAAGAACGAGCATGTCGAAGATCACCTTTGGAAGGGAGCCAGCGTCACCGTTGCAGACCGATATCACCGTCGCGGCGAATTCGTCCTGCGAAGGCGACTTGCGCGTCCTCTGTCGCTCGCTCGAACAATTGAATTACGGGCTCGAGTCGGGGCATCGCAAATTTTACGTCGAGTTTCATGACATCCGAGAGTACCGTAAAGCGGTCTCCATGGCTCATGATGCAGGCGCGGAAATTTACCTTGCTACGCTGCGAATCCAAAAACAGGGTGAGGTTGGCTTGTTCAAGGCCTTGGCCAAGCACGGAGCCGATGGTTGGCTCGTCCGGAATTTGGCTGCTTTACGTTTTGCCAACGAACAAGGTATCCCGTGCATCGCCGATTTTTCGCTCAATGTCACGAATCCCCTAACAGCGGAATGGCTCGCCTCACGCGGGGCGATGCGGGTGACTCCCTCCTACGATCTGAACCGTGACCAGTTGGTAGAATTAGTAAGTCAGATGCCAGCGGAGCTTTTGGAGGTGGTTATCCACCAGCATATGCCCATGTTTCATATGGAGCATTGCGTTTTTTGCACCGTGCTTTCTCCTGGAACGAACAAATCCAACTGCGGTCGACCGTGCGACCGTCACGATGTCAAGCTCCGAGACCGGATCGGGGTTCAGCACGTTCTCCACGCAGATGTCGGATGCCGCAACACTCTTTACAACGGAAACGCGCAGAGCGGCGCAGAAGTAGTCCCGATGCTACGAGGCATGGGAGTGAAAAATTTCCGGGTCGAAATTTTGCGAGACGCACCATTCGCCGAAATACAGCGGCTGATCGTGCTCTATCGCGATTTAATCGCAGGCAAATTGGATGCAGGATCGGTTTGGAAATCGTTAAAAGCGGAAAATCGAGTTGGAGTAACTCGAGGAACTTTGGAACATCCGCGGAACCCTTTGGCAATTTTGTAGTTTAAAGGATGGCGAATACCCCCATGGAAAACCTAACAGGACTGAAAGACAGCGATCTCTTGGATGAGCTTGAGAATCTTGCAGAAAAGCAAGGTTCGTTGGCAGTGGCCTGCGCTCTCGTTGAGAAGCTTCGATCCGAGGGGAGATTTGCCGAGTTGTTTGAAGCCAGGAAGATGCTTCATCGCATGGAGTTGGGGCTCGCACCCGTCCATGTGGAAGGTGTTTCGTCAGCGAGCGTGACGGTTGGAAATGATGCAGGAGCGACTGGTGCCGGAGTGGTTTGCAGTTTGGACCCAAAGATTCAAGACGAATTAGATAAACGCTTGCTCGACGCATGTCGCGAGGTAGGCTGTGGGTTGATGCGCGCCGAGCGACTCCAGGAGGGTTGGATGTATTTGCGGGCGGTGGGGGATAATGCACTTACCGCAGAAGCTATGTCGTCGATCGAGCCCAATCAAGACAACCTCGACTTATTGCTAAATTTGTACGTACACGAAGGTGTCGACGTAGGTCGGGGAACCCAGCTTTCTCTGAAGATGCGGGGGACCTGCAACACGATCACTATGTTGGATTCCGTGGTGGCAATGCGAGGTCGCACGGATCAGCAAGCTGCAGTCACTGCTTTGGTGGAACATGTGCACCAAGAGTTGCTCTCCAATTTGATCGCGGATATCCGACGCCGTCAGCCAAATATCGCAGCACCTGGTGGAGGGCGGATTGTCGACTGGTTGGAACTACAGCCTGGGTTGCTTCGGGATGGAACCTATCATCTGGATACGACCCATTTGGCATCCACCGTTCGTTTTGCTCGTGTTTTGGATCAGCATGCCACGTTGCGACTGGCGTCGGATTTGGCGGAGTATGGTCGCCAGCTCCATGCGCAGTACCAGTATCAGAGCGAGGAGCCTTTCGCCGACCTTTACCCGATGAGTTTGGCTTGGTTCCGAGCCCTTCTCGGAGAACATGTCGACGCCGCTCTGCGAATTTTCCGACAGAAGGCGGAGACTCTTGATCCGCAGGAGCATGGGACGGTGGGGATTGAAACCTACGCGGACTTGCTCGCACGCGTTGGACGCCCAGCGGAAGCATCAGCATACCTGATGAAAGCAATGCCATCGGGAATGCGTCCGTTTGGGATTGCGCCGTCCCTGTTGGAACTTGCTCAAGCGGCTGGGAATTTTCAGCCGATGAAGGATCACGCTCGAAACCGTGGAGATTTGCTAGGCTTCGCAGCAGCCTTGCTGCAATCTAGCACCTTATCTGCAACTCCGCACGCTCTCTCGCCCGACACGTCTCCTCCTACTCGTTTAACTCCATAATGGCTCTTTGAGAGTCTTGTCGGTATTCAAATTATGCCTCGTAAAGTACTTCTTGTACAAGATGACACGTCGACCACGAACGCCATTCGCGAAGGGCTCCAGGCAGAGGGCATAGAGTCGGAAGTCGCTTCCAATGTCAAAGAAGCATTGGCAGCCATTCAGCATTTGAGGCCAGACATTGTCGTGCTCGAAATGCTGTTGGGGGAGGAGTCGGGGATGGATGTGCTTCGGACTGTGCGTTCAAACAGGGATCAAACCCCCATCTTGATCTTGAGCACGCTTGGCACGACCGAGCACCGAGTTAGTGGACTGTTGGCTGGTGCCGATGATTACTTGGTCAAGCCCTTTGAAATGCGAGAGTTGTATGCGAGGTTAGTAGCTCTCGCGCGGAGGAATCAGCGCGCCGAGGGCCCTCTTCTGACCTTTGGGCCGATCCGTTTGGAATTGACCACGCGCAGAGCTTTCCGAAGTGGGAAAGAGCTCAAGCTTTCGCCGACTGAGATCTCGTTGCTAGAGCTTTTTATGCGGCACGAAAACCAGGTGCTCTCTCGGAAAATGCTATATCACCAGCTATGGGAAACCAACTGGGAAAGCGAAACCAATGTGATCGAAGTTCACATCAATCGGTTGAGAAGCAAAGTGGACAAGGGGTTTGACACTTCCTTGATCCATACGGTGCGAGGCCGAGGGTATGTGATGTCCGAAACCCCTCCGACGAGCCAAACGCCCAATGCACCAGAGTCCCATCATGGGCTCGGTGCTGAACAACACAATTAGCTGAAACAGCGTCAGAGATCGATTTCTCCGGAGGTCCGCGAGAACTGGATGTGTTTTTTCCGGTTGTGATTTTCACCGGCTATAAACGTACTGAGTTGTCAAAGTAACCCGTCGGCCAACCTTGGGTAGCTCTCGGTGGAGTGCTTCGCTGCAAACCACTCTAAGCAGTATTTCCCCATCAGATTGCAAACCTTGATCAAGCCTGCCGGCTACTTCGATCCATATATCGGATTCGATCTTCTGGATTTCTTGAACGGTACCGTGCCAACGAAACGTTGGTTCCGCAGGTAGTGCTGTTTCAAAGTGTCCGGTTCGAAGCATCGTTCCTGCGTCATTTTCGATTTCGAGAATCTTCCAGTCGGTGGGCCTTACTCCGACGCATCTTCGCGGATCGTTCCACCCCAGTGATCGTGGATCGAACCATTGGATGGGTGGCCTGCCGAATAGATTGGCGACATGATGGTTAGCAGGGGTTCGATAGATCTCGTGGGGGCGATCGATTTGTTGGATGGTACCCTCCGACAAAACGGCGATACGATCCGCCAGTTGGCATGCTTCGGCTGAGTCGTGCGTGATATAGATGCAGGTTCTTCCTGTCGATTTTTGTAGTTTACGCATCAAAGAGCGAATTGGATCTCGCAAACCCTCGTGAAGGTGGGCCATTGGTTCGTCCATCAAGAGAATGCTTCGCCCGGAGATGAATGCCCTCGCAATGGCAACCCTCTGTGCTTGTCCACCAGATAATTGAGGTGGCTTTTTTGCGAAGAGGGGAAGCACTTCCAATTGATCTAGTAAGAATTCTTTTTGCTTTGGAGTGAGGTTAGTTGATCGATTGGGTAACGACAGCCGTTCGGCCAACTGGAGATTTTCTTTGACAGTTAAATGGTCGTAGCTTCCCGCAGCTTGAGATACAACAGCGATGTCGCGCAGATGGGGGGCGGTGCGAACTTGGTCGATTCCCATCAGTCGGACGCTCCCTGATTGCGGGGACAGTAAGCCCGCGATGACCCGAATCAGAGTCGATTTTCCCGAACCGCTCGTCCCCAGTACAGCGACGCATTCCCCCGGAATTACGTCGAGATTCAAGCGTTCTAAAACGACCTTGGTCCCAAATCGATAACTGAGAGACTCAATAGAGATCGCGGTTGAAGCAGGACTCATGCTCCCAGCCTATTACTTGGGTTGTCGCTTGAGCCATTCCATGACGACGGTAGCTACTTTGGTGATTGAGTCACCCGAGCACTTGTCGGGCGTGTCGGCCATCGTGTGCCAATAGCTACGCGTCCTTGACGCAACTGTTGGATAATCGAAATCGATGATGTCGATCACCGGGATTCGAGCGATTTGGATGAGCGGTAGGTGATCATCGCGAACGGAGTGGACGACTTTGGGGACGAATTCCTTAATTCCCAATTGTTTGGCAATTTCCCATACTTCGCGTGCGACCGTGGGAGCATTCTGGAAACCAACCTCTTCCCAGTAAATCTGGAGGTCCTTGTCCCCGATCATGTCCATGAGGATCCCGGACCGATAGACCTGATCCGAGGGCTCATCGACGAGTCTCTGAGCGAAATAGGTCGAACCGATGAAAAAGTCACCGAGTGATGATCCGTTAGGAGCGGTGTAGACCAGTTCCTCTGCATCAAAGAAAACAAAATCGACACCAACGTTGATTTTGAGGTTTGGCATCGCGTGTCCCAATTCCATGAGAAGCGCGGTGCTGCTGCCTCCATCGTTGGCTCCGACAAATAATCCTTTCGGATTCTTTGGGTCGCGGTCTGGAAGAGGCCGCGTATCGTAATGCGAGCAGAGGAGAACCCGTTCTTTGAGTTCCGGACGCCACTGCACAATCATGTTTTTTACCTCAACGGGCGCGTTGTTGAGAGGATGTTTATGGGTGAAGGACTGCCAGACGACTTTACCTCCGAGCTTTTCAAAATGATCTTGAAGCAGTTTCTGCTGGGTGATCATCCCTGCGGTCCCGGTCGTCCGCGACCCGATCTTGCAAAGCTGCTGCAAGTATCCGAAGGCTCGGGCTGAATCGAGTGGGGCCGGTGGTACCCATTTCGCCGCCAAAGTATTAGGCGCACCAGAGGCAGCTACTGTTGTCAGGGGGGGAGTTGTCGCGCGATCTCCCGAGCCGTTGCGATTCCCCGCAATGGAATCGGCAGACCCTTTGCGATCGTGAGCGCTATCGGTGGGGGGGTGTTGAGAACAACCGAATTGAATCGCAAAGGCAAGAACAGATATGGCCAAGACGGAAGGGGCTCGGCTAGTCGCGGACCGTCCGAAGACGAACGAGATCAAAGGGCGGAAGAAAGAAGTGGCGAGAGTCTCCGAGACAGGAAGCATTGCCAACACTTGGGCATCTTCGGTTCGAAAGGCTCTCTGTTTCTGGACCAATGCAGCATCGCCAATTCGGGAGACAGAAAAAGCGGCCTCCTGCCGCACCGTGTGATCCTTCAGTCGGGCATTGTTTGGATGAATTGCATTCGTGTCAATCAGGGGGAAAGCAAATCCGGAAACAGAACCAAAAAATGATATTCTGTGCTAGCACTCTTCTTTTGGGGGGATCGTCAGAATTGTAAGGTTCGGCATCTCTAGTACGCGCGGATCTAAACGGTGAATTTCGGGAGGAACTCAAGGTGCTTTTTCCAGTATCCCAATGCTGGGAGCTCGTCTGAGCGAGGGTTCAGAGAACTTGGCACAGTACTTGCTTCGTAAGAGTCAAGTTCGAAAAATGGTGCTGTCACATTGACAGACTTCTGTCGAGCACCTGCTGATTCAAACCTTTTTCGCAATGAGGTTGTTCACTATGGCACAGTTCCCCTTTCAAATTCGTCAGTTGCCGACAGCGTTGCAGGATTTTGCATCGGAGATGGAGAACATCGTCGATCAGGTCTTCAACAATGGTTGTTCGTCTGGATCGTGCAACGAATCTCAGTGCGAAAGCAACGGTGAGTCGCAATACCGTCCCAGTGTCGACGTCTACGAGTCCGAGGCAGAATACCATTTGTTGGTGGATATCCCGGGCGTGGCCCTAGAAAACCTGAAGCTTGAAGTGATCGAAGATAGGCTTCATGTCCAGGGAACTCGCGGCGTTGTCTCTTTGGGAGATGGGGTTGTGATGCACCGTGGCGAAACGCCACAAGGCAAGTTCTCTCGCAGCGTTCGATTGCCAAAGCAAGTCGATGTGGAGCGGATTGGCGCGGCGCTGAAGAACGGTGTTCTTCACGTGACAGTTCCGAAGGTTCCGAAGCCCACGTCGCGGCAGATCGAAATCAAGTCTGTTTCGTAGTCGTACCCGGCTTCATCGCCGTGCAGGTTTGGTGAGATCGTTGGTTTTCGTTGTGCAGGTTGCTATCGGGGGTAGTTCCAATGGAGGGAACGCCCCATGGGGGAAAACCCCCTAAGGGAACTTTTGCCCTTGGATTGACGTGGGCTGTCTTTCGTTTCCCTTCGCGATCAATCACAATGATGCGGTCATGCAGGGACTTTCTCGAACATCGGTATGCATGCCGAGGAAATCCCGGCGGGGCACTCAGTTGGCCGCGCGCCGCGGGGCGTCTTGTTGGCCGCACGCCGCAGGGCGTCTGGTTGGCAGCACGCTAGCCTGTTGGCGTCGTAATGCCATATCCACGTACCGCAGCATTCCCGTAATCCAACGCACTTCGATTTTGTGCGAACTGGTCCTCACCCATGATATCTGCAGCAATTCTAGTGCTCACTCGTCGGGTCGCTTTCGCGGTCATGGTTCTCGGTGCGGGTTTCAGCCTGTCTCAAGAGCCACGCCCCTTCGCAACGGGTAATGTCGACGTCGGATCGCTTCCTGAGTCGATCGAATTTAACCGGGATGTTCGCCCGATTTTGTCGGACCACTGCTTCTACTGCCACGGTCCGGATCCCAACCATCGCCAAGCGGAATTGAGGTTGGATGATCGAGAGGCATCGCTTCAGCATGAAGCCTTCGTTCCTGGCAAAGGGGGCGAAAGTTTAGTGATCCATCGTATCGAATCGACTGATCTGGACACGGTGATGCCGCCACCGTCGGCGAACAAGCCGCTCAGTCCTCGGCAGAAAATGATCCTACGGCGATGGATCGATCAAGGTGCCCAGTATCAGAAGCATTGGGCTTATGCACCTGTCCAACCTCCGACCATCGTACGACCTGATAACGCGAGCGATACGATGAATAGCGATTCCAACACTATCGATGTCTTGGTGCGAAGGAAATGGAAAACGGAAGGTTTGGATAAGGCCGGGCTTGTTCCATCGCCAATCGCGGATCGCAGAACTCTCATCCGGCGACTTTACAGCGATTTGATCGGGTTGCCCCCGACACCAGAGGATGTGGAAGCGTTCATCCACGACGAGTCGCCCAATGCGTACTCGGCGTTGGTAGAGCGATTGCTGGGGGATGAACGCTATGGTGAGCGAATGGCTATGCATTGGTTGGATGTCGTGCGATTTGCGGACACGATTGGGTACCACAGCGATAATCCAAGAAACATTTGGCCTTATCGGGACTACGTGATCCGCTCATTCAACTCGAACAAGCCTTTCGATCGATTCACCATAGAGCAACTCGCTGGCGATCTAATTGCGGAAGCGGACCAAGAGTTGGGCAATCAAGAAGCCTTGGTTGGGTCCGCCTTCAATCGGCTGCTGCTGACAACCGAAGAGGGAGGTGCTCAACCGAAGGATTATGAGTCGCGGATGTTGGCGGATCGAGTTCGGGCGGTCGGGAGTGTTTGGTTGGGTCAAACCACCGGATGTGCACAATGCCATGATCACAAGTTCGATCCGTTCACGATGCGAGACTTTTACTCGCTGGGTGCATTCTTCGCGGATATTCAAGAGGGGATCATTGCGCCTCGCGAGGAGGGGATGGCGGTGATGACCGACTCTCAGCGAGAACGATTGCAGGAGTTAGATAGTGCGGTGTTGACTGCAAAGCAGAGGGTTCAATCGATTGCACCGGAACTCGATGCGGCTCAGAAGGTATGGGAAAAAGAAATATCGGAATCCGGGTTTGTGTTGCCCGAACTCGCACCTGATGCAAAGTCTGCGGATGCCAAGCCTACCGAAGCACAGGTCAAGGCCGCTAAGGGAGTCGTCGCGGCATTGAAATCTGAAAAACGATCCCCGCAGCAGTCCCAAGAAATCCAAAAGTATTTTCGGGATAGGCCGGCAAGCCCCTACCGAGAGGAACGTTCGGCACTGGAAGCTGCGGAAAAGGCCCGAGCGGATTTCTATCGATCGCTCCCTAAGTGCATCGTCACGAAGTCGGCAAAGGTAAAGCGGATCGTCCGCATCTTGCCGCGAGGCAATTGGTTGGATGAAAGTGGTGAAGCCGTGAAGCCCGCACTGCCGTCCTACCTACCACAACTTGAGATTAAGGACCGTGAGCTCAACCGTCTCGATTTGGCGCGATGGCTCGTTTCAAAAGATAACCCGTTGACTGCTCGAGTCACGATGAATCGCTTATGGAAGCAATTCTTCGGGGTCGGGCTCAGCAAGGTTCTTGATGATTTGGGGGCCCAGGGGGAATTGCCAGTGAATCCAGAGTTGTTGGATTTCCTAGCTTTTGAGTTCATGGACAAAGGCTGGGATGTCAAGCACATGGTGCGATTGATGGTGATGAGTCAGACGTACCGTCAGGTTTCGACAGCGACTCCGGAGTTGATGCAAGCCGATCCGTACAACCGGCAGCTTGCCCGTCAAACGCCGTTTCGTATCGACGCGGAACTGGTACGAGACTACGCATTGGCGGTCTCGGGGCTTCTAGTCCCTCGGATCGGTGGTCCCAGTGCGAAGCCGTACCAACCGGACGGCTATTGGGAAAACTTGAACTTTCCAATGCGAACCTATGTGCACGACGAGGGAGATAGCCAATACCGTCGAGGGTTGTACACATGGTGGCAGCGGACGTTTCTGCACCCGAGCATGGTAGCCTTTGATGCTCCGAGCCGAGAAGAATGTTGTGCGGAGAGAAACCGGTCGAATATTCCTCAGCAAGCTTTAGTGTTGTTGAACGACCCGACGTATGTAGAAGCCGCCCGCGCTTTGGCGGTTCGAGCGTTGCGAGAATCCTTGATACCCGGTGCTGATTCGGAGAGCGACAGGAACGATTTGGCGAGTGATTCTAACCGATTGGATTGGATGGTGCGTCAAGTGCTACAGCGTTCGCCACGTGAGGAGGAAACGACCAAACTGGTCAGTTTGCTTCGCTACCATCGCACACGTTATGAGCAAGAGCCTTTGGCTGCCAAGGCTCTTCTGGCTGTTGGTTTGTCCAGTTCACCCAGTGATTTGGATCCCAATGAAGTGGCAAGTTGGACGCACATCGCCCGTGTATTGCTGAGCTTGCATGAAACCATTACTCGCAATTGAACCTCCGAACATTGAAACGGTCCAAAGCCGCTTACCTTAGAAACGGTACGCTGGTAACCGTCAGGACAAAGAACATGGATACGAATCAACTCAAACACGTTTTGTGCCGACGACGGATGCTCGGTACAAGCACTATCGGAATCGCTGCCTTGGCAGACCTGTTGAGCCGAGGAACTGCTCGGTCGGCGGGGCTATTTACCGATGGCGAGGCGCCTAGCAACTCCAAGGGCGAATCGCGAGGAGTGTTACAATCGCTCCCTTTTCCCCAGCGCGCGAAACGGGTGATATGGCTGACCATGGCAGGTGGGCCATCGCATTTGGAGCTTTACGATCCCAAGCCCAAGTTGACCGAGATGAATGGCGAACCAATGCCCGAGAGTTTCACTCGAGGTCAGCAGTTGGCGCAGCTTCAAGGAGAAAAACTTTTTTGCTTAGGACCGGTTTTTCCATTCGCCAAATATGGCGCCAATGGAACGGAGATCAGCTCCTTGCTTCCCAATATTGGTGGGGTCATTGACGATATCTGCCTCGTGCGCTCCATGACGACAGACGCGATCAACCATGATCCCGCGCATATGTTCATGAACACCGGTTCCCAGATCGCCGGCCGACCAAGTATGGGCGCTTGGGTGAATTATGGGCTTGGGAGTATCGCAGAAAACCTGCCTGGATTCGTTGTCTTGGTTTCGACGGGAAAAGGGAGAAGTCCGCAACCGATCGCCGCTCGACAATGGAGTAGTGGATTCTTGCCCAGTCGGCATCAAGGCGTCCAATTGCGAGGCAAGGGGGATGCGGTTCTCTATCTCGGCAATCCTCCTGGGGTTAGTCGCGAGCAGCAAGGCGCGGACGTCGACGCGATCAATGCGCTCAATCGCCAGCAGGATGCAATCATGCATGACCCGGAGATTGCAACGCGAATCGCTCAATTCGAGTTGGCGTTTCAGATGCAATCGAGTGTTCCGGAGTTGATGGATGCGAGCGATGAGTCGCAAGAGACATTAGACCTGTATGGTTGCCAGCCTGGGGATGGCACGTTCGCCAGCAACTGCATTTTGGCGCGTCGATTGGCAGAACGGGGCGTTCGCTTTATTCAGCTTTACCATCGGGATTGGGACCATCACAGTTTGCTTCGCGAAGAGTTGCCGCTGAGAGCGAAAGAGGTCGATCAAGCGAGCGCGGCTTTGATTCGGGATCTAAAGCGGCGGGGTATGTTTGACGATACGCTGATTGTTTGGAGTGGCGAGTTTGGGCGAACTCCTATGTCACAGCAAAACAAAGGTCCCATCGGACGCGATCACCACAATAAATCGATGTCGATGTGGCTTGCGGGCGCCGGAATCCGCGGCGGTACCGTCTATGGGGCTACGGATGAACTGGGATATGCAGCGACAGAAAAGGTAAGCACTGTTCACGATCTGCATGCGACGATGCTTCATCAGCTAGGCATTGCCCATGATGCGTTTACGTACAAATTCCAGGGATTGGATTTCAAGTTGACGGGTGTCGAAGGAGCCAACGTATTGCGTGAGATCCTCGCATAGGGCATGGCTTATTCAAGCCGGCTCATCGGCGCATCTGCTTATCGGCGCATCCGCAGTTTCAACGAAAGCTTCAACGAAAGCATCAACGAAAATCGTTGATAGTGAGAAGTGTAGCAAGGGGCAACCCGGCTTGTTCAATCGCTTCGCGGCCACCTTCGAGGCGGTCGATAACACCGAGAACTCCGAGTACCGTCATACCGAACTCTCGAGCTGACTCGACGGCCTTGAGAGCACTACCACCGCTTGTGATGACATCCTCGACGATGACGCAGGACATTCCCGCGGTGACCGGACCTTCGACCAATTTTCCGGTCCCGTGCGTTTTCGCTTCTTTGCGCACCATGAAGCCACGAGTTGCTAGGCCTCGTTGGCCGGCGAGCACAACGATGGATGCGGTGATCGGATCAGCACCGATAGCCAAACCACCAACCGCGTCAGGGATTGAGGCAAAGCGATTCCCGGTCATCCAATCGAGCATTCCGGCAGCGATCAAGTTCGCGCCCTGAGGATGCAGGGTGACTTTGCGGCAGTCCAAGTAGAACGAAGCTTGTTTACCGCTAGCCAGAGTGAATTGCCCAAACTGCAGTGCGTGCTCGCGCACTAATGATTTCAAAAGATCTTTGTCGTATTGCAAGATATGTCACGTGTCCGGTGGATCGGAGTCGGTGGATCGGAGTCGGAGGGGTGACCTACTTTCGAATAGTCACCTGGGAGCCGCGTCCGAGCATACCAAAAACATCGTTGGCATCCAGCGGAGATAAGCTGATACAGCCAAGATTATTGGTGCCAACGTCCAACTCGGCGGAACCATGGATGCAGAGGTCTTGGCCCAAATCAATCCAGTAGCCACCGTAAGGGTTCTTTGGATCATCTGACGATATTTGGACGCCATTGCTGCTGTAGTAATTCCTTTTGCGCTGTTTGTCGAGGACTTGGTAGAGCCCTGGCTTGGGTAGCGGCTCGGCCCCAAACGTCGCTGGGTAACGACCGGCATAGAGATCGTCGGCGAACAAGGTCAACTCGTTTCGGGTCAAATCGATTTCGGCGCGGAATGGACCTTGAACGATTTTTAATTTCGCCCCTGCCGCTGGTTCGCTTTCGGGATCAAGTCCATTGATGCGAGCCAAAATATCTTTGGGAACTTTGTAGCGTTTGGCTACTTGTTCTAGCGTTTCGTTCGGAGCGATGACGTATGGTAACTCCATGAGATGCCTTTGGGAGTAGATGACTTCCCTCGCGAGGGCGTCAAGCATGTCCAATAGGTCGTTGCGCTGATCGGTGGTCAATTCTGCTGCGTTATAGAAGACCGAGAGTGTGGCCAATGCCTCTCTTAATTTTCCTTCGTCGGCTTGGTCCATCGCCAATTGTTTGGCATTCTCATAAGACTTGCCCATAACTGTCGATGGAATGGATGGTTCCGAGATTGTGGACGGTTCCGAGTTTCGTTCTGTGGTCGCATCCTTCAAGTTATCCGCGCCACCGTGCAATGTTGGTAGGTCCAATGGTGGGATAGCTGGTGGATTCGAGCCGTTGATGGTTTTGGGCAGCAAGCCTAGCTCGTTTGATGAATTGGTTGCAGAGTTAGAGAGCGAATTGTTGGTCGGTAGGGATGGCGCGCTGGGAACGGCTAATCCAAAGCCAGGCGCTTCTTTGCTTCCTTGTTCCTTATCGACCGCGCTCGTGCCGGGAGCCTCAGTCTTTGCAGTGGCTTCGGTGCTTCGCGGAGCGGAGTCGTTGCCTCGCAGCGATGGCGCCAACATGGGCAGAGTCGAAGATGAACTGGATAGATTGGGTAGCGATGGGATGGTTGGCGGGCCAGAACTAGGAATGGCAGGAATCGTTGGTGGGGAAGCTAGTTCGGCGGAGTTGTCGATGCCGGCGCTAGGCGTGGTGGATACGGCTGGGCTAGCGATGGGTGGAGGAGATGGCGGAGAGAACGTTGGTAGGGGTGTCGATGCAAATTTCGCGAATGGGTCTGCATTCGGTGCATTCGATGTCGAACCGGCAGTGGGTTGGAATCCAGCTGGCCCGGAGACGTCGGCCACGAGTTCATCGGGGCTGACCAAATTCTCCAGCGAAGTTTGCAGTTCTGTGTTTTCTCCATTTAAGGCGACGTAACCGCCGTATAGAACGAAAAGCAACAAAACGACGACGACTGCGGTTTTGATCGTTTGCACTGCGGTCCTCCTGACCGTGGAAATCCTTCAATCGAGGCGAAAGCCATCTCTCATGCGGGATGCTAGGAAACCCTACGAACTCGCGTCAATCTCAATTTTTCCATCCCTTTCTCGGACTAAATAGGTGTTTAACATCTTTTGACAAGTGACTGCATTCTTTCCCGTCGACAACTCGTACATCCAGCCATGCCATGGACAGACAACCGTACCTTCGGACAGTTTTCCTCGGGCAAGCGGTCCGCCTTGGTGCATGCAAACGCCGTCGACGGCATAGAGCAACCCTCGGTGCCGAAAAACAGCAATAACAGCTCCTTCATGAAGGACTTCTACCCCCTGTCCTTCCACCAATTCTTCGGATCGTAAAACTTCCTGCCAAGCCATCTCGATTCCCTCTTGAAAAAACGCATTCCCGTGGGCGCTAAATAAGAATTTGGTTTACAATTTGCGGTTTGTTTTCTCCCAATTGAGACCGCTCTCCAGATCGAGACCGCATCGTCTTTATTGTTATAGACTTAATCGCTGATCCATTCTCTCACAAAACAACTCTAGTTCCTACTCGCTAGAGATTCGTCTCATGATCCGATTTCGCTTCAAGCCTGGAATCCTGTTTTTCCTTTGGAGCGTTTGTTTCGTTCCTTGTTTGTGGAAAACGAAAGCCTTCGCGGACAGCAAGATGCCAACCAAGATCACCAAGGTCGAAGGAATCACTGAGTACTCGCTAGAAAATGGTCTGAGGGTTTTGCTGTTTCAGGACCGTAGTCAACCTAAGGTCACCGTGAATTGCACGGTCTTTGTAGGGTCGAGGCATGAAGGGTACGGCGAGGGGGGGATGGCCCACCTGCTCGAGCACATGGTGTTCAAAGGAACGGATTTACATCCGGACATTCCCAAGCAGCTTAAGGACCGAGGCGCGGAGTTCAACGGTACGACCTGGTTGGATCGCACGAATTACTACGAAACGCTTCCGGCATCCGACGAGAATCTTGAGTTCGCTATCCGGCTTGAGGCAGACCGATTGGTGAACAGCAAGATCCGAGGCGAGGATCTCCAATCGGAATTTTCCGTCGTTCGAAGCGAGTTTGAGCGGAACGAAAATAATCCAGTGATTGTCTTGCAGCAGCGGATGTTTTCAGCATGCTTTCAATGGCACAACTATGGCAAGTCGACGATCGGTAATCGGAGCGATATCGAACGCGTTCCGGTGGACGTTCTGCGTGCGTTTTATCGCAAGTACTACCGTCCGGACAATGCGATGGTAATTATTGCTGGCAACTTCGATGAGACCAAAGCTCTTGAGTACGTGCAAAAGTATTTTGGGGTTCTCAACCGACCCAACCAGCCGCTGCCACGAACGTATACGGTAGAGCCGCCGCAAGATGGTGACCGCATTACTACCGTTCGCCGTGTTGGCGAGACGCAGTATGTCGGAGTGATGTACCATGTCCCCGCAGGCTCAGACCCGTCCTTTCCCGCCATTGAAATCCTAGCAGCCATCCTGACTGATGATCCTAGCGGGCGTTTGTACAAGTCGTTAGTGGAATCCAAGCTAGCGACGTTTGTCGCGCCAGACGCTCCCACCCTGCATGATCCGGGTGCATTTACGATTCTAGCTCAGGTCCCGAAAGAAAAGTCCCTCGAAGAGGCTCGGGACACCATGATCGCAACGCTCGAAGGACTCGCAGAAGATCCGATCACTGATGCAGAAGTAGAGCGGGTGAAACGGAAACTCCTCAATCAACGCGAGATGATGGCATCGAGAACGCAAAGTTTGGCCATCGAGCTCAGCGATTGGGCCGCGCAAGGTGATTGGCGGTTGTATTTCTTGTTCCGGGACGCTCTTGAGAAAACAACATCCGCGGATGTCCAGCGAGTCGCTCAAAAATACTTGGTTCGCAATAACCGCACGGTAGGTCTCTTTATTCCAACATCCGCTTCCGAGCGGATCGAGATTCCCGAACGCCTAAAGGTCGAAGAATTGGTTGCTGGCTACACTGGCCGTGAAGCCGCGAGCGACGGCGAGCAATTTGATCCCAGTCCTCAAAACATTGAATCTCGAACGGTGCGAGGAAAGCTCAAGTCTGGGCTTCCGTTTGCCATGCTCGCCAAGAAGACACGAGGCGGTACGGTAACGATGAGTCTTAATCTTCGATTTGGGGACGAAGCCTCCCTTCATGGAAAGTCTGTCGCAGTGGACATGCTCGGTGCTTTGCTCCAGCGCGGTACGGCGACGAAATCCCTCCAGGAATTGAATGACCGACTCGATGAATTAAATGCGATCGTCGGCGTTTCCTCTGGCCAACAGCAACTCAATATCAGCTTGGAAACAAAAAGAGACACGCTGTTGCAAGTCCTCGATGTGATCGAGGAAATGCTTCGCCAACCAGGATTCGATGAACGTGAGTTTGAACTTTTGCGCGAGCAGACGATTGCGGAATTGGAGACCCAAGCCCAAGACCCACAAGTGCTCGCTGTCCTCGCTGTGACGCGAACGTTGAATCCGTACGACCGAGGAGATATCCGCTATGTACCGACGGTCGCTGAAGAACTTGAAGACACCAAAGCCCTCAAGCTCGATGACGTCAAGGATATCCATGCCAAGTTTCTGTCGGGCAGCGAGGGAGAAGTGTCACTCGTCGGTGACTTTGACGCGGTTGAGGTCGAAAATAAGCTTTCGGCGATACTTGCCAATTGGAAGTCTAAGATTCCCTACCAGCGTGTTGCCGTTACTCCATCCACGGACGTGAAAGTTCCAATCAAATCGATCGAAACGCCAGACAAAGCGAACGCCGTCTACTTTGCGGGGCAACAGTATCCGCTTCGAGACGATGACCCTAATTACGCAGCGCTACTCATGGGTAATTATGTATTGGGAGCAGGCGGGCTATCGTCGAGGCTCGGAGATCGGGTCCGTCAAAAAGAGGGGCTCTCCTACGGCATTGCGAGCGGCCTTAGAGCCAATCCAATCGACGAATTTGCAGTCCTTTCAATTACCGCCAACGCAAACCCCGCCAACCTTGCTAAAGTCGTCCAAGCCATCGATGAAGAGATTCGTAAACTGGTTAAGGATGGAGTGACGGAAAAGGAACTGAAGGACAGTGTGCAAGGCTTCTTGCAGAGACAGCAACTAAGCCGTTCTCGCGATACGACGCTTGCAGCGATTCTCGCTAACAATCTTTTTGCTGGTCGCGACATGCAATACTACGAGCGGCTCGAATCGCAGATTGCAGAGCTCACGGTCGACGCTGTCAACGAAGCGATCGCGGAATACATGTCGCCAGATAATCTAGTGATCGCGACAGCAGGGGATTTTGGGAAATCAACAGCACCAAAACCTAACGGTGAGAAATCAAACGCTGAGAAATCTAGCGGCGAGAAACCTAACGCTGAGAAATCTAACAGAGACAAGCCCGGAAACGATAAGTAACCGTACTTGTTGGATGGTTCAGGATCGCGTAGGAGAATCGCAGCCGCCTCGCCAAAGCTTCATATCACGAACGCATCATGCCACCACTGATCGAATCCATCCGCAGTTACTGGCCTGAATCGAAGTGGCATGATACCACGGTGATGGTGGCGGTCAGCGGTGGCGCTGATAGCGTAGCGCTGCTCCATGGTATCCTTGAACTCGCATCGAACAAAACCCGCGTCATCGTCGCTCATTTCAATCACGCTGTCCGAGGCGCTGAAAGCGATGGGGATATGGACTTCGTGCGCGAGTTGGCCCTTTCCAAAGGGTTGTCTTGCGTCATCGAAACTCGTGAGAGCAACTCCTTGCCCTCAATCCGCGAGGACGGGGGCGGCGAGATTCGTCTCAGCGAAGCCCACCTGCGTGAGTTGAGGCATCGGTTTCTTAAGCAATCCGCGATGAGGCTGGGTGCGTCGTGGATCGCAACCGGTCATCACGCTGACGATTGTGTCGAGACGTTTTTGCACCATTTGCTCCGAGGTTCCGGCCCTGCCGGTCTTGCCGCGATGGCTCCGACGCGACGCCTAACGTCGTCCCTTCAATTAGTGCGACCGTTGCTCGGCGTCCATCGCCGAGAGATCATCGACTATCTGCGCGAACGCGGGCTATCATTTCGAAACGACTCATCGAACGATACCAGCGATTACACACGCAATCGTATCCGGAACGAACTGCTCCCATGGCTACGCGATTATGCCCGTACCGAGGGGCTGGATCGGCGACTTTGGAACGCCTCCCAACTAATTCGCGAAGAGCATTTGGTGATTGAGTCGTTGGCGAGCGCTTGGCTCAATAGTCTCGATATCTCCAAGATCGATGCCACCAGACCCGAAATCGCTGATGATTTTGTCGCCTACGAGTTCGATCTCTGTGCATGCATCGACACGCCGTGGCCTGTCGTTCGCGAGGGATTCGTGCGACTCTGGCATGATTGGGGTTGGCCACTTCGCGAGATGAGCATGTCCCACTGGAGTCGTATTCGTAAATTGATCGATCGCGCTGCGGCCTCAAAACATCCTCAACGATTGCAACTGCCTGGAGATATCCAGGTTACAATTCGTCGCGGGCGGATGCGTTGGCAAGCACCGCACCATGAATCGGCATGAAACATTCACCGTTGGATCGGTGATGACCAATCACCTAAACCTCACCATGAAAATAGTTCTCATGGGAACAGGCCCCTTCGCTGTTCCCTCCTTCGAAAAAATCGCGAGTTCCGGACACGAAATATTGGGCGTGGTAGCTCGTCCTCCTGTTCCGGCGGCGGGTAAAGCACCACCGGAGAGCCCGGTGGTTGTGTGGGCAAAAGCAAGCGGATTCTCGATCACGACTCCGGACTCGATCAATTCCGCGGATACAGTCGCGTGGCTCAAGGGATTGGGCGCCGATCTTTTTGTCGTCTGCGACTATGGTCAGATCCTGTCGAAGGAAGCCCTTGGGACGGCAAGGCTCGGCGGAATAAACTTGCATGGTTCCCTTCTGCCGCGTCACCGTGGTGCCGCTCCTGTCCAGTGGTCGATCCTGTCGGGAGACTTGCACGCTGGAGTATCCGTGATCCATATGACACCGCATCTCGATGCGGGGCCGGTTTTGGTTCGCGCGATTACCCCGATCGGCGAGAATGAGGATGCTGGGCAATTGGAGATTCGACTAAGCCAACTCGGGGTTGCTCCCACCCTCGATGCGATCGAAATGTTGGCGGAGAATGAGTCCCCCCCCAGTCTTCCGCAGGATCCAGCACACGCGACCAAAGCACCTCGATTGCGGAAAGCCGATGGGCAATTGAATTGCCGTTATCCTGTTTCATGGATCGACCGGCAAATTCGAGGTCTCCAGCCGTGGCCTGGGGTCTTCGCCAACCTTCTCCTTCCCGATGGAAAGTCCATGCGGTTGATCATCCATCGCGCACGACCGATCCCCATGGCAACTCCCCTGGTCCAGTCCGAATCGATCGCCCCCGGCACGTTACTCTATGGCAAAACCATCGAGTCGCTGAATGTACCCAACGCGACCGGCAACAGTTTGACGCGTTTGGGTGGGCAACTGGCTGTCGCAACCGGCGACGGATATTTGAACATTGAAATTCTGCAACCCGCGGGAAAAAAGGCGATGACGGCGGAGGAGTTTCTGCGTGGGTATGGCCGGCAAGCTTCGCTTCGTCTGGAAACGCCCAATGAGTCTCATCCGTTGCTCGACAGAATGATCGGTTTGGCTGCAGCGTTACCCATTCGGAACGAAGCCGAATCAAAGACCAATTCAGAACGGAGCAAGACCCAGTGAGTTCCACATCGCGTACGAGGTCCATCGGGATGGTCTCGCTGGTCTGTTTGGTCATCGGGAACATGATTGGATCGGGGGTTTACATCTCGAGTACGTACGCTCTCGGGGCGTTGGGGGATGCGAGACTCGTGCTCCTGGCATGGGCACTCGGTGGCGCCCATGCGATTTGCGGCGCGATCGCATATGCGGCCCTCGCAAGGCGTATACCCATGTCTGGAGGTGAGTATGCGTTCTTGTCCAAATTCGTCCATCCTTCGGTAGGTTTCATGGCCGGTTGGATTTCACTCATCGCAGGCTTCACAGCTCCTATTGCTACCGCAGCGTTGGTGTTCGGGAATTACATGAGTGCCAGCCGGACAGCCGACGATACCACGCGATGGGTAGCAACTGGGTTGATCCTGGCAGGTGCTCTGTTTCATTGGATCCATTTGAAAACCGGTTCGTGGGTAAACAACGGCATTGTTCTGCTGAAGTTCATCGGCTTTGCAATTTTCGCATTTGCATGCGTTTGGTTCCTGCAGCATCCGTCGACCAGCGATCCCAATATTCCCTTTGTGCCTGCACTCAACGAGTCACTATTCTCGTTGGATTTTTTAGCGAAACTGGATCATGGAGCGATCTGGATGACCATTCTCGTCCAGCTCTTTTTCATCTCGTTGTCGTACACTGGGTTTAATGCGAGCATCTACATTGCCGGCGAGATCGATGGCGAGCAGATCGGGTGGGAGACAATCAACAAACCAAACGGCAGTAATATGCTGGTACCCCGGTCCATGATTATCGCCTGCCTGCTAGTCACTGCAATCTACTTGGGGCTTAACTATTTGTTCCTCGCAAGCGACACTCGTGAAGCGATCTTGGCAGGAGGCGATTACTTTGTTTCGGATGTCGCTTACGACGTCGGAGGTTCGACGTTGCGATGGGTGATGCGTATCACCATTGC
Organism: Pirellula sp.; assembly: GCA_046318275.1. Taxonomy (GTDB): domain Bacteria; phylum Planctomycetota; class Planctomycetia; order Pirellulales; family Pirellulaceae; genus JBKCUI01. Next base: position 14,574 of record JBKCUW010000134.1, on the reverse strand, counting down.
GCTCTCGTCGGCAACGAGTGTTTTGGCAATGCTTGCGACAGGGCCTCGCGTCTACGCACAGATGGCCGCCGACGGTTGGTTGCCGTCTTGGTTGGGATTCCAAAACGATGTGCCGAGAGCGGCGATTGGGATCCAAGCGGCATTGAGTATTGCGCTGGTGTGGTTGGCCAACATTCTCGATATGATTAGCTACTTGGGTATAACGTTGACCGTTTGCGGCGCGTTAGCCACGAGTACCTTGTGGATTGCCTATCAGGCCATGAGCTATCGGAGGCCGATCGCTTGGTGGGAACATGCGGCCTTGGCGATTTACATCGCGGGAGCGTTATTGCTTCTGGTCGCTGCTTGGTTTGTGAAACCGATGCAATTCTGGTTCTGCCTGGGGACATTTGCGAGCGGATTTGCTGTCTATCTGGTTTCGAGTGGCCGATCCAAGAGGAAGCCAATCTCGGGATAGGAATTGCAATTTTGGTTTGAAAAATGAAGCCGAAAAAAATCGGATTCTTTTCGCTCGGCAATTGGGATCGGGAAGCCTACAATCGAGCTTATGAGCCAGGACGATGAAGCCTATTATCTGAGCCAAATCCCGAAGCCTCGTGGGACCAGGATCAACGCATCGAAGATTTCGACGGTACTCAACCGCGTGATCGAGCAGAAGGGGTACGCAGCGATCCAGTCCAGGGAGTTGCTCGCCCAGGCGTGGGAGCAAGCTGTCGGGCCGCATTTGTCCCCTCAAACCCGTGTGGGCAAGGTTGAGCGGGGGGCATTGCAAGTTTTTACGTCGAGCAAGATCGTGTTGACCGAGTTGGAGTTCATGAAACCGCAATTGCTCAAGTCGATACAGAAGTCGTTGCCTGATTTTTCGATTCGGTCGTTGAAGTTTCGTTGCGATGGCCATCGGTGAGTCGCGTGGTTTGGCACGAAGTTAGGCAACTAGATCGCACTCAGGTGGTTGAAGGCTGAACGAGATGGCATCTGCTTTTGCTCTTACCGTCGCTTACGATGGGACTCGGTATGCGGGTTGGCAAATACAGCCCAACGGGCTTGCTGTTCAACAAGTCCTCTCCGATGCGGTCTCAGAAGTGATCGGGCACTCGGTTCAGGTTCAAGGGAGCGGTCGAACCGATTCAGGGGTGCATGCCACCGGCCAGGTCTGCTCTTTTGCGACGGATGTGTGGTCGCATCCCGCGGATCGCTTGGTTCAAGCGATCAATCAGCATTTACCTCGAGACATTGTCGTGCTGGAGAGTCGAGGCGTTGTGGCAGGGTTTGATCCGATTCGGAATGCGATTGGCAAGCGGTATCGCTACACCATTCGAATGTCGCGTGTGCCTGATCCGATCCATCATCCTTACCATTGGTGGATCCCTCGGCAGCTCGATATCGGTGCGATGCGGGACGGGGCGGCACGCTTGATCGGAACCCATGACTTCAAGGCATTCGAGGCGCAGGGGTCCACCCGGAAGACATCGGTGCGGACAGTTCGGGCGTTGGAAATCGCTGAACGCGAGCATCTGCGCGGACGGGAGTTGACGCTGGAAATAGAGGCGAATGGCTTTCTGTACAACATGGTCAGGAACATCACCGGAGCCTTGGTGGCCATTGGGAGTGGGCGAGTTTCCGCCCGATGGCTTGAGGGGTTGCTCGAGTCCAAGGCGCGGGACCCGGAGAGCAAAACCGCCCCTGCCCGGGGACTGTGCTTGATCCGAGTCGACTATCCGCCCCACCTGTTTTTGCCGTCGGAAGGGGCAGGTTAGCCCGGAAAGTTATGGAAACGCTGGGTTTTTGCGTTTTTTTGGGGTTGTTGGGCGTCGATGATTTCCCATAATTTCGCTTCGATTCAAAGATTCCTTCCAGCAGCCCCGCGCGGAGTAGTGCGGTTTGCCGACTGGAACTGGCGACCTGAAGGGTAACCGTTGGTTTCCGCCGAGAGGCTGGGAGCCGTCCTTGGAACAACCCGTTCGGTTTCGCCGAGAGCCTTCATCTCGTCGCCGCACACATTCGGCGATCATTAGGAGCGATTTATTTATGGCACGGTATACCGGCCCAAAGGCCCGCATCAATCGACGCTTGGGCGCCCTGTTGTATGAAAGTGCAGGTTGCGTGCGAGCTTACGAAAAGCGAAGCGAAAGCCCTCCAGGGATGCACCCACGCAGCCGTCGGTCCAGCAACTACGGCACCGCCCTCGCTGAGAAGCAAAAGATCAAGTATTTCTACGGCCTCGGTGAACGCCAGTTGCGTCGTTACTTCGATGACGCGGTTCGCAAGAAGGGGAATACTGGTCAAACCCTGCTCCTGATGTGCGAACGTCGGCTCGACAACGTCCTGCGACGAATCGGTTTGGCGAAGACTCGCCCTCAGGCCCGCCAAGGCGTTGTGCATGGCCATTTCAAAGTCAACGGCGTCAAAGTGACCAGCCCATCGTTCATGCTCCGTCCAGGTGATGTGATCGAAGTTCGCAGCAACGAAGCTATCCGGAATCTTTATCGAGGAATCATTGCGAACGGTGCACCAGCGCCGCTCGATTGGGTATCCCTCGATACCGAAGGCCTCAAAGCGACGGTGCTCGGCCAGCCTGGTGCCAGCGACATTTCGCTGCCAGTGAACGCCAACATCGTGGTCGAATTCTTGTCGCGATAACATTGCTGTTGTCGTCGCTAAAATTCTAGTGGGGCTCGGTTCGAATTTCGAACAGAGCCCTTTTGTTTTCCTCTGTTTCGTGACCCAATTCCTTTCTTCATGGCGAACATCGAATGCACGTACCAGTTGTAGTCTTGGGTGGTGGCCCCGGCGGATATGCAGCAGCGTTTCTTGCGGCGGACGAAGGGCTTGAAGTCGCGATCGTTGAGTCAGAACCAAAGCTTGGCGGTACGTGCTTGCTTCGAGGTTGTATTCCCTCCAAAGCCTTGCTGCATGTGGCCAAGGTGATCGAAGAAGCTCATGAATTGAGCGAAGGTTGGGGAGTCGAGTTTCCTAAACCAAAGATCGATATCGACAAAGTGCGAGCCCGAAAAGAAAAGGTGATCGAGACGCTGACAGGTGGTCTTGGGCAGCTTTCTAAGCGACGCAACGTCAAGGTGATCCGAGCGCGTGGCAAGTTCGAGAACTCCACGACGTTGGTCCTCGAAGGAAACGATCCGAGCATTCCGGAGGGTGGCAAACTTACATTTGACTACTGCGTTTTGGCCACCGGCAGTACCCCCGCCATGCCTCCTAACTTTCAAGTCGGCTCCAAACGGGTGATGGATTCGACCGGCGCTCTGGAACTGGCGGATATCCCAGAACGTTTGCTCGTCATCGGTGGTGGTTACATCGGTCTCGAAATGGGGACGGTTTACGCCCACCTCGGTTCGAAGGTTAGCGTGGTTGAATGGACTGATATGCTTCTTCCAGGTGCCGACCGAGATTTGGTCGCCCCGCTTCAACGCCGACTGAAGGCCTTGTTCGAAAACCGTATTTACTTGAACACCAAAGTGGGGTCGGTCGCGGAAATCGAAAATCAAGTCGAAGTCACATTTGAAGGACCCGGGAAATTTGGGCATGAACGATTCGATCGTGTCCTTGTCAGTGTCGGTCGTCGTCCTTCAAGTCGAGGGATCGGTCTTGAGAACACATTGGTCCAAGTCAACGAGCGAGGCTTTGCGGTTTGCGATAAACAGCAGCGAACAGCCGACCCGCACATTTTTGCGATTGGCGATATCGCAGGTGAACCAATGCTCGCGCATAAAGCAAGTCATGAAGCGAAGGTTGCCATCGAAGTCATCCTTGGACGCGATGTAACTTTTGATAAACAAGCCATTCCTGCAGTCGTATTTACCGACCCTGAGATCGCATGGGCCGGCTTGACCGAGGAACGGGCCAAGCGCGAGGGAATCGCCGTGGATGTAGAAATCTATCCATGGGCAGCGAGTGGTCGAGCGCAGGCGCTCGGTCGGACCGATGGGTTGACCAAATGGCTCGTCGACCCGGCAACGCATCGCGTGCTCGGATGTGGTATCGTCGGTTCTGGTGCTGGTGAATTGATTGCGGAAGCGGTACTGGCGATCGAGATGGGTTGCGAAGTGCGCGATATCACTGAATCGATTCACCCTCACCCTACCTTGAGCGAGACATTGATGAACGCCGGCGAAGTTCACTTTGGGACCGCTACGGAAATCTACAAACCGAAGCGTCACGCGAGCGCCCAGTAAGTCATGTCAGCCCGTCGAGGCCGCCACTCGAATACGAGCCCGAACAGAGCTCCGGCCCTCTGGGCGGTGTGCTCGTTGGCCCTGGGGCATTCGTGGGCATCTGCACCTGTGGCCGCGCAAGATCTGCAAGCGCCCGCGCGAACCCGATCGGCGGACTCTTCTTCGGTCCCCTCGACCGTTGCCTCTGTTCTCGCCTCCGATACCGTTCACAATACAGATTACGATCAAACCCCGTGGAGAGGATCGATCCTCTTGTGCGGGGGCTCCACGTTGCCGAGACCGATCCTAGACACTTTCTTCCGGTTAGGTCGCGGATCCGCAGGCAAGTTGGTCATTATCCCGACCGCTTCCCCCCGATCCGATCTAGGTGATTTCCTTTTTTGGACCGACTACTGGAAAGACTACGCTTGGCAGTCGATCGATGTTGTTCATGCATCGAGTCGGGAGCAATTGCTTACGGATTCAACGTTGGTCGACCAATGGGTCGAATCTTTACGAAATGCTGATGCCGTTTGGATTGCCGGAGGTGATCAAAGTCGACTGAGCGAACGCTATCTCGGAACGCCCGTCGATTCAGAGCTCGTGCGGTTGCTCGAACGAGGCGGTGTTTTGGGAGGAACCAGTGCTGGAGCGGCGATCTGTTCGCAACGGATGATTTCGGGCGGTACCGTTCACCCCGAGTTCAAAGCAGGGTTCGGGCTACTGCCGGGTGTGATTATCGACCAACACTTCCTGGCAAAAAACCGACAAGAAAGGCTGCATCGCGCCGTAAGCGACCATCAAGGCTTAAATGGTCTCGGTCTCGATGAATCGACTGCATTGTGGATCCACGGTGCCAAGGCTCGAGTGATCGGCAGCGGAAAAGTTCATTGGTACGGTGGCGACCGAGGTGCAGGAGGCGGTCGAGCTCAAGCAACATCGTCGGGACAGCAAAAAAGTTTTGCTGCCGACGAGGAGTGGAGCGACGGGATTGAGATTCCGCTCGCGTTCTTAAAACTATTCCATCGTTAGTTGCTAAATTCCGTTGGACGCTTGGATTGCGTCTCGGATCGATCTCTTACCTAAGGGTTTCTTATCGCCGAATGGTCCGTCAGCGCTTCCTTGTGGCCAACTCTTAGGATCAGCATAGTTTCCATCATCGCGATATTCCTTCTGCAATCGCTGGATCTCTTGCTTCAGATCGGAGAAGAGTTTGGCAACATCGGGCCGCGATGCGACGGTGGGATCGAAGAGTAGGTTGTTTTGCTCGTTCGGATCTTTTTCCAAATCGAACATTTCGTACGAATCTTTGCGCCAGTAGTAGATCAATTTATGCTTGGCAGTGCGAACTCCGTAGTGTGCACGGGTGTTGTGATGTCCAGGATCGTGGTAGTACCGATAGTAGACGGAGGATCGCCAATCGTTAGGAGTTTTTCCTTGTAGAAGTGGAACGATGGAACGGCCTTGGACGCTCTCCGGAATAGCGACCTTTGCCAATTCTAGGAATGTTGGGGCAAAGTCGATGTTTGCGACCATGCCTTCGGGAGTTGAGCCGGCTACAACGCCGGGGCCTCGGACGATCAAAGGAGTTCGCAATCCGGGTTCGTACATGAAACGCTTGTCGTACATTCCAAGATCGCCGAGATACCAACCATTGTCCGCCGTGTACATCACGATCGTGTTCTTCGCCAAATTGTTCTTGTCTAGATACTCGAGGACTTGACCGATACTATCATCGACACCCTGGACGCAGGCGAGGTAGTCCTGCATGTAACGTTGGTACTTCCATCGGACCAATTCCTTGCCGGTGAGTTGTTTTCCATCGACCATGAGTTCCATCGGTTTTTCGCCCAACCATGCATTGAGCTCTTTCCCGCTTAGGCTTTCAGGTGGCGTTAGCTTTAAATCGCTTCGGGTGAGATCTTTGGCAATCGTTTGCGCGTTTTCAGGAAGGGCGGCTGGGCGTGTCGCATAATCGTCCCAGAGTGTTTCTGGTTCTGGAAAAGACCGGTTACGAAACGCTTCTTTGTTCTTTGCATCAGGCTCCCATCCGCGGTGCGGTGCTTTATGGTGCAGCATCAAGAAGAAAGGCTTGTCTTTTGGTCGGGTCTCGAGAAACTCGATCCCGAGGGCTGTTGTTACCTCGGTGCAGTGGCCTTCGATGGTTAACTTGTGACCAGGGACAAGGAATTGAGGATCTTTGTAGGATCCTTGACCCGGCAGAACGATCCAGCGGTCAAACCCAGTGGGGTCCGAGCCGAGGTGCCACTTGCCGATCATTCCGGTATGGTAACCCGCACTCTGCAATCGCTTGGCAACGTGATCCCTGGCCCCGTCGAATCGATTGAAGACGGGAACTCCATTGAGGTGCGAATACTGGCCGGTCAGCAGCGTCGCGCGGCTAGGTGTGCAAATCGAATTGGTGACGAAAGAATTGATGAAGCGAGCGCCCTCTTTGGACAAACGATCCAAATGAGGGGTTTGATTGACTTTGGAGCCGTAGGCCGAAATCGCATGCCGCGCATGGTCATCAGAAAAAATGAACAGGATGTTCGGGCGATCCTCGGCGATAGTGATACTCGCACAGCAGAGGATTATTAGCATGCTGAGGAAGCGAATGATCTCAGATCTCGAGTTAACGGCGATGATGCTCGGATGGGTTAGCATGATGGTAGAAAGCGTGGTATTGATTTAAGAAGGAGGTACTGTGCTACTATCAAGCACAGCGTTGGTATTGTAACTGTATCGAACCGCCATGTTGGTGATTAATCGACCAGCGATTGCAACATTTTTCGGTCCGCTTCGGAATCCACGGGATTGAAACCCAGGTCGAGTTCCGATTGAAGCAGGCTCGCATGCTTTGCATTCATCGCGAGGCGGAGATCCTGGTCCCTGGTGGCTATGTACACACCGACAACAGACACTGCATCGCGCACCGTGATCTGTCGGGATTCGATCGTGTACTCCACGTCGTGCGTCCCTTCGGAATCGACCCGGAACACATGGAGTTTTGTGTTGACCGTACCGTCGCCAGTGATGCCGTCGCCAGTGATGCCGTCGCCAGTAGTTCCCTCAGTGCTCGTAGCTAGCCAGGTTGGTAGTCGGAATGAAAATACACCATCCCGCTTTTCGAAACGAAACGTTTTTGAACGTTCATCGATGGCGTAGCCGATGTCATTTGCGACCAACATAGCTGTGTCGCGGGTAACCAAGGAGTTTAGATCCCACTCCAAGAGTCCATCGTTGGTTTGCCGCTCGTGCTGATAGCAGACGCATTGTTCTAGGATTGGTTTCAGCAATTGTATCTCGCGGCCGACTCGACGGATCGGGTCGATCAAGTCGGGGAATTTGGCGAGCGACTTGATGCTTAAATTAAACCAATACAACGATGCAATCCCATTGCCTAGCCCATGCCACGCTTGGGATCGTAACTCGTCGGGTGTTGGGGAACCACGCCTGGGGCTAAGCACTCCACCCCAGTCGTGATGAGCACCTTGGGACCAGTATGCGATGGTTACCGGGCGACTTTGTTGCCGCAAGCTACGAGTCATGTCGCCGATCGTCTCCAGCGGAGCCCCCCAGCGAATCGATTTTCCTCCCCAGCGATCGTATTTGGACCATGAGTCGGCTGCTGGGGCGATGACGCGGTATGCATCATAGTGAGGATAATCGCAAACACCGATGTAGTATCGCCAGTCTCTCTCCTCGCTCAACGTGACCGTGGTGGGTAGCTTCCATGATTGATAGGGAGCGAGTTGGTCGAAGACTTCCTGGGGAGGGACCGGACGTCCACCACCGTATTGTGGCTCGCCGAGAAATTCGATGGCATGAATAGTCGGTAGCATCGAATCAGAATCGTAACGGTTTCTGTCCGCCATCCGATTGAATCGCTTGATGGGGTATTGCGAATATAGTTCTTGATTGTCGGTGTAGCCGGACACCTCTTCGATCTGGCCTGTGTTGACGTAGAGTTGGGACAACGTTTTGAGAAAGGGGATTTGGGTCATGCTGTTGCGTCCTTTAACCACACTCGCGACCCAACCACCACTGATGTCAAACGATGCTGGACGAATCTTGAGATACCCCCAAACATGAATTTTTTCGTCGCGAGCGATTGGGCTTATGACCATCTCTACCGCTGCATATGTCAGCGGTAATGGACCGACGTTCAACTCGATGCCACCAATTTCACCTGCAGGAACGATGGCATCCTCAGGATATGGCTTGAGTTCATGCTGGATCGGCTTGGGGTAAAGGGTATGGAAGGTTTCGTTGGAATTCGGTAACCAAAGACGGCATGAAACCATCCGAATCGGTTCGTGCAGTTCGTTTCGAATGGAAGCGAGCATCCGGTCTGGATAAATCGGATTTTTTCCATCGGGCGATCCTGCAGCATGAAACGTGATCGATTCGAAAAAGACACGTGGGATTGCAAGTCGGATCGGTAATTTGGTGGAGGAGACGCCACCCAACGAAACGTCATGCTCTGTTCCAACTCCCCAGTCCGCATCGAGTCCATTCCAACGCAGGACTCGAAGGGCTCCGGCTGGAAGCTCAAATCCGGTTTTGGAGGAAGTGTCATGCCAGGCCCAGCCTTTTTCAGCCAATAGCTCTTCCGGCGACTTGCTGTCGAATCGAATAGGCGATTCAATCTGGAGCGCGCGATCACTCTGGTTCTGAACAAACATTTCTACGCGCGCGGATAATTCTGGATTAGGTGCTCGTCGCCACTGCATGTTCGGGGAGAACTGATGCGGCGTTACGCTGAGACCGATGATTTGAACATCGTCTTCCCAGGCTTCGCCGGACGTTGCGATAGCAGCAGCAAAGTGAAATACCGCGGAGAATCCGATAAACCATCCGAAAGCATCCATCGCAGACCGCAGGAAACGGGAGGATGAAACCGAGTGGGAAGCACCGGAAAAATGATGATTCGAAAGCATGAAGAGACCTTGGTATCCCGTTGGAAGAACCGAAGACAACTTGGGAACGATCGGATGAAAAAGTTGACAACCACCCCTCGATCTTCTCATCATGGTAATGTTCGGTAGGTATACTTGGTACTGCACTCCAGATACGCCCATCCTCACCACAACTGCCCCCGAGCCCTTCGCTCACAATCCCCTTCACCCAAGCCTACTTTCACCCAAGTCCTGCCGTCGAAACCAAGCCTATCGCACCTGCGTTGAGCAGTTGCACCCCTCCCCCCTCTGGGTACTCGCATGTCACCGGGTACTCGCATGTTACCGGGCATTCGCATGAAACTATGGCAATTTGGAATGAGCCCGATTCGCAATCGAGTGTTGTCAGTCACCCTACTCCTTTTTCTTGTCCATTTTGGAGCCATGCTTGGCCCAGCCCAATCGGTTGGTGGGGAGGATGGGCCGATTCGATTTGATGAGTCGGTACGGCCGCTTTTCGAGAAGCATTGTATGGAGTGCCATGGTCCATCCAAGCAAATCAGCGGGCTCAGGTTGGATGCGAGGGAGTCTCCTCTCCGCGGCGGTGATTTTGGGGAGCCAGCGATTGTTCCTGGAAAATCCGGTGAGAGTCCGCTTTATATCTATATCAAAGAACATGATCATTCCAACGCCATGCCACCGCGGAAGGATGGTCGTCGTCCGCTGAATGACTCCGAGGTTGAAATCATACGCCGCTGGATTGACGAAGGCGCCGTTTGGGGCGATGCGTCGGCAACGGTCGATCTTGGCAAACTCGATCACTGGAGCTTTCGACCGTTGCAACGCACGTTCGAGGCCGATTCCGTCGATGGCTTTCTAGCCAAGAAGCGAGACGAATCTGGGCTCGCCACGGCTCCGTTGGCGGCGCCGCACCAAATCGTGCGACGATTGCACTTCAATCTCCATGGATTGCCCCCGACTCCGTCTCAAGTCGAGGAGTTCACTAAGGACTGGAAGGAAGATCCAGACAAAGCGGTTGCAATCGCTGTCGATCGGCTATTGGCGTCACCTCAATATGGCGAACGCTGGGCTAGGCATTGGCTGGATGTCGTCCGTTTCGCCGAGAGCGATGGTTTTGAGATGAATCATCCTCGGCCAAGCGCATGGCACTACCGTGATTACGTCATCGAATCCTGGAACGGAGATGAGCCATTCGACGCATTCATTCGAAATCAAATCGCCGGTGATCGCTATGGTGTCGATCGAGCTACCGGCTTCTTGGTCGGAGGGCCATGGGATCGAGTCAAATCACCGGATCCTGTACTTACCGCGAATCAGCGAGCTGATGAATTGCACGACATGGTCAGTGTTACTGGGACTGCGTTCTTAGGGTTGACTATTGGGTGTGCCCGATGCCATTCTCATAAATTCGATCCTATTTCTCAGGTCGATTACTATCGGGTCAAGGCGTGTTTATCCGGTGTTCAGCATGGAGAGCGCGAGCTCAAACCAGCTGACCATTCAGAGCGTGAGGCGCAAGCGATCGCACTTCGCAAAGAGTTAGGAATCATCGATGCGAACTTGCAGCAGTTGCATCCGATCGCGTCGCCGGAACACGTTGGGCCGTCGTCAGCGACCCAAACAAGTAATCCGGTTGCCGGAGACGCAGCGTCAGCCCGCGGAGTTCGTGCGGCTGTTTCGCATCGAGAAAACGTCGATCGATTTCGTCCGATCACAGCAAGGTATTTGCGATTTGAGATTTTCGCCACCACGGGCGGGGAACCTTGTATCGATGAGCTGGAGATTGTCACTTCATCCAACATCAATGTTGCCCGCGACGCCAAGGTTACATCGTCGGGGGATTTTCCAAATAACGCGTTCCATCGGCTGAATCATATTAACGATGGTTTGTATGGAAACTCTCACTCATGGATTTCGAACAGTGCAGGAAAGGGGCAACTCGATTTCGATCTTGGAATGCCTGTTGAACTCCAGCGGGTGCATTGGAGTCGAGATAGAACCCCCGAACCTCAGTATGCTGATCGTGTTGTTACAGAATACTCAATTTCAGTAAGTCTCGATGGTGAGACATGGACAACGGTCGCTAATCACCTGGATCGATTACCTCGCAATGCGTCGGCGGGTGCTGTGCCCGATTCCAATTTAGGTCTGACCGATGAAGAGATTGCAAAAGCGACCGAGTGGAGAAAACGCAAGAAATCAATTGAACAGGAAGTGCAAAAGCTCGTCGGATACCCGAGAGCATACGTAGGCGTGATGGGGAAACCGGAAAGTGTTGCCAGATTTTCGCGCGGCGATCCTACGCAGCCCCGCGAAGCTGTCGCACCGGGGAGTATTTCAGCGCTGGGCGGTTTTGAACTGGGGGTGGATTCGAGTGATCTGGACCGGCGGGTTGCCTTAGCAGAGTGGATTGCTGCCTCGGACAATCCTTTGACAGCGCGCGTGATCGTCAATCGGTTGTGGCATTACCACTTCGGCGTAGGGATAGTCGATACCCCGAGCGATTTTGGTGCCGGAGGGGGACGTCCATCCCACCCAGAGTTGCTCGACTGGTTAGCGGTTCGGTTGATCGAGAACCGATGGAGCATTAAGTCCATTCAGCGACTGATTTGCAACTCACACGCCTATCGCCAAGCCTCGTTGGGGTTGCCAGAAGGGCTGGTTGTGCGCGGGAATCAAGTCGATTCGAGCAATCGTTTGCTGTGGCACTTTCCTTCGCGGCGACTGGAAGCAGAACCTCTTCGAGATACGATTCTCGCGATGAGTGGAAAGCTTTCGCTACAAGCTGGTGGACCGGGATTTGATCTGTTCGAACCCAACAGCAACTACGTGAGAGTCTATGAATCGAAAACGAAATTCGGTGACGGTGATTTTCGACGGATGGTGTATCAGAACAAACCTCGCGTCGAGCTCGATCAGTTGTTTGGTGCGTTTGACTGTCCGGACGCAGGCCAGATCCAGCCTCGCCGCAACGTGAGCACGACCCCATTGCAAGCGTTGAATTTGCTCAACAGCCAATTCATTCTGGATCAATCGAAATGGTTCGCGGAGCGATTGAGAAAAGAAGGTGGAAGCACGTCGCGCGACCAGATTCGTGCAGCTTTTCTGGCAGCCTTTTCTCGTTTGCCGGAAGTTATTGAATTGGAGGTGAGCGAAGCGTTCATCCAGTCGCAGGGGCTGGAAGAGTTCTGCCGAGCGATCTTCAACACCAACGAGTTCATTATGGTTTACTAAGAATGGGACTCAGCGAACGCATGCGCAACCAATCCGAACGGAATAAATCCCTCTCCCTGACCGGCTCGATGTTCTTAGACCGAAGGCTGTTCTTGGGTTGTGGAGCGACTGGATTGGGATCGATTGCACTGGCATCGATGCTCGGTGAGCAATCGCTGCTACAGCGAGCGCGAGCCAATGGCCCACCGATCCGTCCGGAGATCGATCCATCCAAACCCTATGCACCCAGATCACCTCACTTTGCCCCCAAGGCAAAGAGGATTTTGCTGATCTTTGTTTCCGGGGCGATCTCCCATGTGGATACCTTCGACTACAAACCGGAGTTGGTGAAAAATCATGACAAACCGATGCCGGATAGCTCCGGGTTGATCACCTTCCAGGGGGAACAAGGGAACCTCATTGAGCCCCGGTGGAAATTCCAGCCTCGGGGTCAGTCGGGCAAGATGACCAGCGACCTATTGCCTCGCATCGGTGAGCTTGCCGACGATATCTGTTTCATCCACTCGATGACGGCCAAGTCCAACACGCATGGGCCAGCTGAAAATCAAATGGCGACCGGCTTTACGCTCGACGGGTTTCCTAGCATTGGGGCTTGGATCAGCTATGCGCTGGGTTCGGAGTGTCAGGACCTGCCGGCATTTGTTGCGATTCCAGACCCGCGAGGGATTCCCCAAATCGGTGCGAGGCAATGGTCTAGCGGCTTTTTGCCTGCTGCCTTTCAAGGGACGCCGTTCAATTCGGACCGGCCGATTCCGAATCTGTTGCCTCCAGCGGAGATCCCTCGTGACAAGGATATTGCGACCCGCGAGTTCCTGAGGAGGTTGAATCAGTTCCAGATCGATCGCAATCCTCAAGATGAAGCCCTCGCAGCGAGGATCGCGAGTTATGAACTCGCCGCCAAAATGCAGTTGGCTGCCGCCTCGCTCAACGATCTCTCCGATGAAACCGATGAGACCATGGCTCTCTACGGGGCTGATGATGCCACGAATACCAACAAGGCTCGATTCGCGAAGAACTGTATTCTCGCACGACGCTTGCTCGAGCGGGACGTTCGATTTGTTCAGTTGTTTAATGGATCGTATGCCATGGGGGAAGGAGTTGGCAATTGGGATGGTCACAAGGTGATCGAGCAGCAGTATGCCATCCACGGTCCAATCCTAGACCAACCCGTGGCTGGTTTGGTCACCGATCTCAAACGCCGCGGTTTGCTCGATGATACCTTGGTCGCGTTTGTAACCGAGTTTGGACGGATGCCGACGTTCCAAAAGGGTGCAAGTGGCCGGGATCATAATCCGTCTGGTTTTACCGTCTGGTTAGCAGGGGCTGGAGTGAAACGAGGGTACTCGTACGGGGCTACCGATCCGTTTGGGTACAAAGCGATCGAGAACGTGACCACCATCTACGATTTGCATGCGACGATCCTGCATTTACTGGGGCTCAATCATGAGCAGCTCTCCTTTTATCACAACGGGATCGAGCGACGGTTGACCGATGTTCATGGCCACGTGCTCAGCGAAATACTTGCGTAATTCGTTGGGGCAGAAAATTTTCCTGGAAACAGTGACTTTTTGCCCCTGCGCAAACCGGTTGACTTCGAATCGATATCGCGTATCTTATTCGACTGCGTGAGGTGACCGAAAGCAAAACAAGTGCTTTTCGGACAACAGGGAACGCCGGTGAAATACCGGGACGGTCCAGCCGCTGTGAGTTGTCCGCAGGATTCGATCGATTCATCGATAGAGTGCCCTGCCAGCTCAGCCCGCTTCTAACGAAGTGCCATTGGTTCGAGAAACGAACCGAGAAGGCGAACGGGGTGAGTGCGACAGCAAGTCAGAAGACCTACCTCGCGAAATGGCAGTGTTTCGCTTTCTGGGATTGAGGCGACTGCTGTGAGAGAGCACTTCTTGTACCCCAAGTGCCCCAGTACGACGTGAACGGCGACCTGAGCTCCGGGTCGCATTTCACCCCCTGCACGAAGCATGTCCGGGGAGCGATGCACTTGCATCGGGTTGTTGATTTCGGAGCCCCACACCAACGCAAGCCATGATTTTACGCACCTTGAATGCCGCAGTCCTCGTCGCGGGCTGCATTTGCATGTCCCTAAATCTTTCCAATGAAACCGTTCTCGCAGATATTGTTGGTTTCGAGGAACTGAATGTCTATTCAGTAGGTTCCGGAGGTTTGTACTACAAGGGAGACAAAGGAAACGGAACCTTCAACAGCGACGGTTGGACGAGTGGAGGAGTTCA
>JBKCUW010000133.1:0-66615 GCA_046318275.1 Pirellula sp. | reverse complement strand
TTCTTGAACCGAGCCACGTGCAATGCCGAAGAAGTTCTTGCGATCGTCTTTGGTGTAGCGCCCATTTCCCTAGGCAATGTTGAACGAGATCGATAGCGCGGCACGATTGAGTTGGTCGACCAGGAAACCGTAGCCACGTTGGAATTGTTCAGTGGCGGTGCAGACTGCGTCAGCGAAGTCGACGAACTTCTGGTAGACGAGAAGCTTCTCGAAGGCGAAGGTCACAGCGGTCCTCTTAAGTGGAGAATTTGCTGGATGCTTCGGCAGAAATACAAACAGACTAGAGAGTAGTAAGTAGAAAGTAGACCGAGTCGACGGGAGAAAGTAGTCCACCGAGTTGGAAAGGTGATTGGTTCGCGAGCCGATGCCTCTCCAATCTTGGGCTTCTCTACTTTCTACTTTCTCCCATCCACTCTCTATTTTTTGGCCGGAGGCCAAAAAATCGGGGTGACTGGATTCGAACCAGCGACCTCTGCGTCCCGAACGCAGCGCTCTACCAGGCTGAGCCACACCCCGGATTGGATACCCTTGAATTTACTATCTGATTTCCAAGAACGCTAGATTGCGTTTGCGACTTGGCGACGATGTGGATCGTCGTGGATTGATGGGAAGGTAAGCTTCCCGCGGGAATGGGCGATTTTTGTGGGCATCCTGGAAATCCGATCGATCGCGGCTTCCCTTCTTGTCCTCCCATTGGCTACGATTGCAGTATTGAACTTGTCGTACCCGTACGTTGCTCTTTTTTGGAAGAACCGACTATGCTCCCGTTCTTGAGCCGATCCGGATCCGATTCGCAATTTTTGCTAGGTTTGCGTTTTGCAATCCTGGTCGGATCGTTTGCTTCGGGAATCGCCGTAGGCGGCGCACAGGAACCCGTCAAAACAGATCCTTCCAAGCCTGCCGGTGTAGGTGATACCAAGGGCGATAAGCCGGCGGCTCCACCCAAATCGGAACGCCAGCTTGCCGAAGATCGGAAAGCTCGTGAGGCAGCGCGGAAGCGAGGGGAGATCACCTTTGATGATCTCAAATTCGACATCGAGAAAGGTGGGGAGTTTCGCAAGGAAATGATCACACCTTCGATCGAAGAGTTGAACAAGAAAACGCTGAAACTGAGGGGCTTTATCCTCCCCACCTCGGTTTTTCAGCAGAGTGGTATCAAGCAATTTGTGCTGGTTCGAGACAATCAGGAATGCTGTTTCGGTCCAGGGGCCGCGCTGTACGACTGTGTCATCGTCGAGATGGCGCCAGGAAAAACCGCCAACTTTTCGACCCGGGTGGTCTCGGTGAAAGGCAAGCTCGAAATCGATCCCGATTCCTTTCGTTATCCAGACGGTGGCCATTACGCCATCTACAAGATGACAGCAGAAGAGGTACGATAGGCGTTCGATTTCACCGGCAACTGAATATGACGCCGGCAGTTCTAACGCATCTCCGAACACCCTTTCGCCACCATGACTGACGCGCTTCTACAAACAAATCTTCCATTCCCTAAAAGGCAAGGGAAAGTGCGTGATGTTTACGATCTCGGTGACTCGCTGCTGATCATCAGCACAGATCGCATCAGCGCTTTTGATTGGGTGATGCCGAATGGGATTCCCGACAAAGGGCGGATCCTGAATCAGTTGAGTTTGTTTTGGTTTCGCTCGCTCGGGATTGAGCATCACGTGATTAGCGAGGAATTGCCTGACTCCGTGAAGACCTTGGATCCGCGAGGTCAGCTCGTAGGGCGTTCGATCGTGGCTCGTAAGGCCCAAGTCGTCCCGTTTGAGTGTGTCATTCGAGGGTACATCGAGGGAAGTGGTTGGCGCGATTATCAGCGTACTGGTTCGATTTGTGGAATCCCCCTCCCCTCGGGATTGAGACAATGCGATCGTCTTCCCGAGCCGTTGTTTACGCCCGCCACTAAGGCAGAAACGGGCCATGATGAGAATGTATCGTTCGAAGTGATGAGAGATCAGCTAGGAACCGCTGTCGCGGACGAGTTGAAGGAACGCTCCGTCGAGGTTTACCGTCGAGGCAGCGAGATCGCACAGGCCAAGGGAATCATTGTTGCGGATACAAAGCTGGAATGGGGTTGGTTCGAAGGTCGATTGATACTGATCGACGAGGTTCTCACGCCAGACAGTTCCCGATTTTGGCCGGCCGATGATTGGGCTCCGGGCCGCGCCCAAGCTTCCTTCGACAAGCAATTCGTCCGCGAGTTTTTGGATCGATCCGCTTGGGACAAGAACAGTCCACCGCCCAGCCTTCCCGACGACATCGTCATGCAAACGCGAGATCGCTACATCGCGGCACTTACGCAAATCACGGGTCGTGGGTTGACTTAACCCCAGTCTACCACTTTAGGTCGAGCGTGAATCGCAATTCGAGGCTGTGCAATGTGCCGCAGGCAATTACCAAAACGAGTCTCGTGCTGATGTTTTTTTAGGACTCTCGTCGCCCATCATCGCGATGCTCAACAAAAAAGAGGCCACGCTATGCGTGGCCTCTATCTCAAGGATGCCAATCTCAGGGATGTCTGCTAACAGTCGTCCTAGGACCAGTTTTCTTGCTCGAAGAACTGATCGACACTTTGCAAGTATCCATTGGCTGTTACCGGTGGGGTTGCCATGTTGACTGGAGTCCATACTAGGTCTGAGGAACCAGCCAAAACTCGAATCAATGTGTTACCGTTTCCGGCAGGTGTCTTGATGAACTGCTTCTTCTCAACAAGGGTCGCTGTGAAGACCTGGTTCTGACCGCGGACGGCGGTCAAGTATGCTCGGGTTCCATCGCTGCTGAGAACAACTTCGTGGAACAAGTCACCAGCATATCCATCCTTCTTCGAGGTCCACTCGGTGTAACCCGTAGAATTAACCACTGCATACATGCCCTTAGACCGTAAGGACGAATCCTTAAGGTAGAAGCTCGAGGCTAGGTATTCGATCGACGAACCGTAGGAAGGATTAATACCGAGGACTGGGAAGTTGTAGACCAAGTTCTTATCGCCGGGAGCAGCGATCGTGGTCGTGTATGAGCGGACAGTGGTGTTCGACTCGGTCATCGCAACTGGGTTCACATAGCTGACGGTGTATGTACCCGGTGGGAGCAATTCGAAGTCATAGGTACCATCCGCTTCGGTCATTTCCGTGACGGTGATCTTCTTCGACGGATTCTCAGGATCCGGATAGCTCAGGGTGATTTCGACGCCGCCGACTGGAAGTTCCAATTGCTGTCCATTCGAGTTTTGATCCAGTTTGTTGTTTGCGTTGTCATCAACGAAAACGGTTCCCTTGATCGAACTTGGAATGAATGGAAGGACCTTGATCGCAAAGTTCCCGATCGCAGTCAGAGGATCCGGTTGTCCGGCGGTGGTTCCGTTATCGATGATTTCGTATTGGAAATTCACCGTTTCGTTGGTTCCGAGCGGAGCAAAGTAGGTGATTGCAGTTCCGGCTGCGTTCAACGAGATGTTGCCCACGAATGGATTTGGAAGGATGAGTCGGGTTATCTTTAGTGTTTGGTTTGACTCGTTCGGGGCACCCTTGTCCATTTGCGCGAGTGCTTCTGTCAAATCAAGGACGGTGGTAACACCTGCAAAGACATTTCGCGAGAGGTTGTCGGCCACCGGCGCATCGTTCTTCTCTGCCACGACGATCGAGACGATCCCAACAGCAGATAGTGGAGGAGTACCATCATCCGAGATGTTGTAGCTGAACGTATCGACGCCATTGAAATTCTTCGCAGGTGTGTAGATCAGGTTCGAACCGACTTGGGTAATCGTTCCGCCTTTCGCTGACGTTATTGGACTGGCCAAAGGAACGAACGAAACGGTTTGCGAGGACTCGTTCGCTGGACCTGGCTGGTCACCGGCGATGACGCTGGATACCGGAATCGTCAACGAGCTATCTTCGAGAAACGCTGGTTGTCCGGGAGCTGGGAAAGTCTTTGGTGTGGTGATTGGAGCGTCGTTGACCGCTTCCAAAACCAACGTCAGAATTGCCTTGGCGGATTTCGGATCGAGAACGCCATTGGTGGTTCCGTTGTCGGTTACCGTGTACTCGATGAGAACGTTGCCATTGTAGTTGAGAGTTGGAGCAAAATTGATGTTGCCGTTGCTCAGTGAGAGAACGCCAGCACCTGCGGTCAACAAGGTCGCGCCCGTGACCGTGAGGACTTGATCATCTTCAAACGGACCTTTGCTAAGTCCACTGGTAATGGTCAGTCCCAGGACGGTTTGCGGTGTGTCTTCTTTGCCGGCGACGGTGCGATCCTCTGCTACGGGTGGATCGTTAACTTCTGTCACTCGCACGAAAACAGTCGCTTTCGAAGAAGTGCTATCCGGCTTGCTGTCAGCCATCTCGTATTCGATGGTTGCGTTGCCATAGAAGTGAGCTGGGACGCTGTAGAGCACTTCCGTGCCAGCGATTGAGGCGGTTCCCTTGCCTGCGTCTGGTTGCTTCGTGATGGCAACTAGGCGAGCGGTAGCTCCATCGTTGAGAAGATCGTTGCCGAGCACATTGAAGTTGACTCCGGTGTCGCTGGACTTCTCAGCAAACGTGAACGAGTCATCGATTGCATATGGGAGGACGGGTGGGAAAATAAAGACTTCGGTCGTGGCTTTATCGGACAATCCAAAGGTGTCTTCGATGGTGTACTCGAACGAGTCGACCACATTCACCGCATTTGCGGGTGGGGTGTAGATCACGCGCGTACGATCTGCATTGACGCCGACGGTACCACCCAGCTTGGTGGTCGTGGTGGTGAACGTCTTGATCCTGATCGAATCGATCGAGGACTCGTTCGGGCCGGGACTATCGTTGCGCATCACGTCGAGTGAGCTTGGAGTTCCGGTCAAACCGATCGCATTGAAACGGGCAGAGGTCCCGGTGTCATCGACGGCATCAGGCCCATCGTTGACTGGGGTTACGGTGATGGTCAAGGTTGAAGTTGTGGACAATGGCGGAGTCCCATTGTCGGTGCCTTGTACTTGGAAGTTGACCGTACCAAAGTAATTTGGAGCAGGAGTGAACTGTAGCGATCCATTGGAGAGAATCGTCGCGGTCCCTTGGTTGGCTCCTGGAGTTGATACCAGGGACAGGGTAACCGTTTGCGAGGATTCGTTCGCTGGACCAGGGGTAAACAATTGAGCAGGAGTGATGACCAGCGGTGAGGCTGCGTCTTCGGCGATACTGAAGCTGGTTCCGACGATCACAGGCGCGTCGTTGACAGCAGTCACCGCGATGGTGAGGACCGCTTGGGTGGAGTTTCCACTGGCGGATCCATTATCGGTTCCGAGCACGGTGATGTTCACATTGCCGAAGAAATTAGCGGCAGGGGTAAATACCAATTCACCGGCCTGGTTGAGCTCTGCGGTCCCTTGGGCGGCTGTCGGGCCCGAGACGATGCCCAGCGTGACGACTTGGCCCGATTCATCGGATGGACCTGGTGAGAAGATCTGTGATGGTGTGATCGTGATCGCAGTATCTTCCGCGGTGCTGAACGAGGTATTCACGATCACCGGTGCATCGTTCACTGCGTTTACCGTAACGACGACACTTGCGGTTGATTCGATGTTGGAAGTGTTGCGAATCTTGTACGTGAAAACGGCTTGACCGTTGAAGTTGGCAGCAGGGGTGAAGCGAAGGCTCTTTGCTGTTCCGCCGGCGTCGAAGGTTACGGTTCCACCGGCTGCTGGCTGGGTTACCGAGACAATGCCGAAGTCCTTACCAAGTTTATCAGTGTCGTTCGATGTAACCACGAACGAGGTAATTCCGGCATCTTCGCTGATCGTGTAGGCATCGTTCCGGGCCGTAAGAAGATCTTCGATCGTGATGGTTGCCGACGGCATAACGACTTGGTTGGCGGTCAAATAGACGCCAGTTGCGTTGTACATCGCGATGCCCAAGTTGTCTGCGTTGCTACCTTGGCCAGGCAATGCAGAGACCGTGCCCGCGAGGTTGACGACACCTGCGGAACCAGCAACAAAGGCAGTGTCTACGATCGCGAAGAAATTCGATGCTGCGGCTCCGGTGATCGGCGAGCTGGAGTTCGAGAATCCACCGACCGTTTTTAAGACGCGTTTTCCAGTGGCGACGTTGGTTTCATCCAAGACACCGTTAGGGCCGTTCACATAGAGAGGGAACTGAGTTTCGATTGGCGTGTAGTCGAGAGCGGCACGAGCGACGACGGCTTGTGTGGGAGAGGGGTTGGTTTGAGAGCTGATGGTTGGAGTGATGGTACCCACGGAGACGGCGAGGTTATTCGCTACGATCACCGCATTTGGCAAGTCTTGCCGAGCGCGTTGGTTTTTGAAGAAGATGTCAAAGTTAAATCCAGGATCCGGGTCGATTGAGTTCACGTTGACAACAACGTTCCCCACACCGATTCCAGGAAGCGCTTCGAGAGCGTTCTTGATGTTGATTGCGGTGTTTTCTTGGCTAGGGACAACGATTCCACCAGACGTAGTTCGGGTGCCGATAGCAATTGTGGCTGTCGTCTCTGAGCCATACTGCAACTTAAAGTTGCCACTGATCAACGCATCTGGATCGCTCTGGGTCAGTTTAAGTGCATTGTATTCCGACCACTGCAATTGCAATCGCTCGACATTGGAAGCGTCGGCGTTCGTGTAGTTCAAATCGTGATAGGCGCTAAAAACACCAGCAGGCTTTGCCCGCAGGTCCGCCATTAAGGTGCGGACGACAAACTTTTGTCCGGTGCTGACGACAGCTTCACTTACAAAGTCCGCCGGGTTTGGATCGAGATTGGCACCTACTGTGCCATCGCTGTTCAAGGCATAGAACTCGTACTTAACTTGTGCGAGTTCCCCAACACCTTCACCGCGGTTCAGCGTGTTGATAACGGTCAATGCATCGAGGGGAGAGAGCGTGTTGTCGCCATCGGCATCAAACAACGAGTTCCGATTTTGCGGAGGTGCTTTGCCCTCCAAAGACCCGGACCCGATCGAGTTTAGGTTGTTGATAACGATCAAAGCATCGAGGGGCGAGATTTGAAAGTCGCCATCGACGTCCGATGGAGCCAGGTAATTGTGGAATGCAGCCATGTCCGACGCCATCAATTCGCGTCGTTCCAAGGATTCCATTCTGAGGATCCGGCTCAGGGCATTTCGCTTCTTGGAGGTGTTCCGGTCGACTTGGTTGCGTAGCCTGCGGTTTGGCGAGACGGTCATCGAATGCTTCCACTAATGAGAGTGAAAAGGGGGATCCTGGCGGCGAAAACGTGTCTAGATCACGCCCTCGCTGAAAACTCCGTACTGTGAAATTAGTTGGATCGCGTCCTGAATTCAATCCACTTCCTGCGCAGTCCTCCCAATTTGCCAGGACCTCCCAGGATGACGCGCGACTATGCCGAAGATGACGCGATTTCCAATTATTCAGGAGATTAGAGTTGGATTTGTTCAAGAAGTTCCACTTAGGAAAAAATTCCGGCTTTTAATTCCCATGCCGAAAAAACGCCATGCAACTTTTTGCAGACTCCAACGGAATCGATCGCAAATTGCCGGGACTTGGGGTGGAAAACGTGTCGAAGAAGGGGGGGATTCCACCCTTTGTGGGGGGCGGGGCCTATCTGTGCGTCAGGCGTTGATCACACTCCTCGAGTTTCAGTCGGACGGAGAGAATGTAGGGGGGCTCATTGGGGGTCCAATGGCCGTAAGTGGTGGTTACGATCGTCCCATCGGCTAGCACCTCAACCCCGGGGTAGGCGCAGTCGGCGCCCTTGAAATTCCGTTTTAGACGGATGCGGTAGTCTCCCGGTTTGCCTTGCTGTAAGTCGGAATAGGTGCCAACCCACCCGACCCAGTCACCTTTCGTTGGACTGGTTTGCCCATTTCTTGGAACATCCCTGAAGGAGATGAACAAACGGCCATCTGGTAAGTATTTGGCCGTGTGGCGATCACCGTTCAAGGAATCCGGTGTCGGTACAGGCGAGGTCCAAGATACCCCCTCGTCGTCGCTGAAAATGATATGAGAGTTACTTCGGCGGCTGTTTTCCCGTAGTAGGACGGCAATTTGTTTTCCATCCGGCGATGTGATGGCACCTGGTTCGCACAAATGGAGTTCGCGGGAGGCAAAGATGGTGGTCGGTTGGTTCCAGGTAAGTCCTCCATCCGTACTTACCGATTGATACAGGGTGAACTTCCCTTTTTCGTCGCTTGGTTTGGGGCCGAAGAATCGACCGTCATCATGGAAGAGCGCAATGTACTTCCCTGGGGTGGATGGAACCGCGACAACCGACGCCATGGTGACGATACCACCCCAGTTCCCAACGGGTTTCAGGTCGGACCAAGACATGCCATCGTTGTCGCTTACGGCGAGTCGGACAGGGTGCAGTCCACTGAATAGTAGGATCCGCTTTTTTCCATCGGCATCGATGACCCGATGCAATGTCGGTGTTTCTTGCGAGGTGGCCCAATTTTCCGGTGTCGGTAGCCGATCGGACCAGGTAACACCTCCATCGGTGCTACGTTTGTAAATGATGGGTCCTTTTCCATGGCCTTTCGGGTAGACGCACAGAATCGTCTTGCCATCCTCGAGTAGAAGTGTGGTTGGATGGCCAAGGTACTGCCCACGCTCACGATCCACGACGACTTGACGCTGCGATTCCGAATCAAGATCGATCCATGGAAACTCGCCATCCTGCGCTGATGAGGTTCCGGAAATCGCAATGATTGACGCGATCCAAACCAAATTGCGAAGGGCTCGAGACTGGAGTCCCGACTCGAGTGTGGAAAACAGCCATTCAATCATGATCCTGGGGCCTATCGAGGTGCGCGGGTTGCAGACCGATCGATGGATCAGTCTTCCATGGCGCGACTATACGCATCGGCCAAGCTTTCGTCGAGGCCGACGGTCCAACGTTTCCCTTCGGTTTCCAGTTCGATAAAGTTCGCTCCAACATCGATGACTTTGCCTTTAACGTCGCCGAGTTTCAAGTCATCCCCTTTTCGGAGGTAGATAGTTTTACCCTCCGTTTTCGAGCGGATCCAAGCCTGTGGGCCTTTGCCGTCTGCAACCAGTGCGCTGACAAAAGCTTGGGATGCCACGTTGAACTCGGGTGGCTTTTTGGTTGGTGGAGGAGGTTCGGAAACGTTGATGGCTATCCGTTGCACAGTCGACTTTGCAGGGATACCCGAGTCGGTAGCCCGCACGGTAACTTCGTAGCTTCCGACTTCGTTTGACGTCCATGTTAGCTTGCCCGTGTTCGGGTCGAGTTGCATCCCGCGGAGCGGTTCGCCTTCGAACTGATACGTTACAAACTGACCGGGGTCGGTCTCTTTAGCGTCGAGTCCAACGTCCAACCGTAAACCTTGTGTGGCGGAAACACGACGGCGCGAATCCATTTGAGGAGGATGATTGGTCGGTGCAAAGATGTTTCTCCCCGCGATGGTATTTTGGTACTCCTCAAGCGGTTTGGTGATTCGCGGAGAGGTGTATCCTGGGTTGGACTGATTTGGGCTCGCCTTGTCGAGCGAGAGGGCTTCGCAATCCATGGAAATGGTCAGTCGGTTGGGTGGATTGCTGTTGGTGATGGGGCGAATATCAAAGCGGAGGATTCGATGCAAGTAGTCTTTCGCATGGAATAGGTAGAGCAACCGCGTGGCATTTTCGACTGTACCCACGCCGGTGAGTTGGAATCGGAATGCATTGTAGACGCCCGGTTCGGGGGCCTCGCCCAAAGCCCGAGGCTGTGGGTCTTGCAAGCCGGCTTCATCCGCCAAATCGATGAGCCATCTCATGTATTCTGCGCGAGCTTTTTCTTCATTGCTGGGGAGTGATTGGGTGGAGACGCGGTTGAGCTTTACCTTCGCAATCGTCCCTTCCACCATTTTGAGGTTTTGTTCTTCTTGGGTCTTAAACAAGCTGGCTTTTTTCTCGTTCTTTGTATCGAACCCTTTTTGGATGGTGCCGGAGAAGTAACGGCCTACGAAGAGAAGGACGACCAAGCCGACGCCGGCGGCGAGTATTTTTTCACGTTGTGACAAGTTCATGATGCACCTCCAACAACGGGAGTATCGGTTGAGGGAGTTGGTTCAGAGCTAGGGGCTTCGGATGGAGGCGTCGCGGATGGTTTTTGGGGTTCCGGATTTGATGGTGCCGTTTCGGGCGCTGTGGGGCTTGGGACCGCGGGCGTGTCGGTGTTCTGTGGGGAACCGGGGGAATCGGTGGTTGCTGGTGACGCGGGCGCGCTGGGAGACGAAGTTGGTTCGCTGCTGGTCGGTTCTTTGGGAGTTGTATCAGCGTTCTCGGAGGATGGCTTGGGGGTATCCGATGCCGTATCACTCGTTTTAGTCGACTCGATGTTCTCGCTGCTGGTTTCCCCGTTTTGAATCATGGGTGTCCAGTGGGGTTTCTCAGGCCGTTTCAGATCCCGTGGGTCTGTAACTTTGGCGGAAGCAATCGTGATCATCAAATCCGAGGCCGCTGGATAGTTCTTGTCTGGGCTGATTGTGACCGCTTGTCCTTTAACGGTATGTCGAGGATCGCGATACCCTGCCTGTACCTCGGGCACGGTGTCTTGGTCTTTGGCATAGTATTTTGCCGAGATACTAGCTTTGGCGCTTTTGGGTTCTAAGAGAAAAGTGGTGGTACCAAAATAGGTCTCATCGGGACTTTGGGCCTTTGCTGAGAGTTGGGCGAGTTCCTCGATCCAAAGAACATCACCTTCGATGAACTTTTCGACCTTGCTCCAGTCGCTGATATTTTTGTTGGCGGCTTTTAGTGCTTCTGTTTGATTTTTGATGGATTCGTTGAGCAGTCGGATATCATCGTCCAGCGCTGAGTGGGATGACGAGTACCACCAAAGTCCGCCAGCGATCGCGGCGACACCTGCTGCACCTGCCGCGATATACTTCGCGATTGGCCTTTTCTTTTCAACCCTTTTGCGAGGGTTCGCAAAGTCAATCAGTCTTCGAGATTCTTGGGGGAAGTGAAGCGCTCCGAGAACCGGGGCGAACCTGCCGACAGTTTGCGTGGTTGCCGCGATTTCGACTTTGGCTTTTTCGGCCATCGAAAATGGGTCGAGCATCTTAACAGGCAAGTTGACTGCTTTGCTAAGTTCCGTGGCAAATGGTGCAAGAGAGTCTTTCGTCCAGATCACAATCTGGCTTACTGACAGACCAGGGCGTTGGGAGATAGCCGAAAAGATGGTTCGCTTGATTTCACCTGCGAGTGAAATAGCTGTTTGGGGGTCCGTGGCATCGAAGGGTGCTTGGAAATTCCGCATAAAAACGGCGTTCCCTTTTTCAACCACGACTACATCGGTTTCGTCGTTGAGCAGGTCGATGAACATGACCGTTTCATTGTTCCACTCCGGATGCTTGGCAATAGCCCCTGCTGCAGCGGCCATGGGACGCAACACCATGTGGGTCAACGTCAAACCTGCACCTTCCACCGTGCTGGCGATCTTCTGAATGAGCGACGGATTGATGGCTCCGACGATGCAATCGATGCTTCCTTCCATGTGGGATGGCATCGTAATGAAGTCGAGGGGCCACGCCTCGCTTACGTTAGCAAAATACCGCGGAGCTGCGAAGCGAACCATATCGGGAAGTTCATTCGCATCGACCAAAGGGAGTGTGATCGCTCGCAATTCGATGTCGTTACGGCTGATGCAAGCGATCGCATCACCCGACTTGATTCCTGATTGATTCAACAGTTCTTTGAGAGCGTTCGACGCAGACGGTGAGCCCCAAGGTTCTGTGTTCTCTTCGATGGAGATTGGGGAACTCAAGACTCGCTCAACGGAGACACCGGTCAAGCCCGAGGTACCGACGGCAACCCGAACTTCATTGGCATCGCATTCAATGGTGATTAGTCGTGGCATGTTGATTCGATCTGTGGATCAATTCCATGGAAACGCGGTTGTATCAGAACGCGTGCAAGTGATTGAGTCGGAAGGTTTGGTAGTCGAGTTGTTTGATAGTACTTGTCATTGGGGATAACTTCATCAAAGGTGCTACGGGGTGCTCACTGCCATCATTCCCATGGCGCGTTGCCCTAGGGTGGATTGGCTAAAGCCTCGTCCCAAGTGGTCCAATTTGCGGTACATCAAAATGACCGGGACACTCCCCGAACCGTCGATAACAGCTTCGGCGCGGGAAAAACCGGATGATTGTTCGAAGTACCCAACGCTTTGAACGCGCATGACGTCCCCCCCGGCAGTGACCAGAGGTGAGATCGATTTCATTTGTTGCAGGGTCAAGATGCCTTCCACCATGGGCCACGTCTCATGCTTGCGATTTTCCGTGTCCGCGTTTTGGGATCGGGATTCAATCAATTTGTCTAGGATGTCGGAGGACATGCCGGGTAGTCCTGCGAGGATTTCGCGAGGAGCCTCATTAATATTAATTCGGCCTGGGAGCATCGGCGCTTCCACGCTGGTAACTTTGTCCATAAGGGTGGGCAAGTAGATTGCCATTTGGATAGGAGAAGATGTCAAAGGGGACATGTAAGTGACGTCCTGTCCATTCACGGAGGCCGTGAAGCTAGCATCGATCAATTCGAGTACTTGGTTGACCCTTCCGGAGGGCTGCTGGGACATATCGATGTTCAAGCCATCGAAAGCAGCGGCAGTCCATGGCATGACTTGCGGTTGACTTCCACCTCCGGAACCTCCACCTCCGGGAACGCCTCCACTCGGGGCGCCGCCTCCACCGCCAAATCCGCCACCGCCAAATCCTCCGCCACCGCGGCCACCATTGCCACGACCACCGCCGTTACCACCGCCGTTTCCACCGCCGGGACCGTTACCACCGCCGGGGCCGTTACCACCGCCGGGGCCGTTATTGCCGGGGCCATTGTTGCCGCGTCCGGGGCCGTTGCCGCGACCGTCGCCGTTACCGCCCCCCATCCCTGGGCCGTTATTTCCTCGTCCTGGGCCCCCAAAACCGCCTCCGCCGAAACCACCTCCTTGGCCCGGGCCACCTTGACCGCCACCGTTCCCTCGACCTCCACCAGCACCGGGCCCCTGACCTCCGCCCTGGCCACCGGCTTGCCCTCGACCGCCACCGGCTTGACCGCCACCCCCAAATCCACCACGTCCGCCAGCGGGTGGCTGAGGCATCGAAACCAGTGAAAACACAGGGGACGCAATCGACATCCAAACAAAATCACTACGACCACCTCGAGGCGCGCCTCCTCCTCCGGGTCCGAAGCCGCCCTGCCCACCTCCGCCGGGAAAACCGCCCCCTGGAATACCACCACCTCGGCCCCCTTGGCCCTGACCACCGGGTCCAAAGCCGCCACCGGGTCCAAAGTTACCCCCAGGGCCAGGTCCCCCACCTCCGCCCGGACCGCCACCTGCACCTGGCCCGAAACCGCCGCCAGGCCCTCCTGGGCCACCTTGGCCGCCACCGCCAGGACCGCCACCGCCCGGACCGCCACCAGGACCATTGTTTCCACGACCATTTCCACCGCGGCCACCGCCTCCGGGGCCACCGCCTCCGGGGCCACCGCCACCACCTCCTCCACCTGGGAATCCACCTCCGCCTGCTGGAACGCCGCCGCCTCCTGCTCCGGTTGCACCGGCTCCTTGAGCGCCGTTTCCACCACCACCGTTCGCACCACCGAGCACGCGGTACGCGATGATGAAGGTTCCAAGATCATCGCCTACGACGCTGGCCAGATCGGTCCGCAGCTGATTTAGGTCTTGGCCGTTTAGTTGGATGCGAGCTTGACCGTCGGAGGTGACATTTTTTTCTTTCGAATACAAAGTCAAGTACATCGCCCATCCTAAATCGGGTGGTGCGGCAGCGTTGGTTGTTGAACTAGACGCGCCCCCTGCAGCCATCGGGCTTCCCGGAATCGCTGCCGCACCGGTTGCTGCGCTGGACTCCGAGGATTCGAGAACACCGTTCCTGTTTTGATCCAAGCCGAACAGCAGGTAGGGCGTGACACCGCGAACCAAGAGCAATTGCTCGATGGAATCAAGTGGGCCGTTGATCGGAGCGTAGGGGGTTGGAAGCTGTGTGTAGTAGTCCCGTTCAGCGCCGTATTCTCTCGGTTCATCATCCTCATCGATGAAATCTAGTATGGCATCGGCGACATCTTCGGTCATTCCTGGCAAAGCCATAAGCAGGTCTCGACCCAAGCTGGAACTCGTCGACCCGGAACCGCTTCCTGTGCTGCTTCCACCGACGGACGACAATGCTCCTAGAGGACTCGATGCACCTGTGGTAGGCATGATGGAACTCGAAGCCGCGGACATCAGCGAAGTCATCGGACTCAAGGTAGAGTCGATCAAAGGTAGCACATTGAGGTTCAGTCGAGCCGATTCATTTTGCATCCCGAAACGGACGCTTGCATACTCTCCTGATTCATTCAGCCCGGGCGCGATCAATGTGTAATTGCACGGATTGGCGGGATCATTCGATTCGAGAACGGGGATAGCCTGAAACGTATTCGGGTTGTTGAAACTGCCTCCGGCTTCCAACCGTTGTGCCCGGTTCGACGCGATAAAAAGTCGAGCCGCATCTATACCTGATTCGGCCGCATAACGAGCTTGGATGCTCTCCCCCGTAATCCGAGACTCCTGATGCCCTAGCAGCATCGACTGCATGAACGCGAGCGAGGCCAAGGTGACCGCAGAAACGACCAATAGAACGGCCAGGAGCAAAAATGCACGGCGTTGCTTCCTAGCTCGATTGCGACGAGCAAGTATCTTCTTGTTGTTTCGTAGTTTAGCTGCGTTGTGAGATTTCATAATCCTAACGAACTCATTCCATTGGACGTGGATCCGGTCTCAGATTGCGATTGAGGTGCCGTGAGCAAGCCTGCTCCTGGGATGATGACATTGGTTGAGTAAAACTGAATCCCGTACTCTTGTGCCATTGCCGAGGTAATCGAAGACAAACTGAGGCCGGGGGTTATCGGATTGCTTCTCGCCATCGACTCGCTTTGCATGGCGATAGTAACTTTGACAACATTCGGCAAACCGAGCGTGCTCGAGTCCCATTGGGTTTGCCAGCCATTAGCAGCGCTGAAATAAGAAAACTCGATTCCCAGTACTTCGGGTGCGATCAATTCGCCTGTACGGAGCAGCTGGGTGGTGTTACCGACTTGATAGGCGTACTGTGTCACTGCTCGATCCAGTGACCGCCGAACGAGCCCGCCGTTGGTCGATACGCTTGCACCCGAGGTTGACGTCGATGTTTCCGATGTCAAACGCGATAGTGGATCGAGGATCCCATCGCTACGGGGAGATTGCACGTAGTAGCTGACCGTCTTGATATCGCTCGGCATATCGCCCAAAGTACCGATCGATAAATCTCCAGGGCGCATTGTGTACTCATCGGGACGAGGCATCCGGCTGACATCGATTTCGATAGAGTTTTCGGCTCCGTAAACACCTGGAGGGACACTGGTTTGATAAGAGGTTGCGGAATTGGAGGATGCTCCACCGCTCGAGTTTCCTGCCGATCCAGATCCTGAGCCACTGGGGAAGTTGATCGAGGTCCCACCGCCTGCATTTGGCGTTCTTCCGCCTCCGGAGGAATTACTTGGGCCACCGGTATTCCCAGTGGGAAGCGAACCGGTTCCTCCTGTGGATGAACTAGGACTGGCCGTGTTTTGGTTTCCAGACGTGGGTGCTCCTGCACCCGCTGGAGCGCCGCCAATGCTGCTACCTCCTCCGCCACCACTTGTGCCACCGCCGGCCATCCCGCTCGGCATGCCTAGCATGCTCGCAGCCGATCCGCTTAGCATTTGCTGGAGTCCGCTGGTGTCAAAGGGTTGGTAACGGACGGTCGTGCGAATATCTTCGGCGATCATGCTCAAGACCGCACGGGCGACCTGGGCTTGGCGAACATTTTCACGTCCTCGGTTTTCATTGAGTAAGTACAACTGGATCAAACCACCGATGAGCAAGGCTACAACGGCGGAGAGGGACAAAGCCAAGAGCAATTCAAGAAGGGTGAATCCGTCGCGACGCGGCATCTTCATTGGATGCCTCCACCCGATGAAGTCCCGGTCCCTACCGATGAACTCGAAGAGCCTGAGGAATCGGTTGAGGTCGGAGGAGTATCGAGTCCGAGGTTGGGATCGATCATCCAACGCACAATGTAGAAGAGTTCTTTGTCGTTTGCTTGGCCGTCATTATCGGTGATAGAAAGCCTGATTCCGATCATGTTTGGGCGAACCGCGTTGACTGTCTGAATGCTGTAATACCATGTCCCATTCGGAACGGGATCGGTGATGGGAAGCCATCCGCTGGAGCCTTGGATCGAGATCGCACCGGTGACGACTTCGGCCATTTTCGATTCCGCCAAAATCTGAGCTGTCGCCAGTCTGTGTGCCATCAACCCATTGTCGGTCGCATTGCTTGCAACCTGGGCCAAGATCGCGCCGGACATGGCGAGAATGGCGAGAGCCAACACGACTTCGAGCAATGAAATACCCTTCGACCGCGCAGGACTTCTGGTTGACCATACGCGTTGACCGCGGGTCGCATTCCATCGAAGTCGTTGCTGGTGTCTGGGGTGCATGGCTAAGGGATGCTCTGGAGTGAGTCGTTGAACCTCAGATTTTCACTGAGATACTGGGGAAAGCGTGGATGCGTCGACGGGTTCGAGACGCAGGGAGGTCGATCGTCCGGTAACGCCTCGCAATTGGATTGCCATGCGTCGCCCTCGCGTGTCGGCCAAGATTATTTGTGCGGTTGTGGTACTGCCATCGGGGTAGAGAAGAAGCGGGGTAGAAATCGACCCGGCAGTTGTCGTGGCACCGCCTGACGGGACTACTTCGCCGGCCTTCTGCAATTCGAGAGCGTTCCTGGCATCAACCAGGGTTTCGACTCCCATGAACAGCACATCGGTTTCCAGGTTTTTTCCTGAGCCACTGGTGTCGACGCTAGACGTTGCGACTTGTCCGGTGCTTGTCCGTTCGGTTTGGATCACTCCACCTTGGGTCATCACCGTTGCACCCGCTGAGGCATCTTGGGATTCATTGCCGCTGAGCCAAGGGGTGATTGAGTAACCGCTTCCTTGGAGGGTCGCTCGGAAGACTTGGGCTTGCCCAGTTTTCATTGCAGTAACCCGAGCCTCGAGCAACTCGTTTTGGAGTCGCTCTGTCGATTGAATCAGGCGTCGGCTAGTGATCATCGAATCGAGTGTCGGTATCGCGAGACTCGCCATCACGGCAAAGATAGCGAGCACCAGCATCAACTCGAGAAGTGTAAAACCGAACCGAGATCGGGGGTGCCGATTCGTTGAAATG
Organism: Pirellula sp.; assembly: GCA_046318275.1. Taxonomy (GTDB): domain Bacteria; phylum Planctomycetota; class Planctomycetia; order Pirellulales; family Pirellulaceae; genus JBKCUI01. The sequence continues at coordinate 49,405 of JBKCUW010000133.1, read as the reverse complement.
CTAACGGATAGAGAGGAGCCGTTGAGCTCCTTACGGAACGATATCATCGGAAGTTCCAGACTGACCATCCGGTCCTACGCATCGCAGTTCAAAAGTCGAGCCGTTCACTTTGTACTCGTATGGACGGTTCCACGGATCATTGGGAACGCGTTCAAGTTGCTTGGTCCAGTCGCCCGGTTTTGCGAGATCTGCGGGAGGATTGACCAAGGCCTCAAGGTTAGGTGGCAACCCGCCCATGAGAAGCTGATAGGTTTTGATCGCGGTCGACAGTTGTGTGATTTGCGTGGTCGCAGCCTTCTTATTTGCGGTATCTTGGATCCCCGTGAAATTTTGGATCGCGAATCCAGCGATGACAACCAAAATGATGAGAACGAGCAAGACTTCCAAGAGCGTAAAAGCCCGGCGAGTTCGAGCTTTTAGGCGTTGGTTCCGTGTGCGTAGAGAAAGCGGGTGGCGCGAGGTACGGTTCGTCTTCATGAATCACTCCAAATATGATCTTAGGGTTGTGGTTGAATTATAGGGTGTTGGCACTGTTGAGTACCGGTAGCATCAACGCGAGCACGACGAACATGACCAAGCCTGCCAGGATCAGGAGCATCATCGGTTCGACGAGCCGAATCACTGTCTCCAGACGCCGGAAGGTGGTTCGTTCAAGGTTCTCGGAGATCGTTACCAAAACAGTGTCTAGGGTATTGGACTCTTCGGCAACGGCAATCATCTCAACGACCGTTGGGGGGAAGTGCCCCGACTTCTCAAGTTGCTTCGCCAGTCGCTCGCCCGCCTGGATTTCAGTGCTTGCATTTTCGATCGCTTTGGAAAGGACCATATTGCCGGCAGCGTTTCGGCTGATGTCAAGTGACTTAAGGATAGGAACCCCGTTCTTGAGCAATGTTCCGAGGACCCGGCAAAATCGTGCAACAGCCAAGTTGAGGAACACACCTCCGAGAAGAGGTGTCTTGATCTTTACAAGGTCCGCATTGTTTTTGCCTTGTTCGGTTTCAAGGTAATTCTTCAAGACCAGAATGATGACGGCGATAACGCCTAGCACGATCCACCAATAGTTTTGGACGACTTGGCTGATCGACAGTAGGAGTTCCGTAGCCAACGGCAATCCGCCGCGTTTCCGCAGGTTTTGGAAGATCCCTTCGAACTTTGGAACGAAGAAAATCAGCAGGACCGTGACCACGACCAAGCCAACGCCCATGACGAAAACGGGATAGGCGAGAGCACCGAGGGTTTTTCCTTTGAGTTCTTCCTGTTGCTCCACAAAGCCGGAAACGCGTTCGAGGGCATCCTCGAGGAAACCACCCTCAGTCCCTGCACGAACCATGTTGACGGCCATGTCGTTGAAGATCCGGGGGTATCGGGCCATTGCATCGGGCAACGATTCCCCTTCTTCGACGCGAGCTTTGACTTCCGAGATTACGTTGCGCAGGGTTTTGCTGGATCCTGATTGTTGCGATAGAACCGTCAACGCCTTGAGCATCGGAACACCGCTTCGCAGGAGCGATGCCATTTGGCCGTAGAACGACGCCATCTGCACGCCGCTGACCCGACCGGTTCGTCGCACCTGCTTGGTCTTGTCGACTTGGATCGAGATCGGGAATAGGGACTTCGAACCGAGTTGCGTTGCGGCATCTCTTACGCTGGCGGCGCTGATTGTCCCTACGATCGATTTACCGCTGAGGTCCCGAGCGACGTATGCAAAATCAGGCATGCACCACCTCCCTCGAATCGCGTGTGACGGGCAGGTAACCTGGGTACCTGATCGCGCGCTCGGCGTTGTCTCTTAAGGAGGTTTGTTGCAAGGGATGTCGGCGCATCATCCTATCGTGTCACCTTTTGTCGCTCGCAAGACCTCATCCATACTGGTGGTTCCTTCGAGCACCTTGCGGAAGGCATCCATACGCAGAGTCAACATTCCATGCGTGAGTGCAAGCTGTTTGATTTCAAAACTGCTTGCGCGATCATGCGCCAATTGTCGAATCTCTTCGTTGGTAATGAGGAGTTCGTAGATCCCGAAACGTCCTGAGTACCCAAGACCTCGACATGTCCGGCAGCCTTGAGCGCGAAACAGCGGTTTGCCGTCGAGTTTCTCCAAAGGGAAATCGCGTGGGAGTTCGTCCTTGGTGGGATGGTAAGACTCTTTGCACTCGGGGCACAGTCTACGAACCAATCGCTGTGCCATGATCCCTTCGACGGTGCTGGCGACGAGGAATGGTTCGACTCCCATGTCGACGATACGGGTAAAGGCACCGGCGGCATCGTTGGTGTGAAGGGTGCTGAAAACCGTATGGCCGGTGAGAGAGGCTTGGATAGCATTCTCTGCCGTTTCCGCATCGCGGATTTCACCGACGAGAACGATATCGGGGTCGTGCCGAAGGATGCTTCGCAAGGAGGCCGCGAAGGTCAAACCAATCTTGGGGTGGACTTGGATTTGATTGATTCCATCGAGTTGATACTCGACAGGATCTTCGGTTGTGATGATCTTATTCTCGGGAGAACGGATCTCTAGCAAGGAACTATAAAGGGTCGTGGTTTTTCCAGAACCTGTGGGACCGGTCACCAAGATGATGCCGTGAGGAATGCGTATCAATTCGCTGAAGATGCGATAGGTTTCTTCACCCATCCCCAAGCTTCTCAAATCGAATTTCATCGCCCCTTTATCGAGGATCCGCATGACCAAGCTTTCACCATGGATCATTGGGATAACGCTGACCCGAATATCGATTTCTCGCCCGTGGACTCTCAGCTTGATTCGACCGTCCTGAGGTAGTCGTTTTTCGGCGATATTGAGTTTCGCCATGATCTTCAATCGCGAAATGATGGCTGCTTGGAAGCGATTGATTTCTGGAGGTACAGGTTGGTTTTGCAGGATGCCGTCGATTCGGTAACGAATGACAATCCCTGCGGCTTGAGATTCGATGTGAACGTCGCTGGAACGCGCATCGATGGCTTCCACGAGGATCTCGTTGACCAATCGCACCACGGAAGCTTCTTGAGCTTGTTCGCTGAGTTCGCTTCCATCGGCTTCGAATTTTTCGAGCAATTCGATGTCATCGTCTTCGTCGCTGCGAGCTGCCATCAGGCCTTCGACGGTTTCGCTACCGACACCGAGATGCTTTTTGACTAGCTTCGCGATTTCGATTTTTTCAGCGACGAGCGGAACGACCGGGCAATGCAAAGCAGCGGCTGCTTCGTCGAGTGGGTAGAGTTCAAGCGGATTGCTGGTGGCGATGAAAATCCGTCGACCTTCTTTGCGGACGGGGAAAATGCCGTGCCTGTAAATCAGCTTCTGAGGGAAGTTGGGGAGCAGATCTAGGTCGACGTTCGCCTCGCGTAGATCGATAAACTCTAGCCCAAACTCGTCCGCAACCGCTTTGAGGGCGTCCTCTTCGCGGACAAAACCTTTTTGAATGGCGCTCTCGATGATCCCGCCACCATTCATTGCCGCGCGCGATTCGGCGAGTTGGGATTCGTTGACCAATCCCCTGCGAACGAGTATTTCACCGGCTTCGAGTATCATGGATGGTTACCCTGCAACGAGGGATGGCTCCGAGTAGTGTTGGAACAATGAGTGAGGGAGGGATCAGTTTGATTTAAAGAGGATCAAAAATCTGCGACGATAGTCAGCCGTTTCTGCATCTTGAAGATGGTTCTCTATCGAGTTAAGTATTGAGTTCAGCGGTGTTGGCTAGGCGCTAATTGCCGCCGCGGTTCACACGGTTGCCGCCGCGGTTCCCACCGCCGCCACCACCTTGGCCACCGCCGCCACCACCTTGGCCGCCGCCGAATCCACCCCCTCCGAATCCGCCTCCGCCGAAGCCACCACCACCCTGGCCTCGGCCACCCATGCCACCCATTCCTTGGAATCCGCCGAAGCCACCTCCACCCTGGCCGCCACCGAATCCGCCTTGCCGGCCACCTTGGCCGCCACCCATGCCACCCATTCCTTGGAACCCGCCGAAGCCACCACCACCCATACCCCCGGGGTTAAAACCGCGGAATCCTTGGAAGGCGCTGGCTTGTGGCGATGCGGTGTTGTTCTGTGGAGCTGGGGTCGTACCACTCCCTGAGCTGGATGTGCGGGCTTGCGCACCAAAAACTCGCGAGAGCGCCGACTGAACCGTGGTCGGGTTGATATCGCCGCCAATCGGAAGGACTTGAACCGTGTCTTCGGTCCCTTCGGCTTGTTGATCGAGCAACTTGACGAGTTCTTCGACCTCCTGAAACAGTTGCTTCGAAGCAAGCACGATCAGGGCGTTGTTCTTTTTGTCGGACGTGACCGTCATGGTCTGTTCCTTCAGTTCCTTAGGAGCGTTCTGGCGACGACCACCTCCTCCACCGCCACCTCGTAAGGCTTCGATGAACTCTTGTGGTGATGGTGGTCGCTGTGCATTTTGATTGTTGGAACCGCCGGCCATCCGATCTGCAAAAACCGATTTCACGGTCGCTTCGACCTCTGCGACTGGGGCCGATTGAAGATAGATGATGTTCGGTACGCCCCGCGTCTGTACATCGACGGGGCTCTCTGGAGTATCGATAATCTCCACCAATTGCTCGATCAATTGCATATCCAGCGGGTTCGCTTGTACCCATAAAGCATTGAGACGAGGATCTGCAGTGATGAAGACTTCACCGCTGGAAGATGACGACGCCGATGAGGCTGCAGAACTGCCACCGCCACCCATTCCGAGCAAACTCCCTAGGAAGCCTCCACCCCCTAGAACGCTTGATGCTACGTCGCCGAGCAGACCGCCTCCTCCTCCACCGGAAGACGCGGTGCCGGCACCACCTGCAAGGACTCCTCGGATCAGTTCATCAGCGGCGAGTGCGGAGATATACTTCAAATAGATAACGGTAGGCTCCGAGGGACCAGCAGCCATTTGCTCTTGAACAACTCCAGCGATTTCATCGAACTCTTTCAAAAGCATCGGGTCATCGCTGGTTACGATCAGGCCGGTTGGTCCACGGAAGATCTTCAATTCTTTCTCGGTCCCATCCTTGGAGGATTCGTCTGAGGAATTGTCCGGTGTATTTTTGTCGGATTCGTCAGTGGGAGGTTGCTCACCATCGATGACTGGTTGTTCGGCTCGAGCGAAACGAACAGTGTTGGATCCTGCAAACGCGTTCCCCAGCAGAGTCGCTGGATTGTTCTTGTCGATGTCGACAGGTCGTAATGCAGACGTGTTGGGATCGACGTTGGCCGGCCGTTGGCGTTCGATGTTGGCAGACTCCTTAGCTCCCGGTTCCTTTGGCTCAATCTTTCGGATCCGGCCACGATGCTTTGTGGCTTCCCAAAGCAAGTCGATTTGGTCGAGAACCTTGTCCGCCGATTTACCCGAATAAGGAAGGAAACGGGTGTTGTTTCGCAAACCATCCAACGTTGGCCCCGAATCTTGTACCTTGTTGAGCAAGGAACGAACTTGGCCGACCTCTTGGGGAGTACCCTTCACATAAATACGACGCGTCAGCGTATCGCCGTAGAAAATGGGACCTTTGGCAGTTCCTGCTTCCTTGTCCTTGGCGCTTTGCTTTCCGAAGAACTTTTCCAAGGTCAAGATCGCGGCTTGGGTGTCGATTTTGTCGAGTTCGATTACCTCGAAGTCGCTGGTTTCACCCGACAGCGTTGCAATGATTTCATCGATCAGTTGATGGTCGCTGGCCGTCGCGCGTGCGATGACGTTGTTCGATTTCGGATCGAGTGCCAAGTTGATATTGGTTTGGCCGGAGAATTGAGTTTGCAGTACATCCATGGTGGTCTGTGGATCCGAACCGCGAACCATGTGACTCTTGACCGTTAGTTGCTCCGCCGTAACGGTAGGCTTTTCTTTGTCGCTGGCCGCAACATCTACTTGGGTAACGATATCCCGGAGTTTTTGCAGTTTATCGGGTGTTCCCGTCGCATAGAGCTTTGTACCGAATGCATCCGTAGAGATGCTGAGTTCTTCGGATACGTTGGCGGACTCCTTCAACCCCAACAGCGGCCGCGCGATCGATAAGAGTTCGTCGGCGCTCATGTTTTCCAAAGTGATCGCGACGATCTTGGATGTGCGGCCCGCGTCCGGCATCTCTGATCGGCGAAGAGTATCTCGGATAATCCGGAGTTTGCCTGCGGTTTCAGTAACCAGCAATTGATTGGCTGCGCCTAATGGGACGAGGGAGCCTTGGGGGCCGAGCAACTGCTTCACTTCCTTTTCAGCATCTTCGACGCTCAGTCGTTGCAGAACAAAGACCGACTTGCAGATCTCATACTCACCTCGGCTATCGAGTTGTTCCTCGGGTACCAAGTCCGCGAGTTCTCGAATCAAGCCTCGGATAACCTCGGCGTTTTCGCCTGTACCCAAATCGACGCACATCAAGGCGCGTTGGCGTCGTACCAACGTGTAACCACGGCTGAGGAGGACACTATTCATGATGTCCATGGCTTCCGGTACCGTGTAGACTCGGAACGGATCCCGATACGTGAACGTGCCAGGAGGGAAGAAGTCGGTTTGCAGGCTCAGTTCAGCCTCTTTGGCCAACCACTTCAAAACATCGCTCCATGGAACGCTATTGAAGTTCAATCGCAGGCCGAACTCTCCGGGGAGCATTTGAGCCATCTCCGGGCTGATTGCAACTCCGCTAGGCACTGCTCCTGCAACGGGTTGATCCGAAGGACTGGCTTGAACTTCTGCTGTACCGGACTCTGGGCTGGTTGCCGAATCTGCGTTCGTTGGCGCTTTTGGATCTGGTCCAATCAATTCGGCCCATTTTGCTTTCTGCGTCTCATCGAGCACTGACTCCAGTTGCCGTTTGTATTCCGCTTCCCCTTTCTCAGGGCCTAGTTCCCTCAGCATTCCTCGGCGGCCTTCGACCAGTGTCTGGATCTTGGCCAATTGCTCCGGTGATACGGTTGTTGCTTTTGCGATTTCAGGTTCTAGTACCGCAGCGACGCCCAGACCCCGCAGGCGAATCTGCTCGGCTCTACCTCGCTGAGTGTCGTTGAGCAATCCCATGCCCTCCATTTCGATCGAACGGAGTTTTTGCTTGGCCCGCTCCCGGCGCTCGCCTGCATCCAACGATCGAAGTTCTGCGGCAAACTCGATCGCTTTGGCCTCATGACCCTTGATCAACGCCTTGAGCCGGTCCAGCTGCTCCTCACTCAACCCCAGATCGGCAGCCATTTGAGGGTCGGTAATCGCGGAAAGCACACCCACAATATCCGGGTTACCGTCGGCGCGAACCACGCCGGATGCACCTAACAGGATCGCTAGGCCCAAGGAGTAGGAGGCCGCCAAACGAGGGGTTTTTCCGGCAAGATGTAGATTCAGGAGGCGGACAAATGAGGTGTGCATAGGAAAACTATGGGGTCGAACCATTAAGGGTCTAAAGTGCGAGCGTATCCCGACTCTTCCGACTGTAGTTACAGGTCAACAGTTCTCTAGTCGTATCTCGATTCCTAACCAGCTTTTCACTTGCTTTTGCGAACGTAAAATCAGGATGTACGGCTAGTTGGGGCGAGACTTTCGGATCGCTATCCACCCTGCAAACCCGCCCTATACCTAAATGTTTCGGCTTAGTAACCAAGTCGGGGTTTTCCAACTGGCGGGTTTGTTCCGGTATCGAAAGCTTATCTCAGGATTCAACGGACCGGCTTTCTCTGAAAAACCAGTGTTTTCAATGGTTTATGCCCTGACAGCATTGTGACGAGCCATTTTTAGGGTGAGTTCTTGCCAAGGTTGAGTTCTGATTCATTCAAGCTATTTTCCGGGCGGGATTTGCCGTCCGACCAGCAAAAGAACGCCAAGGATTCGTCGGATCCGCGTTGATATTGGTTAGTTTTCTTCCGGAAAATCAAAAAACGCCCCGGGGCCTTGCTTCGGACCAGGTTTGTGGAGCAAGCCAAAACAGCGCGCCACCAAAAACAGCGCACCACCAAAACATCGCACGACAAGCGAGGAATAGGCGAGGGGGAGAACAAAACAAGTCGAGAAACGAAACAAGGTGAGATGCAACTTTTAGGTTCGTTAGAAGTCGCAGCGACGAGATGGGCAGAATGTGGCCCCAAGCCAAATCGCACTGGCACATTGTCCGCGAACGCGGTTTTATTTTATTGGGCGACGCTCGAGGACCCGCGAGGGGAGGCTCCGATGCGCATGTTGCTGGGCATAGGGCGAGCCGCGCAAAGGTATCCTTCTTTGAACAGCTGTTCTTTTAGCTGACGAAAACAGGAGAAGCTTTCGGGGTATACCCAAACCGTTACGGTGGTTTGTTGTGAGCGACTTGCTTCCAGTTCCATGCGTAGTCGGCCACCCAATCCCAGCGACTTCTCCAATGGTTCAGCGATGATTTCGGAGGTTGGTTCAAGTTCGAACTTGTCGAGTTCCACCATCTTGCCCATGGCGGCTACCCGTCCGTCGCTCATCAGGCCGCTACGGCTGAGCAGCCGATAACGCATCATAAAACCGTCGATCGGTCCTATTGCGTCTTCGAAACGGTCGCGTTGTGTGTTGCGAGCTACCGTGCGTCGGACTTGTTCCTTCAGCGTATCGATCATCGAATCCCATGGGATTACGGTGACGAGATTGTTTCGAACCATCACATGGAGTTCTTTTCCGAAAACGGTCTTAGCCATCGGGGTCGGCAGATGTTGCAGCACGATTGCCTGTGTCGCATTCGGAGGCAATTCGCCTTGTTGGTTGAGTAAAGCGGCCAATTCCTGTTCGAGTTGGCTCATCTCCTGTTGAACAGTGATCTTTTCAGCGCTCTTCTCATCCAATTTCTGCATCTGTTCGTCGATGAGTTGTTCGGCGATATGGACACGATCGACGATCGACATCCGTTCGGCGCTCCGGTATGCGACTTCGATTTCGTACTTTCGAAGCTGTTCCAATTGGCTTTCCAAATCTCGATCCAGATTCAAGGCTCTGGATTTAGGATCCTTAAGTTTTTCAAGCTGTGCCGCAACCTCAGATTCGATCTTGGCTTCGACTTCTACCTTGGCCGTGGAGTAGCCTTTCGCGCCAACGATGACCACCAGGATGATCATGATGCCAACGAGATTTGCGATGACATCCATAAAGGAGTCCTCGCCGATAACCATTTCCTCTTGGTGGCGTCTTCCCATTGGTTTTCTTACCTCGACTTGGTCTGAGGAGGTGCTTGAAGCGGAACGACTCGAATGTCGACTCCGCTTCCATCGAGCAATCGTTGCATTCGTTGAACGCTGAGGTTGGCATCACTGGCGGATTCGATGGTTACGGTCGGCGCCCAGTAGCCACCGGGTAGCGACGGTCCCCATGAGTCGACTCGTTCTCGGATAGCTTGCTGCAACTCGCGACTGGCTTGCTGTGGTCCGGTTTCGAGCATGACCTCCGTATCGATTTTTGTTTCATTGCTTTCGCTTCGAAGGAGCCAACGATCGGAGAGTGCAATGATTCGGATTGGCCGCGAGACGGGTGATGCTTTTCCTTCGCCGCGCGATGTGGCCCATCCTTTGCCGGCAGTGATCGAAATCGGTTTGCTATCGGAATCGGTGCGTGATGCATTTTTCCGAGCCGCTGCGGAATTGCTGTAGTCTGGGCTGTTCTGCTTTATGGACGTTTGCGGATCCTTCGAGGCCGATGGGCTTTGAACGGACATGTTCACCTGGGGCTGGGGCATCGACTCCGCCATTTTTGAGTCTTGGTACTTGGTGTCCTGAATCGAACCTTGGACCTGATTGGGATCGAACGTGGCTGACGAGGAGCCGGAATCGAGGCTGGTGGAAGTCATGCCGCTGGCGGTCCCGCTTGAAAAAGCATTCGCTCGGCTATTGGCGTTCGACGGCGAGCCATTTGGCGAACCGTAGGAACCTGTAGTTCCAGATCCCGCAGTTCCATAGCCCGACGAGGATGCGTTCCCAGCATTGGAACCTGAAAAGCTCCCCGATTTTCCTGGGGATCCTGCGATGCCGCCAACGCCACCGGATTGGCCTGAGCCGGATTGCATTTGTCCACCCGCGGTCATTCCAGATGCACCTTGTGGTCCCGCGGTTGTTCCTGAAGATACACCTCGCCCTGGCAGGCTTTGCAATGCTGTTGGGGATTGGCCTTGGACGGATTCGTAGGAACCGGTCAAGTTCGCTGAGCCGAGCGTGCCAGAACTGGCGACTCCCGAGGACAGCGATGGTGCATTGTTCTGGGGTGAGTTTCCGCCGAAAGGTTGGGGACCTCGAGGTGATGCAACACCTCGGCCTCCTTGCCCGCCGGCTCCACTCTCGCCCTGCGCGACGACTTGTCCCTGTTGCAATTCCTGCACCATTTTCCAGCGATTGTTATCCTCGGAAACCGTGACACCAGAACGATCTGCGCCGGGTTCATCACCCCAGTCATTGCTGCTGGAGTTGGCTGAGTTGCTGCTGGATGCATTTCCGAACAACGAATCACCATCGTCGCCGTTCGACATCTCCCGCGAACGAACGTATTGCCGGGGTAGCGATGCCAATAGGGCTTCCTGTCGGCGTTTGGCCACGTCCAACGCGGTTTTCAAATCTTGCGTGAGTTGTGGTGCGCCGGGAGGGAATGTTAGTTCCATATCTTCATCGATCAGTTCGTATCCGAATTGATCATCCCACCCTGACATGGCAGCTCGTGCTAGCGCGTAGGTGTGGATTCCATCTGGACGTACGATCAGCAATGGATAAGGAGGCGTTGTCACTCCAAAAGTTGCATCTTTTTCCTGATACGCAGTTCTCAACACTCTTAACGCCGCATCGAGGGGATTTCCGGGCCCGTGCGGCGGTCGTAAATCGGTGAAGGATATCAAGACACCCTCGGGTTGAATGATGACGCCTTCCTTTCGGCATTCGAGATAGACCGGGCGGCGCGATGTCCCGTTGGGTCCCTTGTAGGGAAGGATAGCGAATGCCGGTTTGCGTTTCTTCTGTTTTTCGATTTCCTCTGCGAGTTCGCGTTTCTTCCTCTCGATTTCCTCGCGAACTTCCGCCATGCGTTGTTCGGTGTTTTGCTGTTCGTTTTCGTCAAGATCCGCAGATGCTTCAATGGCCTCCGCTTTTTTGCGAAGTTGTTCCATCTCTTGATTCATGCGTGCGATGTGATCCTCGATATTCGCAAGTTCTCGTCGCCGTTTTTCGATTTCTTGCTTCACTTTCTCGCGACGAGCCTGCAACTCGTCAGAAACCGACTCCATGATGTCCGAAGATTCTTTGGCTTGTTCCAGCCGCTCGGTAACTTGGCTTTCCAAAAACCGCTCTGCAGTAGCGCGTGAGTGGACTACGGAAATGACCAAAATCAGTACCAAGGCACCGATGGTACACAATAGAACCGCCAGGAAGGGGAACATCGCTGGCGCGTGATCGTCGCCTCGTCGCGATGAACGGCTCATCCTGCTTTTCTCTTCGTTGTGGTTTCGTTAGAAGCGAGATCCCCGAGCACTGATTCCTCGGATGTGGAACTCCCCATTTGTTCTCTCTCAGGCGTGGTTACCTCTACTGGAGGTTGAGTCTTCAAGCCTTGTGGATCGAATAGATGAAGATGGACCGTTTCACCCTTCGGTGCGGAGCTTGGTGAGGCTCCCTCGGGAACAGGCGTGATCGGAGTCAATGGCTCCGCTTCGCGCGGCGCGGAACTTGCAACCCCCGATTCAGGAGATCTGCGCCGAACGGGCTGTCGTCCTAAGTACCCATAACGTTCCATTTGAGTACCGATGACTGCGACTGCCTCGGTTAAGCATATCGCAGCATCGTGGAAACGGTCGACGTCGGTGAGTCGGTGCAACGTCGCCTCCATCGGGCCCTGCATCGCATGAATCATTTGGCTCGAATCGAGCAGTTTTTGAAGAAGTTCCGCATGCTTGTTCATCTCTTGTTGCTGACGCAAAACCGCGCGAGCTTGTTCGGAGATCGTGGTTTGCCATTGCTGCAACCTCGAGTCGACTTGGCTGGATCCTTCCGCATGAAGCTCGACGAAGCGGTCAAAATGCTCTCTCATCGAGTCCCGGTGCTGCTGTAGCGACTCATCGATTCCGAGCCGGATGCCCGCCATCGCAGCGGCCGTTGTTCCATCGGATAACTTCTGCCATTGTTCGTGCGCGCCGGTGATCGTGTCTCGCCACAATTCCGACTGCTTGTTAACGAGCCTCTCAATCGATTCCAAAACTCCTTGAGTGATTAATCGCAACGATGCTTCCACATCGCGGGTATCCGCGTGGACTTCGGTTTCCGTCAAGCATTCATGCATCGCTCCACTAACGCTGTCGTCAATAGTCCCAAGCAACTGGGCTTCGACACGCTGGACCGCAAATTGGATGAACATCGCGATCATGGTTAACACCAAACCGACGGCCGTGGTGTCGAACGCGACGTACAACCCACTTGTCAGGCTGTTCACTGCATCTTGGGAACCGCTGGCTAACGCCTGGGCGTCCATATGCCCCAAGGTATCGGAAATCCCGATAACCGTTCCCAAAAATCCTAGCATTGGCATCGCCCAGCAGTTGATACGGACGATCGCGTAACTTGCATGCTGAGCATCTGCATCGCGATCGGAAAGCTCGCGAAGGTCTTCATCCAGTCGCGAAGTTGAACGGCGTTTCAATTGCCTTTCGATCAACTGCGAAACCCTTTGACCGAACCAACTTTGTCGGAGTGATTGTTTCTGAGAGCCCCACAACGTGTTCAGCCATTGGCTGCGTCCAAAACCATCTGTCGGCGATTCCCGTTCCGAGGTGGAGCGATGACTGACCAACTCATCAAAGACTTGCTGCGCATCGAACGCTAGTCGCAACTGCCGCCGTGCGGCAAACCATTTCTGTACCAATACAATAGTCGCTATGCAAAATAGCCATGCGGATGCGATTGCCACCCAATGGCACAATGCATAGCGAATCAATAAATCGTTCCGCAGAGGCTTGAGCAAAATCAAAAAGTAGAATAGCCCACATGCCAGCGAACCGAGAATGGTTGCGGGGAGAAGTGATACCCCGAAACTCGGGGTTGATTGTTTCTTTAGACCAAGCATCGCGGCAATCCTTGCCTTCGAGTTCCAACGCGTTTTCTAACTTAGTGGCGCACCGCCACCGAATGCTTCTAGCAGTTTCTGCGATGCGATAGCAAGTCATATTCAGGCTCGGTTTGCTAGCGATATCGATGGTTCTCAAGGATCGCGAATGACTTCGACACGCGAAGAAGTATGTCGATTCGTGCATCGCCATCTCGATAGGGCAAAGCAAATGCGGGGAATGGGTTGACTATTCCGACAACGCGGGTTGAACGGATGATTTTTCGGGGGGTAACCGATACTCAACCGCACAAGACTATGCTCACTCGAAGGGGGCGTGTTGCGGATATTCGCGCAGAATGATCTGGGCAGCACCTGTCGATGTGGAATGCAGGATCGACTCCCGAGCTTGCTAGGGCACGAGGCGCTGCAGGTTTTTTGTCGAGCGATTTGACACAAGAATCCGGAAATGGCGAGTTGCACTAATTCGCAGATGAGAATTCCCAGGGGGGAATGGCTCTCCCAAGGCGGTTGATCGTGGGTGCGATGCGATCGGCCGCCTTGGGATGCCAAACCTATGGGTTTGGGCAAGCAGCCCAACCCTGGTGCGTGATGCAAATGGGAATGCTAGCAGAGGGACTGGGAGATTTTGCTACGTGCGCGAACCGTTTGGAGATTGGGTTCGTTCGAGAGTTAGCGTAACCCGGATCTGATCGTACGGGATGGAGCCTCCGAGTTCTTCGAAGATCGGACGCAGGCGTTCTCGGCCAACTTTATCCGCTGCCCCGATGATCTTGAGTTGATTTTCGACGGAGACCCAAGGTCGAATATCGTCGATTAAGGCTTGATCGATCAACTCGGCCAGGTAGCCACCTACCGTGGACACAGCCCCGCCAATCGAAGCCGCCGTTTCTTCCAAGGATTTTCCGGAGAGCAAAAGGGGTTTGGCCAGCGCCCGTAGGTTCGACTTCGAATCGCTACCGGTGGAGTTTGTTGTTGGGCGGAGATGGTGAGAGAAGGATGCATCGAGCGTCATCCCTGTTTGGCTGCAATAACCGCGGATCGCATCGAGGAACGCATTTCCGAATTGATCGGCTTTGCTTGCACCAACACCGTTGACTAAGAGAAGTTCGGTACGACCCGAGGGCCGGCGAGCGCTCATCTCTGCCAATACAGCATCGGAAAAAACGAGATAGGGTGGGATCTTGGACTGATCGGCCAACTGCCGTCTCACTTTCCTCAATGCCTCGAATAGATCTTTTGGAAATTCGAACGCCATCGGCTGGGGCTTTTTGGAGGCTTTCGACTTTTTGAAGGCATTGTGGATCAAGCGAGGCTGATGATCGCCAAACAATGTTTCCTTGGATCGCATGTTCAGTTTTAGGATGGGGTACGGATCGCCCAAAAGGTCCACGGTGCCTTGGCCCACCAACTGCTGGACCCAATCCCGTAGCTGTTCTTTCGGGAACTCTTTCAGAATGCCAAAGGTGCTCAGTGTCGCATGCCCTCGTCGTTGAACATCGGCGGAGTTCGCACCGACGAGAACGTCAACGACATAATTGATTCCAAATCTTTCACCGGTGCGATGGATACAGGATAAGATCTTTTGGGCGATCACTTTGGCATCAGAAACGTTATCGGTGTCACCTAGGCAGACATCGCAAGCGTCGCAGTTCGGCGAGGGGTAGGATTCACCGAAATACTCTGACAGCGATTTATGGCGACAGACAGGAGTTTTGCAATAGCTATCCATTTCTTGGATTTGACGTCGCATTGCTTCGATCAATGCTTGATCCGCTTTTGCTTCGGTCAGTGAGGATTCAGTCATCCGCCGAATCGCTTGCACGTCGCGAAGGCTGTAGAAAAGAACGCATTCCGCGGGGAGTCCATCGCGGCCTGCGCGCCCGGTCTCTTGTTGATAGTGTTCGATCGATTTTGGAATGGAGGTGTGAATCACAAATCGGACGTTGGATCGATCGATTCCCATCCCGAAGGCAACTGTGGCAACGATGATATCGACCGATTCATTGATAAATGCTTCTTGGGCGATTCGTCGTTGGTCTGCGGAGAGTCCTGCATGGTACGCAGCGACTGAGTAACCCATCTGAGCAAGTGTTTGAGTCATCTGCTCGACATCGGCTCGGCGCAAGCAATAAACAATTCCTCCTTCTCCTCGATGGCGATCAAGGACCTCGCGGACTTGGTCGACCAACTGCAATTGATTGAGAACTCGGTAGGTCAGATTCGGACGATCGAAGGAACTCACGACAACGTTCGGTTCCCGGAGATGAAGCTGTTCGCAGATGTCTTCGCGAACTTTCTGAGTCGCCGTTGCAGTGAAGGCGTGCACTGAAGCGTGTGGGTATTGCTCGCGAAGCTTCGAAAGCTGACGGTATTCGGGCCGGAAATCATGCCCCCATTGGGATACGCAGTGGGCTTCATCCACGGCGATCGTATGCACGTCGCTTCCCTCGAGCAGCCTCATGAAATCGTCGGACACGGCGCGTTCGGGAGAGACAAAAACGAGTTGGATCTCTCGAGAGCGGATACGATTCGCGATTATCCTCTTTTCATTCGCATCCAAGGAACTATCGATTCGCACTGCGGGGATCCCGAGTTGGCACAACCCATCGACTTGGTCCTTCATCAATGCAATCAGCGGAGAGACAACGATGGTGACCCCGCCTCGAAAAACTGCTGGGGCTTGGTAGCACAGCGATTTTCCGCCACCGGTCGGCATCACGACCAACGTATCCCTGCCCGCGATGATGGAACCGATCGCCCGTTGCTGCGACGCTCGAAGGGAATCGAAACCCCATTTCTCTTTCAACATCCGGAAGAACTCAACAGGGATCGTCCACTGGCGGGTCGACGCAGCCCCGTTTGTTCCGGTTACCGAGTTACCGCATGTAGCCGGAGTCGCGACCGCAGGAGTGTCACCGTTGCTACGAGTGGGTTTGCAGCTAGCAGGTTTGCAGCTAGCGGGGGTGGGGTTGCCGCCATCGTTGCTTACCGATGCTTCGATGGGACCATTGGGTGGTTGCGCACTCGGTTTCACAATGGGTTGCTCTGGATCCTGTTGCTGGATCTGTTTGGATTGGCTTTGCGTTTTACTATGCGTCGGTTTCACGGCAGCGGTTTTCACATCAGCGGGTTTCACAGCAGCGGGTTTCACATCAGATTGTTTCACGGCAGATGGTTCTGGAACAGGCATTTTTACAACGGGTGGGGATTTCAGGTCGTTCGGCATAGCACGGCTCCTTTGCTCCACGAGCAGCTCAAGACGTCTAACACGGGTGGCATGCCCAATCGGGCGACTTTGTCCAGCTTCGGACGTCATGTGACACGTCTGGTCACAAGGCAATTAAAATGGTCACAGGGCGATTAAAAAATGTTCGGGTTACCCCACTCGCTGTGGGGGAGCCTTGGATGCCTAGACCAGGGAATCGCCTAGAGTTCTTCGATGCTGGTGGCGATGCGGTCGACCATTTCATCCGTGGTTTTTGGGT
The DNA here is from genome assembly GCA_046318275.1 of Pirellula sp. GTDB lineage: Bacteria > Planctomycetota > Planctomycetia > Pirellulales > Pirellulaceae > JBKCUI01. The sequence goes on along the minus strand of JBKCUW010000133.1, from coordinate 32,916 downwards.
TAAAGAAGACGGCTTTCCATGCCGGAATGTTGATCCCGTGAGGGCAATATCCAAAGCTGGTTGTGAATCCGAGTCGAGCGTCGAGAGCGGGATCCATCATTTTGAGTCGTTTGTCGAACAGGTGCCGAATTTCGCGAGCATAGCGACCTCGTTGTTCTTCGGTGAGTTCGTTGCGAACCATCCGTTGAAAGATTTCCTCAGCGTTGCGACCTTTGGGGAGTACCCACCAGTTGACGCTCGGTCCCGTCGTGCCTGAATTGAGGACTTTGCAGTACTCGATTTTGGACAATCGGTCCTTAAGCCGTTGAGCCATTTCGAGCGAGCGTGCGATGAGCATTTGCCAACCGGTCAACCCGATGCCATTGAGGGAGGCGACCACAGCATAGGGCCCGATGGCGGGGCGTGAGCATTCCAAGGTGAACAGCGCTGGGTCGCGTCGCGCATCGGCATCGGAAAAGTACGGCGTGTCGCTCACCGATCGAGCAAGGTATTTCAGGTCTTCGCGGCGATTGACAATAAAGGCGCTCGAGGGGTAGTGACCTCGACCCATTTTGTGAAAATCGATCGTCACGCTATCTGCGTATCGCAATCCCTCGTTGTAGGTTTGCACGCGTTGGATCAGTTCCAGTACGTGAGGTTCAAACTGAAGTGGATTGTTGCGGCGATCGTAATCGGTCAGCATGGATATCGCCCAACCGACAGCAGCATCGACGTGGATCTGAGGCATCGGTACATTCCATTTTTCGCAGCGCGACTGCACGCATTGCCGGATTGCTCGTACGTCATCGATTCCAAATCCATCCGTGGTGCCAAAGGTAGCGCAGATGTAGGCAATCTTGACCTTGGCACTGAGCAATTCCTCCACTTTTTCATCGAGCAGGTCGACGCGCATGCTGAGGTTTTCATCGGTGGGAATTTCGATCAAATTTTCGGTACCAATCCCTAGCCAGCCAGCGACCGTTTGATTGGAGTAGTGGCCTGCTTGCGAGCAGATACCCACAATTCGATGGCCTTGTAATCCCGTCTGCATGGCGCCGGGGATGGTGCGTTCAATACCGATCTTTGCCCCGTAGAAGTTAGAAATGGTTCCGCCGATAGTGAAGACGCCCCAGGGGTCGATCGTGTGGTAGTAGATAAGGTTGGCCAAGGTCGTGATCGCCTTGACCTCGAGTTCGTTGGAGCGTTGGCTGTAGCGATCGGTGCAGAGATTTGGATTTTTGAGCAAGCATGCCAGGGCTCCGATCAGGGAGGCTTGGTTGGCTGGTCCGCGGACGTTCTCTAGGTGCAACGGATTATTCCAGCTATCGGTACCCCAAAAATAGGGGAAGATCGCATCCCGGGCATCTTTTAAATTCCCGGGTAGGACATGGATTTCCGGGTTGGCCCGAGCGGTCTCGTAGTTTTGGCTCATGATCTGCGCGGGAGTCAACGATTTCTCCGCCGCCACGGCCGATAGAAGTTCCGAGAAGATCTTGGTCAGTTCGGCTTGGTTCCATTCAAAGAAGGTGCCGACCAGTTCCTGATACTTTTGTCGATCCATGTTCGCGTACCTTCGGGATTATCGTTGTTTGCCTTGGCCGCGCCTGTAGCGATGGTGTTCGTGTTCCACGGTTTCTGGGGTTACCCGCTTTGGCCGGTCGGTCAGCCAATAGCAGGCGTTCATCAGAAGTGCGCAGAAGTCGTCTTGTTCAAAATCGCTCGCGTGCCCCAAGGAAGTATAGAACGATTTTCCGGAGTCTTCTCGAACAAAAGTCCAGGCGACGGGTTCCGCCGGTTCACCTTCGACCGACCCGTACCAAAGGATTTTTGCACCTGCTCGGAGAGGTTGGACTCGGTAGAGCGAGCCTTTGCTGACGTAGAGGGTTTTGCCCCGTTCCGAGGTTTCGACAAGCGGGTGGTCGGTTTGGGGATCGACCGAAACGGTTGTGGGTAAATGGTTTCCGTGGTGGTTGGTATAGTTTCCTCCGAAAACTTGCAAATCAAACTCCGGCCATTGGCTCAAGCCTGGTGCGGCGGCTCCATTGCGCAGACTGAACGCATGGCTGGCAGTGCGAATCCCAAGTACGGGGCGACCTGAGGCGACAAAAGCGCGAATTTTTTCTAGGTCAGCCTCAGGCAAGGGGCGACGCCGGACGCTGACCATCATGGCATCAGCATCGTCGAGCACGTCGAGTCCCCGAAGTTGGTTCGGGGAATCCGCTGCGCTATACACAAATGACACACGGAAGTCCTTGGCCAAGTGCTCGGTAGCCCAACGCCTGAGAGTCTCCTCGGTTTTGTACTCATCTTCCGCGATCAATATTGCCCAGTGAGGACGATCGTCCAAAGGGAAACGGTAAGGGCGATCGCCGAGAATTTGGTCGCTGGTGATCGTTTCACAAACGGTGCGTTCGATGTAATCGATCACGGCATCGGTGCCACTGAAGTGATTGACATAGGGCCAGCGAATAGGGTTGTACATCGTATCCGTAAGGTCGCGAACCAATACGGCATGCATGCCGTGCGCATTGAGTTGTCTCAGTCCGAATGGGCGTCCGAGCACGCACATATTGGTATGGACCCCGCAGAGCATTACATGCTCAATGTTACGAGATGCGAGGATGCTCCAGATTTCTTTGCCACTGTCGCTGATGTAGTCGTTGGCTTCATCGATGCGGATGAGTTCGGTTTGCTTTTGCCATGGGGCTTTCGGATTCCGACCCATATCACGAAGCGTCTCGTGCCATTGGGCATGTTCGATAGGATCGTCATCTTCGCCTCCGTCGGACTGGTCTACCGGATATGCATAGCCTTCCTCTGCTGGGATTTGATCGCACCATTTGGCGATATCTTCGGGAGTATCAGGAGCGATAGGTACCGATTGGGATCGCAGTCGCGCAGCATGCGTTGCGTAGTAGGGCATGCAATCGCTCGGTGCGTGGATGATCATAGAACCGTGTCTCCGCATCGCCTCCACAAAGCGATCGATCCGCGGAGCAACTTCGTTGACACGCCGCACCGCGCTCAAGCAATGATGCGAATCCCAAACATCGCAGACGATCACCGCGGTTCGACTCGCTTCCCATGTTGCGGGTTCAGAGATTCGATGAAAACGCTGAGTCCCGGGTGCAACCTCGATCTGTTTGGTAAGGGCAAGCTCTATCGGGTGGGACGGTGCAGGTTGGGAGGCTGCAGAGGGATTGGATTGTCCGTAGGCATGCGATGTGATGATCCTGAGACCGGTGGTGCTGAAACCGGCCGACAGGATCATGAGGAGCGCAATGCTCGGGATGCGTCGGAAACGAACCAGGAAAGCCGTGCGATCCATGTTTTGCTTATCTCGAAAGAGGGTTGTTCGCGTTGAACTGGCGTCGATTATGAACGGTGGATGCAAAGTGCCCAAGGTCCATTGGGGTGGTTGAAAAGTACAATCCTGCAAAAACGCGACTATGAAAATACTGCGGGAATCGAATCCAGGTGGAGGACTTTCTTCGGAGTCCCCTTGCGAAAACCCCGGAAACCGATGCAATATCGTAACCTTTGACGTTCCGAATCGTCTTTGTCCTACCTCAACCTACCACTTACCAATAAAAGGTTCTCGCGATGCTGCCATTACCCTCCGAACATTGCCGATGGGGATTTCTCTCCACTGCGGGGATTGCCAAAAAGAACTGGAGAGCCTTGGCGAGGACGAAACACGGTCGCGTAGCGGCGGTCGCTAGCCGGGACTTGGCAACAGCACAAAAATTCATCGATGATTGCCAAGGAAGTTGCCCTCAAAAGGTAACACCAAAACCGTACGCGAGTTATCAAGCGCTGCTGGAAGATCCTCAAATCGATGCGGTCTATATTCCACTACCAACCGCGCTTCGCAAAGAATGGATCATCGCGGCAGCGAAGCATGGCAAGCATGTGCTGGCGGAAAAGCCGGCGGCTCTCACGGCTGGTGAACTGCAAGAGGTGCTCGATGTGTGCAAAGCGAACCAGGTTCAGTTCATGGATGGTGTCATGTTTATGCACAGCCAACGTTTGCCACTTCTCCGAAAAACACTTGACGATGGAGCTTCCGTTGGGCCAATCACTCGGATCGCTACCCACTTTTCATTCAATGGGGATGATACCTTTCGCAAGTCGAACATTCGGTCCAATTCCAAGTACGAGCCGCATGGTGCCTTGGGCGATTTAGGTTGGTACAACATCCGCATGATTCTGTGGGTGAACGGTTGGCGGATGCCAACGAGCGTCACTGCGAAATGCTTGAGAACGTTTCAAGGCGAAGGAAGCCCGCGGCCCGTTCCTGCCGAGTTTTCTGCCGAACTTCTTTTTGATAACGGCGTCTCAGCGAGTTTCTATTGCTCTTTTGTGACGCAGCACCAGCAATGGGTTCACATCAGCGGCGAAAAGGGAAGTGTTTGGATTGACGATTTCGTTCTGCCAATTTTTGGATCCAACGTTGGATACGATGTCGTGCAACCGGAGTTCACCGCCAACGAATGCGACTTTCACATGCACCGACGTGTGCAGCGATTCTCGGTGTCCGAATACGACTCCGGCCATGCCCCCTCGCAAGAGATCAACATGTTTGAGACGTTCCACGCAGCCCTGCGAGGAAAAACGCCGGATGAGAGCTGGGGCAAAATGACGTTGCAGACGCAACAAGTACTCGACGCGGTCTACCAAGCTGCCGGATGTAGCTAGCAGGTCGGAATGAACCGGGTAAAACTATCCCAGCGTATTAAATAGCTGAACTAGCGATGATGGACTCGTTCAATCGAACGAGATTCCTCGTTTCTCTGCCAACAGTCGCATGACGGCTTCAAAATACGGGAACGGAATATTGGGCTTTCGTTTCCTCGCCCAAACGAAGACCACATTGACCATGGCTCGAGACATCTCTCCGTTGTCAACTTTCGCGACGACTTGATCGACAAACGCCTGCTGTTCGGGAAATGCGACCCGTAGTCCGTAGGTGAGTTGGTCTCTCAGTTCTACGGTGTTGTACGAGAACATCCGCTCGGCCTCATTGAGATCCAATGGGTCCTGAGCGAATCCCGAACTTGGGGCCAGAAGGATTCCGATACAAGTCACGGCAATCCAAGTGCGAGGGGAAAATCGTAATGGTTTTAACATCATTGCATGCATTCTTCGAATGAGGTCCAATACCGTATTGGGGGTAGGAATACCCAGAGGATCAAATAAGAAACAAGCCAGATTGCGGAAGTTGCGAAAGTTGGGCGAGTTTGACGAGGAAGAATTGGTATGGCCGGAAACGGGGCGATTGGCAGGAATCGACTACGGGACCGTGCGTATTGGGATCTCGATCTGCGACCCCAGCAGGACTTGGACCAGTCCGCTCGAGACTTTCCAGCGGCGGCCGGAACCGCTGGAGGCAAAGTATTTTCGGAAGTTGACGCAAGACAATCAGATCTTGGGTTGGGTGGTCGGTTTACCGATCCATTGCGATGGCCGGGATAGTGCCAAAGCCAAAGAATCGCGGGCATTTGCGCGATGGTTGATGGAGACGACCCAGCGACCTGTCAGGTTCATCGATGAACGCTACACGACGGCGCTTGCGAATCGATTGTTAAGAGAAGTTGAGTTGACTCACAAGCAGCGCAAGAAACAACTCGATAAAATTGCGGCGCATATCATTTTGGATGCCTATTTAGAATCCTCGCGACACCCTAGTTTTCGACCAGTCACTCTGGAGAGCACAGACGATGAGCACGAATCGATCGACGGATAGACCACGAAAGCCTCTCGCATGGGGGCCGTTCGTCTGGGTGATGGCAGCGTCGGCGTGCCTGGTGCTAGATAGGATTGCACCACGTTGCTATGCCCAAGACAATCCTGACCGTGGCGTCAATTCCACCGGGGCCAAGATTCCTGACCCACTGACAAAGTACTTGGGGCGACGCATCGCCTTGCCGATGAGTTATCACGGTATCCCTTGGCTGAACCGACCGGAACGGATCCAAGAAGAGAACCCCGAAGAGATGCTTGCGCAATTAGGTATCAAGCCTGGTATGGTTGTTTGCGACATGGGGTGTGGCGATGGCTACTACACTATCGAGTTGGCGAAAAGGGTTGGCCCGGCCGGCAAGGTCTATGCGGTCGACATTCAGCCTGAAATGTTGCAAGAGTTGTCGCGTCGCTGTGAACAGAACGATTTGAAAAATGTCGACATGGTTCTAGGATTGCCACATGATCCGAAGCTGCCAGGCCCCCTCGAGCAACCCAGTGCTCCCGAGGATACCGAAGGGACGTTGGATTTGATTTTGATGGTGGATGTTTATCACGAGTTCTCCAATCCGGTGGAGATGCTTTCCGCCATGCGTCGTTCTCTGAAAAAGGATGGCGTGATCGCTTTGGTGGAGTTTCGAGGTGAAGATCCACAGGTGCCCATCAAGCCGGAGCACAAGATGACCAAGAAGCAGATTTTGAAAGAATACGAAGCCAATGGGTTTCGGTTGGTCAAGCAATATGACCGACTTCCTTGGCAACACCTGATGTTCTTGGGGCCTGATGGAAATACTCGCGACGGAAGCGCCAAGAACGCGAAGGAGTAGGATGGACGATGTTGCATCTGCAGAGCGAATCCCAAAGTCGCTGGCTAAAACAAGTCCAGGGCAATCTACGGGAAATACTGATCGACCATGCGCATTGCGAGTACAAAGCGGCTGCGACCGCGATGAGCTTGATCGGTGCTTATGTCGATTGTGAAGAACTGACGCGGGAGATGGCAGTCATCGTCCAAGAAGAACTGGAGCACTTTCACATGGTGCTCGATCTCTTGAAACGCCGGAACATACGATTTCGACGCCTTCGCCCCGGCGATTACGGGAAGCGACTGAACGCTATGGTGCGTTCGGATGAACCCAATCGGGCGGTCGACCGATTGCTTGTCGCTGGGCTGATTGAAGCTCGTTCCTGCGAGCGATTTAAACTCCTACGAGAGCATATCGACGACAAAGAGCTCGCAGATTTCTATGGTTCTCTGTTCGAGTCTGAGGCTCGCCACCATACGACGTATGTCCGGTTGGCAAAATTGTTTCAAGACGCCGAAATGGTCCGCCAACGTTTGGAAGAATTGTCTGCGGCAGAATCGGAGATCATCGCTGAGGGGCACCCACTCGCCCGAATGCATAGTTAACAGAGGCTGTGAGATTAAGAGAGGCTGTGCAATTAACAGAGGCTGTGCAATTAACAGAGACCATGAGATTATCAGAGACTGTACAACTTGCGATTGCTAGCGGCGTTTCGGTTCACGCGCTTTTTATAGGCGAGTGCCGATGATGTTGGCGAGCTACGGCAATCCGAAAAACAACGAAGGGTGAAGCGTACAGTGTCCCAACCAACCGATGCGTTTTCTAAGCTCGCTCTTCAGCCGAAAAAGCTCGGATTTGTTACGCTCGGGGCCAACGTTCCATCGACACGGTTTCGTTTCTTTGCTTTCCAAAAGCCTCTGGAGTCGCGAGGGCATCGATGTCGGATGTGGACGAGCCGTCCGAGTGTTTACGATTACTATCCAAAATTAGGGTGGCGTCCGAGTTATCAGATCAAGCGTGCGAACCGCTGGTTGCAAAGCCTCGATGCTCGTTGGTTTCGGCCTGACACGATTTACCTGGAACGTGGGGCATTTCACGACGAAAGCACATGGATGGACGAACGGTTTCGACGAATTGCAGGACGTTTGGTACTGGATGTCGACGACGCGATCTTTTTGCAGTTCCCAGAAAAAATTCCCAAGCTGATTCGCATGAGCGATCACGTGATCGTCAGCAATCGGCCCCTCCATGAGTATGTAGCACAGTTTCACGATCGGATTACCGAGATTCCAACGTCTGTTTCGCTCGAGAGGTATCACTGCAGGGATTACCCATCGGAGCCGCCGAGCAGGCCGACGATCGGATGGATTGGCACGACGTCCAATCTGGCGTTCATGCGTGTATGCGCGGGCGCCTTGAGGAGGCTATCAAGGGAGCATTCGTTCACCCTTTTGGTAGTTGCGCCGACCGATGAGCCGCTCCGCGGGATCGACTTGGCTGGAGTTGATATCCGATTTGAGCGATGGGCGCCGGAAACGGAACTTGGGTTTCTGCGGTCGATGGACATCGGGATAATGCCATTGCCAAGCGATCAGGAGTGGATGAGGTACAAAGCAGCGACCAAGCTGGTGCAGTACATGGCGATTGGGATTCCTGCAGTTGCGTCTCCGATTGGGGTGAACGCTGATATTCTGGCTGGGGATCGAGTTGGTATCGCCGCGTCGAGTGAGGACGAATGGTTTGAGGGACTTCGGAGGCTGTTGGTCGATCCTGATTTGCGACGAAGACTAGGACGTCAGGGGCGAGATTTGGCGGCGGGTCGATTTAGTGTGGAGGCCAATCTCGAGCGATTGGAGCAGGTGCTGGCGGGGAGTTGAGTCGAAATAGGGCCAGGCATACCGGGATCTTGCCGGGGGACCGAACGGGTGTTCTCGGCTCGCAATCGACCTGTAATCGCCAGCGCAATGGGGGATTCCCCTAGGGATTCCCGCGGTGAAACATCGAGAAAACTTGACTTTTAGCCGATAGGAAGGTGTAATTGAGCGTGTGGTGAACAGCCTCCACCACCACCCTTGTGACCATACACCCTCCTCCTATTGCTGCGGGTTTTATTTACGGAAAGTCGTTTCATGATGAGGCTCTCTGCCGTCAGTCTATCCACGTGTTCGGCTGGCGTTCCGGTAATTGCGATCGATCGCAAGCCAACTGCGGCTCGACCGCAGGTCCGCGATGCGCGAATGCTGCACGCACTCTGCCCAGGCATGCGACCGATGGATCGTCGCGGCATGACGCTGATCGAAGTATTGATCGCGACCGCTTTGACGCTGCTGATCATGCTGGCTCTCGCTCAAGGCTTCAAGACGATGAGCGAAGGGGTGACAGCGGGTCGGGCCCGATTGACGGGGAGCGATCAACTGCGTTCGTTGTCGGGATTGCTTCGATCGGATTTGAACGGGTTGACTGTAAATACCAATACGTTGCCCCAATCGTACCAGTCGGCAAACGGGTACTTCATGTACTACGACGGTCCGATCAGCGATTCAACAGCGATGCTGTTCAACTACGCTCCGCTGGGTGCAGAGATCGAAGATCGGATCAGTGCGAGTCGCTGGTCGGATATCGATGATGTACTGATGTTCACGGCCAAGGCTCGAGATGGCGAATGGTTCCGAGGCCGAGTCCCTTTGGCATTGCTTAAGATCCATCAATTCAACACCACTGGTTCGAGCAGCGCGATTGTCGAGGATGACTATTTCACCGACGTAACGGTGGCTTCTGAGTATGCGGAGGTCGCATGGTTTATGCGACCGCTCAACGACTTGGGCTCCATCGACATTGCGGAGTCTGGGAATAGCGGTTATGGCACGATTCCTCCCTCCAATCCCGTACTGGATGCCGCACCGGTTGCAGACCGTACCGGGGATGGGGTTCCTGACTCGGATGGAATGCCCGACCGCATCGCGTTGTGCCGTCGTGTTCTTTTGATCCGCCCAGATTTGAACATCACCCCGCCCTCGAGCATGACGATACCTAGCGATCCGCAAGTGGCCGTTCGCCCGTTGCCTGTCGCAGTGGGTAGCACTGACAGTTTCCGTTACCACATGCGTTTCGCGTACCAGCGGTGCGATCTATCGGTTCGATCGTTCTACGATTCGGTTCGGGGCGAGTTGGTATTAAAGACAAACTCGCTCGCGGATTTGCAATTACCTGAAAATCGGTTTGCCCACTACGTTGCGCCAAGCGGTGACAATAATGCTTCGTTGCCGGTTCTGGCGTTGACCAACGAATCCGATTCCACGGGTGGATATTTGAAGATGACCAATCTGGCGTACGGCAATGTGACGCAGGACGATGGAGGTAGCCCAACGGCAATCGACTATGGAACCCTGAAGCCAACTGATCGCGGATTTATCCCTGCTGCGTACTTCAGGACGTCGCTCTCGAGAAATTCTTCTGGAACTCTTGTTTCTCTACCGACATTGGAGGAGATCGTTGCCTCCAACGTGGTGGGGTTCGATGTTCGCGGTTTCGACGCGACCGCGCAGCAATTTGCGGCACCAGGCGCGGACGGAGGGTGGGGGATTGTGGGTGTCGACGACGACAGCAACGGCACAACGGACGATCGCAGCGAGGCGGGTTGGCCGCAGACGGACGATTTGATCGTTGGTCCTGGGGATCCAGGGTATGCTCTGATGATCCGTCAGTTCGAGGGAGCCAATCCCGTTGTCGCAAACTCCGGTACCTTCGTTGATTTATGCTGGGGACGAAGGGTGGTAAATCAGATCAACAATTTTTCTCAGTCGGTGACGTTGACAGATGCATCCCCCGGGATGGCTCATTTCAAAAAGGACTGGGGATCGGTGATCAGCAAGCAAGCGAACTTTTGGAGTTCGGCGTTATCAGGTTTTGCTCCGTTATCGATGGGGACGACGGTGCTGCCGACCGCTTCGATGATCAAATCGGGACGATTCAACGTCACTAGCAACGTGTATCAGCCCACTTTTGATACGTTTACCGACTACTATGAATCGGACGGAAACAGACAGGCGTCAGGCATGTCCGCGAATGGGTTGGTCCGTTTTGGACTGGCCGCTTCTGCGGCAAACCCCCTTCCAGATGCGGGCGTGGATGGCTTGGACGATGATGGCAATGGGGCCACCGACGAGGAGGGCGAAAGGGAAACAAGCCCACCATTTGCCTACAAAATGCCCTCCGTTCAGATTCGGTTCCGGATTCAGGACGTAACGGCCGGCACCCTGCAGGAGCTTTCCATTGCCCATGACTTAACAGGCAATTAAGCCCGTGACAAAGTCTCCTCGCCGGTCTATCATGCGTCCAGGGTAAAGAGTGCCCACGCCAGCGGCGATTTGCGATCGGCAAAACCGACTGTTGCATAGGAATGTCGTCGCGTTCGGTCGTTTCTTTTAGTCCATACTTGCAGTCCTTTCTTGTACAGGCGAACGTTCATGTCTGACGAACTATTGGAACCTGAGGCACCAACGCCACCAGCAGCTAAGAAGGGCCTTGGCCCGGCGGCGATCCTAGGGCTTTTACTTTTGGTTGGGGCGCTAGGTTTTTGTGGATACATTTATTCGTTCTGGCTCACCCACAACAGTCGCATCGCTAGATTGAAGGCCAAGAACGGGGACTTCGTTCAATTGCAGCATCGCGGGGATGAAGACGAGTTCGCAGCGCAGCCGAGGAACAACCGTCGTCGTGGTGGGGATTCCGAAGCTCCAGAAGAAGGTGCAGAAGGGGCCGAAGGGGCTGCCGCTCCTAAGAAGCCGGAACCGCCGAAAGAGCCATCGCAACTCGAAAAGTACATCAATGATATGAAGCCATTGCCGGTACAGGTCGTGTACTGGAAAGATCCGGGTTTGACGCCAGCCGACATCGAACTGCTCCTCGAGTTTCGTGATTTGGAGATCCTTTCGGTGAAATGCGATAAAATCGATTCGAAGACCATCGAGCGATTTTTGACCCTGCCTCGGCTTCGCCGGCTCAGCATTCAAGCCACTGAATTGGATACCTCGGGCTTGGATAGTTGGAAGGCGAACGAAAAGTTTGCGAACTTGAAATTGATCAATACCAAGTGGTCTGGTTCGGAGATCGGTGATGTTCTTGAGAAATCGGAATCGAACAAGTCGATCAAGAACAAAGTCACTGCGACGAGCACTGCCGGTCCTTCCTTCGGTGGTATGTAGTTGTTGATGGACTATTTGAAGTTAGAGGGTAAGCGGGTCGTTGTCTTTGGTGTAGCCAACAAAAAGAGTGTGGCTGCGTTCGTGGGCAAGACTTTAGAAGAAGCGGGTGCGGACACGGTTTATGTGGTTCGCACGCCGAAACGTCAGGAAGAGGTGGCGAAGCTTTTTCCAGGGCGTCCAGTCTATGTTTGTGATGTTGAGAAGCAGGAGGAGATCGATCGGGTGGCATCGCAACTTGCCGAGGCCAACGTTCCTATCCAGGGAATTTGCCATTCGATCGCCTTTGCCGACTACAGTGACGGCATCAAACCCTTTCATGAGACGACCCGGAGGCAGTTTCTCCAAGCGGTCGACATTTCTTGTTTTTCGCTAATCGCGATCAGCAACGCGCTCAAGCCCTGCTTGGCTGCTGATGCGTCGGTCGTGACCATCAGCATTTCAACCACGAAGATGGCGAGTGAGAGTTATGGATTTATGGCGCCCGTCAAAGCGGCCCTCGATTCGTCGCTTGCGTTTCTAGCCAAGTCTTTCAGCCGTTTTTCCCGGGTTCGATTCAACGCCGTAGGGGCCGGGTTGCTCAAGACGAGCGCGTCGGCCGGGATCCCCGGCTATGTGGATGCGTATTTGTTTGCCGAGCGGGCGATTCCTCGGAAGGATGGATTGACTACGCAGGAAGTAGCGAATGTTGCGGCTTTCCTGCTCAGCCCTCGCTCCTCGGGAATCAATGCCCAGACGTTGGTCGTGGATGCGGGCATGTGCATCAATTATTTTGATCAAGAGATTATCGGCCGCGGCTAGAGGTTTTGTCGAAACCGCAACGAATTGCGGTTGAATTTCTCTGATAACCCCTCGCCGAGAGTTCGCCGTTGGCGATAATCTGACCGGCTGAAAGGTCGGGCCCACAATGCGGGTTCGGCGATTTGTTAGCCTGCAGTGAAATTCCAGTTCTGTCGCCTTTCACGTTCCTACATCGGTTGAGTTTGCATGGCCATCACGTACAAAGACAGCGGTGTTGATCTTGAGCTGTACGAAGAGTCGATGCAGCGTTTACCCCGACTGATGCACCGTACTTTCACCCCCCGTGTCTTGCGAAATGACGGTGGGTTCGCCGGGTTGTTTGCACTCGACTTTTCTCAGCGACTATTCGCCAGAAATTATGAGCAGCCGATTTTGGTATCAGGGACCGATGGGGTCGGAACTAAATTGAAAGTTGCTATTGGGGCTGATCGCCATACAACGATCGGAATCGATCTGGTTGCTATGTGTGTTAACGATGTGCTCTGCACGGGAGCGGAGCCATTGTTCTTTCTAGATTATGTCGCGATGGGCAAAGACAATCCGACACTGCTTGAGCAATTGGTCCAAGGCATTTCGGATGGGTGTATTGAAGCCGAGTGCAGTTTGATCGGTGGCGAGACTGCGATCATGCCGGACCACTATCACGCGGGCGACTATGAATTAGCAGGTTTCTGTGTCGGTGTCGTCGACAAAAAAGATATCGTATCCGGAAAGAGCATTGCTGATGGAGACGTCATCCTCGGAGTGAACTCATCCGGTATTCACAGCAATGGCTATAGTTTGGCGAGAAAGATCATCTTTGATAAAGCGGGGCTCAAGCTCGACAGCTATGTTCCCGATTTGCAACAAACCGTTGCCGATGCCCTTCTCGAGCCAACACTGCTCTACAGCAAGTTAACGCGTAAGGTGCTGTCGCACTACAAGGTAAAGAATGTCGTGCACGGGTTGGCCCATATTACCGGTGGCGGACTGTTAGAGAACACGGAGCGAATCCTTCCTCCGACAGTAGACTTGGTGTTCGAGCGAGGTTCGTGGGAGGTTTCTCCCGTCTTCCAATGGTTGCAGCGGCTCGGTGAGGTTGAGCAGTCCGAGATGGACCATGTCTTCAATATGGGGGTCGGATTTGTCTTGATCGTCCGACCGTACTTCGCTGCGAGTATTCAGAGTATGGTGCAGCAGCTCGGTTTTCAATGCTGGCCGATCGGCGAGGCAAAGGCGGGGACAGGCAAGAGTCGTTTTGCCACCTAATGCAGGCTCGTTCGCTAAACAGATTCATTCGTTACATAGGCTGGTTCGCTACATAGACTGGTTCGCTACAGAGGCCTATTCGCCGTCGTTGCGTTCGAATTTGATGACTCGTAACCCGATTTCGAAGCAACGTTGGCCCAAGCGACGAGCTCGCATGACGCGAGCTGTCATTTCGCCGACGGCGAATTGCAATCGGCAGACCTGTTCTGGATACCACTCGGAGCTAGTAAGTATGCAAACCCCGGTCTTGGAAAGGTCTCTCACAACTACCTGACGCGTTGGTTGAGGTTGCGGCATTGCTTCTGGGGAACTGATCCACGACATGATCGCCGACCCGTTGGTGCGGAATCTAGGCGCCATTCGCTTATCCCCGTGAACAGATACCGCGATTCCCTTCCTCAGAAGTTCTTCGCGAATCTTCTGCGGAATTACGAAATCGAGTGGGTAGAGGTCGAGGAGTTCTTCAAATGACTCTTTAGTAGCGTCAGCCATGTTTTCATCATCTCCGGGTCGTAACGTTTCGATCTGTCTTGCTCTAGAATCCGCCCAGCAGCACCTGCGGAATAGGCCATCCTAGGGTTTTCGTTTGACGTCAATTTGTCGAAGCGATTCGCAATTGCGCAAATCCGCGAAGCGAAGTGAATTTCGTCATCAACCAATTGGACAGGGGAACCACTTCCATCCATCGCCTCATGATGTTGGTAGCACATGAGGAGCGATAATGTTGGAAAATTGGTAAGGTGGCAGAGTCGCTTGAATCCGATTGACGGATGGGCCGCCAGACGTCGTTCCTCGGAATCAAAGTGATCGTCGGTTTCGTCGCCTATGTGGCGTTTCCCGATGTCATGAAGGAGTCCACCGATGCATATCTCAACGAGAGTCTTGCGATCGCAGCCGATTTCGTTTCCTAAAATCGTTGCGTAAATCGCTGTGCGAAGCGAGTGAGTCGTAAGATCAACACCCAGGTCCATCGTATGAAGGACATCGTTGATTTTCATTCCTACAACGCTGATGAACTCTGCGATGGGGACGCTGATGTCGCGGGCAAGGCCAGCGAGGTATTGCCAGTCGTTCGAAGCGGCTCCTTGCCTCCATTTTGCTTGGACGCAGTCGAGCAGGAGCGAGGATTTTAATGAACTAGGAAGATCCGGATCGGACATCCACTGATTGGCGTAACTCCCCAGGTATTCTCGGTAGGAGTTGAGCGAGGACGAGTCGATAAATACGCGCAGAACTGGGTTGCCACGCAACATCCCGCAATCGGAGTCATTCACCCACTGATTGCTAGAGATGAACTTGATCGGCTTCTCTCCCTCTCGATTGGAGAGGTAGATGTTGAACCCCATGTACGATTTTGGGAGAATCGTCGCCGGATGGATCGAGTGAAGGGTCGGTGAAATCATGGTGGGCCGATTGGAACAAGCTGTCCTGCAACGCCGGGGGTTTACAATTGCAAGACGCTAATCGCGCGGGATACCAATCTCCAATCATGGGAACTCGAAATGGACCTTAAACCGTTCGAGTCTAGGTCATTCTCAGCGGAAAGTGATTCTTTCAGGTAACTTAAGCAGGCATCGACTGCTTGTGCGTCCCATTGTGTGCCTCGTCCGGATCGTAGGATTTCCATCGCTTGTTCCTTTTCTGCAGCCGCCTTGTAGATTCGGTTGCTGGTCATGGCGTCAAACGCATCGGACACCGCGATGATTCGGGCCATGAGCGGGATTTGGTCGCCGCGGAGTCGGTATGGATAACCGGTTCCATCCCAACGTTCATGGTGATGCAGCACCCCCGGCAAAGCAAATCGGAGTTTGCCGAGCCCCTCGATGATCCTATATCCGATCTCAGGATGCTTTTTAATGATCGCGAACTCTTCGTCCGTCAGTTTTGCAGGCTTTAAAAGGACGGTGTCTGGGATACCAATTTTTCCTATGTCATGAAGTATTCCGGCCAAGTAGATTTCTTGGCAAGCCACTTCGGAAAGCTGCAGTCTCACGGCGATTTCGTAAGCCAATTGGGCGACACGTTCGCTATGACCGTGGGTATAGGGATCGCGAGCCTCGATCGCATTGCTCATCGCCCGAAGCGTACCGAGTACCAGTTGCTCGCCCTCTTTGAACACAATGTTGTTCTGTCCATCGATGACCAAGAACGACGATAGCTCGAAAAGCATTTCTGCCGCATGGCTATCGAATCGACGATCTTCATCGCTCGGTTTCGAAACACCGGGTGGGCGACGGTTGATGGCGACGAGGTAACCCGAAGCGTCGATATCCCCGATGGGAACGATCACGCACGAATAAACGACGCCGTTATTTAACTGGATCTGCTGGTCGTTAAGAATTTTGGAGTCACCACAGTCCGGCTTGGTAATCCGCTGAAGCAATTGCTGAAGATCGGAGACTTGCCAGCTTCCTTTTCCTACAACAACGGACTGCATGCCTTGCATTTCGTCGGATACATCCGAGTAGACATAGAGCCCCATGGCTTCGGCATGAAGCATGGATCGCAAGGATTCTAAGGACTGGCGTGAGTGATTATTGCGAGCCTTGCGCTTGGCGCGGTCGGAGTTCAACTGACGCAACCAAAGCCGTTCGTCCCAGGCTCGGCTGAGATCGTGCTCCAATTTGGCAACCGTTTCAAGTTGACGATTGCATTCAAGCCCTCGGCGCAACGATTCGCGAGCGATCCTCAAGAGGAGTCGCGTGGAGTCGCTTGCAGGTGCCGAAATCTTTCCTACCCCAAACCATTTCGCAGTTGTTTCAAAAAGCGGCACTGCAAAAACGGATTCCTCGGGTAGCGATTGAGAAAGTTGTTCAGAGCCACTGCTGTCGGCATTCCGAACCGTTTCCAATACCAAGTTCGATGTGGGGCCGAAGGTTCCTTCGAGCTTCCAAAGGTAAGCGGAGTCCCGTAATCCCCTCGGATCTAACGAAAATGGAACACAGAACACACCCAATGACTGGGCTAGATCCGTGCACTGTTTCGTGATGGAAATCGGAGTACTCATTCGAAGCACACTTGCGAGGTACTACTACCCGCACTAAACCAAACGGCCGATGTGAGTGCGCATGCCTCCCCCGGGGAAGATGCGAAACTTCCCAAAGATATGACAGGCTTTCCGTTGGCGACGCGGATTTCAGAAATTGGCTTGCCGAACGAGCCTTGAAGCCGCCGATTCGTTAGTGGCTATAACGATCAATCCGATTATTCCGGCTTGGGACGATGCTATTCCGGCTTGGAACGATGCAGGGAAAATTTTGAGATGCCAACAGATTCGACTACCAAATAGCGAGTATCAACCTCTAGGTTTTCAAATTCTTCATGTTTCCCACTGGGCCATTCAATCGAAATACGATCGATTCTCGCCTGCTTTCCAAGGCCCAGGTGGATGAGGTGCTCGTTGGAGCCAAAGTACCCCTCGCCGTCCGACATGCTCGTTACCCAGGACTCATTCTCGCATTCAATGCGAATGAGTGCCCCGACGGCATCCCGTTCGCTTGTTGTCCCCACCAAATCCAGTTGAACAAAATGATTGTCGGTGGATGTTCGATTTTCAAGCAAGGCTGCTGGTCGATCCAAATGGGTGGCCACTAGATCAGGCCTTCCATCAACATTGTAATCCAGCATCTGCATTCCGCGGCCAATCCATCTACCTTCGAAGTATTTGCCCGGCGATGGCGTCTGCAGCCATCGAAATTGACCTTGAACGTTTTTAAGAATCTGGGGAGGCATTTGCCATGGAATGTTATCGGTCCGAAGGTCATCGATGTGGCCATTGGCTACGGTGAAATCAAGCCACCCATCGTTGTCCAAATCGACCAACTGGCAACCAAAACCGAGTTGCTCCAGCGATAGTTCGCCGAGCTTTGACCGTCTCGTGCCATCCACAAAAACCCCGGGAAGAGATTGCAAATAGAGTGTGTTGACTTCGTTGTAAAAGTTCGTGACGATCAAATCCAAAAGCCCATCTCGATTTTGGTCGCCGCAAGCGATCCCCATGCACGCTTGAGCGCGACCTATGCTGTCAACGGCAACACCCGCAGCCGCAGCGCACTCGACCAAAACACGAGATCCAGTGCTTTCGTCTCGTTTGCTGAGCAGTAATAAATTGGGAGAAACATCGTTGGCAAAGAAAACATCGTTTCCTTCTTTACCATCGAGATTTGTGACCAGGGTGCCGAGTGTATAGCCTGTTTGAATCGATTCGAGTAGTTCGCTGCTAGCAACATTCCAACTCCAATCCCCATTGCTGTAGAGGAGTCTGTTCTTTCCAGGTGGAAATGTCTTGGGATTGCACGATCCTCGCGCGGAGTTTTTGACTTCGCACCATTTTGTAATTGCTTCCGTTCCGTACAAATAGGAGCTGTCGAGCAAGTCGGGAAGGTTATCACCGTTGATATCAGCAGCGTGCAATGAACTATTCCATTGCGAAAGTGGATCCACTTGAGGAATCTGCATGTACTCGAATGTTCCGTCCCCGTTATTTCGATAGATTCGAGATACTCCCAAATTGGCAATAAGCAGGTCGCCGAAGCCGTCTTGGTCGATATCGGCAATGCCAATACCTTGTCCATAACCAACATCCGCGACACCTGCATGAATTGCAACATCCTGGAACGCTGCACCACCGAGCGAACGGTAGAGGCTCTTAGGCTTATAGCGAGGATTTGCAACAGCGGGCGAATCTCCCGCTTGTGCGAACGACAGGTCAGGCCAGCCGTCTCGGTCGTAATCGAATGCATTAACTCCACCGCCGACGCCTTCGATGGTATACCAGCCACGGTTAGGTTTCGAACCGTTATCGTAGGCGCAAAGGATACCTAATTGCTCGGCTACGTCCTCCATGCGTATTTCATTTTCTCGCGTTCCAGCATCACCGCTTGTTGCGAGCATTGTGTCTTTCGCAGTTGGGATACTTTCTGAAAAATTCGTGGGTAGTTCCCATTTTTCATAGTCCAATCCGTCGAGCACGGAGGGGTCGCGAAGCTTTCCTTTGCGGAGAGCTTGTTGTTCGTTTTTCAACGCCTCTGTCATGGGAAGTTTTCCGATCGTCAAACCGGTTGCCTCCCATCCAAAGGCTGCAACGTCATCTCCGAGCCCTTGAAACAACGTAGCAATCTTTGAAAACAGATCCGCAGCCCCGTAGTTATAAGAGATCTGCTGTGTTAGGTCATTGATGGTGACCAAGTCATTTCCCATTTTCCTAACCCGCTGGGCATCATCGATGCGTTGTAATCCCAGAAGGGCATCGGAGAGGCCTTGGTAAGCCGCAACGTGGCGACGATCTAAACGGATAGCTTCGCAGAAACATCGCGCCGCGTTCTCATTTTTCTCGGATCGAAGCATCAGGCCACCGAGGGCGTACCAGTACTCGGGATGGCGATCTGCACCGTTTGGTTTTTTGCTTAACCATTCCGAAAGCTCATCGAGGCGGTCCAGTTCAAGAAGTGAGGTTCCAACCCAGACCCATGGTTCGAGCATATCCGGATTTTCCTTCGACATGGTCTGGAGTTCCTGGATATAGGTACCGTAGGCATTGCGAAGCAGTTTGGTACGGATCACAGCGAATTGTACGTAGGGATCCTCAGGGAACGCGGTAGCAAAAGCGTTCCTGGTTGCTTCCTCGTCGTAATAGTCTCTGCAGTCGATGGTGGCCAGCAATTCACCCATCGTGAAATCGCCGAGTCGAATCAATCGATCGAGATAACGCTGGGCTTCCCAGCGCCGACCTTCGGCGTTGTAAAGTCTCGCTAATAGTCGCAAGCCTGGGACTGCGTTAGGATACTGCTTGATCAATTTCAGAAGCTTTGCTTCTGCGGCGCGTAGATCTCCTTTAGTAACCAACCATTCGGCCGCTTGTCCGCTAGCTGGACCAGCCTGCGGCGCATCCTCGGGGATCTGCTGAATCATTTTCAGCGCGCCCGAAATATCGTTCCTCGCTGCCAGAACTCTGGCGGCGAGAAAAATCAATTCCGGATCTTTAGGTTTGATCAACATCAACTCTTTGACTTGCTTCCACGCCTCGTCGGCTTGGCCTTGGTCGAAGGTCTCGACTGCTTTGCGAAATCGGGAATCGTAGGATTTGGTATCGTTGTCCGCCGCTCCATCCTTCGAGGACGAAATGTCCGTGTTCGATTTTTCGGGCGATGTCTTCTCAGTATTGCCTTTTGATTTATTGCCTATTGATTTGTCGCTCGTACTGCTGGTTGGCTGGGAGGTTTTTCCACCGTCCGCGGGTTGGTCTGGAGGGCGTTTGTTTTGGCATCCAGCGATTGCGATCAAGCAACAAAAGCCTGCGAGTAACAATACTCTCAAGTGGGATTGTGAAGGGCTCCGGTTCAAGTTGCCCTCAAAAGCATGAACTGTCGTCTTCATCGAAATTCCAATCCTGACATTTTCAAAACTGACACGGTTCGCCTGGTCAGTACCGATTCCCGGAAGTGGCGGTCCAATTGGTTCTGCCTTGAGATTGCCCACGTTGCACGCAGAACGGTGAAATGTCGATCGATGTCGTTTCACCCTTCATCCATTCCATCATGAGCGTGGCTGTGGCCGTAGACCAATGAAGCCCATGCCGAAAGTGGCCAGAAGCAATATACGCGTTTTCGAAGGGATGCAGTGTCCCCATATAGGGAAAGGTGTCGAAGGAGCCGGGGCGTAGCCCAGCCCAAGTCTTCTCGACAGGGGATCGGGCAAGGTCCGGCCAAATACCTTCGGCCCATCGTCGGAGTTGGTCGATCATCTCCGGTGTTGTGGTTGCATTAAATCCTACTTCTTCCTCGCAGGAACCGGCTAAAACAAGGCCATCATCACGGGGAACAAGGTACCGATTTCCTTCGTGGATCACCATCGGAAAAGGAGGTGTTTCGCAACGATACAAAACCATCTGTCCACGCACGGGCAAAACACCTGTCGATATCTGCAAGGGTTCAAGGAGGTCGGCTGTCCAGGCTCCTGCAGCCACGCAGAAACGGTCACCTTGGATTTCTTGGTATTGGATTTCATGGTAGTCGTCCCGTTGTCCCGCTCCGCCTGAAACAATTTCCGAACGCGTTTGCACGTCCCTGTCGCTTAAGGCACCCCCACCGCTTAACGCGACACGTTGGGACGCGGCGTCCGCATTTGATTTTTCCGCACCGAGTATGCTTGCGCGATATCTGGCCGCCGTGATTCGGTGGTTGCTGGTCGACCAACCTTCCACGCGACAGTGCGTGCGGAGGTGCACCCCAAGCCTTTCGCAACTGATGATCAACGCTTGCAAGTGGCGAGGATTGCGTAGACGACAATCATCCTTTACAAACCAAAAATCGCATTTCGGGGATTTTGCGATCAGCCCTTGGAATCCTGGCAATTGTTCTAAGACCTTGGCTTGCGACCATTGCTCGACTCGAATCCCGTGCTCTTCCCACCACATCCTATTTGCGAGTAATGTTGCTCGTTCGGCTGGCGTCGGAGCGACGTACAGCCCGCCGCATTCACGGAACTCGTTATCAATCCCCGAGATTTCGCGTAGTTTTTCCGACCAAACTGGATGCAGGCGATGCGCCAGGCCACGGAGTTGCTCGATAGGGTCGTGGGCCGAAATAGCAGCTCCTGCGGGAAGAATGCCAGCGCCAGCCCACGAAGACTCCTTGCCAAACTCCCCTGCTTCGAGGACGGCAACTTTCCAACCACGCACAGCAGCTTCGAAGGCGATCGATAGCCCGATCACACCACCACCGCAGACAACTAGATCGTATTTTTCCATGCGTCCTATTCTACTACCGATTTGGATTCTGCCCCCCCGAATTGGCTCTTCGCCGAAGGATAGAACTTCTTCCTGTCCCCGAATCCCCTTAGAATAGAGTGGCTTATTCAAAGCCCAGGCTAGGCGACTGCCGCATTTCGCTCGAAGGCGTGGCAATGGAGTCATCGCGTGGGATAAGGATGGGCTTGCTTCTGAACACCAACGAAAAATGGTACTTCATCGTGCGCAAACGACGGATCGCTACGCCATGGATTGTCTATCTCGTCGCATGGTTCCAGATCTTCATCGGTGGCCAGCTTTCCACTGAGTTCGCATCGGGCCCCCTGGGATGGCATGAGGGTGTGGCAGGGACTGCATGCTGGGCCGCCTCACCTGCTGTCGAAGATCCCGGATTCTTGGGGGATGGCTTCATCGGGGATGGTGAGTCGGGTGGGGCAAGCGATGGAATCCCGGTCTCTCAAGCTCTGGTTTGTGATGGTATCGGGGTCGGCTACGTGGTTATTCCAGCAGGGCAGATCGCCGCCGATGCCACGCTTCGGGTGCTGGTCCATGAGGCGAACGACCGAATCCTCTACCCTGCGGTCGAGATCCTTACGATCGATCCAGAACCGGAACCGCGCGAGGAACGCAAGGGAGGTTTTCGACCGGGTGGCGGTGCGTTGTTGAAGCGCTTCAAAGATGCTCTGGAACGGGTTCGCGAACATATCAACCCGCCGGAGTATGTGCGCATCCATTTTCTGTTCATCGGCGCTGAACCGCTTCAGATTACGTTGACAGGTGAGATCGAGCGAGCGGTCACGGTGGTGCCGGTGATTGTGGAGTCTGCGGAGGCGGCAAAACGGTTCCGCCTCCCACTTCAGGAATGGTGGACCGGTATGCTTCAACATTGCCAACGCCAAATCGATCGAAGTGATTACCCAACGCTGATAGAGCGATATTTGATCAATATGCTAGGCGCCCGATTCGGATTTGATGTGCCGGAGCTCCTCAAAGCAAAATCAAAACCTGCGAGCAAGCAAACAGATCCTCTTCCAACCATGTCGCTTATTGCTGGTACTGAGTCACTCAGGGATCAATTGCGGCAGGAGCAATTGTCGCTAAGTATCTCATCCACGAAGGCCAACGTGGCAATCCCCAATCCCCCGCATTGGAAAGATGCACCCCTCCCGGCTTCGGTCGACGGAAAATCGATGGATACGATTCCAATCGAGCCAATTGCTAACGTGGTACCTCCAGAGTGTCTGTATATCCGTTTTGGTTCTTTTGCGAATTATCTTTGGTTCCAACAGCTTTCGCAATCCAGAGGAGGCGATATCGCACAATTGGCTCTCCTGCGTGGTTTCAATTATGAAACAAACCAGCGTGCAGAGCGAATGCTCAATACAAAAATGAATTACGTCAGCAAGCTCTTTGGGGATGCGGTAATTTCCGATATGGCTTTCATCGGTTATGACCTTTACCTCCAAGAAGGACCGACCATGGGGGTGGTTTTCGAAGCCCGAAATTTAGAATTGCTTCGTTCATCGTTTCAGCAAGAGCGCGAGGCCACACGCCAGCGTTTGGCCGATCAAGGTTGCAAATTGCAAACCATTGAAATTGATGGCAGCCAAGTCTCATTTTTAAGCACGCCGGATAATCAAGTCCGATCTTTTGTCGTGGAGGCAGCACCTTATCTTTTCGTCACCACCAGCCAGGAGTTGGCCAAACGATTTATCGAGGTTCAGAGAAGCAAGGAGTCGTTGGCATCCCTGCCAGCATTTCGTTTCGCGCGTTTGATGATGCCGATTGAAAACAAGTACGACGTGTTCGCATATTTTTCGTCGCCATTTTTCAGAAATCTTATTTCACCGCATTACCAAATTGAACTCCGGCGCCGACTTCGAGCTACTGCAGCCATCGAGACAATCGACACGGCAACGATGATTGCCGTTTCGGAGAAGAAGCAAGGATTCAAAATACCTGAAACTTGGTTTCAGCCTAACCGTAATTTTCGTCCTGCCGATAGTATGGAATCGGTTGTGGCAAAACGCGAAGACGGTGAGGGCCTTTGGCCTTCAGTCGATCAATTGATCGAGCAGAATTATTTGCCGGGTTGGTTTCAGGTCCGAGCGGACGGGTCGCAGACCATACGGATGGGGGATTCCTGGATTGATTCTGTCCGGGGACGCCGAGGTAGTTTTTTGCCCATCGCCGATGTACCTATGGTCGATTGCACCGATGCCGAAGCTGCAGAGTATCGAGCCGCTTCAGAGTTCTACTCCCGGCAATGGGAGCAAACCGATCCACTGATGTTCGGGTTACGGCGTTACTCGCATCCCGATATTTCCAAAGCGGAAAGAATCGCCATCGAAGGCTATATCGCGCCCTTCGGCAGCGATAAATATGGATGGGTCGGGCTGCTGCTTGCCCCCCCGCTCGATACCCAGGTCCATTTGCCCGACGACGATGTCATCAACCTCCAGTTTCGTCTTCGAGGCATTCAAGATCGAAAAAATTCGGTACCAGATCATTTTATCTTCGCGGGATTGAAGGATTTAATGCCCCCACTTCCAGAAGAGACGAAAGGACTGATAGCTACTTTGCGCATCCTGAAATCCCTCCCCGCGTATATCGGGGCTTGGCCCAAACCCGCCGTGTTGGATCAGCTTCCGTTAGGCTTGGGAGGGGGGCCCCCTGATTTGATGGGATTCTCCAGGTCCCTACTCGGGTTGTGGCGATGGCAGATGGGCGGCTTCAGCATTCTCTCGTTCGATCGATCGATTTTGGAAACATGCGCGATGGCGATCAAGATCGTACCAGCCGAGGATTTTGCACAAGCTCGCGCCACCATTCGGGATCTTTCCAAAAGCAAACTATCGGCGTGGTTCAACACATTTAGTTTTCGACAAGCAGCTCAGGCGACCCGTGGCAACTTGCTTCTATTGGATTCCGTGCAGCAGCAACTCGGTATCGCTCCTGAGGACGCAAAGGATCGGGTCGAACAGTTGCTTGACGCAAAGCTCCAGTGCTCTTTAGGTGGGGAATATCGACTTGAAAAGGGACGTTGGATTTCGACCGCTTGGCCAGAAAAACTGGAACTCGCACCCGGTGCGGAGCATTCCACGATCGGGTACGACACGCTCCACACGATCCCACCCAAGGAATATGTAGCACCTTGGCTCGAGTGGTTTCGCGGTGCACAGATCCACTTGACCCAACTTCCTGAGCGACTAGTAGTGATCGGTCATCTCGACATGGAACCATTGCCCGTGAATGCAAAAGGAAACGGTGGCGATGGTGCTGATGCGACAGCATTGCCGAAACTGAATTTTGATATCTACAATCTCCCCTTTCAAATGTTCAATAGCGATAAGCCGAAGAAAGGCCAGGGTGCTGATACCGGTAATCAACCTACCGAAGGTGAGGCCAAGACGAAACGGGATCCAAAGAAACGAGGCGCTGCGGAGCCCAATCAGCGGCGATTTTGATACAGTAGGACCTCATGAAGCTGATTATTGGAATCGATGAAGCGGGGTATGGTCCGAATTTAGGCCCGTTGGTGATAGGTGCGTCGGTTTGGCTATCACCTTCAGATCGGTTGGTCGATGGTTGTTTGGAATTACTCGCCCCTGAATTTCGCGCTGAGCCTTGGAGATCGAATTCGGATTTTATTCCGCTTGGAGACTCGAAGAAGATATACAAGCCAGGTTTAGGCTTGGATGGTTTGATGGCTGGAGTCGAATTCCTAAAGGCTCTCTGCGATACGCCCCCTACTAGCGCATCGGCTTGGCTGCATCGCTTAGCACCTGATGATGTTTGTCGCGTTGAAAAGCAGCCTTGGTATTCGCCTGAATTTGATGATGCGTCTTCGGCGGCGGCCTGTCCTGGGGCAGAGATTGAACGCCGTGCGCGACATAAACTGGAGTCGATGGGGATTCGATGTCTCGGATTGAGGGCTCGAGTCATCGACGAAGAAGAGTTTAATCATGCCGTCGAATTGGCTGGCAACAAGTCGACGGCGCTGAGCGAATGGTCCATTGGGTTGGTTGCCGATTGCTTCCACCAGTATTTGAATGCCAACAATCCAGCCTTTGGCTCCATTCAAAAGATTGAAGTTTATTGCGATAGGCATGGTGGACGGAAACGCTATGCGCCCGTTCTATCGCATATTCTCGGACGATCCTCAGGCAGTTCCGAGAATCAACCCGACAATCATTCCGTCTGGTTAGATGTTCTCGAGGAGAACTCGCAGTGCAGTCGCTACCAAGGTGTTTGGGGTGGGCGAGAGATGACGATTCAATTTCGGGTTCAAGGCGATTCCCTGTTTCCATCGGCCGCATCATCGCTTGTGGCAAAATTAATGCGAGAGTTGTTGATGGTTCGACTCAATCGATTTTGGCGTGAGGCGGTCGGTAAAGAGCTCCGCTTCACTGCCGGTTATGCCGTGGATGCAGCAAGATTTGCAGAGGATATTCGAGTGGCGCAAGGCAAGCTTGGTATTCCGAAGTCCCGATGGTGGCGCGAACGGTAAACCATGAAGGCGTGAATGCGGGATGCCGTTGGGGGTATGGGTAATTCAGGGGGACGGTAACCCCTGTTTTGTGCCTGCGCTACTCGGATTAGCTCACAACGTGTCGGAAAATAAAAACGAACATCGAACGTGTCGCAACGCTAACAAAATCCTTAGGCTTCTTGATTAGGAATCGATATTACTACCGATTGCTTGCCTCTCGGTATTCTGAGCGATACAACGGAGGGGTGGAGTGTCGGGGGGGCAGAGAGTGTCTTGTATCTCTGTGGTTTGGAAGCGACGGAAGTGGAACATCAATCAAGCCAGAAGGCTAGGATGCACCATGACGAACTCGAAGCAGAACGAAGACACCGAAGATCTCGATCTTCGGTTTATCATGCTGGCGTCCTATTTTGCGGATGCGCTTGAGTGCATTGCCATGCAACTGCATTTAAAGCTCAATCAACACACGTCTCAAACGACTTCGTTCAACACGTGGAAGCAGTGGGTCGAGGCTGAATTCGCGATCGACAGCGAGTGGGTACGCAAGACGTTTTGCCTGTCGACAGCAAAGATGACGCCGACACAAGCGTTGCTCTACATGATGCGAGGCTTCGGGAGTGTTGCTCCAGAAAGTGCACTCGCAATCGCGTTCAGCCAAGTGGACGATCTCGATGAAGCGACGTGCAAGTATCGCTGGCCGGAAATAGAAGTTTTTCCGCCTGCCCGAGATTCGGCCCCTCTGGGTGAAGGCTTTCGACGAGACTCTGCACACACCGGTTCTGCGATCGATTCTAAGCCTAGCCATCTTCCGGCTGAGGATCCATCTATCTCGGATTCGAAGAAGCAGGATCGAGACCGGCAATAAACGGACTGGCGAACGATGGGTCTGTGGAATGAGGATCGATATCGGGTTTGAAAAGGCTAAGCCATCTGGATTTTGCAGCGGAGATGGATTCTCATAAGAGGGATTCAACAGAAGGTAAATTCCTCACATGCTCCAGCAATTCTTCTTGACTTCGACTTCTGCACCACAGTCTGTTGTGCCACAAACTGCGAAATCAATTTTCGTCGGTTTAGTACTCGCAACTCTGTCGTTGGGAGGTTGCAGCGAGGGCGATTCCTCGAAATTGAAATCGGAACCTAGTGATAGTCGCTCTAGTGCTTCAGCGAAGCAACCAGCAGGCGATACGAAAACAGCGGTATCCAATAATCAATCAGCGAGCCCTAATCCAAGCGTAAGCTTCGAAGAAAAACTCGCGAAGACTGAAAAATTGCTGCAAGCCGACCAAGCCGATGCGGCTTGGGATTTGGCTAAGGACTTGATCGTCGAGCGCCCTCAATCGGCTCCCGCGATATTTCTCGCGGCTCGCATCATGGCCAAACGGAATAATTTAGCCGGTGCTATGCAGTTGGTCTCGAAAATCGATCCCAATGATCCAGAAGCCGGTCCTGCGGCTACCGGTCAATTGGCGGAGTGGCTGGCCCAGTCCGGAAACTTGTCCGAAGCCGAGGTGAAACTGAAAGGCTTGCTCAAAAAATTCCCATCGGCCGGCCCGGCGATCCGGCTGTTGGTGGATATCTACAACGCACAAGGCCGACGCTGGGAGGCGTCGCGCTGGACCGATAGGATGATTCGGATGGGGAATTTTAGTACTCCCGATTTGATGAACTCGATCGACGTGCGCGAGCCTACTTCTACGGACCCACTTCGCAAAGCAGCTATCGAATTTGCGCCAGAGGATCCGTACAGCCAGCTTGGTGAACTCCGTATATTGACGAATGCCGATCGCTGGAGTGATGCGATAGGGCCATTGGCGAAGATCTGTAAGGATCGTCCCGAGCTACTGGAACCATGGGTATGGTATGGTGAGTCGCTTTTGGAAACCGGCCGTATTTCGGAGATGACGCAGTGGCTTGGGAATCCCCCAGAAGGATACGAAAAGCACCCTGAGTACTGGTATATCTATGGCAGGTTGTTGATGCAGCAGCAGGATCCCAGTCGCGCTGCAAGATGTTTTGTCGAATCGCTCAAGTTGGATCGACGGCATCTCGCCTCGATCCAGTCCCTTTCGGAATGCTTGATGGAGATGGGGCAAAAGGAACTGGCTTTGGAGTTGCGATCCGAGGCGGGGCAATTGATCCGAATCAAGGACCTATCGCAGCAGATTCAACGAGGGTTAGGGAAACGGGAAGAGTTTATCCAAATCGCGGATTTGTATCGACGGATGCAGGACGCTGTCGGTGCGTTTGGATGGGATGCGATATTGCTCGTCAATGAAAAAAAGCCGATCACTTCCGATTTGATCGAAGTGCAAAAGAGGCTGCGTGCTGGTGAGAAATCCGAGATTCCCTGGTTGGCGAAACTCCCTGTCGCGGATTGGCCATTGCCGGAAACCAAGGAAGTCAAAGCGAAAGAGCTTGATTCACCGAGCCCAAGTATGAGTCTCGATGCGTTACCCATTCGGTTTTCTGATCGAGCCGCCGAATTGGGGTTCATTACGAGTTACAACAATGGAGCAGAACAGGGACGTGGCTGGTACACGCTCGAGGGTATCGGTGGAGGTGTATCTGCGATCGACTACGATCGAGATGGTTGGCCCGATTTGTTTCACTCCCAAGCAGGGGATTCTGTACTCAAGGAAAAACCTGCCTTTGCTGCGAAAGAACTTCATCGTTCTTTCGCAGGTAAGCGGTTTCAGAATATGGCGGAGGTTGCATTTCTCGCGGATCGTGGCTACGGCCAAGGGACTGGGATTGCGGATCTCGATCAAGACGGTTTTTCAGATGTATTGATTGCGGATATCGGCGAAATCAAATGGTATCGCAATCAAGGTGATGGGACCTTTGAGAAGATGCAATTGCCCCAGGCCTCAGCACCTGCGCTCTGGAACAGTTCGATCCAAGCCGCCGACATCAATGGGGATGCACTGCCGGACATCATCCAAGGCGCATACATCAACGGCGAGGACGTTTTTAGCCGCAAGTGCCCAACACCGCAGAATCCGAACGCTCTATTCTGCCATCCGAAGCGGTTTGAGGCAGGCAGGAGTCGGATACTACTCAATGATGGGGACGGCCGGTGGGTACTCGCTGATGCGTCGTTGCTCGAATCTTTGGTCGACGGCTATGCGCTCGGAACACTCGTCACCAACATTGATCAGCAAAATGGAAACGATGTGTTCTTTGCAAATGATGTTTCACCGAATCATTTGCTTCTCAGCCAAAGAAACGGCCAAGGTCAGCTTGAATTGGTTGAGTCGGGAATGCGAGCCGGCGTTGCCGTCGATTCGCTGGGGCGCTCTCAAGCCTCTATGGGGGTCGCATGCGGGGACCAGAATCGAGATGGATTACTGGATATTGTCGTCACCAATTTTCGGTATGAGGTAAGCACGCTTTACCTGCAGACGTCCCCCGGAGTCTTTGTTGATGGGACTCGTGCTTCGAGACTAGGAGAACCCACTTTAGAATGGCTCAGTTTCGGATGTCAGCTTTCGGATTTGGACAATGACGGCTGGCTAGATTTCATCACCGTCAATGGTCACATCGACTTTTTGACACCTTGGCAGATGCCACCTCAAGTTCTTCGTAACAATCGAGGAAAGTTTGAATGGTTGCGAAAACCGAGTCCTGGAGCTTATTTCGATGTTGATAATGTCGGACGATCGTTGACTCAGATCGACTTCAATCGGGATGGACGACTTGATTTTGCTATCACCCATCTCGATCGACCGACTGCGCTGCTCCAAAACGATTCCCCAGCGGCAAAGAATCATCATATTCAGTTTGAGATCGTGGGGACCGTCTCGGAACGCGATGCCATTGGCGCAATGATCCACGTTCGAAGTGGTTCTGAGATGTGGGTTGCTCCTGTGTCCGTCGGGGATGGTTTTTATGGGACCAATGAGCGGGTCGTACACGTCGGTTTGGGGGGTGTCGAATCGATCGATTCCGTCGAGATCGTGTGGCCTAAAGGGAATCGGGAGTCGTTTTCACAACTGCAACCGGACCGGCGATATCGAATGATCGAATCGGTCGGAGTGCACGAAGTAACTCAATAGGAAAAAAGGGGAACGCACGAGCATCTATCATCGATCCCACTGGAGGACCGCAAAGAGTGCAATCCCGAGATAATGACATGCGCTGGCCAAGATCACCAGGACGTGCCATATCGGGTGAAAGTACCAGTTGCGGTGATCGTTTTGTAGAAATAAGACACCAACGGTGTAGAGAATTCCACCTAATAACATCGATGCAAAGCAAACTGTGGAAACCGACCAGAAAAGTACGAACGCTGGTCCCCAGCCCAAGAGCACATAGGTCAGTGCCGTCATGTTGTCGATTCGATGTTTCGCAAGGACCTTGGAATAGAATCCTAATGCTGCTGAGAACCAGACGAGGACCAGCATCGCGATCCTCGACCAGCCTTGCATCTCTCCCCAGATGAACGGAGTAAATGTTCCTGCGATTAGGGTGTAGATGATCCCTTGATCGAGGGACCTCACCAAATGTCGTCGTTCTGGGTCGCGGACGGCGTGAGAGAGGGTTGAGAAGAGGTACATCGCGGACAAGCTCACGCCATACACAGCGCAGGCGATAACCATGGATTGACGGTGCTCATTGGCCAAGTAAGCGAGCGCAAATCCGGCGGGAATACTCAGCAGGAAGCCGACCCCGTGGATCCACGCATTGACCAGTTCTTGAGATGCGTTTTCGTCGGTCCAGTGTTTTGACATGCGAAACTGGGACGGAGGGCAGGCAAAGGAAGGTTGATTCGGACACCGCGCCGATTTTACCCGAAAGCGACTTCTTGGTATTCCCAAAACTTCCCATTCCCGAAACCAGTCCTTTCGGCTGGCGGCGGGTGATATGGCGGGATATTGGGAGTCCGAGTAGAATCTTAGGGCCGCAGGGGGAAAGGTTCGAGTTTTGATCCTTTCTGTCCTTTGCTCAGCGCTTTTGGAGATTTCCTTGAGCGACCAACGAAATCGTTGGTGATTCCAAAATGGATGGGTGGCAGAGCGGTTTAATGCACCGGTCTTGAAAACCGGAGTAGGGTTTCCCTACCGTGGGTTCGAATCCCTCCCCATCCGTTGATTCCAATGTCTCGGTTAGGCAGTCCTCCTCACGCCCAGGTTTTTGCCGGGATTTTGAGAGTTCTAAATCACTCTGATTGGTCCAGACGTGCGAGGAGTGGGCCGGATTTTGGGCCAGATTGGTCGAGCCACGGTTTACGGCTTGGTCGTAGTGTTCCTCTCGAACCCTCAGGTAACTCGCTACCGCGACTTTGGGCGAGTGGCCAAACCACCTCGTGACTGCCTGCAGCGGATGCGTTTCGAGCAAGTCGGTTTCGCGACTGGCTCTCATCGCATGGAACGGCTTCGGCCATGGTTGAAGGTTGGCTCTTCTCACTATCTTGTTGAACATCGTTCGATAGTTCGAGTTCTTGAATCCTTCGGCCGACTCTCCTTTGGAGCGATGTTGTGTGACAACATAGACAGCCCCGTCGGGAGCAGCTTCAAAGGCCTCGCGGAGTGGCAGTTCAAGTTCGGGAAAAAGCGGGATTACGCGATGTCCGCCCCCAACATGGTGCGCCGTCTTCGGGCTCGTAACGGTAATCTTTGCTCTTCCCCAATGAATAGGCCTTCACGCAATGCTGCATTGACTGCAGCCCAACTTTCCTCAGTGCCGGTAATTTTCCCAAGTTGCATGCTGTGCCATTTTCCTGTTGCCTCGTGATGTGCATCGGCCCACATCAATATCGGGTGCGTAAGTGCGACTACTCAATCCGTCCTGACCCGCAGTACTTGGACCAAGACTTAAATCCCGCAGCTTCGTAAAGAGGCTCCGTTTTGATTCGCAACGTCACGGTTCGGCGTTAAGGCATCGACGCACCAGAAGCTAAACAAGCTTCGGCAACAAATCGAAGCAAGCACTGAAGGCCAAGGCTTGCCGCTGTGATTTTTTTGCCCTTCCATTTTTTTGCCCTTTCCGACCGCGCACCCTCTGCGTTCCTCTGCCTCTGCGTTTAATGGTTCGGACTACCGTGCCCCCATTTGGGGGAGTCTCCTGTAGGATCAGAGGCCAATTCTTAAGCCTGGAGGACCGACACAAGGAAATTGGGGAGATTTTCTCTTCGATCTTGGCAGAGAGTTCGCGGCTCGGACGCTTATTACTTCATGTAACGGGTGCAATCAAGTTCGCGTTGATCTATCCTGAGTTCGACCTCACTTTTCATTCCTTGGAACAACCTGTTTCCTCCTTGCGGAGAGAGTTCAGATATGACACGAACATCGTCACGAGATCGTAGAGTCCAAGGCAACGGCAAGCCAAATGGCTTCGAGGCATTGCATGCATTCGCGGCGAAAGATCCGAAGCGCCGTGGGTGTTGGAGACGTTCTTTCCTTTTGCATCTTCGAAGGTTCGAACCACTCTGTTGGTTCCGTCGATTGTTCCCCGCATTCGAATCCTTCGTCGTTGGTCCAAAACGCAGGGCAAGCGTTCAGCGGACTTCGTATCGTCGACTGTTGAACGCGGAGGTTCTCTGCGATCGCGCATTGATGGCTGGTGACCTCGATACCACATTTGACGGTGATGGCAAGGTCACGACGGACTTCGGAAACACCGGTGATGTTGCTCACAGCGTAGCGATCCAAAGCGACGGAAAGATCGTGGTCGCAGGATTCAGTAGATTTGAGGGGAATTTCAACAGCGAAGACTTCGCGTTAGCGCGTTACAACTCCAATGGTAGCCTGGATACCACCTTTGACGGCGATGGCAAGATTACGACGGACTTTGACGGCGAGTATGATAATGCATTAAGCGTAGCGATCCAAAGCGACGGAAAAATCTTGGTCGCAGGAGTGTCTAATCGCTATGACTTCGCATTAGCGCGTTACAACG
>JBKCUW010000132.1:0-86082 GCA_046318275.1 Pirellula sp. | reverse complement strand
ACAACCGGCAGTTGTTGATCGAGAACTCGAGGATCGCGAGCGCGCCAAGCTGTTCTAGCTTTTCCATGATCGGAATCACATCGCTCCGCTTGACCATGGCTCGAACAGCACACCATGCCGGATCTTCCAAACTGGTAACCGTCGGCGAAGTGAACCCCGGCGTTATCGCCTCGGCCGACGCCAACTTTTCGCGGGGTATGTTGTACTCCAAAAGCGAATAATCACGAGCGATTACGACCCCCTCCAACCGCCGCACGATTCGATCCGCTGTTGCAACATCTCGACACTTTGGACTCTGGATCAAGACAGTCTCATAGTGTCCGATATTCTCAAGGATTCGTAATTGGTTCGCGGCGAGGGTGCTGCCGGTTTCAACCAAGTCGACGATCGCATCGGCAACCCCCAACGAAATCATCACTTCCACCGAGCCATTCAGATTGACCAAGTGAACAGGCGCGTTGTGCTTATTTAAGAAGTTTCGCGTCGTGTTTGGAAAACTCGTCGCCACCCGCTTGCCCGCGAGATCCTCAGGCTTCTGATACGGAGATGTCGTCGGAACACAGATCGCCAGCCGGCAACGACCAACCCCCAGCTTCATTCTCACATCGACCGAGACTTCGGCCTCTTCCAGCAAATCGCTTCCAGTGATCCCGAGGTCGATCGCTCCTTCGGCGCATAACGTCGGAATGTCGTCGGTTCGCAAGAAAGTAATATCGGCGGGGATACCGCTAACCCGCGCGAACAACGCTCGCTCCTGACGCCGAAACGACAGCCCCGCTTGCTGTAGCAGCTCCATGGCCAATTCGCTCAAACGACCTTTGCTGGGAACACCGATGCGTAACAAATTATCACTTAGGCTCATTGGTTTTCCCCAAAGTTCGATTGGCCTTTTCTTGAAGTCCTGAAACACCCTCGCGCCGTTCCAATTCGGTCCGCAAATCGTCGATGGTAATCCCTCGACTCGCCATCAAGACCATCAAGTGGAACACGACGTCACAGGCCTCTCGAACGGTGTGCTGGCGTCCCTCCTCTCCGGGTTCCGCCGCCGCCTCGATCACCTCAGCTGCTTCCTCCCGAATCTTCTCCCCCATTTTTGGAATTCCGCCACGAAGCAGTTTGGTCGTGTAGGATCCTTCGGGTAACAAGGCGGCTCGCTCAATTAGCTGAGCCATGAGTCGGTCTAGGATATCGTCGCGCATGGTTGTCCAAAGTTCGGTCCTTGTGAGTGTCCAAGTGCGGACAAACTCATGTTTTGCTGCAAAATCGTAGGCATTCCGATCCGTTTTGTCGATTCCAACTACTTGGCCAGTTGCTAAACTGAAATGGAACGCGATGAGGCAGGTACGGCTAGAGGTGAACCGGTATGACTCCTGAGCAAATTGAAGCTTGGATCCAAAAACCCTTGGAAAATGCAGTTTTTTTGACGGGTCCCACCGCCTCCGGCAAAAGCCAGGTGGCCCTCGAGCTGGCCGATCGTCTCGGTGCGGAAATCATTTCGGTCGATTCTATGGCGGTCTATCGCGGGATGGATATCGGCACAGCGAAGCCATCGGTTGAGGCACAGCAACGGGTCCCGCACCACCTAATCGATTTGGTGGACCCCACCATCGACTACAGTGTCTCACAGTTTGTTATCGACGCCCATCGTCGATCCGACGAGATCCGATCTCGAGGAAACCGAGTGCTTTTGGTCGGCGGCACCCCTCTTTATTTAAAATCCCTTCTCTGCGGGATGTTCCAAGGCCCACCCGCTGATTGGGATTTTCGAAACGCGGTCCAAGCGGACATCGAGGCGTACGGCCTAGATGCACTTCGCCAGCGTTTATACCAAGTCGACCCTCTATCGGCGCACAAGATCCTTCCAGGGGATGCGCGCCGAATGGTTCGGGCACTGGAGGTGGCAAAGATCACAGGATCGCCGCTGAGCCACTGGCAGACTCAGTTCGAACGCTTTTCTATTCCAAAATCGAGCCATGCGATCGTTCTGGCTTGGGACCGAAACTCGCTCCACAAACGGGTGGAGCAACGGGTAGACGGGATGTTCGAGCGAGGATTGCTCGACGAAGTTCGACAACTGAGGAGCAAATACGGGCAACTTGGCAGAACCGCATCTCAAGCAGTCGGATACAAGGAACCGATGGAGTTCCTCGAAGGCAAACTTCCGGAAAAGGAAATGGTCGATCAAGTCAAAGCGCACACACGGCAATTTGTACGCCGTCAGGAAATCTGGTTTCGCTCGATGCCTGGGATGACTCGGATTCCCATCGATTCCGACCGGGATCTCGAGGCTGCACCTCGAGCGATCGCGTTAGCGCTGGAAGATCGGCAAGTAGCCTAAATCCAGTTGCAGCATGATTAGATTGCATGCCGAGATGTAGATATCGTGGATTTGCCCATCCCACGATCCGTCCGCTGTCTGCATCCCTTCAATTTGGGAATAGAGCCGATCACGGAAAGGAAGCCACTCTTCGTCCCCTTGGCGATAGACGACTTGGCTGTAGTACAAGTACGTGTAGTGCCAATGCCCGAACGCATCGTCGACCCGTTTAATGTCGTACAGTTCCTTGCGACTGTAACTCAACATTTCGGGAACTTTCTTGCTCTCATAGTCCCCGGCGTTGTAGAGGGCGGCCAAGCTCGCCGCTGTAATTGCAGGCCGGGAACTTCCCATTTGTTGGCTTGAGTAGCTGATCCCGCCATCCGGATTTTGGCATTTGTAAATGTAACGCTTGGCCGATTCGATGATCTCACCGGGCACAGCAATTCCCGCATTGCGACATCCTCTCAACCCTTGTACCTGGGTGATGGTTGTCGATCCCTCATCGTAGTCTTGGCCATCCTTTGCGCTGATATAGCCCCAACCACCCGCTGGTGTTTGCGCCCGACCACAGAACGAAACCGCTCGATTCAAGACATCGACGAGGTCGTCGCGACGGTCTTGCAAACCTTCCTCGCCGAGCACTTGCGACAGGAACAGCATGGAGAATCCATGCCCGTAGGTATAGCGTTGATCGTTATCCGGGTCTCCGATCAATCCATTCTTGCGTGATTGCCCGAGCAAGTAATCCGTTGTCCGGCTCAATTGCTTGGCATAGGGGCCTTGAGTGACAGTCGATCCGCTGCACAGTAGAGCCAACCCCGCTAGCGCCGAAACCGCCACAGGATATGGCGGCGTATTCCATTGCCCGCGTGAGGATTGGGTCCGAGCGAGATAGTCCAATCCTCGGCGGGTGGCTGATTCCCATTTTGGATTTCGCCCTGAACCAGTGGCCGGTAGAGTAGCGTTTGCCAACAGACTCCCAGCAACGACCGTTTGAGATGCCAATCCTGTAGCGGCCAATCCTGCACCCAATGAGCTACGAAGGAAATGACGTCTGGATTGGATCGATGGTTGAGAAGGGGTCATGCTTTCACTTTCTTGCTACGGCCTCGCGTGTACGTGAATTGTACGCCGCAACCAATTCTCGGCTACGAACTCGCTTCCGCGAACAATGGTGTCGATAGATAACGTTCACCGAGACTGCACATGATGGTCACGATCCGCTTCCCCTTCCACTCAGGCCGAGTGGCGAGTTGGGCTGCCGCCCACATGTTCGCTCCACTGCTGATACCTGCCATGATCCCCTCTTGCCGATGCAGCTTGCGTCCCCATTCGAATGCTAGTTCGTCGTCGACTTGAATCACTTCGTCGATCAGCGAGGTATCCAAATTTTTTGGAACGAAACCAGCCCCAATACCTTGAATACGATGCTTGCCCGGTTGGCCTCCACTGATCACCGGCGACTGCTTTGGCTCAACCGCGATCGCCTTGAAGTTAGGATTGAGTTTCTTGATGTAGCGAGCGACACCGGTGATCGTCCCGCCTGTTCCAACTCCGGCCACGATCGCGTCGATGTTACCTGCGGTGTCCGCCCAAATCTCTGGGCCCGTGGTTCGTTCGTGAACCGCGGGGTTGGCTGGGTTCTCGAACTGCTGGGGCATCCAGCCATGGCTATCGGCAGCGACCAACTCGTTGGCCTTGGCAATCGCCCCACGCATGCCCTCGGCCGCGGGAGTGAGAACAAGATTGGCCCCCAAGGCTTTCAGCAATGCACGTCGCTCGATGGACATCGACTCCGGCATCGTCAACGTCAAACGATAGCCTTTGGCTGCGCAAACAAATGCCAAAGCGATCCCTGTGTTTCCGCTGGTGGGTTCGATGATGTGGGTGTCAGGTTTGAGGCGGCCACTCTTTTCCGCATCCTCAACCATTGCCAACCCGATCCGGTCCTTGACACTCTTCAGCGGATTGAAAAACTCGCATTTCGCAAAAACCGTCGCAGCATCCGGAGGCAGGAGTCGATTGATACGGATCATCGGGGTGTTGCCTACACTCTCAACAATGTTATCAAGGGTTTTTCCTACTGGCATGGTGGCTAAGGCTCTCTGATTTCTAATGAAGTTGAATCGGGTGAAAGTTCTTTCGATAGTACCTCGCATCATTCGAGGTCCACGAATTTGAACCTGTAGTGTAACGATTTTCAGAGTCGACGCCCACATCGACTACCTGCTCGCATCGATTCCCGTCTGCAATTTATTTCCAGCGTGGAACTAGTCCAAAACGCGTCGGATTCGTTCCGCTGCTACCCCTGGATTCTCAGCCCCCCAGACCGCGGAGCTGACCGCTACGCGAGAGAACCCCGTATCGAGTACCTCCTGCAAATTGCCTAGGTGGATCCCACCTATCGCATATGCTGGCATCGCCGCGTTATTTTCCGACAGAACGGCGTGCGCTTCGCGAAGAAATCGCGTCCCCGAAAACTCGTGGAAGGACTTGGTACTGGAGGGAAAGGTTGGTCCGCAACCAATGTAATCGACACGCAACTCCAAGGCCCTGCGGACTTGGCCGACATCATGGGTGGACCATCCGACGATTTTGTGGATCCCTAGGAGAGCCGAGGCGTCCGACGGTGGAATGTCCTCTTGTCCAACGTGAACTCCCCAAGCATCCGTAATCTGCGTCAAATCCACACGATCATTGATGATCACCCGAGTCAGCCTCTCGTCCAACGCATCAATCGCGTTCCGCGAGTATTCGATCAACGTTTCAGCGGATGATTGTTTGTCACGGATTTGGATCAAACTGACACCAGCAGTGGAGATTTCTCGAAGCCGATCGACGAATTGCTTCAGGGGAAGTTGGCAATCGACCAAGACATACAATTTGGCTCGGCCGAAAAATGAAGCATCACGAGCGAGTGCCAACCTAAGTTTTGCGTTGGTGTCGTAGACTCGGTAGCGGATACTTTCGACGGCCCCCGCGGAACCGGGGTACGCGAACTTCGCCGTTTCCTCGAGCACCCTCAGGCCTTGCTCCACACGCCCCGACGCACTTGCAGCGATGGCATGCAAACCGCCGGATCGATCCAGTTCTGCAGCCGTCTTTTGAGTTCGCCCAACATCCTCATCAGCATTCCTGGCCGCGAGCATAGAGAACGAATCCCACCCGCTCGATACTTCCAGCACAGCGTGACGGTACGATTTGTAGGCAGCCTGAAGCTCAGGAAAACTGTGAAAACGAGCAAGATCCTCCAGGGTCCTTAGCCCTTCGAGAACGCGGTTTCGGTTTGCATCGAGGATTCGTAGCGCAATAGAAAGTTGGGAGGATTCACTCATGGCTCTATGCTAACGGTGGAGAGCCCTCAGGGGCAAGATCCACAGTGCCCGATCGCCGGACCTATCCCAAAATGGTTTCTGCCATCATCCAAGTCTGCCATCATCCAAGTCTGCCATTATTCAAGTCTGCCATCATCCAAGATTGAGAAAAAACCTTCGAGACCTCCTCGTACCGACAAGCATCGATAAGCTTCCAACCGCCAGCGCGACCGAAGCCAACCATGGAACTATTCAGTCATCGTTGCTGTCGTAGATGAAATCATGAACGAAAAACTTGTAGTACAGGACGCACAACAAGACAAGCTTCAGCAATACGAAAACATGCATTTCGGAAGACCTCTTTAATAACCGCGGTTCATTGGACCTCATACATTCCCTCTACACCAACGGCAAAAAACCTGAACCCACTATTGAAGGGGGATCGGAAAACTTCGAAGAAAACCGTAATGCAACGACTTAGAAGCCCCTGGCCAAATCCAACGAGAACGGCGATGCTCGGGATTCCATAATTCCGGTTACGGTAGCAGACCAAGAAATCAGAACGTTTCGAAAGGGAATGCGGCCACACGCCCCCCCCGCTTGAATTTGGTCCGTGGACAAAATGTGTGCATGAGGTAAACTGCGAACGAGGTTTCTCAACGAAAACCTCACTGCCCCAGTAGCTCAGTTGGATAGAGCGCGGCTTTCCTAAAGCTGAGGTCGCAGGTTCGAATCCTGCCTGGGGTGTTAATCCTCTAGCTGGTTTTGCCAGGC
Organism: Pirellula sp.; assembly: GCA_046318275.1. Taxonomy (GTDB): domain Bacteria; phylum Planctomycetota; class Planctomycetia; order Pirellulales; family Pirellulaceae; genus JBKCUI01. The sequence goes on along the minus strand of JBKCUW010000132.1, from coordinate 79,674 downwards.
CATCCCCAAGGCTGTCGCTCGATCTCATTTAATGGCTATCCATGTGAATCTAGAGTTTCTACGCCAAGCGATCCGTCTATCCAGCGAGAAAATGGAAGCCAATGAGGGGGGACCTTTCGGGGCTGTGGTCGTGCGAAATGGCCAAGTCGTCGGCCGCGGATGGAATCGCGTTACCTCTACCAATGACCCAACCGCCCACTCAGAAGTCGAAGCCATCCGCGATGCATGCCGACGACTGAATACGTTTTCCTTAGCAGGTTGTGAACTCTACAGCAGTTGCGAACCGTGCCTACTTTGCTTAGCCGCGATCTATTGGGCCAGACTGGATCGCGTGTATCGCGCCGCTGCATGCGACGATGCGGCGGTGGCTGGTTTCGATGATAGAAATTTTTACGACGAGTTTAGGAAACCGGCTAAACTGCGTTCGATTCCGATGCAAAACGCTCTTCGCGACGAAGCGGTAGAAGTCCTTAAACGGTGGTCCGACAAGCAGGATAAGATTCGATACTAAGAGACTCTTTTCCTAGTAGCTTTATCTTGGTGCCGAATGGAGACTGAGCGTGGAACCAGTACCGGTGGTTGAAGTCTTCCACCAATAAAAAAAGGCCTAGCACTGCTGCTAAGCCGTCATTCGAATTCTATTCCAAGAACCGAGGTACGGTTCTTAATTATCGATCTCGTCTTAATTATCGATCTCGTCACCCTTGGCACCAGGTTGTGATGCCTTAACCGTGGACTTGTAAATCAAATTCTCGCGGTATCCTTCTGCATCCATGAGGGTGAACCCCAAGAATAAGGCAACGAAAATCAGACTACCCAGAATGACGATGGCATTAAGGGGTTTATCCCACAACAAGTGCATGAAGAACAGGATCACCAACGCAGCCTTGACGGTTGCAATCGTCAACGACAACCATATTTCCGCATTCCCAAGGTCGAACTGCGACTGATAAACGGTCAACCCGGTTAGAACGAGAAGAGCGAAAAACACAGCCAATAACATCCATATTGGCATCGGGTGGGAAAACCCCGCATGATGACCATGACCATGTGCATCGCCATGCCCGTTTGCGTGGTCCGTTCCGTGTTCCGAATGTGTTGCGTTATGAGCCATTTCCAAATACCGATTTTGAGTGAACGCCTAACCGACCTTTACCAACCCAGGATCCTAGTCGAGAGAGGCGAGTGAATCCCTGTCCCGGTTATGATCCGCTATCGCGCCTCCGCGACTGATTGAACGACTACTTAAGTGATCAAATAAAGGAGCGGGAACAAATAGATCCAAATGAAGTCGACCAAGTGCCAGTACAGCCCCACATTATCAACAGGGCCGAAATACTGGTCATGGAACTCTTCCCTGGCGGCTTTGATAATCAACCACGTGATCACAAGCATACCACCGATGATGTGCACCGCATGAACGCCCGTCATGCAGTAGTAGATACTGAAGAACAAACCAGCCATGCTTTTTTGGTTGACACTCGCATCGGGAGTCGTCAACTCTTCTTGCATCACCTTCACGTCTTCAATCGACTTGTGACCAAGAGCGACGACTTCGCCTCCCTCCTTTTCAGGGAGCAACTCGCCAGCGGAGTGGTCTTGAGAATGGTCGTGCGACGCTCCCGGCGTGTGTTCGTGCGCCGCATGTTCGGCAGCATGGTGCGTTGTTTCCTCTGCTTCCAATGTACGCCCCAGCTGAACTCCTCCGAAGAAGCACAGCCCGGCGACAAACACCGGACCAGCCACTTGCTGGTGGAACTTGCTCATCGTAGCAATGGAATAAACATAGTAGACGGCAGCGATGATCGTCAGAATCAATGGTACGACACACAGGCTTCCCAAATATCCATGGTCGCCATGAGCAGCCCCAGGTACCTGAGAAACATAAAATTTGCCCGGCAACAATCCAAGCTCCCACTTATGGCTGTACTCGACGGCCTTGACACCCAAAAAGATTGCAGCGCAGCCGAGGGTCGCCCCGAGCATTCCAACCAACAACTTGTGTTGTTTGAGCTGTGCGGCGCGAACCGCCCAAGCCATCGTCAACGAACTGAACAGGAGAACCCCCGTGTTGATGGCACCCAGCTTCTCATTGAGGAACCGACTGCAAAACTCAAAAACCTGAGGATCCCGGTTTCTGTATAGCGAGTACGCACAAAACATACCGCTGAAAAAAAGGACTTCTGTAACGAGGAACAACCACATTCCAAGCTTACCCGCATCGAATTGCTGTTCAGCGTCATCGAAGTGGTGCGCAAGCCATGCAGGATGGTCGTGATGATGATCCTGAGCGTGCTCGGATTCGTGTGCGGTCTCTTGGATTGCAGTCATTTTTCAACAAAGAGATGGTGTAGGGTTTTCGGGAGGAGGAAACTACGACTTCTTGACGTAGCCGCCTAGCTTTGCATCGTACTCGATTCCGTTGAAATCGTATGGATCACCAACGGTCGGAGCTGAAGCAAAGTTATCGTGAGGAGGAGGCGAGGAGCACATCCATTCCAAGGTTGCACCACCCCACGGGTTGGTGGGTGCCCGACGTCCGTAGAACAACGAATGCAACAGCACCAATAGGGCGACCAACAAACCGAGACCCAACGTTAGAGAGCCGATCGTCGACAATCGGTGCAAGTCTTGGAACTCTTCCAGATAGGTTGCGTACCTTCGAGGCATTCCTCGCGTGCCGAGCACGAACTGGGGTAGGAACGTCAGATTGAAACCGACGAACACAATCGCCGCAGAGATCATCCCGACGGTATCGTTGAACATTTTGCCAGTCATCTTCGGCCACCAGTGGAATACACCGCCTAAGAACGCGACGAGGGTACCACCCATCATCACGTAGTGGAAGTGTGCCACAACGAAGTAGGTGTCGTGCAAGTGCATGTCGGTTGACAACGCACCAAGGGGCAGACCTGTCAAACCACCGATGGTAAACAGGAAGATGAAGGCTAAAGCGTATAACATCGGGGTGTTGAGCGACACGGTCCCTTGATACATAGTCCCGAGCCAGTTGAACACCTTGATCGCAGATGGAATCGAAACCGTGAACGTCAACGCACTGAAGACGATCGTCGTCACGTCAGCCATTCCGGAGGTGAACATGTGGTGCCCCCAAACCAAAAACCCGAACAACGCAATCGCGATCGAGCTGTAGGCGATCATTCGATAACCGAAAATCCCCTTGTGGCAGTGAACGCTCATCAATTCGCTGATGATTCCCATCGCAGGGAGAATCATGATGTAAACGGCCGGGTGGGAGTAGAACCAAAAGAAGTGCTGGAATGTAACCGGGTCGCCGTTAAGCTTCGGATCGAAAATACCAATCCCCAACAGGCGCTCTGCGGAAAGTAGCAACACGGTGATCCCGAGAACGGGCGTCGCGAGCACTTGGATGATCGACGTTGCATACGTCGCCCACAAGAACAACGGCATGCGGAACCAAGTCATTCCGGGTGGCCGCATGGTGTTGATCGTCACGATAAAATTCAACCCGGTAAAAATCGAGCTGAACCCGAGTACGAAGACACCGAAGGTCGCGGCAAGAACTGCTCCACCTTTTTGGGTTTCGATGCTGTATGGCGTGTAAAAGGTCCATCCGGTATCCAAGCCAGTGATGGACAGGGCCGTGAGGAACAACACCAAACCAGTCACCCACAGATAGAAACTTCCCAGGTTGAGGCGAGGAAACGCCACATCCTTGGTTCCCAACATGACCGGCAACAGAAAGTTACCTAGAGCCGCAGGAATACTGGGGATGATGAACAAGAAAACCATGATCGCTCCGTGGAGCGTAAACACTTGGTTGTATGTCTGGTTCGACAACCAACCATCCTTGAAGTTCCAAAGATGCAATCGAATCATCAAGGCGAACATACCGCCCAACGCGAACGACGACATGACCCCGATCAGATACATCAATCCGATGCGTTTGTGGTCGAGCGTCAAAGCCCAACTCAAAAAACCACTGGTGTGGTTCAAAAAGTGATGTTGGGGATAAGTCGATCCATCCCCGGATGCTGGCGAAACTATCGGTCGATCTGCAACACTCATGTTTATTTCCAACCTGTCGTTTTGAGTAAAAACTCTAGCGGTGGTGTTTTGTTCCTATGGGTAACCCGTCCAATGAAATCGTTTTACTTGCCGGTCTTAGGCTGAGCGTTTTCAAGGGACTTCATAAAGGTGATCAACGCATCGATCTGCTCGTCTTTGATCCGCCCGGCATAACTGTTCATCGGGGAGGCAGCACCGTACCCCTTACGCTTTTTGGCAGGCGGATTCAAAATCGATTCGCGGACATAATTTTCGTCGAACGTCACCGATTCCCCGGATTCCAGTGGAACAGACTTGCCCCAGGATCCATTGTAACTCGGTCCAGGTCCGTTTGCTCCCTCATCCCCGGCATAGTGGCACGTCGAACACCCCAGCCTCTTGTAAAGTAGCTTGCCTCGCTCCAACGGATCCTCAGGCTCTTGGACAGCTTTTTCCAACGCCTTCTTGTACTCTTCTTCGCTGACCACCTCAACCTTTGCGATCATGTTGCTGTGATTGTCGCCGCAATACTCGGTGCAGAACAAATCGTAGGTTCCAGTCTTGGTGGTGTGGAACCACATGTAGTTGTATCGCCCCGGAACAACGTCCCGCTTCGCTCGGAATGCTGGGATGTAGAAGCTATGCAAAACGTCTTCCGACCGCATGATCAATTTAATGTCTTGATCGACTGGTAAGACCAATTTCGGGTAATCGACGGAGCCGATCTTCTCGAAAGAGTTCTCGCCACCGTTTTCGTACTTGAAAGACCAAACCCACTTTTTGGCGGTCACATTGACGTCCACGGTCCCTTTGGGAATCCTCGCCATATCGAGGTATCCTACAGCCCCCTCCCAGAACACCCAGACAACAATCGCTGTCGGAATCACCGTCCAAGTGATCTCAAGCGGGGTGTTGTGAAGAGCTTCAGGGGAACCTCGGTAGCCCGGGCGATCACGGAAGGCCCACATGAAGTAGACCATCGCAATCACGATGGGGACGAAGAACAGGATACAAATCCACAGAATCCCGGTGAACAAATAGTCCACCTGTGGAGCAAACGAGGAAGCTCCTTCTGGGAACCACGCGTAGGGCGCTACTTTGTCGGCAAGGATGAATGGCATATCTGACGCTATCGAATACATAGGATAGGAGTTTATTGTTGTATCGTATCGAGGTTGGTGCTTGTTGTCGTGCGACGATTCGTCTCGCCGAGCGAGTTCGTCTCGCCGAGCGAATTCGACTCACCCGTCGTCTTGAGCGAATCCGTTGGTGCCATCGTTCGCTCTTCTGATTTCTCCGAACCGATCCCACGTGCGACGCGATTTCGGTGGAAAAACCAGAAGGGAATCGAAGCCGTCAAACCGACCGCTACGAAAATCCCGGCAGCGATGGAAAGGAGCCGTCTGGCACTCGAAGAATACCGGTTTTCCATTGCATCGTAGTGAACGCACCACAACGCGATCATATCCATCGAGGATCCCACACGACCTTCACCCGCTTCCACAATGGCCATTTTCAACGTATTCCCCGTCAATCCTAGCTCATACAAGTAGCGGGTCAGCCGTCCGTCTGGGGAGATAAAAATCGCCGTTGCAGGGTGGTTGTACTGATCGTGCTTTGCGTCATAGGTGTACCTAAATCCGACCGAATCTGCCAATTTCGCAATGCTGCTCGACTCGCCGGTCCAGAACTCCCAACCTTCAGCACGGTGCTGTTTGAAAAGGTCTTGGCTGTACCGTTTGTGCGTTCCGGACGCTTTTTCGGTCGACTCCCGGGGATCGATACTGATCGATATCACCCGAAAATCATTCCCCAGACCAAGCGAGGTAACCTCGTTCAGGCCTCGCAATAGCCCATTCAACTGAGCCACGCAAAGCCCGGGGCAATTGCTGTAATTCAGCGTAAGAATTACCGGTTTCCCACGGCCCAAGACGTCCTTCAGGCTGGTCGGTTGACCGAGATGATTGCGAAATCGCAACTCGAGCGGCAAATCGTCCGCTCCAAGCCGCTCATCGACCCTCACCCCTTCCATTTCCTTGGGGAGCGAGTTCGCGACATAGTCGTAGTCCGCAAATAACCGGTCCACTACCAGTCCAACCATCAAGGCTGGCAGTAGCAAAGACCAAAATTTTAGGACCAAATACCGATTCATGAGATGTTAATTGACTATGTTCCCGCAGGTGCGGTTGCTCCGAATTCCTTGATTACAGCCTTCGCTGCTTCGCTCACGGGAATATGAATCACTTCCTTCATCGTAGGTTGCTCACCTTTTGCCGGAGGTGGCGCCGACTCATCGACTACCTTGGCTTTACCATACCCGTTAAGAGACTCCAATTGTTCACTCTTCACTTTGGTCGGCTTATCGATTCCGGATGCCGTACGGCTACTGTCCATCCAGTTGACCATGTTGTAGCAAAGTGCTTGCGTCCCTTGCAAAACGATCACCAATACCACGATGCTGAGGACCGCTGAGTAAGCGATCATGTTCGTGTTGAGGTCGTCGTAGCGTGCCATAGGTTCCAGCCTCCGAGTCTTCCCGTATCAGTTATTTACAAGAGTGGGTTTGCGTAAGTGAGCGATTCCGGCAGACGCGGATCCCGCATGGGAACAAGCGGGACATTGGTGGCGCGAACCAGGAAGAACGCAAAGAAAATCAAAAGCATTCCGAGTCCACCCAGCAAGTGGCCTGCCAGGGGAATCAAGTTGAACGGACCCGCGTTTGGCATGATCAAAAAGGTCATGTCGAGCCAGTGGACGACAAGAACCCAGATCGCCCAGAACACAAGCCCCGAACGGTGGCGTCGCACATGCCGACTCATCGTGCCCAAGAACGGAATCGCGAAGTGCAACGGGATCAAGCCGTATGCCAGGTACTGCCATCCATCCTTCAGTCGTACCGCGAACCAGAACGTTTCCTCAGGGATGTTTCCGTACCAGTAGAGAAGCAACTGCGAAAATGCGATGTAGGACCAAAACATGATGAACCCGAACATGAACTTGCCCATGTCATGGAAATGCTCCACCGTGACCAGCTTCTGGAGTTTGCCCGCCTTTTGAAGGCCAGCATTGATCAGAATCATCGTCGCAAAAAAGGCCATCATGCCAGCGGCAAAGAGGTAAACCCCGAAAATCGTGCTGTACCAGTCAGCATCGATACTCATTACCCAATCGAACGCAGCAAAGCTCGCTGAAAGGGCAAAGATCATAATGCAGGGACCACTCCACTTTTGTCGAAGCAGCGAGTGCTCGATATCCCCGGATTCGTCTTGTTTGCGGCTTTGGGAGTAGAACCACGCCCCCATGAGTGCCCACAATCCAAAATACAAGAAAGCCCGCAACGTAAAGTAGTTTTTGGTCAAATAACCAACATCGATCTTGGACTTAATCACGCTGCTGTGGACGTTCTCCCTCACATTCCATTCGTAGAGTGCGTCGCTATTGGCATAGAGCAAGACAATGATCGGAACGAACAAAACCGCCAAAAACGGAATCGTCGACATGATCAATTCAGCAATTCGACGAATCGATGTGCTCCAACCTGCCCTGGCAACAAATTGCACCAAGATAAAAAACAAAGCACCCAAGGCGATCGTCATTACGTACATGAAGTTAGCCAAGTACGAATGCGTTACGAACTTGAACGCAGCGACACCATCCGACTTATCGGCACCCTGAGTGAACAGCGCAAACACAGCACCGGTCACCAACAAGGCCAGGCCTGCAGCAAACAGGATCGGCGACTTGTTTTTCCATTGGCTTGGCAGCACTATGGTTTCTTTGTCGTATTGAAGGCTCATGGAATTGTTGCTAACGGTTGTTGCGAAATTGATAATTGGTTGCTGGTACTGGTTTGTCATCCCACAGCCAAGTTGGCCGTGCATCGCCGAGCAAGGCTATTTGGCCTCACCCAACTGACTTCGCTGCTCAACAGGAACGTCCTCGATCGAAGCATTTCGTGATCGCTGCAAGGCCTTGACGTACAGGACGATCGCCCAACGCTCTTTGGGTGTCAGCGACGATGCGTACGACGCCATCTTGCCTTGACCTTTGGAAATCGTATGGAAAATCTGCCCCACAGGCTGCTTTTGCACGCGATCTAAATGCAGGGAACTCGGCGGCGTCCATGTGTCTTGGAGCAAGCTCGCGGCGCGCTGTGCAACCAACCCATCTCCAAACCCTGAATACCCGTGGCAAGTCGAGCAGTAGATCTCATACTTGTTTTTTCCGAGCTTCATGTGCTCGTCGTCCGCCGCAATCGGCAATCGATCGATCCATGGCAGGTTCGGCGTGGCCCCCGCAGCAGGTGCGGCTGGTGCAGCAGCGGGTGGCTGCGGACTGGGCGCTGCTGCAGCTTCCGCGGGTTTTTGCTCCGCTGGGGCAGTAGCCGCAGGAGCTTCCGCTCCCGGTGCTGGGTCTTGCGCGGGCGCTGGATCCTGTGCCGGCGCTGGATCCTGTGTCGATACTAAAATCGCATTGCGGGCTTCCGCCAATGTGACTTTCGAAGGATCCCAACCCAAGTAGAACGGATCTTGTTCGGTCAACTGCCCCCGGGCAATTGTCCCCTCAACTTGAGGACGCATCGTTCGACCGTCTGCAAAAATCGTAGTCGTTTGCTGCGGCTTCTTTTTCGGCTGGAAGTCCATGTCGAAGAACACGTGCCAACGTGGGAGATCGCTGAAGCCCGCTCGCATGTTGAGAACAATCATCGCGGGAATCAACCCCGCCAACACCAACAACAATGACCCAAGCCAAATTGGCCTGGGCAATGTGGTCGGCGAAGGATCTTCCATCACTTCATCCAACGAATCGGGATGGGTCGAAGAAAGCAATTCCTTGACGGATTCGCGGTTGTAATACCGATCGCCCGCATCCACGTACAGGAAGAAGCGGTCATCGGTCGCTCGATCGAACCGAGGGTTGGTGAAAATTGGATTGCTCAGCCGTGGCAATCCGTTAAGGGCCAACATCCCGAGCACCGAAGTAAACGCTGAAAACAGAATGGTCAACTCGAAGGAAACCGGAATCGAGGCGGGTGTGATACCGAAAGGCTTGCCGGAAATGATGTACTTGTAATCAACTCCGTTCATCCACCACTGCATGAGCAAAGCAGTCAGCAGACCCGTTGTTCCCGCACACAGTACGATGAACGGCAAAATTGTGGGCTTGATGCCGAGGGCTTCGTCGATGCCGTGCACCGGAAACGGCGTGAAGGCATCGGTCTTTGTGTACCCGGAATCACGAACCTTGCGAGCAGCTTCGAGCAATGCATGCTCGTTAGAAAATTCCGCTACCCACCCCGTCGAACGTGGTGGCTTCGGTTCACTGGTTTTTCGTGGCTTGTGTTCACTCATAATGGTTATCGAGTTGTATCCGCGCCCAATCGTATCGTATGGTTTTCTGCTCGCTGACCTTGGAGTTTTCCAAGTGCAGGCTATCGATCTAAAGGAGATTGACTTTCAATCCGCAGGTTTCCCCGCATGAACCCAGGAGCCTCAGGCTTTTGCTGAGACCCCAACCCAAAAGTTCTTCTAATGCCCCGACCCATGATGACCATGGCCGTGAGCCTCACCCAACAATTCGGCCTCGACATGTGCAGCATGCTCCGAAGCAGACATAACACCTTTCACTTCCGAGATCGCAATCGTTGGAAGGAACTTGCAGAAGAGCAGGTAAAGCGTCATGAACACACCAAAGCTGCCGAAGAACATCAATCCGTCGTACATGGTCGGGTTGTAGTAGCCCCAGGACGCAGGCAAGAAATCTCGGCTCAGGGAGGTCACCGTGATCACAAACCGCTCGAACCACATCCCAATATTGACGAAGATCGAAACGATCCACATCGCTACCACGTTGGTCCGCATCCACTTGAACCAGAACAGCTGCGGCGAGATAACGTTGCAGGTGACCATAATCCAATAAGCCCACCAATACGGTCCGAACGCTCGGTTGATGAACGTGAAGCTCTCATACTGGTTTTGGCTATACCAAGCCATGAAAAACTCAGTCCCGTAAGCGAGTCCAACCAAAGAACCCGTGGCCAGGATAATCTTGTTCATGTTATCCAAGTGCCGAAGCGTGATGAGATTTTCCAACTTGTAAATCTTCCGCATCGGTACCAACAGCGTCACCACCATCGCAAAACCGGAGAAAATCGCACCCGCAACGAAGTACGGTGGGAAAATCGTGGTATGCCAGCCTGGGAGCTGGGAAACAGCGAAGTCAAAACTAACGACAGTGTGCACGGAAAGAACGAGCGGTGCTGCCAAAGCAGCAAGAATCGTGTACGCCTTTTCGTAAACCAACCAGTGCCGAGAGGATCCAGTCCAACCCAAGCACAACAAGCTGTAAATCATGCGCCGCAGCGGTGACTTGCTTCGGTCGCGATACGTCGCCAAATCCGGAATCATGCCCATGTACCAGAACACCAACGAAGTCGATGCATAGGTACCGACGGCGAACACGTCCCACAGGAGCGGGCTACGGAACTGGGGCCACATCCACAAGTTCAAACTTGGATATGGCAACAACCAAAATGCGAGCCACGCACGACCGACGTGAATACCAGGGTAAATCCCAGCACAGATAACCGCGAAAATTGTCATTGCTTCCGCGGCGCGGTTAATGCTCGTCCGCCAGTTTTGACGGAACAAAAACAAGATCGCAGAAATCAAGGTACCGGCGTGACCAATACCGACCCAAAACACGAAGTTGACGATCGGCCACGCCCAGAACACTGGACTCATGTTACCCCAGATACCGACCCCCTTGTAAATCAAGAAGGCAATCAGCGAGAGGAACATCACCGCGGTGAGCGACGAAAAACCGAATAATATCCACCATATTTTCGGCTGAGGATCCTCGGCCACACGGCAAACCATCTCGGTTACCGACGTGTAGGTTTGATTCCCCGTGATCAATGGTGCACGACGACCAGGAATGTCGTTCGTGTTGTCGATTTCTCTCGGATTGTAGGAACTAGCTATGGTGGCCATGGTCACCTGATGAATGCGAGTGGTCTTCGTGATGGCTACCTTCCCCCGGTCTCGAAGGATGGAGCTGACTATGGGTTGCGAGTCGCTTTGGAATATTGCGGATTCGCGAGAGATACAACGTTCGCGGCTTGATGTTCAGTTCCTCGAGAACCGCATAAGCCCTAGAGTCATTGTGCAACTGGTACACGCGACTGGTCTCGTCGCGCAAATCGCCAAACACGATCGCCCCAGTCGGGCAAGCTTGCTGGCAAGCCGATTGAATATCGCCGTCGTGGACACGACCGTCACCCTTTGTGCGACTGTAGATCTTGCCATTCTGCACACGCTGGATGCAGTACGTGCACTTCTCCATCACACCACGACCTCGAACAGTTACTTCCGGATTAAGAACCAACGACTGCAGCTTTTTGGAGGCTTGCTCTCGCTTGTCCTGCCAACCGTAGAAATACCCGTATTCAGTGTTGTAATTGAAGTAATTGAACCGACGGACCTTGTAGGGGCAGTTGTTCGCACAGTAACGTGTACCGATACAACGGTTGTAAGCCATCGCATTGATGCCTTCTTCGGTGTGAACCGTTGCCGCGACAGGACAAACCTGCTCGCACGGCGCCGTTTCGCAGTGCGCACATGCCATGGGTTGCATTACAACCTTGGGATCCACCGGGGTGTGCAGATTCGTCAGTGAAGAACTCGGGTCCACGTCCGCTTGGAAGTAACGATCGATCCGGAGCCAATGCATCTCACGGCCGCGAATCATCTGCTCCTTACCAACGATCGGAACGTTATTTTCCGCTTGGCAAGCCACCACGCAGGCGTTGCAACCGACGCACTTATTCAGGTCGATCGCCATCCCCCACTTGTGATTTTCATCCACCTTGGGCTCTTGCCAAAGGGACTTGTTCTCGAAGTGATGTTCGACGATGGCATTGGTAAATGCTGGGTTTTCTTTGTACTCGTCAAGTGTGCCTTCTCGGATCAACTGAGGAGCCCGCTTTGCGGTTTCCCCCATCCCGAGATCATCCATCGCGAAGTGGTCTTGGCTGGTCGCCAACCGGTAAGGCTCATTCGTTGAAATCGCCGAGACACCGGTGTAGATGGCCGCTTGATTCCATCGACGGAACGGCGCCAAATTGGTACCGACAGCGCCGGCGATCGAGGCCCCATACTCCTTGATCCGTCCATAGCCCAGGTTCACCGTGAACGAACCTTCTGCATGGCCAGGCACCAAGAACACAGGAAGCTTGACTCTCGCATCCCCCAACTGCAACGATACCAACTCTCCTTGCTTCAGCCCCAGCTGAGCCGCAGTCGAAGGTGAACAAATCGCGGCATTATCCCAAGCGAGCTTGGTCACTGGTGCCGGGCACTCCTGCAACCAACCGTTGTTCCCTACCCGACCATCGTAGATCGTATCGCTAGGCAGAATCAAAACCTCGAGATTCGCTTTATCCAACCCGAGCTTCACATCGGTTTCTGGCAGCTCGTAGTTGCGCGTAGTCAACTTGTCGGCCATTAAAACCTTAACGTCAGCCTTGATCTCACCCGCGAACTGCTTAGCAGCTGTATTCGGCATGTATCCGGAATGGAGCGACTCTCGCCATGTGCGATCATCGAGCTTGCCACCGGCAATCGCAGCAGCCGTCTCCTTGACAATGGTCTGCCCATCGACCACCGGCAACCCGGCGAGCATCGACATAACCTCAATCGCACTCTTTCCGCTCAACAACGGATCGATGGTGGGTTGGCAAATTCCATAGGTGCCGTCGAAACCGCGCACATCCCCCCATGCCTCCAGTGGATGGGTCTCGGGAACGACCCAGCGAGCGTACTGCGCTGTTTCATCGTCGTAGTTCGAGAGATAGACGACATCCCCATTCTTACCACCGATCAGTTCCATGGCGCCGGCAAGATCAACGTCGCCAGAAACGGTAAACACTGGGTTCGGTGCAAAGATCCAGAGCTTATCGAATTCCCCGGCACGATTCACAAAATCATCGAGCTTGACGGAGGCAACCCCCTGAAGCTCATTGGGAACCTCATGCAGCAATACCGTTTTGCCGATATTCCCAAGCTTCGCATTGATGCGGAGCGCTGCGACCTGAACGCTTAGCGGCTGATGCGAACCCACACTCAACACCGAAGAACCCTTGCTTGCCAGCAGATCGCTTGCGATCGACTCGACAACACGGGAAACCTTCTCGGCTTCGGAGAGCTTGTCATAGCTCTTGCCTTCTTCCTTGTCTTCGACAATCGTGCCGGCATCGACCGCCTCTTCGATCCTCCGAAGCAGGGCAGCGATCTGAGACGATTGAACCGCGAGACGGAAATCCGCCGCTGTACCGGTCACCGAATACTGCGACTCAGCCACGTACAGCCGATTCATCCACGGACCGCTAGGGGACCGATGATTCGCGAATTGGCGAGCGTAATGAACGGCATTCGGATCAGAACCAAACAGATCCGCGTCCAACGCGACGATGACTTTGGCTTGATCCAAGTCATAACTCATCGTCGTTCCAACAGCACCGACCGCATCGAGAGCCTTGGACACATTTCCAGAGTAAACCGATTCGTATCGCACGACTGTAGCCGCTGGATACTTTTTAAGAACTTCCGCCAGCACTCGACGACGCGACGGACTTCGCGAAGGCTCAACAAGGATCGCCAAACCCTTGCCATCCCCGAGACGCCCGGAGGCCGACGCAAGATACTGCTTGAACGCAGCCCAGCTATCATCGCGATCCTCGAGAATATCCGAGTTAGCGATCTTCGGCTTCGCCTTTGCTGCGTCGCGCTGCAACACCAACTCGACTCGATCCTGATCATAGAGCGATAGAATCGACGCTTGCATAAAAACATCAGAACCCGCGGACACCAATTTTTTATTGTCCGCGAACTCCTTAGATTGACTGTTCGCGTACGCTGGGTGCTCCGGATTGCCGTCAACCTTGACAGGCCGGCCATCAAGATTCGCGACCAAGGCGTGCACAACACGGCCCGCCCATTCAAAGTTCGTCGCGAAGTGCTCCGGAATTCCCGGAACCCGTCCCTCCGGCCGCATCACGAAGGCCGCAACCTCTTCGCGGTTGTATCGGCAGCCCGAGAGCCCGCCGAGCGCGAGGGACGCACCCATCAATTGCAGCCAGCGCCGACGAGAAACCCCTTCAGGGAACTCCGATGCCGCTTGAGGAAACTCACGACTAAGAAACTGTTCGAACTCTGGTGTTTTCTGAAGCTCGTCTAGGCTGCGAAAATACCGAGTTCTGTGTTCGGTCCCAGATAGACTCATCGGTGACAAACCGCGCAATTCGTTTGAGGATTGATGTTGTTATTTTTTCGCAGCTCTTTGCCGAGCTCCAATTGCTTCTCTTCGCTTCCTGCGGACCAAGCCAAGTTGGTCACCTCTTCCACCGGCCGCAGATGAGGCTCAGGATTTCGGTGGCAATCCAAGCACCAAGCCATCGATTGATTCTTGGCCTGGTAAACAATGTCCATTTGATCCACTCGACCGTGACAGGTAACACACGAAACCCCTCGGTTCACGTGAGCCGAATGATTGAAATAGACATAGTCGGGCAACCGGTGAATCCGGACCCAATCGACCGACTCCCCGGTCCGCCAACTCTCACGAATCGGCTTCAACTTCGGAGATTCCGAATGGATCGCCGACAACTTGGGTGCCCCTGCCGCCGTCTTTGGACTATGGCAGTTGATACACGTCTGCGTGGCCGGAATCTGCGAATGGGCCGATTTATCGACCGAGACGTGGCAGTACTTACAATCCATTTTCAATTCCCCAGCATGCAAGGCATGGCTGAATGGAACCGGCTGGAGAGGTCGGTACCCCGTGTTCAGAGTTTCTGGGCTCGTTACGCCCAAGAACAAAACGCTCGCGTAGGCACCGCCTGCGAGGATCAATACGCCCAAAAGGGCCAAAAATTTATTGGTCCATCTGGGGAATAGGAATCGTTGGGACATATTTGGAAGACGAGTATCGGCGGAATAATCGATACGGTTGATGCAGGTGCGAGGGGCGGCAACCTTTGCCGCGCCACAAATAGCGCATCTCCTGACGACCAGGAAGTGTAATGGCTACCCGTAGTTCGCAAAAGATGGCCACGAAAAACAATGCATTCAGGACGCTGTGGAATCGACGGTTTTCAATGCATTCTGTTGGTTTTCTCGTCCGCGACGTCGATTCGCGACAATTCGTCGCATCGCGTTCGCTCTGTTCGTTACCGTCGGTGCTGGTATTCGTTTTTTAAAGTCCACCATTTTGAAGTTCAGTGAGCCTGTTCGTCCGGTGGAATATCTGGGACGGATGGAGATCCAGCAGATCCAGCAGAACCAGCCGATGCATCGAAGGTATTCCGCCCGTCAACAGCGGTTTCACTTGCCGTAGATTCCATTTTCGCTCGGTAAACCTCGCGCCCCTCGGAGTACTTTTTCTTATTTGGGGTTTGCTGCCTAAGCCATTCTTCAATCGCGTCTGGACTGGGAGGATTCTCAGCGCACAGCGATGTCAAGCGTTCTAATTGCTTGCGGCACCATCCGCATCCTGTCCCAGCCCCCCCGCATTCGTGCAACTGACTGGGGGTTCGAATCCTATGAACGCGAATGTAATTGAGGACTTTTCGCCAAGAGACGTGGAAGCAAAGGCAAAGTTCATCGTCAGCGTCCATGATTAACACTCTGCCTGAATCTTTAGAATGCCCTGCTAATTAGTATGCACTGCTAATTAGTATGCACTGCTAATTAGTATGCCCTGCTAATCTGCCACATGCAGCGCCCGAAATGCAATGCTGCAAACGCGGAACAAGGCTACAACGACAAAAATACCGCCGACAAAATTACCGCCGACAAAAACCGACAACAAGCGACCAATTCGCATGCTAACGCTGGGGTTTTACTCCCCTTCGTGCTTGTATTTATCGAGCTTTCGATAGAGTGTTCTAGCTCCGATGTCGAGTATTTTTGCCGCTTCCTCACGATTGCCCGCCGTGAGTTTGAGGGTTTCCTCAATGGCCCATCGCTCGATCGCGTCCATGGTTTGCCCGACCAGTTCGCTGGGGCCATCCGACGCGTTGGCATAGCTGAGTCCTTGCACAGCGCTGGAGACTGGCTCGTTAGAGCCCCCCGAATCACTCCCATGTCCTGAGGAAATCTGGGAAGCGGAACTCGGAGAGGAACTGACGGAAGGATGGTATTCGAGCAATGGCGTCGGATCGGACAGTTCCGGCGGCAAATCATCGATATCAAGCTTGCCATCGGTATCGAGGACAACCATGGTCTCTACAAAATTGCGCAGTTGCCTGATATTCCCGGGCCAATCGTAGGAATAAAACTTGCGAGTAACCGCGGGTGAGAAGTTGCAGGGCCCCCGATTGTGCCGACGGATGAACTGCTTGCGAAAATGGTCCATGAGTGGAATGATGTCATCGCGGCGTTCCCGTAAAGGTGGCAAATGGACCGTCACAACTTTGATCCGATAGTACAAATCGTTTCGGAACAGGCCGTCATCGATCATTTTCTCCAACGGCCGATTGGTCGCCGAAATCAGGCGGACATTGATTTTGATCGGTTTGTTATCGCCAACCCGGGTGATTTGATGCTCTTCCAAAACCCTTAGCAATTTGATTTGGGTGCTCATAGGCATATCCCCGACTTCGTCGAGGAATAGCGTCCCGCCATCCGCGTACTGGAAGGCCCCTTCGCGATCGGTAACCGCATCGGTGTATGCACCTCGCACGTGCCCGAACAATTCGCTCTCGACCAAATTCTCTGAGACGGCGCGAACGTTGAGCGCGACCATCCGCTTGGCTTTTCGCGGGCTATTTTGATGGATAGCCCTCGCGATCATCTCCTTCCCTGTACCGCTTTCGCCAGTGATCAGCACCGTCGCATCCGTCGGCGCAATCCGCTTGAGACGATCGATGAGGTGCTGCATTTGAGGGCTCGCAAAGACAATCCCTTCGAATCCAAATTTTTCGTCCAGTCGCCGCCGAAGCTCAATATTGGTTTGCTTGAGCTGCACCGCCTCGACGGCCTTGGCTGCAATCGCCCGCAATCGATTCGGGGTAATCGGTTTCTCGAGAAAATTAAATGCCCCCAACTGCATGGCCTCGACCGCCTTGCTTACCGTCGCATGCCCGGTCACCATCACGACTTGTGCTTCAGGAAGCAATTGCTTGGACAATGCCAGGATTTGCATCCCGTCGACATCGTTCATGACCAAGTCGGTAATCACGACATCATAGGTGTTTTGCTCCAGCATTTTTTTGCCGTCGGGGCCGCTGGTAGCGACATGGCATCGATAGCCGACACGCTCCAAACTCTCGGTCATGGCCCTCGCATGCGCCGGGTCGTTGTCCACTATCAGAAAGACAAATTCGCGAGGATCTAACTCGGGGGGAAGCCCCGACTCGATGGGAAGCGTGGTGGAGGGATTGGCGTCGTCGATTTGCATGGATTGAAGTATACTCGGAAACCGGATCGGTCAGTGGCCCCTATCAGTCAGGCGCCGCAATGATCGGGGAATGCTAGGTTTACGATTCCCCGACGACACGATTTTCGACAAAGCTTTGGATTTGAAAAGGACTCTGGGATATGGCCGCAGGCATTTCATGCCGAGGTGTTCGTGGTGCAACGACCGTCGAAGCTAACTCGCGGGATGCGATTCTTAAAGCGACTCGACAATTGTTGGCCTTGATTATTCGAAGAAACGGGATCGATCCCAAAGATATCGCCAGCGCGATTTTCACAGTAACCCGGGACCTCAACGCGGAGTTCCCCGCACTTGCGGCTAGGCAACTCGGGTGGCTCGATGTTCCTTTGCTCTGCGGCTACGAAGTCGAAGTTCCTGGATCGCTGATGTCCTGCGTTCGCATCCTGCTTCACTGGAACACCGACCGCGACCAAAAAGAAATCCATCACGTCTACATCCATGACGCCGTTTCCCTCCGTCCCGACTTGAGCAAATTACCTCCTGTCGACTGGAAAGAACTCGAAGGCTGGATCACGGAACAAATGGCCAGTCGCGATCCCAAATAATGCATCTTGGAGCAGCCCCTCGGAAAACGCACCCATGCAAATTCACTGGCTTTTTAACGCGTCTCCCAGCGCATTGCACGCCGCCGGAGCATGCTACCGATTCCCGAGTCGGGTCGTTGACCCAATCGTCAGTCAAGGCATGGGAGAATACGCGGATCGACTGGGACGCTGGATCGACGGAATCGCCGCCGCGCACTCCGACCGCTTTTGGAACGAGCTGATCGCCTCTGGGGTCTCCATCGAATCCAATCATGAACTCGCCGCCTTGGTTCTCCGCAAGCGAATCGGCGGCCAAGTCCCCGCAACCAATGTCAATCAACTTTCCGGTCTGATTACCGACGTTGAGGCAGCATTCAAACTCCTATTCCCGAAATACCTAGAACAAACTCCGCTACGACTGCGCCCGTTGCAAGACCACTGGCTCGGCTTCGGTTCCGGCTTGATGGCTCACATCGGTCGACTTACGGAAAAAGCGTTGCTAGTCGCTGAGTGCCGCGCTATCGCATTGCAACCGATCCTAGGAGGTGATGGAGTCTCACACATTGAACAGAACCTGGTCGGGATCGAAGCGGTACTGACCAATCCGATGGCGGAACTGCCCGAAGTCGTCCGCTTGGCGTGGCTCATCTCCCAATTGCAATTGGACCTGCCAAGGTTCAGCGACATCCTCGGACCTGGACTCGCAGGCAAACTCGGTCCCATCGCGATGCTACCACCGACGCTCGCTGCGGCTGAGGTTCTCGAACTGAGTCGATGCGATGAAGCCACTGTAGAACTCGCCATCGAGAACTGGCAAATCGCAGTCCCAAAAGGGATGGAACCCCATACGCAACTGATTCCCACCATGATGGACTGGTGGGAGACTTACCTGCAAACCCGTCCCCCTTGGGAGTTGGCATTGCGCGCTCTCGCGAAGATGCTGGACGTTTCTTGATGGAACGGGTGAGATGCACAGTGCAGCAGTGATGATGCCGCTACGAACTGCGATGCTTGTTCCCTCAAGCATCAATAGCAATCAAACGCATAACGGCTGGTCCAGATCCGTTCGCAATCGGACTGGTACTCAGTCCAGCGGTACTCGCACTCGACGGCCGTTTCCAGATCGATCCTCGAACGACTTCTAGTATGTTGTTGATTTTGCACAAGATCATATCCACCGAGAAGCAGCGATGACGAGCACGAGCACCATCCGTTTTTCGATTTAGTAGGGCAGCTTGAATCCCCGATCGCTGCACCTAGGAACAATCTGCTCATCTATCTGCTCATCTATCTGCAACATGGATCCAATCGACTCTCGAATCGATCCACGTATACGGGGGCAACTGTCGCACGACAACTGGCGACCCATAATGCACCGTGGTCGATGTAGTACAACGCATCTTGCGCAAACTCGTTGCCGATTCGTTGGGCTTCGAAAATCGGTATCTCAACGGCCCAACTTGGTTCCGCATGATGCGTGGACGGGGAATATCCGATCACACGCTTCAGAAAAGTCGGTGATGACGCTTGCAATTCTCGGAACAACCTTTGATCCGCCGCGGCATTCTGCTCGTCGCTCCAAACCTCCCCCGTCGTCGCATAGGCCGAAAGGATCACAAAATGCGATGGCAACTCCCCAAGGGAAGCCTCACAACGAAACCGCGTTTCAAAGTATGCAGGATGCATGGACTGTGTACGATACCTTCGCCATCGAAAAGAACAGAATCGAAAGAAAACGAAACCGACTCCTACACGCACCTCAATCGCAGCGCAATGGGGACATCTACGGAGTATATTGTGATTGGCCAAAACAGTGTCGCTCGACGATCGACAACCTGTCAAGGCGTCGCGACACATAAGAAAACCCTCAGCGCACTCCCAATGAATAAAGTATGAAAGAAGCCTGTGCGATGAAAGCAGTTGGTTCCGATACAAGCTTCCGCCTAGTCCTCATGGCATTCCGATTGCTCTGTCTCGTGGTGCTCAGCCAGTGCGTGTTGTTCAGAACTGAAGTACACGCCAGATTTAATCAGGATGTAACAACCGCCACGCTATCCTGGACAGTGGTCGTCCCAGAAAACACTCCGCCCAACGCTGAACTCTACATGGCTGGAAATCAAGACGCTCTAGGGCCTTGGCAACCCAACGCATACCGTCTCAAGCGACTCTCACCTCGCGAGTTTGAATGCCAACTCAAAGTACCGATCGGTACCGAAATCGAGTACAAATTCACGCGAGGTAGTTGGGGGACCGTTGAAAAAACGAAGGATGGCGCCGAGATCGCAAACCGTCGCCTGCGAGCCACACGTGATTCGAAGCTCACCGTCGAAATCGAGGGGTGGGCGAAACCTGCCGTCTCCAAACCGAACACGGGTACCGGCAATCTTCGATGGATGGATATCGATAGCAAGATATTAAATGGCAAACGACGCGTCACCGTATGGCTTCCCCGTGATTACCGTGATCATTGCATGCTCAGGTATGCAACGCTCTATTTTTTAGATGGGCAGAACGTATTCGATGCCTCTCGCGCCGCCTTTGGCGTCGAATGGAAAGCCGATGAAACCGTTAGGCAATTGATGGATGACAAGCGGATACGGCCATCCATCGTAGTCGCGATCGATAACTCCCCCGATCGATTAAGTGAATACTCTCCTGTCACTACCGAACTCAACCAAAAGAACGTCGGTGGGGATGCGGATCGCTATCTCAAATTCCTGTGCGAGGAAGTCAAACCCTGGATTGATCGCGAGTTTCGAACCATCGATACACCCGATCACACCGCCATTATCGGTTCGTCGATGGGTGGATTGTTTGTCCTGCACGCACTGCGAACTCGCAACGATGTTTTCGGTGCCGGCGTTGCGATGTCACCCTCCTTGTTTTGGGGGGCCGAGCACACGCTTCATGCTTATCGGGAGTGGGGAGCGGTTGGACCGCGGCTCAGTGACAGTAGCAACACCACTCGTCCAACTGCGATGCGACTCTGGCTCGATATCGGTCAACAAGAAGGAAAAAATGAATCGACGCAACGAGAAACCGTCGAAAGGGTCCAACGCTTCGAAAGCGTCCTGCGCGGGGCCTTGGCCAAAACAATCGACGCTCGTCTCATCATCGATCCAGAGGGTCAGCACAATGAATCAGCATGGGCAAAACGGCTTCCCGATGCGCTCCAATTCGTAATGCCCGAAATGGTAGTCTCCGACTAATCGATCCATCAGTCCGGACGATTGTACCCCTTGCCGGTTCACTGAATGTTACCGGTTCACGAGAAGACGACGTCGCTACAATCCGGGATTGATTACGGTTCCCAGGAACAGAACCCTGCCCCCTCCAACACACTCAGAACAAATAAGCTCCATCAAAACAAGCTCAATCAATAGGATGAGAACGGAAACCATGCCCCTTCAATTGCAGAGTAAAGCATGTCGACGCAAAGGGAACGGATCGAAGATCGTCAGAAAGAAACGCGGGCTCACGCTGTGCGGCGCTTTGACGATTGGGTTTTCACTCATCCAACCTATTGCTTCGAACGCCGTAGTCGATGCCCAAGACTCCTTGCTCCACGTCGAACGCTTTCCAGCACTGGGACTTGACGAGGCCAAATCTGCGATCGAACTGGTTCCAGGTTACTCGGTGGAACTGGTGGCGAGCGAACCCATGGTGACCAGTCCTGTCGCGATCCAATTCGATCCTCAAGGTGCGATGTGGGTCGTTGAAATGGTCGACTATAGCGAGCAGGAAAACGACGCGCTTGGTCGAATTTCGCGGCTTGAGGATCGAGATCATGATGGGCGGATGGATCATGCCGAGGTCATCGTTGAGAAACTTTCGTGGCCGACTGCGATCGCCTGGGTTCGGGGAAACGCATGGGTCGCAGCTCCACCGCACCTGCTCAGAGTAGCCCCAACACGTGATCCATCGACGACGCCTAGCGTCTCTTGGACGGCCGAAACGATCTTGTCGGGCCTTGGGCGTCAGAATGTACAAGGCATGGCCAATTCGTTTCGCTGGGGGCTCGACGGCAATTTGCATTTATCGACCAGTTCCAATGGAGGGCAATTGTCATTGCCCGCAGGTTCCCCGTTGCTTGCGTCCAACCCAAAGCTCGCCGACAGCCCCCTTGCTGTCCAAGGTCGAGATATCGGAATCGGAATCGATGACGGCCACCTACAAACCTTCGTCGGATATGGACAGCATGGGATGGACATGAGTCCTTGGGGCGATCGTTTCGTCTGCAGTAATAGCGATCATCTGCAACAAGTCGTCGCGTGGTATCTGCCAGAACTCACTGACGCATCGTTGTCTAAGGGAGTGTCCTGGCGTCGAAGCATCGCCATCGATGGACCGCAAGCGGAGGTCTATCGCATTTCGCCCGTCGAATCATGGCGATTGATTCGAACACAAATGCGGCTGTCAGGAGCTTCAAGTGGCTTGCTCGAAGGAGGCGGGCGCGCTAGTGGTTATTTCACGTCGGCGACTGGAATTACCATCTACGATGGGGACCAATGGGCGGAGGATCAACGGGCACATCCGGACAACATGCTCGCATTCATCGCCGATGTCGGGAGCAACCTCGTCCATCGGAAACGGTTACGTCCCAACGGTCCGGCATTTCTCGGTGAACGCATCGATGATGGGTCGGAGTTCCTTCGCAGTCGGGACACTTGGTTTCGCCCCGTCCAGTTCGCCAATGGACCGGATGGGTGTTTGTACATCGTCGACATGGCACGAGAGACCATCGAGCATCCCAAAAGTTTACCGGAACCCATCAAAAGCCAAGTGGACTTAACATCGGGGAGGGACCGAGGAAGGATATGGCGAGTGCGAGCGACCGAGCGACCGATTCGCCGTGAGGGTGTCGACCTACTTTCGCTGCCTAAGGAATCCCTTGTCCCGTTGCTCGGGCATCCCAACGGATGGCACCGAAAGATGGCGACCCAACTCCTATTAGAACATCGCGAAGAATTGGAAGGGGTAATTCCAGCGCTGCGAGATATGGTGCGCGATAACAATCCAGCCATCGCACAGCTCCATGCTTTGTCAGTTTTGGCTCGTATCGATGGGAAACTCGATGCCGACACCTGGCTACGCGCCCTTCAATCCACGGAGCCCTCGGTTCGATTATGGGGATTGGTATTCACCCCGAGGCCTAACCGATGGACTCCGGAAGCGATCGCGAAGGGGTTTCAGTTGTTGCAAAATGAACCCGATCCCAATGTTCGCATCGCAGCATGCGTCCGCGCTGGTCAACTCATCGCCGATCCGGCTCAACGGTCGGAACTTCTGGTTTCCTGGATTCGCGGCGACTTGAAGATCGACGAATCGAGGGCCGCTGTGGAGTATGCATGTCGTGGCGAGACAGCTCGCTACGTCTGGGAAAAGATGAAGTCGCATTTTTCTGAGCCGAGGATTCAAGGCTTGGCATCCAATTGGATCGATGGTTTGCTATACCAGATGCATCTCAATGGCGATCTTGCAAAGGAGATCCCAAAATGGACTCCGGAACAACCGGACCGCATGTCGTCCCAGATTCTGAACGCAGTTGTTCCATCGATTGGGAGACTTCTCGAGCGGCGTTCGATCGCCGCGGGGACAGAATCCTATCAAGCGATCCGTGCGCTAGCCCAGCGACAGATTTCAGGGAATTTGTCGGTCTTGGTGGAAACCAACGCCTCCGAAACAAAATACTTCCAACTCTTGGGCGAGAATCGCGAGCAGCGGCAAGGCTGGATGCGGATCGCCGCGACATTTTCGAACGATGAAAAGCAAGCGTTGCTCAAGGGGATCCTCAAGGCGTGTCCATCGATGGAGATCCAGATCGATGCCATTGAAGCCTGGGCTGGGAACGATGTGTCGTTGCAACGCCTTTCGATGGAGCAAATCAACGAGGTACCTCCGCTGGTCGGTCAAGCAATCCTGAGAGCTTTGATTCGCAATGAAACGGGAGCGGCGTTGCTCTTATCGACGCTCGAGCAAGGGAAGCTGGAAAGCACGCGGGTGCCTGCGTGGGTCTGGCAGACGTTGAGATCCTTCCCGAGCGAATCGATTCGCAAACAAGCGGGGGCGTGGGACAAGGTCTCTGAGGCGAGTTGGGAATCGATCGCGGATGGATACAGAGCGGGATGGAAAGAGCCTGGTTCCAAAGAAAACGGATTGGCGCTATTTCAAAAATGGTGCGCCTCATGCCATCGGATCCATAATGTTGGGATAGAGATCGGTCCATCGCTCGAATCCTATCGCGTACGTCCTAACGAGGCGATTGGACTCGCTGTCGCAGAACCGAGTCGCGAGATGGATTCCAAATACGAACAGCACCAGATTCGGACTCAAGACGGACGCGTTGTGGTCGGTATTTTGGTAAGCGCTAACCAGGATTCGATTGTGCTTCGCACGGCTCAAAACGAAACCGTTTCCGTCGAGCGATCCGATGTCGATCAGTGGAAGACAACTGGCAAATCGCTGATGCCAGATGGGTTGATCAAAGAGTTCAGCCCCGAAGCGTTTAACGACCTGATCGCGTTCCTGCGCAATGATGGGAATTAGGGGATTGGATGGGGTACTGTTCCCACCACAAGAAACGCACCGTGTCGAATCGCGGTCGACACTTCCATTGACAACTCCGACGGCGTCCGCCCTGCCGTTGTAACTTCTAATGCCGCTCGGCGATCGGGTGCAGCATAGCGCTCGCGGGCGGTAACATTTTCAGCTTCGTCGACATACGTTCGCTACCAACAATCAATGCAACGAACGGCCACCGACGACTAGCGACTTTGTCACTCACAACGGCAACGGAACGCTAACCACAAAACGTGTGCTTGGCCACTGTCCACCATCCGTTGCGGTCCAAGCTCCGATAGGGTGATGTCGGATCTAATGTTTGTACCAGATAACGATGGGCAGCGGCCAAATTATGGTAGGGTAGCGATGGGAATATATGGTGAAGCGCGTGGTAACGAATCGAAAAAGGAAACAGGATCGCTGTCATCGCGTCCCGACCCGTATAGTTGCACGAATCCAAGATGTGATCCGACATGCTCACTGCAGCCCCATGGCTGTTCCCGTGGTGATCTCCCGCCAATCGCAAAGTATTCATGCATAGCACTCCGAAACCGAGTGAATACAGGAGTGGCAAGCGAGTCCAGTCGGTAATCCCTAACGCGATCACCACCAGGATCTGAGTCGCTCGTACCCAACAAAGCCATTCGACAATCGCGATATTTCTACGGTCAGCCGGATTGAGCTTGCGCTCATAACTCGGATTGAGAGCCATCGATAAGGAAGATGCGTGGACCAACGTCCACTCTCGCCACCCGCGGACCAACCAAATCAAGGGCACTAGCAGGAACCGGAGGAAAACAACCAGTGGTGTGATCAGCATCTTGCCAAAGAGCCAGAGAGCACCCAACACATTTCCGCGGTGATACATGCTTAAGAAATACTCGGGATCATCGGTTGTGCCAAAGTAGTGAGGGCTATGGTGATCTCGATGATGTCGGGTGAAAAAAGGAGACGGAGAAAAGATAATGATCCCAGCCAAAAGATTCCACGCCATCTTGTAAGCATTCATTTCTCCATGCTTCAAGTGGCACACTTCATGAACCAAC
The DNA here is from genome assembly GCA_046318275.1 of Pirellula sp. Taxonomy (GTDB): domain Bacteria; phylum Planctomycetota; class Planctomycetia; order Pirellulales; family Pirellulaceae; genus JBKCUI01. Next base: position 54,017 of record JBKCUW010000132.1, on the reverse strand, counting down.
GATCCTAGTCGATACAAAAAGAATAATGCTACCGGGTAGCTGAGAAGCTGCTGCCATGAACCCATAGTAGCCCCGAGGAAAACTGCTGAGGCAACATACGCGGGGATGAGGCAACCGAAGAAATCAATCCAGTACCTCCATGCACTTGGCTTAAAAAAATCCTGTCCACTATCGCGAAGTGTTGCTCGAACATCGCTTAGCCATCGTTCACTCGAAGTCGTTTGAGCGAGTTCGCTGCCACCATGGCTTGGCGCTCGAGAGAAAAAATCAACGGGCAATGAGTCGACAGCCAATGAAGCATTGGCCTTGTGCATGTCTGCCACGAGATGTCGTCCTGCAGGTAAACGTCCTTGACCACACGTTGCAAGGGTCGTTGAATGCGAAGCATTCGCGTCCCCAATCTAGGATCATGGAACGACTCTCCGTTTGTCACCGTCGATGGTAGTAAACCACCGTAATTCTCGCAAGGACTCGCCACCTCCATGCCGCGTTAACGCTTTGCAATCTTGCCAAGTAAGTCCTTCATTGTTCGAAAATTGCCGATTTGCGACGCTTTTCGGTTCAATTGATAGCTATCACACCAGGGGCTACACAATGCACGTTGCAACGCGAGGGGGGCGTGTGTAGCATGCGACTGGCGGGCGTGGTCCATCCGTTTTTGATCGCACCGCTGGTTTTTTCAACGCTGAATTACGAGAGATAGAGGAGAATTGAATGCGACGAATTTTGACATCCAGCGCAGCCATCTTGTTCCTGAGTGGAATCGTCGTTGCGAGCGCAACTGCTCCCCGAAAGACGGCCAAAGAAGTCATGAAAGCGGGTTTTGCCGGCGACTCGAGTTTGATCAAAAAAGTACTCAGCGGCGACTCGACCGACGAAGACAAAAAGAAATTGCTAGATCTGTTGGTCGATTTGGTGGAGAACGATGCTCCTAAAGGTGATGCGATCGAGTGGAAGATGCAGTCGGGTGCAGCAATGTTAGCAGCTGCGAAACTCGTCACCGGCCGTGAAGGAAGCCTTGAGGAGCTCAAGACAGCGACCAACTGCAAGGCTTGTCACGACAAGTTCAAAGGCAAGTAGCATTCGTTTCACATGCACTCGCTCTATGAAGCCAAGCTAGCGCACGATTCTTTACGCTAGCTGACTTGCTCGCGGAAACGGCCATAATCGATCGGCACCGTGCAGTCGATCGTGTCGTCGGCCCGCGGCAGAGGGTACTTCACGCCCGATGCGCAGTTGAACAAGACGCATCGGTCGCTGCTTGCGATGAGCCCATTCGCCAACGATTGTTTCCATGCAGCGTAGGTCGCTGCGCCTTCTGGGCATAGCAGAAAACCCTCTCGCTGGGCGACTTCCTCGAGCCCCTCTGCGATGGCTTGGTCCGAAACAGACAATGCGTAACCACCACTTTCACGAACTGCTCCCAAGATCAAAAAATCTCCGACGGCGACCGGCACCCGAATGCCTGAAGCGATCGTATGCGCGTTGGGCCAAAGCTCCGCATGCTGGGTTCCTTCCTGGAATGCTTTGACAATCGGAGCGCATCCATCAGCTTGGACGGCAACCATTCGGGGCAATTTGCCCGTAAGCCAACCGATATACTTCAATTCTTGAAATGCTTTCCACATCCCGATCAACCCCGTTCCACCTCCGGTCGGGTAGAAAATCACGTCGGGAAGCTCCCAACCCATTTGATCGGCCAGTTCCAGCCCCATCGTCTTCTTCCCTTCAATCCGATACGGCTCCTTGAGTGTGGACAAATCGAACCAGCCCATCGCTTCTTTGCCTTGGCCTACGATCCTACCGCAGTCATTGATCAAGCCGTTCACTCTCCACACGCGTGCTCCTTGCGCTGCGATTTCGCGCACGTTGACCTCGGGAGTATCGTGGGGACAGAAGACAAAGGTTTTGATCCCTGCCCTGCTTGCGTACGCCGCCAACGCCGCTCCTGCATTTCCATTAGTCGGCATTGCAATCGTCGCTATGCCCAACTCTTTCGCCATGGATACCGCAACGCACAAACCTCGCGCTTTGAACGAGCCTGTCGGCAATCGACCTTCATCCTTGATCCACAGCTCCCCTGCGCCTTGTTCCAGTTTCGGAATGCGAACCAGAGGCGTTTGGCATTCGCCCAAGGTGACGATATTCGCGGCCTTTCGCACCGGCAGAAACTCGCGATACCGCCAGAGGCCTGGAACCCTCTCCGCGATCGCCCCTTTGGTCACCGATCGTGCGATCCTGTCCAGATCGTATTTAACCAAAAGTGGCCGCCCCGCTTTCGATAGCCCTTGCACGGTATCGGCGGCATAGTGATCTCCTTTCAATCCGCATTCGAGGTGCGCGACAAAAGTCGGTAGTTCCGGGAAAGGGTCAACTTGGAATTGCATGAAGGATCGTTTCTATCGTAATGCCCCAGAGATCCACGCGATCACTCGTCTGGTCCAGGGGATCGCTCGTCTGGTCCAGGGGATCGCTCGTCTGGGCCAGGGGGCGCGGCAACGGCGATTCGAATCGGTGAAGTCAATGGTTTGCGTTGTTGGTAGTGGGCATTCGCTAAAGCAGCGATCGCCCACGCGGTGGCTTGCATGGAGATGAACTGGTCTGTCTCATGCGGATCGCCATTATCAAAATACTCCTGCACAGGAATAGCCCTGCTTGAAACATGCCAGGAACCATCTCGATGCTGCGTTTCGATCAAGTACTCGATACCGCGTTGGTACCAACTGTCTTTGAAGGCCCCTAATTTGTCGTAAAACGCGGTTTCCTGGAGTAGGATCAAGCTCACGCCGGTGGAATAGGCGTCGCTTTCGCGACCCGACTCCTGGCCCCAGCCACCATCTGCGTTTTGCTTGGAAAGCAATAACTTGCGAAATCGATTCCGATCAGGGGCATGGCGGGGAAAGTCCTTTTGAAATGCATGGTACTCGTCCATTGCTAGGGCAGCATCCTTTTCGGATAACTCCGCTTCGAGGAAGGTCTTCCAAGCCAACGTAGTCAAGACTTTACGGACTTCTGGATGCGCATCTTCGGGCCGTCCGCCCCCAAAACCCGGAGGTCCACCTCCCATGCCGGCAGAATGTCCACCTAAGCCTAGTAAGAGCCCGAGCGTACCGTTGATCGAGTCGCTATCCTGCAATTCGTATTGGAGCCAAATCGCCCCACAGATATCCTCAGTCGTAGCCGGTTCGGGTTGCCGAATCATCCACAATCTAGCTCGATGCAACGCCCATACAATCGGGCGGAACTGCTCCAAGTTCTTGTGACTATGGAGTTGATATCTCAGGTTGCGACTCAATCCCGAGACAACGAGCGCCGTTGCCATCCAATCCGATGATGCAGCAGGAGGACGGACCGAATGCACGCGCCATCGTCCGTCGGACTGCTGGGTCGCCAACGCATTGCTAATCATCGCTGTTTCGAGTTCCCCCCAGTCGGCGTCACCAACATCGTGGGTCCAGAGTCCGTAGCCTAGGGTAAGTCCTCGTCCGTCCAGTTCCTCACCCGCTCGAAGCTTAGGAAGTTCTCGCTCAAAACTCTTCCTGCTGAACTCGAGGATCCGCTGCGCTCGCTCTTTGTCGTGGGAATTGAACAACGAGCGTTTTCCGTCCGCGTCACGGGCTTCGGGATAACCCGCTACCATACGCAACGCAAACAAAGGTACCGCTTGGTGATGGCACGAAAAACAATCGCGATGGCTTGGGTAGCTATCGACACTTTTACGAATTAACGCCACACCTCGCTCGAGCGCCTGCCGATGAGGACTCTTGCCAAATATCCCTGCAACGAAGGATGCGTTGTTGGAGGATCGATTCTTCACAGCAGGATCAATCTCTAGTTGAACTATCTCTGATGCATCTATCTCTGAGACCTCAATCCCTGATACCTCAATCTCTGATGCATCAATCTCTGATGCATCTCTCCCATTTTGATTTTTCGGGGACTGGTCTTGAGAGTGAACGATAAGTCCCACAAACGACCAAAAAACCAACACAAGAAACGCCTCAAAAGTGGCCTTCACCGATTGCGAGTGTGGAATCCACCAAGGCAATCCGGAACATTGTGCCTGCATGACGGCATCCTCCAAGAGTTAGAGTGTTCCTCAAGTCCGATTGAATCTGATAGCAACTCCCCTTTCAGTATAACCGCTTTGCTGGCTGCGACTCGTTTTTTAGCAGCCCATTGGTGCGAGAATCTCTCGACATGGACCGGGCAGCCTAATCGCACGAAGGGGAACGTGATAGAATGAGGTTCGTTAGAATTTACCTCGAGTAGATGGAGCCCATCATGGCTGACGACTTGGCAACGACGTTGATGACTTTACACCGGGAGCTTTCCCAGAACCCCAAACTGGACCCGCAGACTCTGGGGGCATTGAAACAGTTGGTCGGGGATATCCAACGGGTGGTAGACAGCCAATGCGGTGAAGATGCCGAAGATCCGAGCGAACCGAGTGACCATACGCTCGGTGAACGCCTGACTGCGATGATCGATGGCTTTGAAAAGGAGCATCCGCAGTTGACGCAAACCTTATCGATGATCGCAGAGCGACTCGCCGACATGGGGATCTGAGGACCGCGAGCCTAGAGTTCGACGGTCCGAAATCCACCTCAATTCCACCGCTGCAAATCGCCACCTGCGCAAATCTCCACCGGCGCAAATCGGTCCGGTTACAGTTTGCCCGCGATCCAGTTTGGCATCAATTCCCAGCCGTTCTTGATCTGCACCCCCGAGGCCGCAGCGGCGACTTCGTCATAGCTACCTTGGCCGGATGGCTTGATCCCGGCCCCGCATGTAGCGAACGGCACCCAACCGTGCGAGTGTTTCTTGGTGCTGACCGGCGTTGGGTGATCGGGGGTGATCAAGATTCGGTAGTCCCCGTACGCTTGGAGCGATTGATGGATCGGTGCTACGATGTTCCGATCGATCGCCTCGAGGGCTTTGATTTTTTCATCCACACGCCCTTCATGGCTCGCCTCATCGGGAGCTTCGATATGGACACAAACGATGTCGTACTTGTTCAGGGCATCGACGGCAGCTTGACCTTTCCCTGCGTAGTTGGTGTCGAGGTACCCAGTCGCGCCGGGAACCTCGATTCGGTCCCAACCCACGAGTGCCGCAAGGCCTCGCAGCAGATCGACGGCAGTGATCATGGCACCACGCAATCCGTAGCGGCTCTGGAACGATTCTAAGCTTGGCGTTTTGCCGAGCCCCCATAACCAAAAGTGGGTCGCCTCGCGAAGCCCCTGCGCCTTTCGCTCTGCATTTACCGCGTGGGATTCGAGCAGCTCCGCGCTTTGCTGCATCAATTCGGTTAGCAAATCGCAACCGGGGCCTCGAGGGAAATCATCGAGAACACTGCCGTCGGTCAAATCGTGCGGAGCAGATGTTTTCGTTTCGCGAGAGAAGGGGGATGGGACTCCGGGCCGCCCTCGGTACATCAGCAAATTGCGGTAGCTCACACCGGTTACAAACTCCCAGTGGTCACTTCCCAAAAGCTTTTGAGCCGTTTCCAGGATTTGGCGACTTTCATCAGTCGAGATGTGGCCTGCGGTAAAATCAACCATGATCTGGTTGAGGATGGTCACCATATTGCAGCGAATAGCCCAATCGTCCGGCCCGAGCGTGATCCCTTGTGCGGCCGCTTCGATCGGCGCTCGGCCTGTGAAGTATCGGTTCGGGTCGTAGCCGAATAACGTCATGTTGGCCACTTCGCTGCCGGCTGGAAGATGCGAGGGCACATTGTCGGATTGACCAACAATCCCGGCCCGAGCGATCGCATCCATGGCCGGGAGGTTGGCAGCTTGCAAGGGGGTTTTCCCACCGAGGGAATCGACGGCGAAATCAGCGCATCCATCTGGGATAATGATGGCATACTTCATGAGTTTTTTGCATCCGTTGTCGTTGTTGAAAAAAGAGTAGCCCTAGTGGCCCCCTTCGGTGACTCTCAATTTGACACTATCCAACCCAACACTTGGCAGCTTACGAATTTCATCGTGTGCGATTGTCGCATCTGCCTCCGTGCATTCGTGGGTCATGATGATCAAGGGAACTTGGCGTTGCTCGCGCGACTCGCTGGGTTCGTGCTGGATGATGGACGATATGGAAATCTTGTGCCAGCCTAAAATCCCGGTGATCTGCGAAAGAACCCCAGGTTCATCTGCCACGATGAAACGCATGTAGTAGCGTCCTACGGTCTTTTGATAAGGAATCAATTCAATTTCGCACTGACGATCGGACCATAGTTCCAGTCGGCGGAACGTGATATCCGTACGGCCAGCAGCAGTATCGATCATGTCAGCAACTACGGCCGACGCAGTAGGCATCTGCCCAGCACCTTGGCCGTGGAAAAACATGTCGCCAACCGCATCGCCAACGACGGTGATAGCGTTGTAGGCACCTCGCACCTCGGCCAGGGGACGTCCGATCCGAATCAAGGTCGGGGAGACGTGCAACTCCAGGTTTTCATCGATTAACTGGGCCGTTGCGATCAACCGAATTCGATAACCGAGTTGATGGGCATATCGTACGTCATCGAGATCGAAAGCTTCTAAACCACGCCGATAGATTTCACGCCAACGAACACGGACTCCAAAGGCGAGGTGAGCTAGAATCGCCAGCTTCTGGGCGGCATCGCTACCATCGACATCCATGGTCGGATCAAATTCGGCGTACCCCAATCGCTGTGCATTGGACAAGGCCGTGGCATACTCCGCACCCTTCTCCGACATTTGGGTGATGATGTAGTTGCTGGTCCCGTTGAGAATTCCTCGAAGCGAAACAATTTGGTTGGCGGAGAAGCATTGCGTGATGTTGGCGATGATCGGAATCCCGCCTCCGACACTCGCTTCGAATGCAATCGTCCGGCCCAAAGATCGCGCGCGGTCAAACAGCTCCTCGCCATGCTGAGCCAGCAGCGCCTTGTTCGCGGTAACCACATCCTTGCCCGCCTCGAGCAACTGCAGCATGATCGTCCGCGCCGGTTCAATGCCGCCGATCAGGTGAGCGACGACTTCGATCTCTGGGTTCTGTAGAACTTCTTGCAGATCTTCTGTCAAAATCCCAGCGGGTAGTTCGATGCCTCGATCCTTCGATAAATCCCGGACGACGGCCTTTTCAAGCCATAAAATCCGACCCGCATGGCGAGCCAATCGGTCGCCATGATCGAGGAGCAACTTAGCGACACCGGTTCCAACAGTCCCCATACCGACAATAGCCACCCGAGTCTTTTCCATCGGATTGGGGGCTGTGGGAACTTTTGCTGTGGAGTGGTCTGCGCTCACCAAAGTGTCCAATCTTCAAGTATTCAAACCTAAAACAGGCCCCTAGAAAAACGCCACCAGCAATCGTGGGCCCAGCCGGGAAACGCGGGGGAAACCCAGGGGCCCAATGGTAAACCAACTCCCAGTTCTCGCAATCCGCCAGCCCTCTCGTTCGACACGGCCAAGCGTGAAAACAGAGGAAAACTCAGCGAAAACCCCAGCAATGACCCGAATCCCCCAACCGCCAGATAGCCGCTGAATCAAGAATATCCTAAATTTTCAGAAATCTTTCCGAAACCATCCCTGGCGATCCGTGTTTGCCTACCCTTATGTTCCAGGCACAACCATTCTCTCCGAGTTCGGCTTATGCAATTCCTGATCGTAAAACGCCTCCGAAACGATTTCGGCAAGGTACCGCCGCACCACTCCCGCACTTGCCCCTCGCGAGGCTTTTTAACAACCATTGTTTGCCTCGCATTCCTCGCGGGCTCAATCGTGATTGTCCACGAAACTCGCGGCCAAGAACCTCCCGGCCAAGAGCGAGCCAGTCAAGAGCCAACCGGCGCCCCGAACTCGACGAGTACCGATGCGAAACGAGAGACTTCGAACGCGGGGCAGAATACCCCGAAGTCCAAAGCAGAAAAGAAGGCTGATAAGAAAACGAACAAAGGCGTCGTGAAAGGGGCCGCGGAGCCATCCAATGTGGCTCAGCAGTCCCAAACAACGGAGCCCAAGCCACCTTCTGAGAACGCCCCCAAGAAGGCAACCGAGCGGTCGGCTACTAGCAATGTGTCGTCTAGCGATGCAGATTCCAGCGGCGATGCAGATTCCAGCAGCGATACAGGTTCCAGCAGCGATTCAGGTTCCAGCAACAAGGACCAGTCCAAGGCTAGCCAACAGGGACCAGTCGAGAAACAGGGAGGACCGGCTAAGAAACTGAGCAAGCAAGAGCTGCAGTATTTCGAGACCAAAATCCGTCCAATCCTCGTCGAAAAATGTTACTCATGCCATTCCCTCGATGCGAACATGGCCGAAGGCGGACTGAGACTGGATTCTCGCGAAGCTCTGTTGCGTGGTGGTTCGAGTGGTCCAGCGATCGTGGCGGGGGATCCGGCCAAAAGTTTGTTGGTTCGAGCTGTCGAGTATCGAGACTCAAACTTGGCGATGCCGCCCGATGAAGCTGGCGGAAAATTGAACGACGCCCAGATCAAGGAGCTAAGCCGCTGGATCAAGATGGGTGCACCGGACCCTCGCGAAGAAGCGGAACATGTCCGGGCAAGCTTGGCACGAAACGAACTCGTCGAGCAGGCCAAAAAGTGGTGGGCCTACCAACCCATCACATCCCCTTCGGCACCCGCCGTTAGCACTTCGCCCAATGCTGAGCCATCAGATAGCGAGTGGGCATGGAACGATATCGATCGCTTCATTCTGGCCAAGCAATTGGAAGTCGGAGTTCAGCGAACCGACGACGCGACGCCGGAAACGCTGCTCCGCCGACTTTCGTTCGATCTGATCGGCTTACCACCCTCTGCCGAAGAACTTCAGAGCTTCACAGAAGCCATTGAAGCCGGTACTCCTCGCCAGCAGGTTATCGCTGCAACTGTAGATCGGCTCCTGGATTCCGATCAGTACGGAGTGCAATGGGGCCGACACTGGCTCGATGTTGCCAGGTATGGTGAATCGACTGGCCGGGAAGTTAATCTTCCCTACAACCAAGCGTGGCGGTACCGAGATTGGGTGATCGATGCGTTCCGAAACAACAAGCCCTTCGACCAGTTTTTGATCGATCAAATCGCTGGTGATTTGCTCCCTGCCGAAAATGATCGACAAAGCGCTGAGCAATGCATTGCGACAGGCTTCTTGGCGATCGGCTCTCGAAATATCAACGAGAACAATCCGAAACAATACGCGGTGGACGAGACGGATGAACAGATCGATGCGGTCTTTCAAGCCACCATGGGGACGACACTGGCCTGCGCTCGTTGCCATGATCACAAGTTTGACCCATTCACCCAAAAGGACTACACCGCGGTCGCGGGAATCTTCTTGTCGACCGACACACGTTTCGGGGCTTCCGGTGGCAACAACGCTCGCAACAGCGCCGATGCGATCGAATTGCCTTCGAATTGCGGACTTCCAACATTGGATCTTCCGTACACCGCCGACGATATCGCCAAGAAACGCGGAGAGCTTGAAAAGCTTCGCGAGGAAATCAGCTCGATCATCGAGTCGCTCGAGAGCAAACGGAAACAATTGAAAAACAATGGTGTTGTGGACCGTAGCAAGCAGCAAGAACTGAGGAAACTCGGGAACCAGGCGAGGGAGCTTGAAACACAACTCTCGGCGATTGATGATTCAGGAAATGTCCGGCATTTAGCGATGGGGGTTCAAGACAAGCCGAAGGTGGCTGAAAAGGAAAGCGAAGAACGCATTAAGAAGGCTCGCTACCTAGGGGTTCAACGCCGCGTTGCATTTCCGATCATTGAGGACAGCCCATTCTTTTCGCGAGGCGACATCGGAATGCCTGGTGCGAAAATCCCCCGTGCGGTCCCGAATCTGTTCGGAAACGCCAAAGCTCATCGAATCCCGAACAATACCAGTGGACGTCTACAATTGGCGAAGTGGATCACCAGTGAAGAGAATCCGTTGACGCCTCGTGTGGCCGTGAACCGCATTTGGTACTGGATGCTCGGGCAGGGCATCGTCGATAGTGTCGATAACTTCGGTACAACGGGGAGCAAACCCACTCATCCTGAATTGCTCGATTACCTATCGAGGCAATTCGTGGAGGATGGTTGGGATGTCAAGGCGATGATCCGTCGGATTGCGACAAGCCGAACCTACCAATTGGCCAGTTCTCAAACAACTGATGGTGCAATGGAAAAGGACCCGGAAAACCGACTGCTGTGGCGAGCGAAAAGCCGTCGCCTACAAGCGGAAGAGATTCGAGACGCGATGCTTCATGTCGCGGGCCGCTTGGACGTGAATCATCATTACGGCACGACCATGGCAAAGAAAAACCTCGGTAATCGCATCGACGTAAGCTTGGGCCGCAAGCGAAACAAAGGGGAAGTTGTCACCGACGATATCTGCCGATCGATCTACTTGCCACTACCGCGGGCTTCTCTGCCAGAGGTCCTTGAACTCTTTGACCTACCGGATGGCACGGTGGTCCAAGGTTCTCGCGAATCGACGAATGTTCCCTCGCAATCGCTGTACCTACTCAACAACCAGACCGTTGCTGGCCATGCGGGAGCCGTCGTTCGAAAAATGACGGAAACCATCCCTGGTCGAGGTTCTGAAAATTTTGATGCACGGGTGACTTACCTCTACGAGTCAATCCTCGGGCGAAAACCGATTGGGGATGAAGTCATCCTCGCTGAGGAGTTGTTTCGCAAATCCGAGTCGAGCGAAGCGGCTTGGGTGAGTATGGTCCGCGGTCTCTTTGCAACCGCAGAGTTCCGCTATTTGGATTGATACCGCTATCAAATCATTAAAACGCAAACACGTTGTTTCATAGTTAGCCGCTCCCGGTTTTTAAATCGATCATTTAGGAAACCAATCATGTCCACTTGCAACACTAGGCAATTGCTTCTGAACCGCCGCAGCGTTCTCCAAAATACGGCATGCGGCTTTGGCTGGTTGGCGTTTTCTGCAATGCTGGCCAAAGAAACTATGGCCGGATCTCGGCGATCAACCGGAAGCACAACTTCGGCTCCCAACGTCTCCGGAACCGCCAAACGCGTAATCTTCCTGAGCATGCGTGGGGGACCATCCCACGTAGATACGTTCGACTACAAACCGGCATTGGCTAAAGTCGATGGGCAAGCCGGACCGCGCCCGGGGAGCAAGTGGATGAAATCCCCATGGACTTTTTCTCAGCACGGCGAAAGCGGTCTTTGGATCTCAGAACTTTTTCCTGAACTCGCCAAAGCAGCCGACTCGTTGGCCATCGTAAACTCGATGCAAACGGACGTTCCAGCGCACCCACAAGCTACGATCCGAATGCATACCGGGACAAGCCAGTTCGTGCGACCGAGCGTCGGGTCATGGGTGCTCTACGGGTTAGGTGCCGAAAACGAAAGCCTGCCAGGCTTCGTGAGCATCGGGCCAACAGGAAGCGCCCAGAATTATGGCAATGCGTTCCTGCCCGCGAACTATCAAGGAATGCGGATTGGCAATGGAAACCGCGAAGTCGATGAAACCCAGATTTCCAACCTTGCCCCCATCGTCGGTAGCGATCGTCAGCGTCGCGAGCTTGACTTCATCCAAGCGATGAATCGGAAGAAACTCGAGCGAGACTCCGGCGACCAAGAAATCGAAGGTGTGATCCATTCGTACGAACTAGCGTTTCGGATGCAGACGGAGCTTCCAAAGGTGATGGATGTCAAGTCGGAATCCGAGGAGATGAAGGCTCTCTACGGCCTGGATCGCAAAGAGACCAAAGCATTTGGAAGCAAGTGCTTGATGGCGCGTCGAATGGCCGAATCCGGCGTCCGATTTATCGAGATCTCTCATGGCGCTTGGGACCATCACAATAACTTGGTCAAGAACCTAAGTGATAACTGCACTTCGATCGATCGACCACTCTATGGATTGCTTACCGATCTGAAGCAACGCGGCCTTCTCGATGAGACTCTCGTCGTATGGACCGGCGAGTTCGGTCGTACTCCGTATGCCCAAGGTCGGGATGGCCGAGACCATAATCACAAAGCGTTCAGTCTGTGGATGGCAGGTGGCGGAGTCGCGGCAGGTCAACGCTATGGCGTCAGTGGCGAGTTCGGGGTCGAAGCGACCGAGAACCCCGTCCCCGTCGTCGATTTCCACGCAACGCTGCTGGCGCTGCTCGGGTTGGACCACGAACAATTGACTTACCCCTATGCAGGCCGCGACTTCCGACTGACCGATACCAAAGGCCGAGTCATCCGCGAACTGATCGCGTAACTCTCATTCGTGTAAAAAAGAAAACCTGGACGAACAATTGCAGGCCACGCGACGGTTCACTCGAAGCGATTCATGCGAGATTGCGTTTCCAGGAACATTGCGGTGATGTTCGGAGAGGGGATGACTTCGAGAAAGCGAATCGATGAAAACACGTCCGTCTGCATTCGCTGCTCTCGCCGTAATCCTAGCCATCGCTGCGTTTTGGTCTCGAACGATCAGCGCCACTTCCGACGAGTTACCTGCACATCATTCTCGGGTCCTGGTGACAACCAATCGGGGAGACCGTGAGTTTATCCTGCACGTCCCAACTTCCTATGACCGAACCAAGCCCGCTCCGCTCGTCATCATGCTGCACGGGTTCGGTGGGACAGGATTGAACGCGGCCAAGGAAACGGGGTGGTCTGACAAAGCTGACAAAGAGTCGTTCCTGGTCGCTTACCCTGAGGCCACTCGTCCCGACAATTCCGTTCCGCAGAGTTTCCGCAAAAACCCTCAAGCATGGAATGATGGCTCTGGTCGATTTCATGCTGCCGAGCAAGACGTGGACGATGTTGCATTCCTCAATGAAGTGATCGACGCGATTAGTGAGAAACACGCCGTCGACGCCCAACGCATCTTTGTGACGGGTTTTTCGAATGGGGCATCGATGGCATTTCGCGTCGGATCTGAACTCTCCCAGCGCATCGCTGCAATCGCCCCAGTCGCAGGTACATGCTGGGCAAAAAAACCAGAACCCTCCCATCCACTTTCGGTCTGCTACATCACCGGATCAGCGGATTCCCTGAACCCCATCCAAGGTGGCTATCCCAAACTGGCGATAGGAGGAAGGGATCAGGGCGGTCAGCCGAAACCGCCGGTACAGGCATTTATCGACCTCTGGGTAAAAGCACTCGACTGCCCGGTAACACCGCACATCGATGAAGCGTCCAACGGTTTGCACAAAACGATATATGGTCCAGGCCGAGAGGATTCAGAGATCTTGTTTATCACCGTTGAAGGACTTGGCCACCATTGGCCTGGTGGAGTCGGCCAGGCACCCAACTTTTTGGTGGGAAAGCCCAGCAATAAGCTGAGTGCAACGGATGCTGTGTGGGATTTTTTCAAAGCCCACAAAGCACGCCCTAAATAATGCAATTTATGGCGACAACGATCGGTGATGGAAACCTTAGAACATGAAATCGATGTTCACCCGATTCGTCATCTACGGATTTTCTTTCCAACTTGTTCAAGACCGTAGGCCGTTCCCCACTCCGAATTGATCGATCCACTTCGCGTCGGTTGATAAGCCGAAACGCGTTAGTGTCGGTTGATGGGATCCCCATGTAGCTTCTCACGTAAACTGCGGCCAAGGCCGATCGGCTCAATGATTAGCCCATTGTTTACTTGCTCAGCGTTTCGATTTGCTCGGCTGCCTGTTTTGCTAAGCTATTCTGCGGGTGATTTACTACAATGAACTGGTAGAACTTTTTAGCATTGTCAATGGCTTTCTTACGGCGTTCTCCGGAGAGGTCCGAAATCACAACTTCCGAGCATCGTCCAGCCTCGAATGCCGAGCGAGCTTGCCAGTTCTTGATATCGTCGGGCGCTTGGGTACCGCCGTAACCGTACATCACCTTTTGAAACTCCGAAATGGCCTTCGCAAAGTTACGATCGGCGAAATAAACCTCACCGATCATGAATCGCGATCTAGCACCTAATTCATTCCGTTGGTCCTCCGCGACTTCCTCGTAGAGCTTCACTGCCTCATCGTTCTTCTTCAAATTCTGCTTGGCGAACGCTTGCTCATACTTCCCTATCGGCTCGAGATTTGAGCCTGGCACGACCGCTTGCATGCGCGCGATCCAGGCATCCACATCGTTCCATTTCTTGAGTTCACGAGCAGCTTGCGCTCCGTGAAGGTAAATCATCGCTTTTACTTGGTCATTGATCCCACTCGAATCGCTCATCGACTCGAGCGTACGGCGAGCGGTTTCGTATTGAGGCCATGCGGCCGAGAATTGCTCTTGTTTAAAGGAGCATTCCGCAACCATCAATCTTGCATCAACTTGCAATTCCCCCTTGGGGAATGCATCTAACTGCTTGGAAAATTGCTGCGATGCCTTGGCGAACTCCTTTTGCTGGAACAACGACAATCCTAGTTTATAAAGCGATTTTTCTTGCAACTCAGCGTTCGCCGTTTTGGTCGCAGCTACTGTGTACGCCTTTACCGCCCGATCGAACTTCGCATTATCGAATTCGGCTTGACCAACATGAAACGAGGACTCGGCAGCGAGTGGGCTATCGGGAAATCGCTCGGTGATCACGAGGAAGTTTTCGTTTGCCTTGCCGGCATCTCCCAGCGACTTGTAAGCCCATGCCAATTCAAAATAGACGCGATCGATGAGGTTGTAATTCGGGAAAGACTGAACGATCTTTTCGAACGCATCGGCTGCATTTTTCGGCTGCTGGGACAATGCATACGAAAGCCCCAGTTCGTAGAGCACTTTCTGACGGGACTCTTCCGGAATTTGGGCTCCCAGCAATTCGCTCAGCAACGCAACCGCTTCTTGAGGCTTGTCCGTTTTCCTCAAGCAAATCCCTTTAGCGATTTTGGCTTCTCGAACGAGATTTGCGTTCTTGCTGGCCGACAGAACGGTGTCGAGCAACTCCAACGCAGGATTGAACTGATTGTCTTGGATCAAAACAAACGCTTTGTCATAGCGCACGTAATCGAGCAGCGTAGGATCGGTGGATTGAGCGAGGACCTTATCGAACCACACCACTGCGTCTTGATACCGTCCGGCGAACGCAGAGAGTTGCCCCAGTCGAAACTCAGCTTGCTGGCGGAATCGCGAGTTCGGAAAGTCCTTGAGCAACCTCTCGAGAGTCTTCTTTGCGTTTTCCTTATCTTGGTTGGCATCGAGTGCTTGGGCGAGCAGCAATAGAACTTCGTCGGCTTGAGCCCAAGCAGCATTCGCCGCCATCGAATCGTTGAGCGCTTTGATCGACTCCGGAAGTTTTTGGAGCTTAAGGAACGAAGCGCCTTGGACAAACAAAGCCTCGGCGCGGGTCGAAGGATCTGGATTTCGGTTGAGCGTCTTTGCCGCTTGCTCAATGGACTTATCAAATTGACCAGCAAGGTAAAGCGCTGTCGCCAATCGCAATTCCCAAGCAGGAACCGACGGATGATTGCTTGCGGAGTTGATCAACTGTTCAAATGCCGTCGCTGCGGCTTCGGGCTGAGAAAGTTGCAGCATTGATTCGGCGCGAACGTAAGCGACGTCCGAAGCCAAATCGTCGTTAGCGAACCTTTTTGCGAATGCCTCGCTCCACCGTTGTGCTTCCGCGTGGTCGCCCGCTTGCAGCGCAGCAAAGGCGGCGTTGTACGTGGCTCGAGGAGAAACGGGCAGATCCATGTATTCGACTGCGATCTGTTCGTAGAGCTTGCGTGCTTCCGCTTTTCCATCCGCAGTAGCATAAAGCCCGTCCGCTAAATCCATCTTGAGCATCGCGATCATGTTCTTCGCGGACGGGGACAGAGATTTTGCATCCCATTTCGAAGCCCAATCCAATGCTTCCCTCGCGACAGGAACTGCATCCTTGGGACGATTTTGCAAGATTGCGATTTGGCAAATCCAGTGCGAGGCCTCGGCGGCCCGTTCGTCTTTGGTAGATAGCAACCTTTCAAACGATCTCAAAGCATCGTCGTACTTCTTGTCCCGCATCAACGTTTGGCCAGTTGCGAGCGCAGCGTTCATGGCGTACTGGGACTTTGGAAACAACTCCGAAAGCTTTTGATACGCTTGAGCCGACTGAGCAAATTGGCCAGTCTTCGCCAGTGCGAATGCGTACCGATAGTAAACGTAATCTGCCAGTGGAGTACCTTTAAACTCCGGCATCTGAATCACTTTCGCAAACAGCGCGACCGCTTGTTCGGCACGATTTCCTTGGAGCGAGAGTTCCGCTAAACGAATATTGGCATCGATGCCTTGAGGGTTCTTCGGGTATGCAGCGAGAAAAGCCTCATACGTTTCGGCAGCGAGTTTCGGTTGCTTTGCCTCTTCGTAGGAAAACCCGAGCGCGAACATCGCATCTGGGCGAATAGGAGACTGAGCCAGAGCTCGGCTCTGAACGAGTTGGTTGTAGTAGCTGATGGCTTTATCGAGATTACCGAGTCGAGACTCGGATTCACCCGCATAGAACATCGCTTTGTCCGCAACACTACTATCGGGGTATTTTTCAAGAAGCGCTGCGAACGTTTTTGAGGCATCCGTCAGCATCGCTTGATCCGTCTTGCCATCAGCGATTCCCGACTGATAGAGACACCAACCTAAATTGTTGAGCGACTCCTCGCGTTCCTTGAGGTTGCTGTCCTCGAGCGCTTTTCGGAATGCCGCAATCGCTTTAGGATAGTCGGGGTTTTCTTGTTCTTGGTAACAAACACCCAGGAAGTATCGAGCGCTCGAAACCAGAGGCTGGTCGGGATGTTCAGCGATCAGCTTATTCCAGAGCTCAATCGCAACCGAATAAGCCCCGTTGTTCTGGGCGTTGGCAGCGTCCGCGTACAACGAACGTGCCCGCTCAACCTTCTTTTCCTGCTCCGACATTTTGCGGACGGTCGAACCAGGTTGCTTGGTCTGAGCCGGGGGCTGTTTCGTCTGGGACGGCGGTTGCTTTTGATTTACTTGTGCGTCGGCCGTAGAGATCCAAGTGGAACTTAAAATCGCAGCGAACAATCCGCGACGAATCAATCGCCACGAATCGCTGCGCGCATTGGATTGTTGGCCTGCGTTTCTGCTCTTCGCCCCATTGCTCCTGCGCAGGAGGCTCCTCTGGACGAGCGTGTACTGTTGAAGATTGCGATTGTTGACTTTTGACATAACGTTCCCGCGAGACAGCACCGTGCAATACCGACCAACGTTTAACTGCGTCCTCATCGCCCGGAGCGAAGCGCAACGCAGGGTGATAATTTACCCCAGGAATCATGAATCGGAAAGTTTGCCAGGTTTGCGTGAAACGATTCCCGGCAGCTAGCACCCTTTGACGGCATAACTAGAAAAGGTGGCAAAGTTTATCATTTGGGCGGGGGGTTGCCTGCGAACCCAAGGTGCCTCCGAATGGGATTCGAGTAGAATGGGTGAGTTGCTAGCAAGTCTCATTTCGGCGTCTCCTAATTCCTTGTTGCGTGCTGCATGCGTTTTCTCGTTACGGGTGGTGGTGGTTTTATCGGTTCGCATTTGACCGAGCGGTTCCTGAGCGAGGGGCACGAGGTCGTGGTCATCGACGATTTCAGCACAGGGGCGCGGCGGAATCTCGAGAGCGTTACCTCTAACCCTAATTTGGTACTGATCCAAGGAGACATGGGGGATACCGACCGCGTGCGCGAGGCATGCCGCGGGGTGGATGCGGTGTATCATTTGGCCGCAGCGGTCGGTGTGGCTCTCATTGCCAAGCAGCCAACCGAAACGATCCACAGGAACATTTACCCCACGCAGTTGCTCCTCGAGGAACTGCGACGGCAGCATCAATCAGGCAGAGAGGTTCCACTATTTCTCGCCAGCACCAGCGAGGTGTACGGCAAGAACCCAAAGCCAATTTGGAATGAAAACGACGATCTCGTTTTTGGTGCGACAACGAAACCTCGTTGGAGCTATGGGGCTAGCAAAGCCATCGACGAGTTTCTGTGCCTAGCTTGCGTTCGCGAGCTAGGAATGAAGATCGTGATCGGGCGGTTTTTCAATGTCGTTGGACCGCGTCAGTCCGGGGCCTATGGGATGGTATTGCCACGGTTTGTTGCGGCAGCCATGCAAGGCCGTCCGTTGATGGTGCATGACGACGGCCGGCAAGAACGCTGTTTCGCGCATGTGGCCGATGTTGTCTCCGCAGTGGTTCGGTTGATGTCTACCCCAGAGGCCTTTGGCAAAATCTACAATATTGGATCCGACAAGCCGATTTCCATTTTGGAGATGGCCAAACGCGTTGTCCAAATCGTGAATCCTGCCGCTACCATAGAATTTCAATCGTATGCTCAAGCCTACGACGAAGACTTTGAAGACATCCGGCGTCGGGTGCCCGACTTGACTCGTATCCGCCATGCGATCGGATACGAGCCAACCTACTCGCTCGACGACATCATCCGCGATGTTTGGAAAGAAATGAAACGTACCGTCTAGCACGGACTAAGTATT
Source organism: Pirellula sp. (assembly GCA_046318275.1). Classification (GTDB taxonomy): domain Bacteria; phylum Planctomycetota; class Planctomycetia; order Pirellulales; family Pirellulaceae; genus JBKCUI01. The sequence continues at coordinate 35,647 of JBKCUW010000132.1, read as the reverse complement.
AGTACGGCCTAAATAGCAGACTGAATAGCAGGCTAAATAGCAGAGCGGAACTCGCCGTATTTCAGCTCAGTTCCGGCAGTAGATTTCCAATGTGGCTCCGTAGCTTCTCGCTGACCAACGCAGGGTTACTTCTCAAATCGAATGGAATCGATGTTCATCAATCCGCCGGGTTTATCCGGGTTGATGCATTGGAAGTAAATATCGCTCCGTTTCGGTGCGTCAGAAACATCCGAGGACACTTCGTACCAATCTTCCCAGTTACCATTAACGTTCACGTGAACCTTGGCAATCACCGGGCCATCGATGGCGCCAGCATGGACGACAATATCCCCTCCGCCACCTGCCGAGGCAACTCGGAACGTCATTTTGCGGACTTCCGACAAAGGAATATCTCGAAGCATGAAGTAGTGGCCGTGATCGATGGCGCCCAGGAATTTTCCGTTGCCAGCGCTGTGCGAACCGAGCTCTTTCATACCACGGATTTGATCGGCGGTTTCCGCTTCACGCAAACGCGGGCGCAGCTCAATGGTCGTCGATCCAACCAAAGAGGGAATCATTTCCCGTCCGAGGTCTTGGTAACGGGCTGTCAAACGCAGGCTCGCCCCTGCGTTCTCCGCTTTCTCGGTCAAATCGATTTGGTTTTTCATCCCACGCATGTTTTGCGAAGTCGGATCGGGTTGCGCTGAATAAACCCAACCGACCATCAATGCGACTTGTTCGGGCGTATGCTGGGCATGAGGAAGCATTGCTACTTTCCCCCAAACTCCCGTGGATCCTTTGAGAACCCGATCGATGGATGTCTGCATAGCACCAGCTTGATCTCGGTATTTGTTGGCCACGTCGAGGAATGAAGGACCAACGATAGCTCGATCGAGTGCATGGCAATTGAAGCAATCGCTTCCTCGCATGAGCTTCAATCCGGGAGGGCTATTGTCTTCCTTGCTTGTCGAGCCCCCCGAGGCAACCATGTTGGCTTGAATGCTAACACGATCAGGAGCAGAAGCATCAATAAATTCCAAGTCCGATTTATCCACAACTTCGGGATCGCTCGTACCATCCTCCAAATCGGTCACAGTCACTTGGTAGGAGACCTTTTCGCCGGGGTTGTAGAAATCCCCATCCCTCGGTTCCACGAATCGGACTTGAGGAACCGAGTTACCGACGATTACGGGAACCACCGCCGTATCTTTCGCGCCGCTAGGATCCGTGACTTCAACTAGAACGTTGTAAACTCCTGGCCGTTCAAACGTCCATTCCACTTCCTTTCGGTCCCCGAGAACTTGAGTTTGTTTCGAGTCTGCAGAATTGACACTTTTCCATACAAATGAAAGCGAGTCCCCATCTTTATCGCTGGATTCCGCTGCGGAAAAAGTGAGGGTCAGGGGTTCGCGGCCCGAGACACCGTTCGCAGCGATCTTCGCTCGGGGCGCTCGATTGCCACTTCGGTAATCGACTCGTACCAGTTTCGCGTCCGGATTGACTCCCCATGTTTCACCATACTCGATGATGTAGAGGGAACCGCTGGCATCGAACTGCAAGTCGATCGGTCGAATGAACGCATCGTTGGGCATGAAGCGCTCCATCGATGCGATGCTGGAATCTTCATTGAGATGGACCGCAATGATCCAATTGCGAGACCATTCGTAAATGAAAACAGTCCTATCAAATGCGGCCGGGAATTTTGTTTCCGACTTTAGATTTGGGTCGAAATAGTAGGTGGGTCCCGCACATGCGGTTCTGCCGCCCGAACCCACCACTGGGAACTCTTTGGTCTCACCGGCCGGATAGTAGACCCACGCCGGTTGCGCTGGAGGCAATTCTTCGGAGCCGGTGTTGAATCGAGAGAAATTACGAGGCTTGAGTGGATCGAATGCATCGCCGATCGCACCGTTTGCGAAGTCAACTTGCAAGTATGGACGGTTATTCCCAATGAACAGAGGCCAGCCAAAGTTTCCGGCCTTTTTAGCTTGGTTCACTTCGTCATAGCCGCGAGGTCCGCGCTGTCCATCGCCGCCAGCATCGGGACCAACATCTCCCCAATACAGAAAACCAGTACGTTGGTCGACGTTGAGTCTCCAGGGATTACGGCACCCCATCACATAAATTTCAGGGTGCCCGATCGATCCGTCTCGAGGGAAAAGATTCCCCTCTGGAATCGCATATCCTCCCTCAGGCAGAGGTTTGATACGCAAAACTTTTCCGTTGTAGCTCTTTGTGTTGGCCGAAGTTCGCAAGGCATTGAATGCCCCTTTCGCATCGCGCTCGTCGATCGGCGCAAAGCCCTGGGAATCCCCAAACGGATTGGTATTGTCCCCGGTGCCAATGTAGAGACAACCATCAGGCCCGAACTCCATGGAACCAGCATGGTGGCAGCATTCCTGGCGCTGCTCTTCGTACTTCATCAATAGGACTTCGGACTCCATGTCGATCGTTCCGTCCTCTCGAACATGAAAACGACTGATATGCTGACCAGAGTACTCCGGCGGAGAGTACTGAAGGTACATCCAGCGGTTCTTCGCAAACTGCGGGTCAAGCGCAATGCCGATCAACCCATTTTCCTGGGCGGTGGTGACCGAGATTTGACCAACCGGCTTGACAATGTTGGTCGCGGGATCGATGGCTTTGATCTGTCCTGCGAGTTCGATCAGATAAATCGTTCCGTCGGGAGCGATAGCCATTTCCATCGGTTGAGTTAGCCCGGAGACAACCGTCGTCTTCTCGAGCCTTGCGGGGTCAAAGCCCTCCTCGGCCATCGCGAAGCCGTGCCCCGTTGTACCCAACGCGCTGAAAAAACCCAGGACCAATGAAGCAGCACAGGAGCCCCTGGTTGCAGCCTGCAAGGTTCTCGCTCGGAATTGCTTGAGTCCTTCAAAACCCGAGCCAGCGCGATTAGATGTTCTGCTGACGGTAGAACCTCGCACACTATTCGTAGACAAAATGCATGATCGCGAGACGGATGACTTCATAGATTTTCGGGTCACCATGGTGACGAGTGGGTGGGGGAGGAAGTACGGAAGGATGTAAGGTCGGAGGGTGCATCGGGGCCATGCATTAGGGCCATACATTAGGGAAATGCATCCCAAAGCTATCGCTGGCAAGCTTCACGGGCAATCCCGATGGAACGGTACCATGATAATCACTGGCACATGATGATAATCGACAACCGGAAAAATTGCGCCACCTCAGGGGAGAGTGCTGCTCGGCGTGAATGCTCAATGCCTGCGATTGAAAATCCGTGGGTTACCCGTTGCGAAGAAAGCGAGCGCGAATTCGGTCGTGGATTCGGCTTAGCTCCGTGTCGCTACCGAGGTCGCCTTCGGTCTTCCTGCAGGCATGCATCACTGTAGTGTGGTCTCTTCCGGAAAAGAATCCGCCGATCGTCTCGTACGATTCTTGGGTCAGTTGCCGCATGAGCAGCATGGCTAAGCCTCGAGCCCTCACGACACTCGATTTGCGCAATGGGCCGATCAAGGTTTCCATATTGACATTCATTTCTCGCGTTACACACCTGGCGATCTCCTCGCAGGATGCGGGCGAGGTCGATTGCGAATCGAGGATTTTCGAAATCATTCGTGCAGGTCGAGGATTTTTCTCGACATCGTTCCTCACCTGGTGTGCCCAGCGGATTAAGAGCCCTCGAAGCTGCAACGCGGTGGTTTCATCGGGGACCTCAGCAGCAAATCGGTCAAGAACATCTGGAGCAATCTTTTGATTGGACTGGGACGCCAAGAGATGCAGGATCGCTCTCCTTGCGGAACTACCTGGAGGCCTCAATGCTATGCTGTGCCCGCTGCCGACACGACTGACCAAGGCCGACGAGAGACCTTGGACGAGCGGTGCTAATTCGCTCGACGTAAGCAACACAAGCTTACTTTCGGAAACGAGATGATCGAGCGTATGAACCAATTCTTCTTGAGCGACCGGTTTGCCAACAAGCTCGTGAAGGTTGTCGAGTAGCAAGCAATCGCAATCCCGATGGACTTGGCGAAAGCGCTCCATGTCATCGGCTTTGATCGCGCGTGTCAGGGAGCGGCTAAACTCAGCACCGCTGGTCATGGTGATGCGTCGATTGGATCCTTCGTTCATCCACAAGGACGCCACCGTCGCAGCCAGCGAGGTTTTTCCAGTGCCGCTACTGCCCGTGAACAAAACAGGCGAACGCTGGGTCAATTGGGAGATCGACTCCGGGTTCACACACTCGAATGCACCTTGGTTCTCAAGCCCAGCCACAAATGTGTCGACGATAGGATTGGGGCATACCAAAAAACCATAGGATCCCTTACGCAGCGATGGCTGCATCAAGCCGATGTGGCTCAAGGATGGTTCGGTTTCGATAGTGGTCATTCCAACGTCGTCAGGAAAACAATGTTAAATAGTGTCAAGCAGGATACGAGTGCGGCCGATCCCATGCGTTACCGTTCGTCGCACATGGTACGGTAGCCGTTACCATCGTAGGAGGTGAACGACGGCGCGCTCATGCCGCGAGAACAGCCAATAGCCATTGCGTGCCCCTAGTGTACTCGGAAGGGCTCTTAAGTTTCAGGTTTTGACCACAAGAATTATCGTGGCGACTATTCGGCCGTATCCAAGTAGGGGTCTTGCCCCATCTCCCGTTGGATTTTAGTCCGTTCTTTTTCGTGGTATAGCAGTGCCATCCGATCTCGAAAGTGCTTCCGCTCGACCTTGCGTTGGGCTCTGCGGAACAGACGAGCGTAAGCGTTGTTGAATTGCTTGGTTTTTCCGATTTCCTGGTAGCGGTCGGCGGCTTTAAGACCAAAACCATTCCGCAGAATATCGTCGTCCAGGGCCAAGTATTGGCGGTAGGTTCCCGGGTCCCCTTGGCGACCGCAACGACCGATCAACTGGCGGTCGATACGAGCCGCATCGTGAAGTTCTGTGCAGATGACCATCATCCCTCCGATAGCCCGGATGCTATCCTCGAGTTTCACGTCGGTACCTCGTCCAGCCATGTTGGTAGCCACAGTGATTTGGCCTTTTTGTCCGGCCAAGCTTACGATTTCGGCTTCGCGCTCGATCTCGTTGGCGTTGAGCACTTGAACCGCGAGTCCTTGATCCCGAAGCATTTGCGCAAGAATGTTGGACTTATCGATGGATCTGGTCCCGATCAAAACCGGTCGCCCCAACGAGTGGACTTGCATGACCTCTTGGACAATTCTCTCGAATTTATCCATCATGTCGGCGCACACGATATCGGGAAGACGCTTCCGCTGCGGAGGGCGGTTGGTGGGTACTTGAATGACAGGCGTTTTGTAGATACGCCGCAGCTCCCCGGCACTCGTCGCAGCGGTACCAGTCATCCCAGCTAGTGCTTTGTAACGCAGGAAAAGATCTTGGACCGTAATGCGAGCCGCTTGGCCTGTTGGAACACTGACTTCAACGCCTGCTTGAGCCTCGACCGCCTGGTGGATCCCATCCCTCCATTTTCTGCCTTCGGCGAGCCGTCCCGTGAACTCATCTACGATGACAACTTCGCCGTCAATGATCACGTATTGGCGGTCGAGGTGAAAATCGCGGAGTACTTTTACGGAGCGTTCGATGTATTCGTAGAGATCGACGAGAGCCACCAAGCGAATATTGTCCGGCCGAGGCAAGGCTCGAACCCGTTGCCTCCCGCGCGCCGTCAATTCGATTTTGCGGGAGTCTTCCTCGATGGTGAAGTCTTCTTTGTAGACGAACTCCGAAGCATGCTCCGCTGCCCATCGAAATGTTGCGATGACCGCTTCGCGAGCCTCGTCGCCCAAGGACCCGATGATGAGTGGCGTTCTCGCCTCGTCAATGAGAATACTGTCTGCCTCATCGACCAGGGCGAAATGCATCCCGCGTTGGACGGGTTGCTCACCTGTCGAACTCCAACGTTGATGGGAACCAGCCCCGAGAAAGTCATCGACCGCTCTCCCTTGGGCACGCATCAACAAGCGATCTCTAAGAAAGTCGAATCCGAACTCTTTCGCCGTACCATAGGTAACGTCAGCGCTGTATGCCTTGCGTCGCTCATCCTGATTGTGGTCGGTCAGTACGATTCCAACTTTCAATCCGAGTGCGTCGTACAACGGTTTCATCCATTGGGCATCGCGTTGGGCAAGGTAATCGTTGACCGTGGCCAGGTGCGCCCCTTTTCCCTGCAACGAATGCAGGATCAACGGCAAGGTCGCTGTTAGTGTCTTTCCCTCCCCTGTTTGCATCTCGGCGATGCAACCATCGAACAAACAAACCCCGCCAAAGATTTGGACATCATAATGACGCATGTTCAGCCGCCTCCGCCCAGCCTCGCGAATCAACGAGTAGGTTTCGGGTAGCAACGCCCCGAGAGGCTCACCACTTTTGGCTCGGTAAACAAGCGACAGCGCTTCTTTCCGCAGTTGCGGATCAGTCAACTGGCGTCGGCCCTCCTCGAGCATGTTTACCGCCCGAGCTTTTTCCATCCATTCGTTGATCTTGTAGCGGCCCACGCCGGGAATCTTCCAACCAGCGGCGACGAACGGACGGTAGGGAAGCTGGAGCGTCGGTTTCGTAGGCCCCGTGTTCACATGGGTCGTTGTGTCTGAGGTTGGAGCCATGGATTTGCCTGCAAAGTCTTTTTTTCAGAAAACTAACCAGCGTTGTTAGCTCGAGCGAAGTTGGATCGCCGGACCAACGATTGCGTCATCGAGTCATTGCGGAACAAAACGTTACCACATCGCCCAGTTGGTCGCCCCAACAGAACGCTGCAGATCGCTTGATTCTACGCAACAAAACGATTTTCGTCCTGACTTTCTAGAGCAGGCCAGTTCCTCTTTGGGTGAGCGTACAAGCCAACCTCCCAAAGCCCCAAAAGACAGTTTGGGAAAGATAGGAAGAATAATCCTGTTGTTCCTTTTTTTTCTTAGCTTAGGCGTGTATCAACCGATCCTAATACGCGAAAGGTAAGCAAGCCAACGCTTAGCGAGAATGTACTATGAGAATGAATCGAAAAACCCTCACCCTCATTGTGGCCTCTCTTTGTGGAGCAGGTACGTCCGCAATGGGTCAAGACGATTCCAGATTCGCAGCGCGTTCCAACGTGGGCCGGATCGGAGATAGCGGGGCACAAAACGATGTTTCAAACATCGCCGTACCATCCGTATCCGACAACGGTTCTGCCGGCCGGCTTACGGATCAATCGTCCCCAGACCAAATCGCCAGCCCATCGGATGTGGCCGCCGACGCAGGAGCGGGACACGGAATCGTTGGCTCAGGCAGTGACTTGCCCGTAGCCACGACCAACGCTGGAGCGTATTCGGCGAATACCTTGGGCTCCGCGATGTCTTACTCCGATGGCAATACGACCTGTGCACCATCTTCGGCATCCCGAGGTGGCTTAGGTTGGGCTGACTTGGACACGCTCCTGTGGTGGGGACGAAGCCAAACCAATGCACCCGCGATCCTCGGAGGCAGTTCACCGACAGTCCTGCCAACGAACGTTATCGGAGGCGGACTGGACCATCCCGTTGGGAACGACCTTCTGGTTGGCCTCCGAGCCAACCTTGGGTTCTGGCTCGATGACTGTGAAAACTACGGTTTCGGCGGTCGGGCTTGGGGAATGCTCAGCAACGGCACAACGCAGACGTTTACCAACGGTGGTAACTCGACGGGGATCGGGTTTTTCAACACGAGTCTGAATCAGCCAGATGCCTACATTGTGAACCTCGACCGTGGAGTCGTCGGTGCGAATACCGGCACAATCACTGTTGCGAATGAAATCGACACCTTCTCGGGCGAACTCTACGGACGAGCCCTTTTGATTGGGGATCGCAACAACCGCACCGACCTCATCGGTGGATACACATTCCTTCGACTCGACTCCGGATATCGCTTGAGTTCTTCGGTGCTCGACGGTTGGACAGATGCTCCGCCACCCGTTGGAACCGTAACCTCGATCACCGATCAGTTCTCTACGAAAAACACCTTTCACGGTGGTCATATCGGTTTGATGAACGATATGCGTCGAGGCCGAGTCGGATTTAGCTTGCTGGGCAAAATCGCAATGGGGGACATGGAGTCGACGAGCATCATCTCGGGTACGTACAGCCAAGTACCTCCGCCTCCAGCAGTTCCTGACAACCAAAACCGTGGACTGTTCGCTCAGAACAGCAACATCGGAACGATCACGCGCAATAGCTTCACATTCATCCCTGAAATGAATGCGAGGATGCGTTACCAACTTGGTCGTGCCCAATTAGGTGTTGGATACTCCTTAATCGTTCTTCCTCAAGTTGCGATGGCGACCAGCCAAATCGATAAGAACATCGATGCTCTCGCGATCCCAACCCAGACAACGACAACTCCGCTTCCCAACTTCAATCTGGAATCCTACTTCCTGCACGGGTTGGACCTCGGAGTCAGCTTCTCGTTCTAACGAGCCAGCGTAAGAAAGTGATCCCAGAAAACCATGGAGTGCACCGCGGCTCTTTGCCGCGGTCCTCTCCGTTTCCTGAGATATCACCGACGTCGGATATCATCTCATTCGCACTACTCCTACAAAAGATCTCGATATGGTTCCTGTGATCGTTCACGACATCGGAAACTGGTTGGATCAGTTCGCGTCAACCTTGGACCGTTGGGAAAAGCTCCTGTGCGAACTGCGAGCATCGTATTTGCGAGGGGATCAACAAAACATCCTCCTCCTTTGTGTGTCCGGAGAAGAAGTTCAACGGGACATTGCCAGAGACAAACAGACCCGACAGCAATTGCTCGAACAAGCCCGAGAACTTGGCTACAACGCGGCCAATTTCAGAGAGCTTTCACGGCAGCTTGACTCCCAATGGCCAGCCCTATGGACCCATCGGATCCAGTCTCTCGAAAACCAGTTGAACCGAATCCAGCAGCTCAGCATGAGCTTATGGGTCAGCGCCTTCCAGTCTCGAGAATTCGTATCTGAAATGATACGGATCCTGGCGACCGGTCGCTCGGCCAACGCCACGTATTCACCGACAGAATCGAGCTCCCATGAGGGAGGATTCATGGTGAACGAAGCAGCCTGACCCTTCCCTTATGCGGAGATGACGAAACGTGTCACTATTCGGTGCAGTCCAAAGTTCATCCAACGCACTCCGCGTCAATCAAATCGGATTGCAGGTTGTTGGCAACAACATCGCCAACGCCAACACACCCGGCTACATCCGGCAGGAGTTGATACAAACTCCTGCGCAGGGATACCGCGCTGGGGACGTGATCATCGGCCAGGGGGTTCTGGCCATCGGTGTCCAGCAGAAGGTGGACAATCTCGTCTTGGATCGATTGCGGAGCGCCACGAGCGAAGTCTCCTACCAAGAGCAACTGGAATCGAGCAATCAGCAAACCGAGAGTTTGCTCAACGAACTGTCAACCAGAGACTTTTCGTCGATGCTCAACCGGTTTTCAAACGCATTTCAGGAGATCTCGAACCAACCTGGAAATGAAGCGATGCGGGCGATGGCTCTGCAACGCGGACAGGAATTATCGAACCAGCTACGGGGACTTTCCGAAAGCGTCCTCAGCGCTGCCGAGAAAAACCGGCAAGGCATCTACTCGGCAGCCGACGATATCAATCGATTGTCGAACAGTATCGCGAAACTCAATGTTCGAATTATGGAACTCGAAGGTGGTCGGACATCGCACTCCGATGCCGTCGGTCTCCGAGATGAGCGACTCAAGGCTCTCGACGAACTCGCAACCATCGTCAATATCAACGTTTCTGAACAAACCAACGGGTCCGTATCGGTTTTTATCGGTGGGGACTTTTTGCTCTCCGGCGCGAATCGCAGAGACGTAAAGGTTGTCACTTCGCCATTCAATGAGAACAAAACCGAAGTTCAGTTCACGGACACGGAAACTGCGTTGGATATCAGTGCTGGCCGCCTCCGCGGTCTTTACGACACCGCCGCACCTTGGAAACCAGGGGGTATGAAATACAACCTTGATAAAATGGCCAAGGATTTGATCAATGTTGTGAACCGAATCCACTCCCAAGGCCAAGGTACTGTTGGCTTTCGCGATTTGGTTTCGGAGGCCACCGTCGGTCCCACGTACCTGCCGCTCGAACAATCCAACCCCGAACTTAGCATTGACAATGGATCGTTCACGATCACCGTAACCGATTCCCGAACCAATGCCGCTAAGACTTTCGACATCCCGGTACGCCAGCTCGGCCTCTCCGACGATACAACCCCAAAACAATTGGTAGACTCCATCGATGCGATCGACGGATTAGCAGCGACCATCACCAACGATGGACACATTCAGATCAAAAGTGATTCGGAAGCTATCAAGTTTAGCTTTTCGAACGACACAAGCGGTGCATTAGCCGCACTCGGCATCAACACCTTCTTTCGCGGTAATAATTCGTCGGATATCGAAGTACGCCCAACCCTCGTTCAGAATCCGTCCCAAGTCGCCGTAAGTCTGAAGGGCATCGGTAACGGAGGCGATAATGCGATCCGAATTGCTGAGGCCTTTACGAAAGCTAACGACCTACTCGGTGGCTTGAGCCTGAATGGAGTCTATGACGGAATGATTGCCGATACGACTCGCTCCATCAACGAGCAGAAAGGGATCGCCGATGGGCTGAGGAATTTCAAGCAATCACTTGAAGCCCAGCATCTAGGTATTTCAGGGGTCAATCTCGACGAGGAAGCGATCAAAATGATGCTTTTCCAACGGGCTTTTCAAGCCACCAGCCGTGTGATTGCCGCCGCGACGGAAATGCTTCAAACCCTTGTGGAACTCGTGTAGCCGAAATTTTTGCAAGCGTGATCTATGCTCAACTCCTTCTATCCCGTCGTTGCAGGTCGTACCAGCGATGCCCAGTCGCGGTATCGCACCCTCTATCAAGTGCAAGCCGGCAAAATCGGGATTACGCGATTGCAAGATGAGCTCGCTACGGGCAGGCGCATCCTCGCCCCCAGTGACGATCCAACCGCTGCGATACGCGTCATCGGGTTGCAGCGAGAACAAGAGTTTCGAGATCAGGCGCTCGTCAATCTGCAGTCCTCAACCCAATTCCTGAACGCCACTGAAGCAAACCTCGCGAATATTCAAAATGTGATCACCGACATGCGAGGGCTGAGCGTTGCCGCGAGCAGCAATGTGATCTCGGACGAAGAGCGTCAAGGGATGCTCACCGAAGTCAACTCTTCGATCAATCGATTGCTCTCGACAGCGAATACAAAATACCAAGACCGATATCTATTCAGCGGTGGCAATGTTTCAACGAGTACCGTCGCCCTCAACCGTGATCTGGTCCAGTTCCAAGGGAATGACAACAGCCTGCTCAGCATCGCCGATGATGGGCAGTACATGGCTCACAATGTTACCGGACAAAAAGCTTTGGGACTGATGAGCACCAGCGTTGTCTCCACAGCAAACCTGTCCCCAGCCCCCGTTCCCTTGACGAGACTTGCTGATTTGAACCTAGGGAACGGCGTTTCACCGGGTGCAATAGGATTCACCGATGGTGTCGAGACGGTCACGGTTGATACGGCAAATGCGTCATCGATCAAGGATATCCTCGACAAGGTAAATGGTAAGGTAAAGCTTAGCGGCAGGGATGTTACGCTCTCGCTCCAAACCAATGGCACGCTGCGTGTCGATTATGCCGATGGACTTCCCGGTGTTTTGCGAATCTCCGACGTTGGTACCGGTCAGACGGCGACTGAACTCGGCATTGCTACCAATGTTCCCGCACCCACATTGCCGATCGATGGCGGAAAACTCAATCCGATTCTGCGATTGACTACGAAGCTATCCCAGTTGATCGATGGTGCTGGCTTCAACGCAACAGAAGGTTTCCGTATCACGCAAGGAAACCGAACCTACACCATCACCATCGGTACTGCAGAGACACTCGAGGACGTATTTAATGCAATCCATAGGTCGGGGGCTTCGATTCGAGCGGATATTACCGCGGATGGACAGAGTATTCGTTTGCGATCCACCGAAAGTGGGTCGGATTTCTCGATCGGTGAGAATGGAGGACAACTCGCCGAACGGCTAGGAATACGAACCTTAACAGCGCAAACACGACTGGACCAACTCAATCACGGTCGAGGTGTCAGCATCGGGGATGGTGCGGAAATTGTTCTCACCCGATCCGATGGATCGACATTCTCCGTCGATCTCACCGGATCGACCACGATTCAGGATGTTATGGACAAGGTTAATTCCAACGTCCAAAACCAAACATCCACATTAAAAATAACCATGTCCCTCAACAGCGTCGGTAATGGACTGACTCTCTCCAGTCCTCCTGCGCCAGATGGCACCGCGACTCCTGTACCTATTTCTATCTACGCATTGCGAGGCAGCCAAGCCGCATGGGATCTTGGCTTGATTCCCCCGGGTCTAGACCGCCACGATGGTGTACTGTCCCTCAATGGATCGCAAATTGTCGGAACGGATCCCAATCCTCAGGAAGTCCGTGGTGTTTTCAATTCGCTCCTGAGGCTGCGCGAAGCGATCACGAAGAACGATGCCGGGCAAATCGCCCGCGCTTCCAATTTACTCGATGAAGATCTTGATCGCCTCTCCGGAAGCCGAGGCTCCCTCGGTATCTCTCTTCAACAGATCGATGATATCCAACGCAACCACGAAGACCGACAGAACGAACTCAAAGCAGCAGAATCGGAAAACCTGGATGCTGACATGGCTTCGGTCATCACCGAACTCAACGCTCGACAGGTTGCCTACGAAGCGGGTTTGAAGTTATTGGCGAATAACTCTAAACTGAGCATCTTCGACTACATCTAGTGGTAGACCCCTGTTGATGTCGCTCTGCGCGCGGACTGTTTCCATGAAAAATAACAAGATCACCATCGTCGGCATCGGAGATGATGGCGCGCCCGGCTTGACTCAACACGCTAACGAGATCATTCGCAACGCGAAACTGCTCGTCGGTCCCGCATCGCTGCTGGCCAGATTCCCCGAGCATAGTGGACCTCAGGAAACAATTGGCTCCGATCTCGATCGACTCGCGAACACCATCGATCAGTCTGGACCAGGAACGGTCGTTCTCGCAAGTGGCGACCCACTTTTCTACGGCACTGCTCGTTTCCTCTGCGATCGACTCGGCAAAGATCGCTTCGATGTCCTTCCCCACGTCAGCAGCATGCAACTCGCCTTTGCTCGCGTCAAGGAAAGCTGGGACGAAGCCTATCTGACAAATCTCGCAACCCAACCGATCGATCGCGTCGTCGAACGAATCCGAACCGCCGAAAAAGTCGGTGTCTTCACCTCCGAAGAAACCCCACCGCAAAAACTAGCCGAAGCCCTCCTCGCGAAAGGGGTAACTTACTTTACCGCCTATATTTGCGAGAATCTCGGATCTCCTGATGAACGGGTAACTCGGTCCGCCATTCCCGATATCGTCAACCAACGTTTCTCACCGCTCAATGTGATGGTCTTGGTCCGAACCCCCGGCGCTCCTGACCAACAACTCTCGACGCATTCACGCCGATTGTTTGGCAACCCAGACGAACTTTTTCGGCAGAGCAAGCCCAAGCGGGGTCTTTTAACCCCCAGTGAAATCCGTACTGTTGCCCTCAGCGAAATGAACCTGAAACCAACCTCAATCGTTTGGGATATCGGAGCAGGAAGCGGATCTGTCGCCATCGAAGCTGCCCAAATCGCACGAAATGGCAAGGTCTATGCCATCGAAATGGATGCGGAAGACTTCGGGCTTATGACCGAGAACGCAAAGCTATTCGCCGTGGACAACCTGGTCCCAATTCTCGGGGAAGCCCCCACCGCTTGGGCAACGCTCCCCGACCCCGATTCCATTTTCATCGGTGGTACCGGACGTTCTGTTACCGACCTTGCAGCGTCGTCCTGGGAACGCTTGCAAAAGAATGGATGCCTCGTCGCGAATATGATGAGCATGGAATACGTCGTCGAATTGCAGCAGATGATGATCTCTCAATGGAACGTCGAGCCCCAATTATGGATGATCCAAATCTCTCGAGGTACCTACCAACTCGAAAAGCATCGCTTGGAAACAGCCAATCCGAACTTCCTTGTTAAAGCTATCAAAGAATAACGCCATAATCGACGGAACCCGGCAAATGATCTAGTCTTGGTGCCCGAGTTCTAGGCCACTCCGGCATCACCTATCAGGTGATTCTTCGCCCGGGTCTCTATTGTGGCAACTCTGGCAGCCTTCCTCCATGGTTTCTAGTGCCCGACAATTCCAATGCAGCCCCCTTCTGGGGCTTGCGTCGGATCCTTCGGTTTTGGTAGCAATACTCCATGACCCGCATCGATCGCTACTTGCTATTCCTCTACATCCGCGTCTTCCTGATCTGCTTCATCACGCTTTCAGGCTTGCTGATCATTGCGCAGGTTTTTACCAATCTGGACGAGTTCATTCAGTACGGCCGAAACCGGGGCAATTTTTTCCTTGCCTTGGCGGAGTATTACAGTCCCTACCTGCTGAGCATCTATGACCGCACGTGTGGACTACTGACGCTGCTTTCAACCATGTTCGTCATCGCATGGCTCTACCGCACCAACGAACTGACGGCGTTACTCGCAGCAGGGATTAGTAAAGCACGAATTGTACGTCCTGTTATCGTCATGTCCGTCATCGCCATCGTAGGCGCTGCGTGCTCGAGAGAGCTATTGATCCCAAACTGGTCCGCTACTTTGAGCAAGAACCCACAAGACCTCCAGGGGACCGAACGATTGGTTCCGATGAGGCCGACCGAGGACGTCGACATGGGGATTTTGATCGCCGGCAGAAACCTGATCACAAACACACAATCGATCCAGAATCCGATCTTCAAGTTCTACGGTCCCGCCTCCGTCGTTACCTCGCAACTCAGCGGTACCAATGCAACGTATTTGCCGGCGGATGAAAAACACGGCCAAGGATTCCGTATCGATGGAGTCGGCACCAATACCGCGATTGCCGGCAAACCATCCGTCCGTCAAGATGGGCTCGACTACCTTCTCCTCCCTACGGATACTCCGTGGCTCACAGCCGATCAGTGCTTTGTGCCGAGCAAGGTCGAGTACGATATGCTCAGAGGCGGAACCGCGCGGCAATTCGCATCGACTTCGGATTTGATTTGGCGGCTTAAGCACCAATCCGATTATTATGGCGAGGACCTTAAACTGATGGTCCACTCCCGATTCCTACAGCCACTTCTTGATTTCACTCAACTGCTACTTGGGCTGCCGTTGATACTTTCGACTCGCAACCGAAATGTAGTTCAGCTAATCGTCGCCTGCGTAGCGACCTTTGGCTTATTCTTCGCGGTGTCCATGGCTCTCGGATCGCTTGGTACTAGCGGGACATTCATCACTCCAGCGATAGCCGCTTGGGCGCCACTGCTGATTTTCGGTCCGATCGCCTACGCGAGGACTCGTCAATCGATGATGGAGTAACCCGCTCTCACCAATGATTATGACGACGATTTAGCTATCTTGGACGAGTGCATGCGTGGGCTGACGATTAGCATTCGTGGGCTGACTATTAGCGGATGAACCAGCTTGGGCTGCTCACTCGTCATCATCCGACTCGTCAATGTCGCCGACATTTCTCTTTGGCGTCAATCGCAATCGGATGGGCCCCTTGATCGATTCAATGTCTCGTTCGTCGATATCGACAACTTCATCGCGTTGGACGACCTCGATCATCCCATCGCGCACCATGTCAGCGGCCACCTCGCGCACCAACGGCATGTGCTGACGCCATTTCGATCCAAACGCTCGTGCCGCATCCGATGGGCATATGCTTTCGCCCCTCTTCAGGGACATTAGCAACCTCAATATCTCGTCCCGAATGTCGTTGTTACTCGGGGCGTCATGATCCATCCATCGAGTCTTCATCGACTCAACCTCCACTGTCTTTCTCGACACTTTTTCGACAACAGTACTTTTTTGATAAGGGGTACTCTCTCGACAATCGTTGCGTTTCGTTGGTTACTCTAGGGAAGTATTTCGTTGGACTTGAGCCAACTGAGTATGCAGTCCAATGCCGTCGATGAGATGGGCTCTTGGATGCCATCGTACTCGCTAGGGAGCCCTGTTTTAGCGGTTTGGAGCAAATGGTTCAAATGGGGCAGAATGACCAACTGAGCATTTAAATTGACGTTTCGCTCGATGATCGATTCAAGTCGCTCCATGTTTGGACCTGGAAGGACTTGGGTATCGAGTTCTCCCCAAATCGCCAGCGTAGGACTGCTGTGGAGCACCCAATTCGACGAAGGGTCGTACGCTAAAAAGTATCTCATCCACGGGCTTCGGAGCTGCTCGAACTGAAGGGTGACTTGCTCGATGACTCGTTTCTTGATCGCTTCCGCCTCAGGACCGTTTGGTGCTCCAGCATCTCCCCCAGATAGGTTTTTCAGCGAATCCCAACGCTGGGAGATCGCTTTGCGAACCTCTCCCAACGCTCTCTCATCGTCAGGTGCAAACGCCATCGCTATCCGTTGCAAGTCGGCTTGAAGTAGACGGGCTCCCGCTCGACTTTCCGCATCAACTCCTTCGAGCTCTGAGATGCGGTCGATTTGTGACTTCAGGATTTCCGAACCGGGCAATGACGGGGGCGCCAGCAGTACCAAAAATGCAACTTCGCGTTGCCAAGCAGCCACCATCGGTGCGATGATTCCACCTTCGCTGTGTCCGAGCAATCCAACGCGGCTCTTGTCGATACCTTCGATTGTCCGTGCGTGTTGCCACACACTGACTGCATCGTCCGCGAAATCGGCCGTCGTGGATCGTACAAAGTCACCGGTGCTTTGCCCTACGCCACGATCATCATAGCGCAATACAGCCATTCCATTCCTGGCGAGGAAGTGAGCGATTGCCTTGAATGGTTTATGCGGTCCGATTGTCTCATCGCGATCCTGCGGTCCGCTGCCGGTGAGCATCACAACTGCAGGAAGTTTGGATTCCGCGGTTGCACCCGCGGGCCAAGTTATTGTTCCAGACAGTTGGTAGTCGCGATCCACCAGCTTTTTCCCGTCGTATTTGGGCTTACGAAGATCCACTCGATCGATCACGAATGATTCCTCTCGCAATCCGTCTGGCAGTTGCACTATCGCATTTTGCGATCCGTTTTGCACATCGCTACTCGCCTCGGAATCACTGGTCCCCTTTTCGTTTTCCCAAGGGACCTCAACTACAGGTGGCGCTCCATGCGGAGTCTTTTCAATAAGCTGGACTAACGCATCGCTATCGATGGGGTCGGCTTCCAACTCCTCGACCCGATGCATTTCCAAAGGCAGAGGCAATACACCTTGTTGGAATTTCCCGACCAAGCCGGTCTTGCCTTCATCCAACTTGGCGATGTACTTCGCTTTACCCGGGATAGCCGGGATCGAAAACTCAACGGAGGAATCTTTCCCCCCTGCCATCGTAACCTCGAATCCGTTGGCCTTCTCGGTCAATGAATCGAACACCACGCGCGGCCTTTCGTCCGAGCCATACGGGGGTTTCGAATAAACGCGAAACCGCAGTGGGAGTTTCCGCCCACCCAGATCCAAACTTCCAATCCACGCGGAATTGGCTGCCAACCGCGCGTTGCCCTCCTCGGGAAGACTTTGCGTCTTGTCCAATCGCAAAAGCAACGTCACACCACCTTGCTTCAACTCTCCTTCAACTGCATCACCAACTTGCTTGCCAACAAAGGAATAACCCGCGTTTGGGTTTGAAGGGGGAGCGACCGCGAACGAGATCACTCCCGCGTCGCTGAGCTTTGCTTCCCGCAATGGCAAACTGTCGGATGATTGGTCCGGACTGGTGATCGATCCTTGAAGAATCGCGTTGCCATCAACCTTGTCACTGCTTACCGAATCGATTCGCACAATGAGTCGCAGATGCTGCTTCGGGGTTTCCAACCAACCAACCCAGATTCCCTGCGCATCATCGAACGCACATGCGACGTTTGATAAAGATACCGAAGCGACCAAAGGCGCAACAAACATAGACACAGCGAACGCAGTCACAGCGAGTAACTGCGAACTACGGGGAATAAAATTCATCATGCTGGATTGATTTCGAGTCATTTGTAACGTGGATCTGGATGTAACCGTGGATTGGTAGCTTTGAAATTTTTGCAAGGGATGCTATTTAGCCGGAGTATTGGGTTTGCGGCAGAATCCACCGGAGGATAACCGGTCGCAAGGAGCCGACGGTCCTGGTTTTACCTGCTCACACTTTAAATGCAAAAACCCAATGCGTTGGCTTCGCACTGGGTTTTTGATAAGAAAACATCGATTCCTCGGTGGTTGATATCGACCGCGGCTATGGGCGAATTTCGCTATCTTGATTTTCGATACTGCACGTATTCGTCGATATCGATCTGACCGTTGCCGTTCTTGTCTACGTCCTGAAACTTGGTGCTTTCCGACCATTCGTCAGGCGTAAGAAATCCGTTCTTGTCCTTGTCGGCCTTGTCGATACGCCGTTTTGCAAACGCGACATTCGGATCAGAACTTCCGCCAGACGAAGCGACCGAGGGTGAAGCAGCTGTAGCCATCGGTGCTCCACCGCCACTCGCAGACGAACCAGCCGCATCTCCCCCCGCACCCGTAGAGGCCGTTGCACTGCTTGAGCTGGAGGAACTCGAAGACCCCGAACTACTCGAGCCCTTGAGATACCCTTTCTTCACGCCAGCCAAACACTCCTTGGCGGTAATGTAACCATCTTGATTGGTATCGAACTTGTAAAAGTCCTCAAGCGTAGCCGCATCCCACTTGCGAGCGAACTCATTCATCGAAACTTGGTTATCGCCGTTCGTATCGTCGCGAATAAACCATTCGGGAACGCCGGCCGGTCGAGGCGATGCGCCGGTGCTGTCGGTGATCCTGTAGCTGGCTTGTTTTTCAAAGGGTCGGGTGCTCCCCTTCTTTTCCTCGGCTTGGTTGTTTTGTCCTCCTCGATTGCCGTCGTTCCCTCCCCGTTTGTCCCCTTCTTGGCCTTGGCCTTTGGTATCGCGAAGCTCACGGCGGCGTGCATAACGGGACGCTACCTCCTCGCGAGTCAGCTTGCCATCTTTATTGCGGTCCCACTGCGACAGGGGCTCCCCCCATTTCGATTCTTTGTATTCGCCTTCATCGATCGCGCCATCTGAGTTGCGATCGAAGCGACGCATTCGCTCGTCCGCATCACGAAGGTCTCGTTCCTCGACCTTGACACTAAAGCTCTGGGCGGATGACCCGAACCCAGGAACTGGATTTCTTTGAATTTTCACGCCAAAGCCCGGGACCAAAGTCGCAGACTCAAGGGCCACCGTGTCGTCTTCGCCGCCGCCTCCCCCCCAAGGCGAACCGCCACCCCACGAGGACCCACCGCTACCTCCGCTTCGCATCTGCTGGAAAGCTTCGGTGATCACCGAAATAGGAATCGGTTTGCTGAGGTCGATCTTCGGGTTGCTCCTCGCCATGCGATCGAGCATGAACCGGGCGGGGCCTTGTGCCTCCTCAGGATCGATCGAACCGTTGCCGTTGGTGTCCATTCTGGAAATAAACTGGGATGGATCGAATCCGCCACCACCCCAGGATGATCCGCCACCGCCCCAGGGTGAACCGCCACCTCGGTCGCCGCCTCGGTCGCCGCCTCTGTCGCCACCGCGCCCGCGATCACCGCCTCGATCACCTCCAAATCCGCCGCCACCCATCATCATCATGCCCCCGCCGCCGAAGGACATGCCGGGAGGGCCGCCGGAAAATCCCCCTGGAGGCCCACCAAATCCGCCTGCGGGTGGCTGGGCGATTGCAGGGGAGGAGATCCAGCCGCAAAGAGCGAAAAGAACAACGCTCCCTGCTCGGGTCTTCTTCCCAATCCCGACCTTTTGCCGAATCCCGCAAAGGTTGCGTCTCGGGTTTTTTGTAGCGAAAACCATGGATTTCTGATCGTCTCTGCCGCGAACGGCCATTGCTGTGGATGCCATTTCTTTCACGATCCTACAACTCGCCAGTATCTTTCCGTTGTCTTTCCGGGGGCATTCCGACGTACTCGTACGACGTATTCGTTGGATTGCCCCATCCCCACTATTCTAACCAGACCATGGGGTCCTTCTCTATGAACACTCCGAAATCCAATAGGTTTTCACAGGAATCAAAATTCCTCTAAATCCTTTCCGGGACGGGGATTTGTGGCGATGCCGCGAAAGAGTTACAATCCGGGTTCAGTTCAATGGTGCGGTGCCGTCGCGTGGCGGAGCCGACCCATGATGCAGCAGCATGGTGCCGCCTCTTGTCAATCCAACGCAGTCAGGGAGATTATCCGTGCAAGTCAACGTTTCCGCCCGTCACGGCCACCTAAAATCCGAAGATCAGGCCATCATCGTTGAAAAAGTCGAAAAGCTGCGACGCCTGTTCGACCGAATCAATGCCATCGAAGTCACCGTCGACCTGGAGCATTTGGACAAACCATCGGTGGAAATCAACGTTTCTGCTGAGCATTCGCAGGATTTTGTGGCTGCCACCGAGTCGTCGACCGTGATTTCCGCGTTGGACATGACCATCGGCAAGGTGGAGCACCAAATTCGCAAGCACAAAGAACGAGTCACCGAGCATAAAGGGCCCAATGCCCGTCATACCTAGGACCAGATCAAGCCCCCAAAACCCCCGGGGATCCTTGGGTTTTTCGGGGACCACCCGAATATAACAACCCCACGCCCAGAGGTTTGCCCCATCCGTTGACTCCGATTGATCGATTCCTGCTGTTGGATTTCCTGCAGCTGGATTTCCTGCTGTTGGATATCGGGCGGTTGCCCGAAATGGATGGTCACAACCAAAAACTATACGCACATTATTTATTCCATTCCTTTCGCGGAGAAACTCTCGCGAAACGCAAAATCTTTGAGGATTTCTAGTTCAATGAAATTTTCCGTTTTTATCGCCCCTAAAGCGATTCGATCCCAATTGGCATCTTCTTCGAAAGAGGGGGTGGTCGCCGAATTGGTGGAAGCTTTGGTCGCTGCTGGAGAAATCAATGCGGCGGACCAAGACGACATCATCAAAGCGATCATGAAACGCGAAGAGTTGGGGAGTACCGGTATCGGTCGCGGGGTCGCAGTCCCGCACACCAAGCACTCGAGCGTTGAGAAGCTTGTCGGTACGGTCGGCGTCAGCCCAGATGGCCTCGATTTCGAGTCCCTCGATGGCCAAAAAGCATCTTTGTTCTTCCTGCTCGTTTCTCCTCCCGATCGGCCGGGAGACCACTTGAGAGCCCTCGAAAACATCTCGCGACAACTTCGCGATGACCAGTTTTGTAAACTGCTTCGTCAGTCCAAAACGGCCGAGGATATTCAGGCGTTGCTCGAAGAAGCAGACCGCAGTCAATTCGGTGGCTAACGTGCAATCCAATCCCGCCATCATGCACCGTACAGTGACCGTCCTCAACCCAGAGGGGTTGCATATGCGCCCCGCGGACAAACTCGTGCGCGCCGCGACGGCCTTTCAGTGCCAAATCGAACTGGAACGCGCAGGTCAGATCGCTGACTGCCGGTCGATGATCAGTTTACTTACCTTGGGTGCAATGCAAGGTTGCGAGCTGGTGCTTCGCGCCCAAGGCCCCGATGCGGATGCGGCGATCGAAGCGATCTCGCATCTGTTCGATTCCCAATTCAATGAACCTTAAACTCAAAGCGAAATAGTTGCAGCGCGAAGGGAATGATTCCCGTTCTCTGACGGATGCAACGAGAAACTACAGCATGCTGGAATTGCAGGGCATCGCGGTTTCCCCGGGTGTTGCGATCGGAAAAGCTCTCGTTTTCGACCGCGAAGGGTATAGCCTTGCGCGCTGCTTGATCGCTCGCGAGGAAACCGAGAGAGAATGGCTGCGACTGGTAGAGGCTGTCGAGAAGGCCAATCGAAAGCTCGAAGAGAGCCGAGAACACACGACTGCAACCTGGGGCCAACACCTTGGCGGTATTTTTTCCGCGCAGCAACAACTACTGCTCGACCCTCATGTTCGGTCTGAAACCGAACATTTGATCCGCGACAAGCAATATTCTGCCGAGTATGCCGTCAGCGAAGTCTTTGCGAAGTACGCCGCCGCGTTTCGACGAGCCAGCTCGTCGTTCCTCGCGGACCGAGCGTCGGACGTGCGGGATGTTGAGCGTGTTTTGCTCGAAGCGTTGTCGGGCAAACCCGCACCAACCCTGCGCGAACTGCCCCACGAAGCGATCGTTGTGAGCCATGATTTAACCCCCGGCGAAACCGCCGCCTTCGATCCATCCAAAGTGTTGGGGATCTGTACCGAAGCGGGTGGACCTGGCGGGCATACCGCGATCGTCGCTCGCGGGATGGAAATACCCGCCGTCGTCGGCGTAGGGAACTTTCTACACAACATCCGATCCGGCGATGAAGTCATCGTCGATGGGCATCTCGGTCGCATCATCGTATCGCCCGACGATGCCACGCGCGAACGGTATCTACTGCGCCGTAAAGCCCGCGAATCGATCGCTACAAAACTTCAAGAACTTCGAGACCTGCCGGCGATCACCAGCGACGGTGTGCGAATCGAACTGATGGCCAACGTCGAGTTTCCACATGAGACCGAGGCGTGCCTCGCTCGCGGGGCCGACGGTGTAGGGCTCTACCGGACCGAGTTCCTTTACCTGGGACACGATTCAGAGCCAACCGAAGAAGAACACTATCAGGCTTACTTGCAAGTCGTACGCGACATGCAAGGTCGACCTGTGGTTATTCGAACGCTCGATTTGGGAGCGGACAAAATGGGCATGGTTCGGCCTGCCGAACCGGAAAACAATCCGTTCCTAGGATTGCGATCGATCCGGCTCAGCTTGAGAAACCCTGCTCTGTTCCGAGTCCAAGTGCGAGCGATCCTGCGAGCTGCATGCGCAGGTGACTGTCGAATCATGTTTCCGATGGTCACTACCTTAGACGAATTGCGCAGCGCTCGTTTTTTACTCCGAAGCGTTTCGGAGGATTTGTGGGCGGAAGGGAACTATACCCCTTGCGCCGTCCAAGTCGGCATGATGGTCGAGGTGCCGGCTGCTGTTTTGATGTTGGACCGCTTTATCGACGAAATCGATTTCGTCAGCATCGGCACCAACGACTTGACGCAATACACGCTTGCAGTAGACCGAAGTAACGATTCGGTTGCTGACCTTTATCAAGCGTGCGATCCAGCTGTGTTGCGACTGATCCAACGAACTCATCAGATCGTGTCAGAACACGGCAAATCTACCAGCGTGTGCGGGGAAATGAGCAACAATCCAGCTCATGCACTCCTGCTGGTGGGCATGGGAATACGAACGCTGAGCCTAGCTCCAGCCGCGATTCCCATCATTAAGAAAGCCATCCGCTCTGTCACATTAGGACAATGCGAAGCCATGGCATGGCGAGCGCTGCGACTGAGTACCGCGCGCGAAGTCGAAGCCTTCTTGATGAATCAACTCGCCGGGCTTGTGCCCGAAATCGTGCTTCAAGCATGACAAACTTCAACAGCGAGATGCATCCTCCGCATCCGTTGACACAAAACAGGAAATCAATGCAAAGGAAATTTAGCGTACGATGAAGAAGGAAATGCTCATCAACGTCTCCCAAGCAGAAGAGTGTCGAATCGCTCTTCTCGAAGACGGAACCCTCGAGGAACTCTACACCGAACGAACCAGCCAAAACAATTGGGTTGGAAACATCTACAAAGGCAAGATCGTCAACATCGAACCGAGCATTCAAGCCGCATTCGTGGACTTTGGAGTCGGGCGAAACGGGTTCCTGCACATCAGTGACATCGAACCTCAGTACTTCCGTCAAGCGGGTTATGACCCAGCGGAAATCATGAATGGCCACAACCCTGGCATCGATGATGACGACGATGAAGACTCCGATTCGGAGAAGGGAGGCCGAGGCTCCTCGGGTCGGCACGGAAATTCGAGACACCCCAAAGGTGGTCGACTCCGCAGCGGTCGCCCTCGTTTCAAGCCACCCATCCAGGAAATTTTCCGCCGCGGTGACGAAGTCCTCGTGCAAGTGATCAAAGAAGGTATCGGGACCAAAGGACCAACCCTCTCGACCTACATCAGCATCCCCGGTCGATACCTCGTACTCATGCCCTCCCTCGGCCGAGTCGGAGTCAGCCGTAAAATCGAAGACGAAGACGAACGACGCAAACTCAAGTCGATGATGCTCGAACTCGATATCCCCAAGGGTGTCGGGTTTATCGTCCGAACCGCCGGCCAAGAGCGATCTCGCAAGGAACTCTCACGCGACGTTGCGTACCTGCTCCGTCTCTGGAAAGGCTTGGTGCGTCGCATCAAGAACCAACCAGGCCCATGCGATGTGTACGAAGAGAGCGACATCATGATTCGCACCATCCGGGACACCTTCACCGAAGACATCGACTCGATCGTTCTCGATCATCCCGATGCATTCAATCGCGCCAAAGAGTTCATGGAACTGGTAATGCCTCGCTACGCGAATCGTATCCAACTTTACGAAAGCCGCGAGCCACTCTTCCACCACTACAAACTGGAACAGGAAATTGCCAAAATCCATCAGCGCGTGGTTCCACTCAAAGGTGGTGGATCAATCGTGATCGACCCGACCGAAGCCCTTGTGGCCATCGACGTCAATAGCGGCAACTTCCGCGGTAATGAGGACAACGCGGAAGAAAATGCGTTCCACTTGAATCTCTCCGCTGCAAAAGAAATTGCTCGCCAGTTGCGACTCCGTGACCTCGGTGGCGTGATCGTCAACGACTTCATCGATATGCGGAAAGAATCGCACCGACGCAAAGTTGAAAAGTCGCTCCGCGATGCGATGAAACGAGACCGGGCACGGACCAAGATCCTCCGTACCAGCCCATTCGGATTGATCGAAATGACCCGCCAACGGATCCGACCCAGCTTCAAACGAAGCGTGTACGAAGATTGCCCATGCTGCCGCGGTCGAGCGTTGGTGAAAACCGCCGAAAGCATGTCGATCGAAGTCACCCGGTTGTTGATGCTCGCGTGCCAACAACATGGAGCCGCCAAAGTTGTAGTGAGAGTGAACGAAAACGTCGCCGCCTACTTGAACAACCGAAAACGTCGCGAAATCATCTCCCTCGAAGAGAGCTCAGGCGTTTCGGTCCAAATCCTCGGCAGCGACTCCCAATTTCCGGAACATCTCGAAATGGACTGCCGAGACAAGGATGGTGGCTTGATCCCACTGAACTTTCTCGCCGATCAGAAATAATTGATCGCCGCTTGTTGACCGCCTAAAAAATGTTCGCCGTCGGCTTGGAGTAACTCCAAATGAATACATTGCTACTTGTATTTGTTCTGCTCTACCTCGTAGGGACTCTGGCCGTAGGCGCTTGGGCAGGTACACGGATCAAAAATACCGAAGACTTCGCAGTGGCAGGACATAGCCTGCCCCTGATCATGGTCATCACGACCAGCTTCGCAACTTGGTTCGGTGCCGAGACGGTCATGGGGATCCCTGCCAAGTTCGTCGACGGGGGGCTCAAAGCGGTCATCGAAGACCCCTTCGGCGCGTCGATGTGCTTGGTCCTGGTCGGACTCTTCTTCGCCACGCGACTCTACAAAATGAAACTGCTCACGATCGGCGATTTTTATCGCAAGCGGTTTGGGGTCATCGTCGAAGTCATGTGCTCAATCATGATCATCATCAGCTACCTCGGTTGGGTCGCCGCACAAATCACCGCCCTCGGATTGGTCTTTTCAATTCTCTCGGCAGATCAAATCAGCCAAGAAGCGGGCATGGTCATCGGCACTGTTCTCGTGCTGGTCTACGTGATGATGGGTGGAATGCTCGCCGTCGCCTGGACCGACTTCATTCAAATGATCGTCCTAGTCATCGGCCTGTCGTACATCGCTTGGACCTCCTCGGAAATGGTCGGAGGAGCAAAGGCCGTCTTCAGCCTCGCAGATCAAAAGGGGTGGTTTCAGATACTTCCTGAAACCAATATCAAGGATTGGGCTTTCTTCATTGCAGCCGCAATAACCATGATGTTCGGCTCGATCCCCCAACAAGACGTCTTCCAACGGGTAATGTCGGCCCGGGATGTCAAATCAGCTCGACTCGGTGCCATCATCGGTGGCCTGTGCTACCTTGCATTCGCCTTTGTTCCGATGTTTATCGTCTGCGCTGCCCTCCTCAAAATGCCAGAACATGCAGCGGAATTGCTAGAGAATGATCCTCAGAAAGTGCTCCCGACGATGATCTTGGACCACATGCCTTTCATCGCCCAAGTCTTCTTCTTCGGGGCATTGGTGTCCGCGATCAAATCTACATCGTCGGCTACATTGCTGGCTCCCTCGACGAGCTTTGTCGAAAACATTTTACGGCATCTGGTCCCAAGCCTTCGCGATAAACAGCTCTTGCTCGCGATGCGACTGACAATCCTGATTTTCACCTGCATGGTGCTGACCTACGCGATCCTCGCTAAAGGGACCCCCATCTACGAGCTAGTCTCGAGCGCCTATCAAGTCACCTTGGTCGGATCCTTTATTCCGCTAACAGCAGGGCTTTACTGGAAGAAAGCCACCACTCAAGGAGCCGTGTGGTCGATCATCCTCGGCATCGGTTTGTGGGCTATCGTCTCCTTCTCGAGTTCGATTCCGGGACTTGCTGGTTTGGACTTGGTGATCCCATCGCAACTCTCCGGGCTCTTCGGCGCGGTGCTCGGCATGGTCGTTGGTTCGCTCGGCCCCCAATGGATCGAGAATCGATGCCATATCAACCTCGAACACATCGGCGATTTGGAACATAAGCACGTTTAGGTTTCAATCGATTTTCAATTTCCAATCCCACCATTCCCAGAGCATTCAACATGGCAAAGAAAAAGGCATCGACCAAATCCTCAAAAAAGAAGAACCCAGGCCGCATCGTGATGCGAACGGGCGAAGCCCTCGTGGAATCCACCGAGGCATGGTCCGCAGCCGAACCCGAAGTCATCATCGGTGAACTCGATGGTCCCGTCGGATACGCGATAGCAAACATGATTGGCAATCAATCCAAAGGCCACTCAAAGATCTTCGCAATCCTCAACTGCGATGTCCAAGTCCGACCGGCAACGGTCATGGTCAGCAAAGTGACCGTGAACAATGAAAAATACACCAACATTTTGATGGGTACCGTCCAAGCCGCCATCGCTCATGGGGTTTTAGACGCAGTGCGCGAAGGGCATATTCCTAAAGCCAAAGCAAACGACCTGGGAATCATCGTCTCGGTATGGCTCGATCCATCGATCACCACGGCCAAGTACGATCCGGAAGTCCTGTTCAAAACCAACCGAGAAGCTACCACCAAAGCAATCGCTAAAGCGATGAACAATGAACCAGGTATCGATTGGTTGCTCAAAAACCAAAACACGGTACAGCATTTCTTCCACCAACTTGCGGTCGAAGGCAAGCTGTAAGAACTACGGCTTACCCTTCGGTGTTCGCGTGTTCGCGTGAGAACTGGTTAGGAATTGTGGCACGCGAAGCCGCGAAGGACGCGAAGAGCCAAGCTCGGTGGAAGGATCAAAAATCCAAAGATCAATCTCTGTGCCTTCGTGTCTTTGTGTGAGAACAAGTTCGGAACCGTGGCACGCGAAGCCGCGAAGGACGCGAAGAGCCAAGCACAGTTGAAGAATCGAAAATCCAAAGACCAATCTCTGTGCCTTTGTGTCTTTGTGTGAGAACAAGCTCGGAACCGTGGCACGCGAAGCCGCGAAGGACGCGAAGGGCAAAGAAGGGTTGAAGGATCGAAATTCCACAGATCAGTCTCTGCGTCTTTGTGCGAGAACAAGTTCGGAACTGTGGCACGCGAAGCCGCGAAGGACGCGAAGAGCCAAGAAGGGTTGAACGATTAAAATCCCAAAGATTAATCTCTGCGCCTTGGCGTGGGATAAGAATTGGAGAAGGCGTCAGGCAATCTGGCGAAGCAATCGGAAGCCCCATTAGCCCCTTTCCAAAAATCACGGGTGAATCATCATCTGCGGTACCAGGAACCTCGACGGTCTCAGGCATGCCGTACCGCAGATGACGATTGACACCACGTGGAGGAACGCAAGAACCAAAACACGGATGCTCAACTAGATTTCCAACGTTCCACCGAGCGTGACAAAGGCAGCGACACTCGAATTGGCCATCCGTTTGTCGCCCCATTAGAAAACCTTAGCTACTTGACTTCGATTTTCCTACCGCGACCCTCAGGTGTCTTCGGAATGGTTACCGTCAAGACGCCGTCTTGGTACTTTGCGTCAATTTTTTCAGTATCGACGCCCGCTGGCAACATCATGGATTCATAGCAGCGTTTCTCCTCGAGGGACTCGCCGCTCTTTTCTCTCTTCTCATTCTTTCGAGTCGCATTCAAAACAAGACGATTACCGCAAAGACGAATATCGAAATCGCTCGCTGCGAAACCGGGCGCATCGGCCTGCAGCACAATCGCGTCATCCCGGTCATCGACCTTGATTCCCCATGCCAAGTCTCGACCGTAGTCTTCGATGGCCATAGGAAGATTTCTCGCAAGGCGATCAAACATCTGATCAAACTCATTCTGCATGCTTCGCATCAACATCGAAAAATCCTTCGGCGCGGCGAGTGGAAGATCTCTCGCCGCGGGATCTTTCCGTGTGGTCTCATTTTGGTTTTTTTGCTTAGTGATCGTAGTTGCCATTTTTACACCTCATTTTGGAGCGTTTTTGAAACAATGAATTAGCATCCTGAACGGCTACCTCGACGATTCGATCCTTCGAACCACCTCCTTTCCGTGCATCAACGTTGTCGAAGTCGGCTTGGGGTCGAAGCCCATTGGATTTGAAATACCAACTGAGTCAGGCAGTCCCGATCTCGCTTTCCATCCTCATGACGGGAATTGTGGCTAACCGCATCTGACGCGCGCCCTTCATGCGAATTCCCGCCTCATTGAGAATGTTGAGAAAACTTAGCTGCCGCGCCAAATCGTCAAATCGAGTCTTAGGGCGCGCTGCGGAAACGACCATTGAGTGTCGACGCAGATCGGTGTCGCTCTCCGGCGAGACCATCAGCAGAACAGGGATATTTCTGAGCCGCGAGTTCTGCTCCATCGTCGTGAGCACTTCCTCGCTTGCCACACCTTCCAATTCGATTCCGATGACCATGACGTCGGGCACCATTTCGCGAAGTGAAAACAAACACTCCAGGCCATCGCCAGCTAATTCCACATGGTGCCCTTGGGACCTCAAATACGATTGGAAAGGTCTCATGGCGGCAACATTCTTATCCGCAATGACAATGCGCATTTCAAATCCTCCTGTGGTGTGAATACGACTCGGGGTAACCATCCCCCGAGCATCCGTTGTTGGCAGTAGTATCCTTTGGGACACACACAGCCTAACCGCCACTCAGAAAACCTCGGCTAACGCCTCGTCGGCGAATGGTTTTCGGATCGGCTCTCGATACGTTCAATGATCTAATTTTTAGCGTTCGAGCCAATCGGAGGTTTTCTTATTCCCAGGTGGTGGAATTCACCATACCCGCATCGACCTATTTCCAGGTGCACTTCGAAAAGTGTCTTAGGTCTTTTGTCCGTGGCGAATGAATACCGATGAGATAGCAGGGCCAACGAACCACGGATAACACCGATTGAACGGTTATGGGGATGTCCCTTTGTCGCGCGTCTTCCCTTTGGGCTCGCGATTTTTGCGACACTGATCGCTGCAGTACTTGACCTCCGCCCAAACCTTCTCCCACTTCTTTCGCCATGCAAACGGACGCCCGCAAACCACACACGTCCTCTCGGGTAAATTTGGTTTTTTGTGAACCATCGCGGCAAACACTATCTCGGGGAACCGATGCGGAACGACTACGCATGCTAAGGAACATGAGCAACACTCGGAGACTCCATTCGGAGCTACACCGTGGTATGATCCTAGTGCGTCAAGGCTACGCGAGATGATTCTGCCCTACTGGATGCAAACCTGCCAGAGACAATAGCGAGCGAACCATGCGACCAAACCGAATACTGCAATTAGCAATACTATGTTGGTTATGGGTCCCCGCGATTGCCGACGATACCGTTCCTCAGACCGTGAATGCTCTCTGGGCAGGCGTGGACCCGCGTGCAGAACCTATCGACAGCACCGTCGTGCGTGAATGGGAAAAAGACAATGTGGTTTACCGCTATGTCACATTCCATATAGCGAACTTCAAAAACCGCCCCTCACGCATGGCGGCGTATTTCGCTTTCCCACGCGATGCGGATCGATTGCCGGGCTTGTTGCATTTGCACGGAGGAGGCCAGCGGGCATTCTTGCACGAAGTTGAGTTCTACGCCAAGCGTGGTTATGCGTGCCTATCGATCAACTGGGGGGGCCGAGTCATGGAACAGGCCGAATCTGGCGATCCGAATACCGATTGGGGAGCCGTCGATCCAACACAACAAAATGTAGCTGGCTACTTCAACTTGAAACCAAGGGACCAATACCTTGATTCCGTCGACTCGCCCCGCAACAACAACTGGTATTTGCTCACGCTGGCAGCTCGCCGCGCGCTGACCTTTCTCGAATTGCAACCAGAAGTCGATCCCAGTCGCATCGGGGTTTATGGGCACTCGATGGGAGGGAATTTGACGGTGTACGTGGCTGGGTCCGACGACCGCGTTCGTGCAGCCGCACCTTCGGTGGGTGGCTCGGGCTTTCGGAACCAGCCATGGCCTCTACTTCCGGAACATAAGAAACAGCTGCCCAACGGAGACGTTGGACTCTTCGATGCAACACTCGGTTTTGAATCGTATACGCCGCACATCCATGCACCACTTCTGTGGCTTGGTGCCACCAACGATTTTCACGGAATTATCGATGACACCTATCGCACGAGCGAATTGATCCCGCACTCCGATGTTCGCTTCGCGTTTACCCCTCATATGAACCACCGATTCACCCCCGAGTTTGCAGTTACACGGCCCCTCTGGTTGGACCAGTACCTCAAGGGAACCTTTGAGTTTCCCAAAACGCCCGCTTCCAAGCTGCAACTGCACACCAGCGATGGTGTGCCTATCCTTCAAGTTCTACCCGATACCTCGATGCCCATCGAACAAGTGAACATCTTCTACTCCATCGATCCTGCTCCACAGGCCAGATTTTGGAGAACGGCGCATGCGACTGAACAAAGTGCCAACTGGACAGCCTCACTCCCTATTTTGAGCATCGACCAACCCATCTTCGCGTTCGCGAATGTCCATTACAGAATGCCGACAAGCGAATCGGAACCTTACGCCCCACCGACATCGACGTTTGCGATCAGTTCTATCCTCCACACCGCGTCACCGGACGACCTGCGCCGAGCGGGAACCCAGGCTACCGACCAACGGAGCGTTTTGATCGACGACTTTTCGAATCGTTGGCAGGATTGGTATACCCTCTCTGCAAACAACCCGCATCACTGGGAATACTCGACTCGCAAACTCAGTGATCCTAAATGGCAAGGCAAACCCTCGGATTCACTCCAACTGCAGGTTCAATCCGAGAGCCCTAACGAATTAGTCCTCATCCTAACCGAAAATTTTTTCCGCTCACACCGTGGCCCATCCAATGAGTACGTCGCTGTGGTATCGTTGACTGGTGGAAATCCAGAGACATTCGTATTGCCCCCGAACCAATTCACGACACTCACTGGGACTCAGCTATCCTCGTGGTCGCAAGTCGATGTGCTAAGCTTGCGAGCCTACTTCGAAAAAGATGGGGTAATGCAGGGCAGCAAAAAATGGCGGGGGCCTCAACCGCGTTTCCTAAAACTGAGTTGGAAGCAGAGCGAGACGAAATAGGATCCATATATTCGCCAACCACACCACCAGCGTCATCGCAAAGGGTCCATATCGGCGATCGATCTCATTCAATGAATCGCAGTGAACCACGAGAATCAAGTACGAGTAGATAAGATGGAATGGATCGATTGGTACAACGCGCTCGCGAAGCCGACCTGGACCCCGAAGCCAGCGACCATCGGAATGATTTGGCAGATCCTGTACCCGATAATCATGATCAGCTTTGGGTATGTGTTCGTCTCAGCGTTTCGCGGCAAGATAAGCTGGTGGATCGCTCTCCCGTTCGCGATCAACTTGGCTACCAATCTGATCTTTATCCCGATCCAATTCCGCATGCGCAATCTACCTCTGGCCGCTGTCGACATCGTGATTGTTTGGGGAACCATCCTGTGGTGCATGGTCGCTATTTGGCAGTACAACAAATGGGTTTCAATAGCCCAAGTCCCCTACTTGATCTGGGTGTCGATCGCAACGGTGCTCCAGTTCTTCATCACCTTCTGGAACTGGGGAAAATGACCGCCAGAAGCTTCGGTTCCATGTCCATCTGTGCGTTAGGGGATTCGGAGCGATTCGTTTTCCGACCGGGCAGGACGTTGGAGAAGCCATCCATAATGATAGGGTGGGAGAGTGATTTCGTTGGGTGACATCGATACGAAGCCGACGTCTTCAGCCCATTTCCGGCAGTCTCCGGACCGGGGCCGAATCGGCATACTCGGCCCACGCGGAGTGGATGCGTCATAATTCCAGTGCACGATAGCGAGCTTGCCACCCTCGCCTAGAACTCGATAGGCCTCGCGCAGGATCGCAGTGCGTTCTTCAGCGTGGAGAATATTGAAGAGCATCACATAATCCATAGAGCCACTGGGCAACCCGGTCCCTTGGGTAACAAAATCCCGCTGGATGAGGGTAACGTTTCGCAGTGAAATGGCATCCAATTTCGCTTGAGTGATGGCGAGCATTTCTGGATCAATATCGATGGCATACACGGAGCCTTCGATCATGGTTGCAGCGGGGATAGTAAAGGTTCCATAGCCGCATCCGAACTCCAATACATTTTGGAAGGATGGATCCAAACCGAGTAGCTGCAACATCGCGGATGGTTGAAAGAATTCCCGCCACATCGATTCAGGCGGCATCCCGCTTTCTCGTGTTTTCATTCTAAAACAGACTCCCAGTTTTTTCGCGAACGAGACACCCATCGCCCTCCCATGGGTATTTAAAAAGCAAGACCAACCGTCTGGCTATTGTAGGAATTCCGCCACGCACGATGCTCCGACAGACACCATTCATCGTGGCAATTCCGCGCTCACAACCGTGAATTGTACATCGACCGTTTGCGGTAAAATGACAAATCAATCAAACTCAGCAACAGCGAATAGAGATCACCCTTGACGGCAAGTGAAGCCGAGCAGACGCCCGTTGGGCCGAAAGTGGATGGTAGACGGCGGAATACTTGCTGCGACTCTGCCGTGCAGAGGCATCGGGTTGGATGGCCCACACCTGACACGCCAACGGTCCAACTGGCTGTATTTTACGGAGAGGCAAAAAGGTAACATGCCAAAAGACCCCAAACCAGAAATCACTGTGCCATTGAGGATCGTTCTCGTTGCTCCACCTCCTGGAGTCGACTTTGGCATTCAAGAGGGCAAGGGCAATGATTACAAAACCATTTCGATTCAACGATCAAAATCAGGCAACCTTGTCCTGGAATGCACCATCAACGTCAGAGGCAATCGTGATGGTGGCCCTCCCAGCTTTTCTGGTCCGATCTCTCAAGGACCACCTACTGGACGCTTCATCTACATCGACATTGGCAAGTCGGCGGGGCAATTCGATAGTTGTTGGCAACGTCGAATCAAAATTCCCTTAGAGGGAATCACCTGGGACAGGATCGATTCGGTACTGGAAAAACCAAAGCGATTTTTACAAGCTACCATTCCTGGGACCGGCAAAGATGGCGGGCCAAGCTGTGCCACCGTGAGGCCGATTGACGAGTGGCAAGTCGTGAAGTCATGAACACCGATGGAAGTGAAGATGGAAAAGGTAAAGCACTTGTTGAGTTTTGTCACAAATTCCGAAGCGGACATGCTAACCGTTCAATAACCGTTTTTTGTGGATTTTCATGGGGTTACCAACTTTCAAAACTTTTGCCCGAAAGAACCGTTCTGTTGAAGATTATAACATGGACCAATCTAATCTCCTTAGTAACTGCAATGCGTATCACAACCGAGCTATTGCCATATAGGAAGTGATTGAAGAGTTGATCAAGCTGGCCAAGGAGATGGATGTGGCTGGAAACAGGGGTGAAGACCTCGGTCTCACCGACGACGAGGTGGCGTTCTACGACGCGCTAGCCAATAACGAATCGGCGATCCAAGCCATGGGGGATACCAAGTTCAAAGTGATCGCGGCCGAGCTCATTTCTCAGGCCCGAAAGAGTGTCACGATCGATTGGCCCCTGCGCGAAAGTGCTCGTGCAAAGATCAAGGTCATCGTCAAGCGAATCTTGAACAGGTACGGTTATCCACCCGACCTACAAGAAGAAGCGGTCAAAACCGTGTTGCAGCAAGCTGAGTTGCTATGTGCAGACTGGGCCGCGGCCTAAGATAAGAAAGAAACGACTATGCAAACACCACAATTCGTAAAACATCAAAAGATCTCGCTTCGCAAACACCCCACGTTGTCGGAGAAGTGGCTACAGGACATTATTGCCGCCGATCCGTCGATTCTTGGGCTTGGCGATCTTGAGCTCATCGACAGCGAGCGCATCCAGGAGCGGGCCGGAAGGTTGGACCTATTGCTTTCGGACGGCGATGCCACACGCTATGAGGTCGAATTGATGTTAGGTGCATGCGATGCAAGCCACCTCGTCCGATGTATCGAGTATTGGGACAACGAACGACGTAAATACCCCGGATACGATCACATTGCTGTCTTGGTCGCGGAAGACATCACCAGTCGCTTCCTCAATGTGATAAGCCTCATGGCGGGAAACATTCCGATGATTGCGATCCAAATGAGCGCGATCCAAATCGGTGACCAGCTCGCCATCGACTTTATCACCGTACTGAACCAGACCCAATTGAGGCAGGACGATCAATCGGAGCCGGCAGTCAGTCAAGAGATCGACCGTTCGTTTTGGGACAGTCGAGTTGGAAAGGAGATCATGGGATGCGTCGATGGTTTACTAGCAGCATTTCAAGCGTCCAACCCTGGGGAGTATCGCCTTCGCTACGTTAAGAGCCATGTAGGCATCGCTTCCCCGGGAGAACGAAGAAACGCCGTCCGAGTATGGCCAAAGAAATCGTTCGTGAGCTTCGCACTCGCAGTCAACAACCCGGAAGAGTGGGTCTCCACGCTGGAGGCAATTGGATTGCCAGTAACTCGTCGCCGCGGCAGTCGAGTCGGTTGTACAATCACGCCACAGCAGTTCGCCCAACACAAGCAGACGGTCCAAGAGCTGTTCGCTTGTCGAGTGGGAGCGGAGGAGGACGGGTAGGTTCCTTTTTTATCGAACTTGACAACGCATTCATCTTGGCGATCGATGCAAGCAAGAGCAACAGAATGCCGAGATCAACGGAAGAATGCGTACAAATTTATTTCACGAAACCACTCACGGGCTAGGGCTCTAAGGTATCCCCCATGCAAGACTTTGATTCATTTTGGAGATTCGGACATTACGATGGCAAATGGGAGTTGCAGGTGAAGGTTGTGAAATGGGAGGGGCCCCATCAACCATTCGTCATGTGGCGGCCGATACGAACTTGGGAAGTCGAACCGGAACCATCAGTACTGAGCGAAGCAAAAATGGAAGCGGTCGATTCGGGCAACCACATTCGGTACTGCCTCCGATGCGGACGATACATGCTCAAGGGCCATATGCACAACGAAGACACATGTCAGGGATGCGCCGAGCGATA
>JBKCUW010000131.1:0-6973 GCA_046318275.1 Pirellula sp. | reverse complement strand
TTGGCATCGACATCCTCTGGCATCGCGAAATTATGATATAAATCGCCAGCCATCAGAGATCGATTCTCGAGGCTTTCTAAAGTCATTTTGCGGGAATGGCTTTTTCGCTTCGATCGGCAGGTTCGCATCGTAATAACCTCTCAAAATGAACTTTTGGAGAATCACTAAATAGGTATTCGCCTAGCACATACTCGATAATACTAGCTGCTTCTTACTTAATCAACTCTTAGATCCAAGCTTTTTACCTGCGCTGTTGCAATTTGAAGCTAATGGATGGCGAATCAGCTATAGCAACTAGCGACGATTCGCTTGGTCCCTGCCCGCGCGAAGCGCGTCATCGGTAGCATGAATGGTTGGAGATGCGGCAGTTAAGGCGTCAATCGCTTGGTTAATCAGCGATTCGTTGGTTCCGATTCTTTCTCGCCGGTTGAAACCACTTCACGAAAAGATGACCTGCGAAGTTATGGTCTGCGGAATCGAAAATGTCTTGGTCGTCACTTTGGCGCCCCCTCCCCTTCGCGTCTTCGCACCTTCGCGTGAGATTGTTCCTGCGTGATAGGCTAGCGATCGAGTATCAATGTAGAGCAGTTGTCCTCAACTGCTCTCGCCAGGAGCTAAAAACGATCCAGACAACCCTTCACAATCACGCTGATCGCTTCGCGAGAACTGCCTGGCAGTCATGATCTTTACCCAGATCCACGACTCTCCTTCGCGTCTTCGCACCTTCGCGTGATACTGCTCTTAGGTTTTAGGCTAGCGATCGAGCAGCAATGTAGAGCAGTTGTCCT
Organism: Pirellula sp.; assembly: GCA_046318275.1. Taxonomy (GTDB): domain Bacteria; phylum Planctomycetota; class Planctomycetia; order Pirellulales; family Pirellulaceae; genus JBKCUI01. Next base: position 6,185 of record JBKCUW010000131.1, on the reverse strand, counting down.
CAACTGCTCTCGCCAGGAGCTAAAAACGATCCAGACAACCCTCCCCTATCACGCTGATCGCCTCCCGGTAACTGCCTGGCAGTCATGATCTTTACCCAGATCCACGATTCTCCTTCGCGTCTTCGCACCTTCGCGTGATACCGTTCTTAGGTTTTAGACTAGCGATCGAGCACCAATGTAGAGCAGTTGTCCTCAACTGCTCTCGCCAGGAGCTAAAAACGATCCAGACAACCCTTCACTATCACGCTGATCGCCTCCCGGTAACTGCATGGCAGTCAGGATCTTTACCAAGAACCACGACTCTCCTTCGCGTCTTCGCGACTTTGCGGGACAAGGATCAGAAGTTTGCACGTAGCAACCAGAAGCTGAGAGGGGAAAAAAAGGGCACGCGGTTGCCTCCAGTTGGACTTGTCCTAACGGCCTTGCTCGTGGCAATGGGTTCAGCGGAAGTTTATGTCCTGCTTGAATGAGTCTACAGTCACATCAGCACACGTATCTATAAATCGCGATGTATGGACGGAAGGAGCCTTCGCTCGAATTTTAGGGGCTTGTTTGACATGCATGGCAATTACGAAGAATGGATCAACGACTGGTACGAGCCCAGCCTCGACAGATCGCCAGACGACCTGCAGCGTTTTCGAGTTCTACGTGGAGGGAAGCGCAAACGACACGGAACGGACGCGATCGGGTGCTAGGTCCAAAGAGGCCCCAGACCGAAAGAGTCCCACAAGGAGCTTTCGACTTGCCATCACCCTCCCGACTCGTTCAACCGAAGATCCGAAAAAACCAGAGTAATCAAACGCTCTTGGGTCTCCGAATGGGGATACCCGAACGAACGCCTTTATCAATTCAACGCAACATCTAACCCTTTATTGGGTATCCGTTTTTTCCTTGACTGTACTGGGCGGAACAAGCCCTCGAATTACATCGAGTCGATTGGGTGGTGCGTCAGGTGCGAAGAAGTCGGGAATGGTCCGATCGGTCCTTCGGGGGCGCAACAGGAACTGAGGAGGCCATTCGGTGATTCGTTCTGTCGTGATATGCTCGAAGACACCTGGTTGCGGTTCGTTGATGTGCTCACGCTGCAGTACAAGTGCCAGGGGAGCTTCACAGCCTTCATGCGCCTCGTAGTATGCGTAGGCCTCAGCGTATGTTGCAAAGGGAATGTAGTAGTCACTTCCATCAAATTCATCCGGCGCACCGCGTTCAGGATGCATCCAGACACGATACTCAAGCACCTCATCCCACGTGTAGCCACCACCAGCATGGGCGTGCACATCATAATCCCCAACCTTTTCCGGGCAGATGGCGTCTGGATAGACAGGTTCGATCATATGCTTCTCATCGATAAAGTGACCATTTAAGTCCTGGGTTTAGGGCGGAACCACAAGGAAGTGTGAACTTCGAATAGTGAAGTGCGAATTGGGCAACCTAAAGACTAGGCTCCGGTTTCAAACTTCAAACCTAAAGGATTCTCTTATTCTTCTCTGATTCTTATCCACGATTTTTTCCCCGTCAACTAGCTAATGATACAGCCGCAAACTCCGCACGGTCCCGCACCACAAAGTGGAACGACCTTTCGCCGTCGTCGCTGCCAGCGGCCCCAATGTTGGATTCATGACCAATCTCGTGAATCGCACAAACGCACGTAGATAGTCACTCCATCGAAAAGGGCCGAGCTCTCGAAGACAAAAGTGCAGCATGCCCCTATGCGGAGCGAAGCCCATCTCCTGCGCCGTCTGACCCAAATCAACACGCCTTCGTGTTTTCAACCGGCGCCCCGATCGCATCCTGCAGCATAAAATCAATCGCACCATCTTCAATATGATACAAGGCTCCGACGATGGCAATCTTTCCTTCGTCGGCCATCCGTCTAAGAGTTTCGCTCTCTCGATAGATCCAACTGACCGAGTTCAACGCGTTGCGACGTGCAACTTCATCGACAATCGATTGCTGAAGTAGCAGTGTCCTATCATCCCATCGATCCAGTAGATTCGGGGTAATCGACTTTTGAATCTCATTGATGATCAAATCCAAATGCTCGCACCCAAATCCTCCGCATTCATGCTCACCTCGCAATGCCAGTTGCACCGCAGTTTGCACCGCACCGCATCGCGTGTGCGCCATCACCACAATTAATTTTGCTCCAGCCACTGCACAAGCGTACTCAAGGCTTCCAAGGACTTTCTCTCGAACAACATTTCCGGCAATTCGGGTGCTAAACAGCTCCCCGAGTCCTACATCAAACACCATTTCTGCAGGTGCTCTTGAGTCGATGCAACCCAGTATCACTCCCAAGGGAAACTGTCCGGTCGTCGTGGCGCTTATTTGAAATGTCAAATCTCTCTGTAGGCGTTTACCCGTGCGGAATCGCTCATTTCCGGCCTTCATCCAAGAAAGAACTTCAGCGGGACTCAGCCTTTTCTGCAAATCCCGCGTGGAATACTCGTTGTAGAGGATGCGATCTTCGATCCCCAGTCGCGATCGAAATCCCTTGGTACTAACCTTAACCCCACGCATTGGGCCAGTCCTTTGCTGGTAGTCTCGCAGAAGCGCCAAGATATCCGGATCGATGAAGTTGGAGATCGAAGCATCGATCAGCAAGTGCGTATCCTTCGGGGTCTTATCGAGAGCAAGTTGCAACGCAGCGCGATTGAGAAAACTGACTTGCTGGGGCAGCTGAATGTGATTGATCGATTCGCCTAACCGATACTCCACAACCTGGTCGACCGGTCGGCGAACGTTGCTCGCTAATATGAAGGCTAAGCTAATAGCCAGACCGATAGCAACTCCGATAATCAAATCGGTTAAGACGATGCCCACAAGAGTCGTGACAAATGGAATGAATTGGTACGGCCCATCATTCCAAATTCGCACGAGGAGCTTCGGATGCATGAGTTTCGTCCCTGTATGAAGCAGGATTGCTGCCAGACCTGCGAGGGGAATCAGGTTCAACCACGAAGGGATCAACACGACACACAATGCCAACAAGACTCCATGGAAGACCGCAGAGAGTTTGGTCTTGACTCCTGAGTTGATATTCACCGAACTTCGTACTATGACCGAAGTTATTGGGATACCTCCTAACAAGCCGCAGAGAATATTTCCACATCCTTGTGCGATCAACTCCTGGTTTGGTGGTGAGTTGCGTTGTTGTGGATCGAGTTTGTCGACCGCCTCGAGATTGAGCAAGGTTTCCAACGTCGCAACCGCGCACACCGTAACTCCAGCAATCCAGACTGCTGGACGCGTGATTTGAGTCCAATCAGGCGACTGAAAGAAGTATGTGATCTCAGACCAATCTTTGGCTATTGGAACCTGAACGAGGTGCGAACTCAGGATTTGCCAATCCCCTCCCATGCGGTCGAAAAGAGACTTGATCCCGATTCCCAAAAAAACCACCACCAGCGGAGCAGGAATGAATCCTTTCTTCAGTTTCGGAATTAGATCCCATGCAAACAGAATGAGGAGTGAAATAACACCGACGACAATTGCCCCTTGGTGTACTTCTCCATAGAGCAATTTGGTCAGTTCGGAGAAAGTGTTTTCATGGTCAGGTTGCTCAAAGGCCATTTCACCCTCGGGATCCGTATCGTGGCCAAGAATGTGCGGCAGTTGTTTGAGGATTAAGATGACTCCAATCGCTGCCAACAAGCCTTGAATAACGCTGGATGGGAAGAAAGATGCCAGTCCCCCAACTCGCAACAATCCGATCACAATCTGAATCAACCCCGCAAGGATCACCGCGAGTAAAAACGTTTCAAATGCCCCCAAGCTGACGATTTGCGCGCCGACGATAGCAGTCAAACCTGCGGCGGGGCCACTGACACTGGTGCGAGAACCACTCATCCAGCCCACCAATACCCCACCAATCACCCCAGAGATCAGTCCGGAAACTAAGGGGGCATTCGACGCTAGCGCAATCCCCAAACACAGGGGGAGAGCCACTAGAAAGACGATTAAACCGCTAAGAAGATCACGAATTGGGAATCCGGTTGTCGTCACATCATTTTTCGGAAACTCATCCATAAAACTAAGCGGCATAGTGCAGTACCCACTCCAAGTCGGACGTTAAATGATGGTTGCCAGAAAATCTTCATGGAAAGTAACAGAAACGAAAGGCTAATTCAATCGCGGCTTGGTTCCTTATCACAACTGAAATACTTAAAAACCTCGAGCGACCGAATCGCCTCCCTAGATGCAAACTGAGAGGAAAATCACACTTTCGAACCAACGAAACATGTTGGCGATTAGATTCAGAGCAGTTGATTTATGAGCTACCCACAAGAGATACTTCCCCTGCCCGTGCGAAGCACGTCATCTGAAGCATGCATGGTTGGAGGTGCCGAAGTTAACTCGGCAATCGATTGGTTAAGCAGAGATATGTTGGTACCGATACTTTCTCGACGGTTGAAATCTCTCCACGAAAAGTTGACCTGCGAAGTTATGGTCTGCGGAATCGAAAATGTCTTAGTCGCCACTCTGGCGCCCCCCTTTCCTTTCAGTCTTCGCACCTTCGCGTGATACCGTTCTTAGGTTTTAGGCTAGCGATCGAGCAGCAATTTAGAGCAGTTGTCCTCAACTGCTCTCGCCAGGAGCTAAAAACGATCCCGACAACCCTCCCCTATCACGCTGATCGCCTCCCGGTAACTGCCTGGCAGTCATGATCTTTACCCAGATCCACGACTCTCCTTCGCGTCTTCGCACCTTCGCGTGATACCGTTCTTAGGCTTTAGGCTAGCGGCATCGGTCCAAACTTTGCGACTTCGAGGAATGGCTTATAACCAGCTCGTTTCTTGATCGCTCCGGAAACGCCTTGAGGCAATATGGTTTAGCCGTAAACGTTGTCACCACGCCATTTTAAAGCTCGGTGACTACCATATAAAAGAATTTACCGTGAAGAGGATCGCTGATGGAATCAGCCACCAAGTTCTCTCAGTCGGATATGCACGTGCAACAGACTCAAGGGCCTGTCGATTGCTATTGCATCGAAGATCTCCCTTTTAAGTATAGCGAGGATTTCGTCGGATACTCCCGACTCTGCGAGTCTTAGCAGCAACGAGTCAGCAACAGTTTGCGTGACCATGACCGCAGCCACGATTGGTGGTTCGGGTCGCTCGGAGCGATCATCGCGATGTTCTTTTCGCGGCTCTTGCTCAGGTGCTGGGCGAACCGGTGGAGGAACGGCGTTGAAGGTATCCCGAAAGAAACCGAGCTGCCCAAGTCGCTCTTGGACCTGTTCGAGTGCAAGCGGTGCGCCCCCATCGATCGCATCCAAGCACTCTTCTTTGATGGCATCAATGACTTCGCTCGCTGCTCCAGCGTACTGCAACCTAGCGACGATCGATTCAAGGATTGTTTTGGTGACGAGGATTTGTTCGGCTACCGGATCCTCTGGCTCAACTGGAACAATGTCGGTTCTGGGCTGTGGCATGATGGTATCGACATCAACCCCCATGTCGGCCAATCGCTCCCGCACTTGCGATGGATCAACAGGAGTGCCCGCTGAGAATCCATCCCGAATAAATTTGGAGATATCGACGATAACCTCTGACGAAACATTGAATGCTGCGAGGCGTTCAGAAACCGCAGCGATAAACGACTCAATATGAATAGCCTCTCTCTCCGGCAATTGGGCAGAATCTTCAAACAATTTTGGTTCGTCAGAAATCCAGCGAAGCGAACCGTTCACGACTCTATCGCCCAACTCGGGGCGGCCACCGACCCGAAGTGTCTCAAGGATTGCTTGCGCTTTGTCGATCGTCCATCCAGGTGGCAGTGCGTTAGCCTCGACTGCCCGCTGGATTCTTTCGATGCGTCGTTCTGGCTGGACTCGACTAGCTAGCGAACCAGTTTGCCCATTAACGCTACGGGAATTGAGGATGTCGATCACAGCCAAAGCATCGAGTGGACTGATCGATTCGTCAGCGTTGACATCCGCCATCACCATTTCGAAGTTTGACGAAGGTGCTATGGACTGTCCTGCAACGGATTGATTGATCCGATTGATAGCAATCAGCGCATCGATTGGGGTTACCGATCCATTGGCATCGACATCCTCTGGCATCGCGAAATTATGATATAAATCGCCAGCCATCAGAGATCGATTCTCGAGGCTTTCTAAAGTCATTTTGCGGGAATGGCTTTTTCGCTTCGATCGGCAGGTTCGCATCGTAATAACCTCT
>JBKCUW010000130.1:0-236541 GCA_046318275.1 Pirellula sp. | reverse complement strand
CAATTCCAGGATAGCTTCCTAAGTCATAGAGTTCGCCTCGGGTTGCGGCAGCCTCGATCGCCAGGGGGAGGTGCGGCCACATGCGGCCTCGGAGTTGATTTTGCTGCAGCGTTCCGTAGACGAAGAGGGCGTTGATCATCGGGGCGGTGATGAGGGGCAGGAGTGGGTAGGCGATTGAGGATAGGGCACAGCGGATGAAATGATCATAGCGGGTGAGATTGCGGCGGGAATGGAGGGGCACCGGATGGCTTGCGCCATTCCGCTAAGATTGTTTTGTGATTATTCCAACGGATGAACGCAAGCGATCTGTTTACAAGGGTTTGTTAGATATTCAGGGGTGGCCAAAAAAGAAGGGGTGATGCGTTTCGCACCACCCCTTCGAGTTTTTTACCGATGCACGGTTGCAAATGAATGCAACGGTGCGATCGTGGCATTTGGATTACTCGGCTTGAGGAATCAATGGGCCTTCGCTACCAAGACCGCCCTTGAGTTCGGCTTGCTTGTCGGCTTTGGCCTGTTGATGTTGCTGTTCCTTTTCAGCTTCGACGCGATGTTGTTCTTCGGTCCAATCGACGCGGCGTCGGGAGAGACCGATCTTGCGTTCGTCACTGTCGACTCGAAGGACTTTGACTTCGATTTCGTCACCGACCTTGACCACATCTTCTGGGTTCTCGACTTTGGAATCGGCGAGTTCGGAGATGTGGAGAAGCCCTTCGAGGTTATCCTCGAGGCCGACAAAGACACCGAAGTTGGTGATCTTGGTGACCTTGCCTCGGATCAATTGACCAGGCTTGTACTTCTCAGGGATGGTGGTGTTCCATGGATCATCGTCGAGTTGTTTCATGCCGAGAGCGATACGGCGGCGAGCTTGGTCGACGCTGAGGACTCGGCATTTGACTTGTTGGCCCTTCTGCAGGACTTCGCTGGGGTGGCTGATTTTTCGCGTCCAGGACATGTCCGAAACGTGGAGAAGGCCATCGATCCCTTCTTCGAGTTCGATGAAGGCACCGTAGTTGGTGAGGTTGCGAACCTTGCCGGTGACTTCTGCGTTCTCTGGGTATCGTTGCATGATGTCGTCCCATGGGTTCGACTGAGTCTGCTTGATACCGAGCGAAAGCTGTTGGCCTTGTGGGTCGACACCGAGGATCTTGACATCGATCTTGTCGCCGATTTGCACCATTTCGCTTGGGTGGTTGATACGGCGTGTCCAGGACATTTCGCTGATGTGCACCAAGCCTTCGATGCCTGGTTCGAGTTTCACGAACGCACCGTAGCTCATGACATTGACGACTTCGCCTGGAACGGTCGAGCCGACAGGGTACTTCTCGGCGATGTTGGTCCAAGGGTTGTTTTGCTTTTGCTTGAGTCCCAAAGCGATCTTTTGCTTTTCGCGATCGATTTGAAGGATCTTGACTTCGATTTCTTGATCGATGGCAACCATTTCGGTTGGGTGACCGATCCGTTCCCAGCTCATATCGGTGATGTGGAGCAGACCATCGATGCCACCGAGATCGACGAACGCACCGAAGTCGGCGATGTTCTTGACGATACCCTTTCGGATTTGGCCAACTTCGAGTTCTGCCATCAGGTGTTCGCGATCTTCTTCGCGTTGCTTCTCGATCAACGAGCGGCGGCTGACGACGATATTGCGACGTGCTTCATCGATTTTGAGGACTTCGCACTGAACCACACGGCCGATGTAATCGCCGATATCGTTCGGACGACGGATGTCGACTTGGCTGGCGGGGAGGAACACATTGACGCCGATGTCGACGAGCAATCCACCCTTGATCTTGCGGGTGACGGTTCCGGTGACGACTTGGCCTTCCTGAACGGACGCCATCATCGTTTCCCACTGGATGATCTTCTCAGCCTTGCGCTTGCTGAGGCTGATCATGTTTCGGGCTTCTTCGAGATTGTTTTGGTCTTCGACTTCCTCGATCAAAACTTTGATCGTTTGGCCGATTTCGGGTGGGGCTTCGCCTTCTTCCCACTCATTCTTGGGGATGGCGCCTTCGCTCTTGAAGCCGACGTCTACGACGACGAATTCCTCGTTGATTTCAACGATTTTGCCTTCGACGATCTGGTTGACATCGAACTGCTTGTTGGCATCCTCGAGCGAATCGAGCAGCAGTTCTTCCGCTGCATCGCCAAACATGGCGTTGAGTTCTACTTCGAGGTTATCGTCTTCGAGAGAGCGAATGAGGGTACGGTTGACCATGCAAAAAAATCCTAAGACTTGGGCTCGTCAGAAAGCTCGGAGAGTGGGGCGGTTCGGGAACCGACTCATGCATGGAAAGAGGACAACCAACCAAAAGATCGATTTACGCAACCCTTAACAGGCGATAAAACAGTTCCGGCGTTCGACGTAGCAAGAAGTTAGAGGCAATCGGTTGAGCCGGTTGGACAGAAACGTCTTCTGCCCAGGAAAACCCAGCAAACCAGGGGTTGGGAGTTTAACAGCGTTTCGACCCTACAGCAACGTGCATTTTTTCAATTCTTGAGATCCTCATGACCCAACCACTTCGTTACGCGATCGCAGGCGACCACGCTGGCTTTTTCATGAAGAATGATGTGGCCAAATTCCTGAAGGAGCTTGGAGTGCAAGCATTGGATTGCGGGACGTACACCGCCGATGCCTGCGATTTTCCCGATTTCGCGGAGGCCGTGGCTCGGAAGATCCTCGCCGGTGAGATCGATCGCGGGATTTTGGTATGCGGTTCGGGGGTGGGTGTCAGTGTCGCTGCCAACAAATTCCCAGGCATTCGGGCCAGCTTGTGCCACGACACGTACTCGGCTCGGCAAGGTGTCGAGCACGACGACATGAATGTTTTGTGCATCGGGGCTCGGGTCATCGGGCCGGAGCTCGCTTTTGAGATCATCCGAGCGTTCTTGGGCGCTCGTTACAGCCCAGCCCCTCGCCATGCGAAGCGGTTGGAGAAAATCTTGGATATCGAACGCCGCGTGCTTGCGGGCGAGTTCGGCAAATAGGGCACGCAGCAAATGGCGTGCAAGTAGGGTGTGGCGGGGGGACCCGTCTCGAACTGTTTGGAGCGGCGGTGACGGTAACACCGCCCCGTTCAACAAAAGCAAATTTCCGAATGCTTGCTAACCGAAAACCAACTGGGGGAGGTCTGCAAGGATGCTGGATTGTTCCCTAGGGTTCTCCGGAATCCGTTTATTCATTGTTCCAAGGAAGGAGGTGTGTCTAGGTTTATTCCGCCGAAGGAAAGGGCTTTATGGCCAAGAAAGAAGTTTTTCGCGTGGTGACACGAGCGACCGATGGGTCGCTGAAAATTCGCGACTTTCACTCAGCGGAATTGATTTTCCGGACACATTCCCAAGTTGGGACGGACGACAGCAGCACCGATTTGGACTTGCGTGGCATGCCGATTTTCCGAGGGTTGATCGGCCCGATTCCCGAGGGGAAAAACATCGCGCGGTATGAATCCCCAGATGTTTTTGAGTTGATGACGAAGGAGTGGGCTTCGAACAAACCGCGTCGACGTCGTCGACGAACGACCGCTGTTCAGCCTGAGGAAACCGCACCATCCAGCGCAAACTAGCGCTAGTTCGATTGAACTTCCAACTCCAATGCCCCGCGAAATTCGTCGCGGGCAGGCTTTAAGTTGGAGTGCGCTTGAGAGATGACCATCCCTTCGCCTCGCACGGACCAAGGGATCTCCGTGCGAGAACCGATCGAGGCAACTGAAGGTTCTTACTTCAGCCGATCGAGGATATCCTGAGGCTTGATTTTCTTGTCCACGAAGAAGTTCTTATCCTTGAAACCGAAATACGTCGGTTTGAAATTCTCCGAGATTGCGACGCTTGCCTTTTCAGGAATGTCGAGACCGACGCCCCAATAGATTGAGTTGACAAATAGGCGACGCAGGTCTTCGCTAAGCAAATCGACCGAAGCGCCGATGGTTGAACCGATCACCTTTCCTTCTTTGCCTTCGGGTGCGGAACCGTTGGCGGGCATCTTGTAGGACTTGGTCCAAACCAAGGGCATCATCGGCTCGTTCTTTTCGCCGGGTAGGGGTGGGTCGGTTGGCTTCATCCCGCTGAGGACTTGGCCGTAGAGAAGCACATCCGCGGTTGGTGGCAAATGGACAACGCCGTAGACATCGGTTGGGCCGAAGACGTCTTTGACACTTCGCAGGAGCGGTGAGTTTGCCAATTTCGGATTGATGACACCTCGGGTGGCTTGGCCGTTGTGAACACCGTGGTGGGATACCCATGTTTCACCGATGATTTGTTGACCGAAACCTCCTGGCCATTTGCCATTGTTCCAAGACCACTCTTTGTACGAACTGGATGCGGAGTCACCGATATTGAACGGGTGGGTCGATGTTCGAATGGCCAAGAACGGTTTTCCTTGACGCACGAATTGGTCGATATGCTTCATTTGATCATCGGGGAGTGCGCGAAAGCGGAGGAAGATCACCATGAAGTCGGCATTGTCGAGATTCTCTAGTCCGGGAATGTTGCTCGAATAATTGGGATCGATGGTTTTTGATTCAGGGTTGATTGCGAAGTGAACCGTGCAATCGAATCCATGCTGTTCGGAAAGGATTTTCGCGAGCATCGGCATCGCTTCTTCACTGCGATATTCTTCGTCTCCCGAGATGAGCACCACTTTCTTGCCGGTACCAGGTAGCGACTTTCCTTTTGCACCTGGGAGTGTGAGCCACATCGAGTCATCAGCGAGCAAAGGTGTCTCGTTGATTCCACCGAGGAGATAAATCAGGCAGAGCATCAATAGGTTTATTCGACGGGAGATGAGTCGTTTTAGCATGGTGGGAAGTTCGCCTTGAGTGTGTATCAAAAAGTGAATTGCGATCGGTTCATCGCGGCTCGATTCAAATCAAGATAGCGGATGAAATGCTTGGAATCGATCAGGAGGGAAGGGGAAAGCAGTTCCGAAAGTGATTCTGCTTTGGGTGGGACATCAACCTAGAAATGGAAGGGGCCATTCTTCGTGGGAAGAATGGCCCCGGTTCGGTAACAGGACGTTCTACTCGTAGTCTCGCTTCAAAATCCTTTCGAGGATGGGTAGTTTTTCCTCGGGGGATCCAGCGGCCAATTTTTGACCATCGGAGCCGGCGATTTGTTGGAAGGCGTCGACCTTGAGCGTTTCGTCGATGAGGCCTTTCGAGAAGTAGAGTTGCACTTCGCTGAGCAGATCCAGTTTGCTTCGAGATTTGTCGTTCGCCAATGCTGCAAGCCGTTTGTTCTTGATCGCATCGGCGGGGATATTCGGCAAATCGTTGAGCGGGTAAGCCTCGATCATCTTGCCGATCAAAGTGTTGACTGCCGCGTCGATTTTGCCATCGGGATCCTTGTCGTTGGCGACATCGCGATTGTTGAGCATCGTCGATACGAGTGCCTTCTCCTTCGATTCCTTGTCTGCCTTCAAGTTGACGACTCGAATTCTGCAATCGTTCTTGATGGTTTGATTGGCGAGAACGAGCGATGCGTCGACCTCGAAGATAATGAGGCCGTCGAAATGCCGATTGTTGGCTTTCTTCGTCAATTCGCCGAGATTCTCGCCGGTACCGATGTAGACCAATCCCGGCCCGAGTGCGACAGCACCGTCGGCGAGTTGGACATCATTCATATTGAAGTTGGCAACGCCTGGGGGGGCTGCCGGAGGAGCAGCACCTGGGGCAGCGCCGAATCCAGCACCCAGCCCACCGAATCCAGGTCGACCGCCCGGTCCACCTTGGGCAGGCCCAGGGGGTGGGCCTGGAGGTGCACCGGTCTGCGTTGGGGAACCCGATGTGAGTCCCAATGCGTCGTCTTGGTAGGAGCGTACAAAGTTCACCGTATCGTTGGTCGAGCCACCTGAGCCGTTGCCGCTCTTGCCATCGGTTTTGCCACCACCGGGAGCAGCACCACCGGGAGCAGCACCGCCGGGAGCAGCACCACCACCATAACCAGCTGGGGGACCGCCGGCACCGCCTCCGCTGTAGCCAGCGGGAGGTCCACCTGCACCGCCACCGTAACCGGCTGGGGGGCCACCTGCGCCGCCACCACCTCGATAACCTGCGGGAGGTCCGCCTGCCCCACCACCGTAACCAGCGGGAGGCCCGCCGGCACCTCCGCCACCGCTATATCCAGCGGGAGGTCCACCTGCACCTCCGCCGTATCCAGCTGGAGGTCCACCTGCACCTCCACCATAACCAGCGGGAGGTCCACCTGCACCGCCACCGTATCCAGCGGGAGGTCCGCCGGTACCACCGAAACCAGGTCGACCGCCACCTCCTGGCGAGACGCCAGGGGGGGCGCCTGTTAGTCCAGCGCCAGGGAAGCCGGCACCGGGAGCACCTAGTAGACCGCCACCACCTAAGCCACCGGCGAACCCGGCAGCAAAACCGCCCAGACCTGATGCGGATCCCGCATCGGTACCGAACGAATATTCTCGAAACGCTTCAGACCATTTTCCTTCGGAGTGCTCGCGCGAGAAAGCATCGACGAATTTCGTGGCATATTTTCCTGCGGCATCGCTGAGCTCTCGTGCTGGGAGGGCTGGAATGTTGGAGCTGCCGGCGGGTGCGCCGAATCCGCCAGCACCCAATCCACCCGGGGCCCCTCGACCACCACCACCTTGTTGGCTTCCGCCGAGCGCGCTCTTCTCCGTGCCTATCGGTTTGAGCTCGGTTACCTTAGGCCCTTTTTTGAGGATCAGGCCGACGGCAAACGTGTATCCAAGTCGCGGCACTCGACGCTTGTCATCCCAGCGGTAGTTGCTGATCAAGTCAGCAGCTTCTTCGTTGGGTACGTGCAATGCGTGAGCTTGGAACAGACCGTAAGCGCGTGAGGCATTGCCCGCCTTGAAGGCCATGACCGCTCGATCGCGGAGGGACAGTTCGACGGGAGGTGGGGGGGCTGGCTGGGTGGGGGCCGATTCGCTCGCGGTGGTTCCCGGAGAGGTTGGATTGATGCCGGCGGGTGCTCCTGGGGTAGCCCCAAACCCGGACAGGGAACCCGGGCCCACCGGTGCTCCACCAAGGGCGTTCGGGTCGGATGGAGGCAGCAATCCACCTCCAGATGCAGAACCGAAACCGGGTCGTGCTGCTGTTCCACCACCGGGTGCTCCACCACCGGCTGGAGGTGTTGCTGGTCCACCCGAGGCAGAGCCAAACCCTGGGCGAGCGCGTGTTCCACCACCGGGAGCTTCACCGCCTGCCGGAGCAGCTCCTGCGGGACCTGTCGCAGAACCGAACGACGGGCGCGATGGCTTGCTCGACGCAGGTGCTTCGGCCGGAGCCCCTTCGTTGCTGGGGATTGATTGGTTGGAAACTCCTTCCGCCAACTCTCCGCCGGCTTGAGGAGCAGGGGGAGTCTGCAGGGCGGGCTTGCTCGCAGGTGGTGCGGTTGCCGCCGCCGATGACTCGGTGGCTGGGGCGTTATTCGCCGCGACTTGTGTTTGTTCTTTGCTGCCACAGCCGCCCATTCCTAGGCACAATGCCGCGGCGCCGAGGCATACCAATGGGAACCTACCTAGCCGAAATTTCATGGGATCGCCCACTCTTTTAAAATGATGCCCGTTAAAACGTACCGAGGTGCTTGGCTCGTCGGAGCCCTTGAGTTCACCGTGCCCTTGAGTTCACCGTGAGAATACTGTCACCGTGCGAATCCTGTCACCGCATGAAAGCCGCAACCGCGTGAAACGCGAAGCTGAACGCCGATTCGAAAATTGATTATCCGTGCCACAATTCCCGCTGTCTACAGCTTTGGCCGTTATATTAGAAGAGATTCGAGCTACCTCGATTTGTTTTCCGCCTCGATTTGTTTTCCACCGTCGCCGGTCATGAGTGCAGCAGACTTTGCAAAGTGCTGGCGAGCGTGCCAGCGGCTGGTTTGAGTGCAGCTTGCTGGCCGGGTTCGGCGGGTTGGGGTGGAACTCGCGAAAAGCTCTGAGAAAAAAGCTCTGAGAGAAAAGCCCTAGGAAACGTTGCTTGAGACGAAACGCTGTGAAACGTTCATCAAAAACCTTCCAAGAACAAACTCCATTTGCTCCGAACGCATCGCGCCGGCCTGTGATCGGATTGTGGGCGGTTTTTGTCACCATGATCGTGTTCGCCGCGATCTCGTTGTTGATGATGTTTGCGGCGAGGGTACCCGCGGTCGCCAACAGCATCAACGACATACTTGGAGTTGCGAGGGGGGCTAAACCGGACCGTCCCGATCGATCGACTCATTTGTTCATGCTCTTGTTTTGTTACAGTTCCCCGGTGCTGCTATTGATTTGCGTCAGTGCGATGAGGAAGATCGCCACCTTGAAAAGCTTGAATCGCGATCGCAACGAAGAGGCTGGTGATGATAGTCCATTTTCCATGCAGGACTGAAGCCTTGAACCATCCAACTAATAACCGTCCAGACTGATGAACAGTCCAAACCAAGAGCGGGCACTACCATGACTGATATGATCGAAGCCATCGAAAGGCATCTGGGGCGAGTTCTGACCACGGATCAGTTGGATTACTACGCCGTACTCGGCCTCGAGCCCTTTTGTGAGGATGAAAAGAAGATACGTACGGCGATGCAAGCTGCGATTGCGACTTACAAAAGCTCGAACACGCAATCGTATCCGGAATCATCGAATAAAGTGGCGAAGTTGCTGAAGCAAGCCCAAGCGATTTTGTTGGATGCTGAGAAGCGGGGTATCTACGATGCGCAACTCCGAAAGATGGCTGCCGCCAAACTGAAGGCAGCAAAGGTTGTTGCTCATGTTTCCGCTGGAGTCGAATCGCGAAGCTGGTTCCCGGAGGGAGATCCGATGGCCCCTGTGACTCTCGCAGGTCTCGAATCGACATTCGCGAGTTCTACAGCAACCGAAGATTCGCATCCGGATTGGTTGGCTCAGATTCAGGATGCGGATCATCGGCGTTCAGAATTGCTCCTGCTGTTCCCATCGTTGGCTATGATGTCCACGATCGAGAATGATGAACACTCTTCGGGGTTGGAAAGTTTCGGCAAAGGAGTCCGTTCGAAGCTCGCCAAGGCCAGTTCCACTGCATCGGGTGATTCGATGGAAGCCACGGTTGGCGTTTCTCTCTTGGAACAGATGCGCCGCAAACGGCGGCAGCGTCAACTCATGGCTGTCGGTGGAATGATTGTTGCAGCGGCGGGGTTGCTGGGCTTTGCAACGTATAAGTACATCGACAATCAGAGGCAAGTCGCTGCGAGGCTGGCGGACAAGGACCAGAAGAAGTCGAATCGTTTCCCTGGAATGAAGGACTCTGGTTCCTCGAACCAAGCGCCAGTTGGTTCTTCGCCATCGTCTGGGGAGCTTGAGCTGGGGCTGAAGGGACCTAAGGGCCGAGGAGACGTAGGCGGTCCTGCGTTACCGAAGGTCAATCGTCCTGATTCGGACAATGAAGTGTCCGCGGATGCGAAAGGCGACATGCAGGCAAAGGATCCCGCGGAAATGGCGGCTCCTGAGAAAACCATGGAACCAAAACCTGAGGTTCCAATGACCCCAGAGCCCGCTACTACTCCTGCACCGGTGACTCCAGCACCTGAAACGCCGGCTTCTCCCGTGCCACAACCGACACCCGAAGTCAAACCACCGATGGCGACGATGGAGAGCAAAGAATGGGTCGGCCACATGGAGAATGCCCGCATGGCGATCGACAAGCTGGAGTTCGACAAGTTTGATACGTCGATTCAAGCTGCAAACGAAACTGCCATGACTGCCGAAGGGAAAGCCAAGGCGGCTCGACTGGATCAAATGGGCCAACTCTACAAGATATATATCGACGCATTTGCCGAGGCGAAAAAGAAGGCCAAGGGGACTTCGTCTATCAAAGTCGGTAGCGCCGAGTTCAGCATAGTCGAGTCGACTCCTGACAAGGTGATCGTTCGCGCACAAGGCAAGAATCAGACGCACGAGTGGGGCAAGCTCCCGTTTGGGATGGCGGTCGCATTTTCCGACTTAGGGTTAAGCGACAAAGAGCCTGTCGATATCGCTGCGAGAGCGGTTTTCTTTTCACTCGCTCCCAACTATCGCGAATCGGCCCAAAACAACGACATCGTCAAGAAAAGGATCGCTGGTTGGCTCGAAAAATCCCTCGGGAAAGGAAGCGTTCGGCAGGATCTGATGCAAGCTTTGAGCGATAAGTACGAATAGTTAGGTACGACTTGGGAGGAAACGCCGTAGTGCGGATCGTGTGAGCGATCCTCGGCGGCGATCGCTTCGAAGTTACCCTTAGCGCGCCCTAGAGCAGAGTTAGTCTTACGAGTGCATCGCAATGGCCACAACCTTGGAATCTGAAGCGTCGACTGGCAGGGGGGAAAATACCACACTTGTTGGTCATGCCGCTTCAAAGCCTTCGAGGCGTTGGCGTAAACGGGCGTTTTTTTGGACGACCGTGATGGCGATTGTGGGAGTCATTCTTTGGGGGACGACAGCACGACCCACGCTGATGCGACCGTCGCAGGAGCTCCCGCTGCAGTTTCCGGACGATGTGATCGATGTAGCATCGAGGATCGATGCGGCGATTGAGGCACCTTTGAAAGAAAGGGGCTTGGAGATTGCAGATGGGGCTGCGTGGAATGTGGTCGCGCGCCGACTGAGTCTCGCAATGGTTGGAAACGGTTTATCCTTGGAGGAGGTGCGAGCTCTCGAGAGGATCCCCGAATCACAGCGTGCAGTGTGGTGGACAGAGTACCTGTTGAAAGACCGTCGCTGGGCGGATTATTTTGCCGAGCGCTGGACCAGGGCGACCGTTGGAACGAGCGATGGGCCGTTCCTGTTGTTCCGGCGCCGCAAGTATCGCGAGTGGTTGTCGGATCAGTTCCAGCAGAATGTGCCCTATGACCAGTTAGTTCGCAAACTGATCGCTGCGAAGGGTTCGTGGACTGATTCGCCGGAGGTGAATTTCCTGACAGCGACCATGGATGACGCAGACAACCGAAAACCGGACATCATACGATTGGCGGGCAGGACCAGCCGTGCCTTTCTGGCCATGCGAATCGACTGCTTGCAGTGCCACAACGACTATTTGGGAAACGTACAGTTCACTAAGGATGACTCTGACGCTCAACTTCGAACGGGAGAACAGTCCGATTTCCATCAGCTCGCAGCGTTCTTTTCAGGAGTTCGGATGGAGAACCCGTTTCGAGGATTGCGGGATTACTCTCCTCGGTACCAATTCCGGTACTTAAACGCCGAATCCGAAGTCGATGTGTCGGCCAAGGTGCCTTATCAGGAGGATCTCGAGCCCTCCCTCGCGATCGAAGCCGATACGGGCTCGAGGAGGGATGCGCTAGCCCGCTGGGTGACTCACGTGGAGAACAAAGCGTTTGCTCGCGCGGCGGTGAATCGCGTGTGGGCGATCATGCTGGGCAAGCCACTGGTGACACCGGTGGATGATATTCCGCTTGCCGGCCCCTTCCCTGCGGGCCTAGAAGTATTAGCAGACGACTTTTCGAGCCACGGGTTTGATGTCCATCGGTTGATCCGCACGATCGTTGCAACCCGTGTCTTCCAAAGAGATTCCAAATTGCATTTTGATGAGGCGAGCGAGGATGTCGCGATCGGTGAAGGTTCAGGGAGTCCAGAGGGCAGGCAGGAACCTAACGTCACCCAGGAATTGGAGGATGCCTGGGGCGTGTTTCCGATAACGCAACTCCGACCGGAACAGATGGCCGCCTCCATCCATCAGGCGTGCCGTTTGAAAGCGATCGATGCATCTGCATCCATCCTTTCTCAATTGGAATTGTTCGGTGGAGTGAATGACTTTACCAAGGCCTATGGTGATCTGGGCGAAGACGAGTTCCAAGAGCAGTCTGTGACGATCCCACAGCGATTGTTGGTGATGAATGGCAAATTTATCCGTGAACGGATCGACAACAACCCGATCATGAACGCGTCGACACGCATCGCAGGTTTGGCCCGCGATGACAAAACAGCGGTGGAATCGGCTTATTGGTCGACGCTCAACCGCGAGCCGTCTCTTGAAGAGTTGGATCATTTTGCGGTCCGACTCCATGGGAAACGCGGAGAGGCGCGCAGCCGGGAACTGAGCAACCTGTATTGGGTGCTTTTGAACAGTACGGAGTTTCAGTGGAACCATTGAACCTCATCTGCGGGACTCCACGATCTAACCATCCTTGGCGGCCTTCTTGTTATCAATGTGATTGTTATTGTCGCGAGGGAGTATTATGCGGGCCGTGTTGCAACGTGTGATCGAAAGCCGAGTCGTTGTCGATGGGCAAGTCGTCGGCGAGATCGGGCCAGGGTGGCTGGTTCTGCTCGGCGTGGGGCATGGCGACACGCTTGAGACAGCCCGATGGGTTGCTGAAAAGTGTGTTCATTTGAGGGGCTTCAACGACGATGCCGGCAAGATGAATCGCTCGGTCCAAGACGTTGGTGGGAGCATGCTAGTCGTCAGCCAGTTCACCCTCTACGGAGACTGCAGTCGAGGCCGTCGGCCCGGATTCGACCAAGCCGCACCGCCCGAGCTAGCCAAGTCCCTTTATTTAGCCTTTTGCGATCAGATCCGTGACTACGGAGTCCGTGTCGAACAAGGCATCTTCCAAGCGGACATGAAAGTTAGCTTGATCAATGACGGGCCTGTGACCCTCCTCGTGGAACGAGAATCGCCCCCATCGGTTTCTCATTGTGCTGGTGAGCAGTAAAAAGGTTCTCGCGCGGTTGCTCGCAATCGTCGGGTTCAGACGAGCGAGAAAAACCTTAGATCAAGTGTGGATTCCACAAAGATTGGGCGGAAGATGGCAACTGCGATTGCTTGGTGTTACACTCTGACGCAGAGGGGAACGAGGCCCAATCGACGGTTCTGCACTTCGCGGTCCCGAATTGCGTTTCCCTGATCAGTGCATTGCTAATGTAACCCCTTTCTAGTTGATAACACTTTACGTTCAAGGTTCCTCTCATGACGCAACATTCACGACGATCGTTTCTCCAGCAGACTTCGGCCACCGCGGCAGCCCTCGCTACGGCACCTTACTGGGCAACCAGTAGCCAAGCGGCACCGATATCGGCTGCGGATAGGTTCAAGGTCGGCTGCATCGGATTAGGTGGCATGGGTACGGGGGACGCGCATGACCATAATCGATTCGGGGACATCATCGCCGTCTGCGATGTCGATGCAAATCACCGGGAACGAGCTCGAAACGATGAGCGGATCGGCAAAGGGAAAGCTGAAGCGGTCGAAGATTACCGACGGGTGCTCGACAACAAAGAAGTCGAGGTCGTCAGTATTGTGACTCCGGACCACTGGCATACCAAAATCGCGATCGAGGCTCTTCAAGCTGGCAAGCATGTGTTTTGCCAAAAACCATTGACGCTGACGCTCGCAGAAAATCAAGCGATTCGCGCCGCGTGCAAAGCAAATCCCAAACTCGTGTTTTTCATCGGCACCCAACAACGATCCGATCGCCGATTGTTCTTGCGAGCGGTCAATATGGCGCACAAGGGGCTCCTGGGAGATATCAAGAAGATTACGTGCGGGATCAACGGCAGTCCGACCGGTGGCCCATTTGCAAAGGAAGCACCGCCAGCGAATCTCAATTGGGATATGTGGCTCGGCCAAGCTCCCAAAGTTGATTACATCAAGCAGCGATGCCACAACGATTTCCGTTGGTGGTATGAGTACTCGGGTGGCAAGTTCACCGATTGGGGTGCACACCATATCGATATCGCGATCTGGGCATCGAAGTTGACCGAACAAGGAACTGGGCCGGTTGAAGTGGATGGGACTGACTGCAAGCATCCAGTCGAGTTTAAGGATGGCAATCCGTTGGCGGATGATTCCTTCAATACATCCCAAGACTTCAATATCGTTCACAAGTTCGCCAATGGCATGGAGATTCATGTCACCAGCCGCGGCGACAACGGGTTGCTCATCGAAGGAACCAAGGGACGGATCTTTGTGAACCGCGAGCGGATTACCGGCAAGCCTATCGAAGAGAATTGGGACAAGGACGCCTATGCCGATGCCGATTTGGACGCGTTGTACAAAGGAAAGAAATACGAAGGTCACAAAGACAATTTCTACCGTTGCATCCGCGAAGGTGGTTTGCCTGTCTCCGACGTATATTCTCACCTGCAAACCATGAACATGTGCCACCTGTCGGCAATAGCCGGTCGTTTGGCTCGCAAGATCAAGTGGAATGCAGCGACCGAGAAGATCGAGGGAGACGCATTGGCCGCCTCCATGCAAGCCCGCGTGCAACGGGCCGGATACGAGATTCCTAAAGTCTAAGGTCGTCGAAGTTAGACCTTCGATCGTGCCTGAGTGTGCGATCGATTCCGCTTGCGAATAGGCGGTTAGCACCTAGAGGGCCAAAGGTTTCGCGGGAAGCCTTTGGCCTTTTTTTACGGTTTGCCTTCGGGCCGTTTTGCAGTTTGCCATTGGCCATTCTTACAGTTTGCCATTGGCCATTCTTACAGTTTGATCGTGACTGGTTTTATTCGATGTCGCCGAATCAGTTCTCATGGAATGCATCGAGGTGGTGGTGCTGAGACAATCTGTTAGACTGGGCATCATGGCGGGGGCATCATGGCGGCAAGAGTGTGTGGTCCGTCGTTCCTGCGTTCCGTGACCTGGAGCTTTGTTGGCTTCCGTGATGTCGGGGTGCGCCCAAGGTATTTCAGGAAACATGATCGGGAGAGAGCATCATGGACGGCGAGGATTTTGAGTTTGTGGTCAAGAATGTCTCCCCGAACGGCGTGCAGGCGATCCTTACGTACGATGGCGAGAGCGAGCCTTTCGCATTCTTTTTCGCTCACCGCGTTACGGAATCAGGGTATGCGGGGAGTTTGGTATTCCTCGATGCCGTCGACAAGTTGGACGAGTTGCCGTGGCAGCCGACGGCTCTCAATGTCGCTGATATTTTGGACACCAACATGCAAGTCCAGCTTGATCGGATCGAGGTTTTTTCTCGGTTCGAACCGACCAATATCGGACAACCGGAAATCCGCCAGAACCGAGTGAACCGGGATAGCCCGGATTACGACAGCTACGCCTTGCAGGTCGACGCTTGCGCCGAAGAGGATTATGAAGATGGGGAGGCTGATGAAGAGGATTATTGGCCTGTGGCCAAACTGGAGTGTGTCATGGACTCCGAACCTCCCGTCGTTGCGATCTTGATGCAGGACCCGACCCTGTGCACCGACGACAACGTCCAGCATTTCGTCGATTGGCTATGGCGATCGCTCGGCTGGAAAGAAGATGTTGCCGTAGCGATTTGCATGCCCGCACAGAGTTTAGGCCTGCTGCAGCTCGGCGAGCCGGATACGAACGCCGAATGATCCTGGGCGTTGCGTGTTTCTCAAGACACCTACGGCTAGTGCCAAAGTCGCTCACAAAACCGATCGAGAGTCAGCGTCTTCCTGGCAGTTGTGAGCAACAACTCGTAAGCTGGCGAAGGTTGAATGCTTTGCAAAGAAGCGGTTTTCAGCAGCCGATTAAGCCGTTCGGCTGCGGTAGGTGCGTTCGGCCAGTTGCTTGACCCGTTTGCCGGCGACCGCCACTGCTCGTTCAACCGATTTCAGCTTGCGGTAAACCCCCGGTCGGTTCACAAAACGGTCGAGGGAGCGGCGGTACTTCAGGAAGAACATGAAGGTTTCGGCAAAGTCTTCGCTGGCGTTGGTGGTTGCGTAGTCGGTGATGAACTCGCCGAGCAGATAGCCGTAAAAGTACCGGAGCTGGCCTCTCTCCGACCTGCACCGTTTCTTTCCCGCTTGATACTCCGGGTTCCGTTTCAAAATCCGACGCCAGGTGTTGTACGGTGTCGCATTGCAGTTGCTGTAGGAGGTCCCGAAGGTCCGAACAAACCAATCGTCACGGAAGAAACTTGGGTCGTGAAAGAACCAGGCATGCGCGTATTCATGACGAATGGTGTCGCACAAGGTCATGCCTGGCTTGCGGGGTTGGTGGGGTAAATCGCGGGGCAGATAGATCACCCCAGGTCGATAGCCCCACTTGGCATAGTGGCCAACTTGCTCAAAGACATATCCTCGCTCCCCTTCGCTCTTATCACCCGATACAACCAGTTCAACCGCATCCAAATACAAGCCATCAGCCAGCAAACCGACTTGGGCAAGCTCTTGGCGAACATGGTTGTATGCGCGATCGACGTTGGCCATGACAGGAGACGGACTATTCTCTGGCGAGTGGAAAAACGCTGGAAAAACCGAACCTTTCAGTTCTCCAGCGGGATACTTGGCCGCGTCCCTGCTCACTTCAGTCTGCTTCGGGCTCACGAGCGGTTCAACGTGGAAAGCCGGAAAATAGGCAGGTATACCCAAAAGAGGGGTGGGTGCCTTTCCCGATGTCCGAAACGCTCTGCTCGTGAGCAGCATCGGGATTCTTCCGCTGGAAAACTGCCTAGACAACACCTCCGGGAGAGGGGTTTTCGACCTAAGGGATTGGTGGCTGGCAGGTTGCGTAGATTCCCAAATCAAGCCTAGGCCACCGGACACATCCCGGTCGCTCGATTTCTGCCCCAACATCACGTATACTAAACATGTCGGCGGAATTATTAGCAGTTTTGCTTATTCTGGATTGGAGGCTCCCGTGGGTGCCCATAGGCTGGTTCGGAGATCGGTAGGCCGGGAGAAGTCGGCTGGGGTGGATCTGGCAGTTTCCTCGACCGGGTTTCCAGGCTGCATCGTGCAGGCGCGGTTCTGCTGGGCGCGCTGGGGGCGTCGCGTTGCGCGCGGGGTAGTCTGTGCGATTTGTGCCCTTGGTGGAATCGCGGGTTGGGACCCAGGGATTCGCGCGGTAGGGTCGGATCCCCAGGAGTTGCGCAAGCAAGCCAGTTGGAGTTGGCCTGATCCAGTACAAGTGCGTGGGCAGTTGGAGCAATGGATCGATTCTTCGATCTCTGGAGAGCTGCAGCGCGAAGCCCGCGAGGAAGCGGCATCGATTGTCGCGCAGCGCGGAGTTTTGCTGCATGAAGCGGTCATGCAGGTCGCGGGATTGTGCGATCCTGGTATCGCCAAGTTTTCCGCAATGTTGCGTTCCGATTGGAATCCAGAGACGTTAGCTTCGCTCGAGGCTCAGTTGAGTTCGTTGATCGCGAATGGAGCGATCCCTGCGTGGGTCAAACCTGAGTTGCAACTCGCATACGCCCGAGCCCTAATCCATCATCAATTCGTCGACGAAGCGATGCAGCATTTGCAACCGTTGTCGATCGATGCGACGAGCGATCCCTCGACATGGTTGTTTAGTCTCGCGGTCTGCCAGCACCACCTATTGATGAAGCAGCCATGCGAAGAGACACTCGCGAAACTTTTGGAACGCGAGACCGAAATCCCTACCCGGTATGCGATCACGGCGAGATTGATGTTGACCGATATCGAGCCTTTGAAAGAGGATTCGCTCGACGAGATCGCACGCATGATGAATGACGTCGAACGACGGTTAGCCTTGGGCCGCGCAGGTAAAAAGGTACGCGATCAGGAGCAAGCGATCATTGATAAGCTTGAGAAGATGATCGATCAACTCGAGCAGCAACAACAACAGCAGCAACAGCAACAAAAGCAGCGTCAGAAAAACCAGAACCAAAAGAACCAGCCTCAACAGTCGCAGAACCAGCCGATGGATCAGACTCAGACAGGCGGGACCCAAGGGCCGGGCGATGTGGACGAGAAGGATATCGGTGACAACTCTGGTTGGGGAAATCTTCCCCCTGCTCAACGTCAAGAAGCATTGCAGAGCATCACGAAGGACTTGCCGAGCCATTATCGCGAGGTGATCGAGGCGTACTTTAAACGGTTGGCCAATTCACCCCCCCGCCCATAAAGCCCCCCGTAACGCCCTCCTGTAACGCCCTCCTGTAACGCCCTCCCGTGAAGCCGGCCCGTAAAGCCGGCCCGTAAAGCCGGCCCGTAATGAGCATCGCTGCTGCTTGAGGATTTCGATGACGTCGGTACCACCAACCCAATGCGAGGAGCCCGATCGGAATGAATCCAATGATCGGGATGAGCCCAACGTCTGGTATGCGGGTGGCCTATCGTTTCAATGTACCGGTTGTGGAAATTGTTGTAGTGGGCCGAGTAGCGGTTACGTGTGGGTCTCGGACCAAGAGATTGAGCGGTTGGCGCAGCGATTAGGGATGGCTGATGATTTGGAGCGGTTTGAGCGTCAGTTCCTAAGGCGCGTGGGCCATCGACAAAGTCTGATCGAATACTCCGACGGGGACTGTATCTTGTTAGACCCTAAGACTCGAAACTGCAGTGTTTATGAGGATCGGCCACGGCAGTGCCGAACGTGGCCCTTTTGGCAAGGCAATCTGGAGTCTCCGCAACGTTGGGCAAAAGCCGCCAAAGGGTGTCCTGGTTGCAACCAAGGACGACTCTATTCGCTCGGTGAGATCGAGCGGGTTCTTCGCAACGAATCTGAGGCATCCGAAAATGCACGCTCGGAATCCACGTTCGAGCGATCCACGGATTGAAAATCGATTACGAACAAGGCCGCACGGGGTGTATCGCGCGGCCTTGATGGATAGTTCGGCGGTGCAAACTAGTTGCGAAGTTATCGGATCGTGCGCTACTTGATCTTGCTAGCGTTGCCGGCTTGTCCGAAGGCGACCATTCTGGCGACGCAGACTTCTTTCATCGCTGTCCGAGCGGGCTTGAGATAATCACGAGGATCGAACTTTTCTGGGCTCTCGAAGAGTACCTTACGGATGGCGCCGGTGATGGCCATACGGCAATCGGTATCGACGTTGATCTTGCGAACACCGCTCTTGATTCCGCGTTGGATTTCTTCGACCGGTACGCCCCAGGTCTGCTTCATTTGCCCGCCGTACTTGTTGATGATGTCCTGGAGCTCTTGCGGGACCGAGCTGCTGCCGTGCATGACCAAGTGGGTGTTAGGAATCTTTCTATGGATCTCTTCGATACGGGACATCGCGAGGACTTCGCCGTCCGGTTTCCGAGTGAACTTGTACGCACCGTGGCTGGTTCCGATGGCGACGGCGAGGGCATCGACGCCGGTTTCAGCGACGAAGCGGGCCGCTTCATCTGGGTCGGTGAGCAATTGATCGTGGCTGAGGACACCTTCCGCACCATGGCCGTCTTCTGCTTCGCCATGTCCGGATTCGAGTGAACCCAAGCAGCCCAGTTCTCCTTCGACGGACACGCCGCGGGCGTGGGCAAGGGCTACCACCTTCTTGGTGACGTCGACGTTGTATTCGTAGGATGCAGGTGTCTTGCCATCTTCTTTGAGCGACCCGTCCATCATCACCGAGGTGAAACCATTTTCGATCGCGGACAAGCACGTCGCGGGGGAGTTGCCGTGGTCTTGGTGCATGACCACTGGGATCTCCGGGTACAGTTCGACTGCAGCCAACATCAAATGGCGAAGGAATGCGTCTTGGGAGTATGTCCGAGCCCCGCGAGATGCCTGAATGATCACCGGCGAGTTCGTCTCCTTAGCAGCCTCCATGATCGACTGGATCTGTTCCATATTGTTGACGTTGAATGCCGCGACTCCATATCCATTTTCAGCAGCGTGGTCGAGAACTTTACGAAGTGGAACTAAGGCCATGGCAGGAAACTCCAGAACAAAAATGGATAACGGAGAAATCGGAAGACGGCAAAAGAGTGACCGAGAACCGCAAAAGTGTGTAGGATTATCAGGGATTTCTAATCACGGGCAATGCGTAATTTCTAGGATCAGCCTTGAGAGAAGCCAATGGATGACGACTATTCCAAACCGATTCGGTCGGTATCAAAACTGCAACCTGTCGACAATTACTTGAGTGGTAGTTGGGAGGCGCTGGGGGCAGGGGCACCCGTTTTGGTGGCATTGGCTCAGCTGTGCAGTCAAGCCATGGTGGATTTGCCTGCCGCTAATCCACCTGCTGTGGAGCAACTCGCTCCAGAAGCCAAGGCGATCCTGGTTGCAGCCCGCGATCGCGGGGTCATCGAGTTGAAGGGAGTTAACACCGCATTTGATCCTGCGGCTCGCTTGCTCGCGGTCTATGTCGAGCTTGACGGGACACAAACCATCGCGTTTCGTGATCCAGAAAACCCCGAAGTCACCGTCTCCTTCTTGGAAGGATTTCGGCAATTGTGTCGATTAGGTTTGGTGATGCATCACATTCATCGCGATTTTTCCCTGACACTACTTGGGTTCCAAATAGCCCGCACTATCGATCGACAGGAGGTCCAGCCATGGCTCGACAAAGGTACCGAGTTTGGCTTGCACGATTGATCGCAGCAACTGCGATCGCAGGGCTGTTGATAGTGGCCGCGAAGATCGTTTGGAAAGGATGGTTGACCGCTGAGGGCCGCGGCAGCAAACCTGCTACCCAGGTTGCGATTCCTGCTGATGCTCAACACTCCGTCGCGTCCCATCCTCTCGACCCCGTGCTGAAACTCGCTCGAGACGCCCTCGAGCAGCATCGACAACGCGACCGCGATTACCGCGCAACGGTCACGAAGCAAGAGCGGATTTCGGGCAAGTTGGGCGTGGTGAATCGGATGGAGTTGAAGTTGAGGAATCGACCGCGAGAAGTCCATGCGTCTGAGTCGTCTGAGTCGTCTGGGGCTACGGGGGCTACCGGGGCTACCGGGGATGCTCGGGCGAAGGGAGGGGATTCCGGTGCCACTGTAAAATCCAGCACCATAAACCCATCGAGGCTGATGGATGTTTATCTAAAGTTCGTGGAGCCAAAGTCCCTGCAAGGCCGCGAGGCGATTTGGCGAGAGGGGATCAACGACAGCGTGATGGTCGTTCATGAAACTGGGTTTCTGAATCTTGCCCGGATTCCATTAGCACCTACTAGCCCCTTAGCGATGGCTGGAAACCGTTATCCGATCAGCGACATCGGCCTAGAGAAGTTGCTCGAAAAACTCATCGAAAAGGGAGAGCGAGACCGACTGCTTGGGGGGTGTGATGTGGAAATCATCAAAGATGTCGAAGTTGCCGGGCGGGATTGCCAACGCATCGTCGTCACCCATCCGGAGCCGCAGGTGGAGTGGCAGGGGAGGAGCATTTCTCATGAATTTTACCGTGCAGTCATCGATATCGATGTCGAAAAGAACTTGCCGATCCATTACGCAAGTTATCTTTGGCCATCAAAACCGGGTGACGATCCGATGCTCGACGAAGAGTATACTTATGAGGATCTTCAACTAAACTGCGATTTGTCCGATATCGATTTTGATCCCGATAACGAGAAGTACGAGTATCCTAAATAGCACCAGCGTAACCGTTAAATCTGCGGTTCCTCCAGTGAATATCCGGCAGGAATTGATTCGCCTCCAAGTCATTCATTATGCCCAACCAGATCGAGTTCATGGATTGTCCCCACTGTGGCAAGCGAGTCCGCACGACCGCCGAGCGATGCCATCGGTGCGGAGAGTCCACATCGATGCGGATGAGGAGGACCGAGTCGTTTGAAGGCTTAGGGGATCTTCCCAGGGACCGAGATCGAAGCTTTGATGGTTCAGTGAGCGAACTCGGTATTCCGTTGGAGGGTGATTCCGAAGGGCAGCATGATGGCGATGATAATGACGGCAATAGTGTCGATGGGGCATATTTAGATGGGGCCATTTCCGACCGGACCGGTTCCGACAAACGGTCCAGGGGAAGGCAATCGCATCATGCGGCGCCCTGGGGAGGTTACGACTCCGAAGAAGACGACTTTGACTATGACGAGTTCCTGGAAAAGGAGTTCGGCAGTTCGGATCGTCCCACGCCAAAGCCATGGTGGTGGTACGTGGCCTGGGTCGTGTTGTTCGTGTTGGTGGTCGGAATCCTGGTGGATGCCATCACGTTGGTCTATCCGCGGCCCCGCTGATTGGGCGGCCCCGCTGATAGTACGTCCCCGCTGATTGGGCGTCCCCGTAACAAGCCTGGCCCTGTTTTATTGCCAGCCCCATAGAAGATTGGCATTGAAGGGGTTCGAACAGCCATCGAGCACTTCGATCCAATGCTTTGTTCGAGCTTCTTCTCGTACTCGATGGATTCCCCCGAAACCGAATTAGATCTTTGGATCAATCGAGTCAACATCGACACGATCCGTTTCAGGTTAGACTTGCCAACCCGATTCGGTTCGGGACCGATCGCCTCGAACGAAGTGAGTATGTTGTGAATTGAATCGCATTCCCAAGTCGAACATCGAGCGATCTCGAAAAACCGATTTCGGTCTGTCAGGCATTGCTTCCCATTACCCAGGGCAATGTTGATCACGAGCGTGGCACTCCGGCCCACTTAGTGATTTCGCGATTCGATACGACGAAGCAACGTAGTCGATCACAAGTCGATATACGTCTAGTCGTTCGTGGTCAAAGGTTGGCTCTGTCATCTGGGTTCTCTCGAGTACGAGTACCGCTTCGCTGAGTACTAGCGCTGAGTACTAGCGCTGAGTACTAGTACAAGAGAATCCAACCTGAAGCACGATCAAGACTCTAGCTGGCCAACGCGTGTTTGATCTGGAGAACGATTTGCTCGGAGGTAATCTTGAAATGTTTGTAGAGCTGGTCTGCGGGAGCGGACGCGCCGAAGGTGCTCATTCCAACAAAGACGCCATCGAGCCCGATGTACTTGTCCCAGCCTTGTCGGATTCCCGCTTCACAAGCGAGTCGCAGGGTTACCTGTGGAGGTAGGACTTGATTGCGATACTCTTTGGATTGCTCATCGAACAATTCAAAGCACGGCATGCTGACAACACGGACGGGAATGCCTTCGGCGGCAAGTGTTTCTTGGGCCTTTAAGCACAACGTCAACTCGGTGCCGGTC
This sequence comes from Pirellula sp., assembly GCA_046318275.1. Classification (GTDB taxonomy): domain Bacteria; phylum Planctomycetota; class Planctomycetia; order Pirellulales; family Pirellulaceae; genus JBKCUI01. The sequence continues at coordinate 213,808 of JBKCUW010000130.1, read as the reverse complement.
CCGATCAATATCGCTTTCGGGGTACCGCTGCAATCGCTTACCACGTAGCCACCTTTCTCCGCGCCCGCAGTGCTGGCGATTTTCGCTGGATCCATGGTGGGGACGTTTTGGCGGGACAGAACCATCGCGGTTGGATGGTTGAGGAGTTGCATTGCGGCCCGGTAGCAGTGGAGGACTTCGTTGGCATCTGCGGGGCGGAACACGTACAAGCCGGGAATCGCGCGGCATGCAGCGAGATGCTCTACTGGTTGGTGGGTCGGGCCATCCTCCCCCAGGCCGATAGAATCGTGGGTCAAGATATACAGGACCGGTTGGTGCATGATGCTGCTGAGTCGCATCGAGGGTCGCATGTAATCGGTAAAAACAAAGAAGGTTGCGCCGTAGGGACGCAAACCGCACAAGCTCATCCCATTAAGTACCGATGCCATCCCATGCTCGCGGATGCCGAAGTGCATGTTTCGGCCAGCGAAGTTTAAATGGGAAAAGTCAGCTTGACCGTCGATCAAGGTCATGGTGGATGGTGCCAAGTCCGCTGAACCACCGATCAGGTTGGGAATATGTGGAGAGAGCATGTTGAGGACTTTGCCGCTGCTGACTCGGGTCGCAAGTCCTTTGGCATCGGCTGGGAAAGGTTTCAAACCAGCGTCCCAACCGGCCGGCAGTTTGCGATCGATGATCGCACGCACTTCGGCTGCTTCTTTCGGAAACTCCTTCTCGTACTTGGCAAACATCGCATCCCACGCGGCGCTTGCAGCTTTGCCGCGAGCGCCCATGGTGCTAGCAAAGTGCTCGCGAACTCCGTCCGGCACCAAGAACTTTTCATTCTCCGGCCAGCCATAGTTCTTTTTGGTGAGTTTGATTTCTTCGTCACCGAGAGGGGCGCCGTGGGCACCGTGCGAGTTGGCTTTGTTCGGCGATCCGAAACCGATCACGGAATTGACGATGATCAAGGTCGGTTTGTCGGTGGTCGCCCGGAACTCATCAAAGGCGGCTTGCAAACTCCCGAGTTCATTCGCGTCGGTCACATGGACGGTGTGCCAACCCAACCCACGGAATCGCTGTGCGACACCTTCGCTGAAGGCGAGGTCTGTGTGGCCTTCGATGGTGATCCCATTGTCATCGTAGATCCAGCATAGGTTGGAAAGCTTCAAATGCCCCGCGATCGATGCCGCTTCGGCGGCGACACCCTCCATCAAATCCCCATCGCTGCACAGGGCATACACATCGAAGTCGAATAGTTCATAGCCGGGCTTGTTGTACTTTGCGCCCAGATGCTTCGATGCGATCGCCATGCCGACCGCGTTTCCGACACCTTGACCGAGTGGTCCGGTGGTGGTTTCGATCCCAGCCGCGTAGCCAAGCTCTGGGTGACCTGCACATGGACTATGGAGTTGACGGAACTTTTTCAGATCTTCGAGCGAAAGCGATTCTTTGTCGGTGACTTTACCATGGTGATCGACACCCCGAATCCCTGACAGGTGGATCATCGAATAGATGAGCATGGATGCGTGGCCGCACGACAGGACAAACCGATCGCGGTTTGCCCAAAGGGGTTGGTGGGGGTCGTAGCAAAGGTTCTGTGTCCAGAGTTGGTAGGTGACCGGGGCAAGTGCCATCGGTGTTCCCGGGTGCCCGCTGTTGGCGGCTTGAACCCCGTCCATGCTCAAGGTTCGGATGGTATTGATGGCCAGTTGGCCGATGGAAGCTGCTGGAGCACTCATGGTTTTTTGATGATTTTACGTAGTGGAACGTCGATCGAAAGCGAACTTGCTGCTCGGAGAATACCGCTTTCCCCGAAAGCTTGCAATCTGCCAGAGGCGTTGCACGGCCAAGGCAATGGAGGGGTTAAGGAGTTGTTGGGTTATTTACCACTCGCCCAGACAATTCCGCGAACCAAGGTTTTCAGGAAGACTGGGTCAGCGAACGTATCGTTGGAGTGACCGTAGGTCGTTCCAAAGACGCGTCCTTTGCCGTACTGGTTGGTCCAAAAGACCGGTTGTACGTCTCCAGTCTTCTCGCTCTTGGTCGTCGCGAGGACTTTGGTGTTGGGCCAAACTTTTTCGACAATGTAGAGTTCGTCCATCGGTGTTTTGTAATCGGCAGGAAAGTCCTTCATTACCGGATGGTCTTTTTCAGCAACGGTCACCGGGTACTTGCTCTGATGCTCGTGATGGCGGCTGGTGACGCCAAGAAACTCTCTCCAATCATCGATTTTTGCGGAACGATAGGTATGCATCGCACAGTGGATGACAACAGCGTTGACTCCATCGTGATGCGGTTTGGTAATGCGACGGATGTAGTCCGCATCGTTAGTATCGGCAAAGCACTCGTTATGAATGACGACGTCGTAGCCTTCGGACCAATTGGCTTTGCTGTACAAATCGATCATCGCTTTGGTTCCTTTGCCCCCTTCGTTGACGACGGTCCATTCGATCGCGACACCTTGGTCTTTGGCGGCCATTTGGAGCGATCGCGTTTGGAAGTCGTAGTCGTGGCAACAGCCACCGGTGACGAGCAGTACCCGGATCGGTTCAGCTGCACTGCTTGGTTCAGCAGCGCTGCACACGCGTGAGTTGAACAGGGGCGAGTCGAATACCAAAGAACAAGCCATGAACCCTACGAGCCATAGGAACGTGGGCAACGACCAAGTCGGCATGGCAAAAAATCCCCAATCGCGCGGATTGCACGATGAATGATTGCACGATGAATGATTGCACGACGAATGGTTGCACGATGAATGATTGCAAGATGAATGGTTGCGTGATGAGGGATCGCATGAAGAGCCAACGGAGTATCTGTTGTTGGGAGGTAAAAGCATGAGTTGCAGCGTCTTTCAAATCGTAGGGTGAGATGGATCGTTTTAGGTAGGTTGCTCAAGGAGTCGTGCGAGTCGATGGAAATCGCTTTTTGTTTCAATAAATCGGACTTTCGTCACCAGGGTATTTGGATCAACCAAGGTTTCAAAGGGAACGAAGCTGACATCGAATTGGCCACCGACAGATACCATCACACCGTTGAGCTTTTGCTCGATCAACGCACGGTAGGCACCAACTCCGATCTGCGAACCGAGCATGACGTCGAAAGCAGTGGGAACGCAGCATCGAGACTCATACCCCATTTGAAGGCCGTTGATCTTGCGCGTCTTCCCTGTCTTAGCTTTGTAGGCCTCGGCAAGATGCTTTGCGATCGTCTTGCCGATATCGACACTTGAGATGGCCATATGGCCGTGATCATCGCGAGCAACCCCTTGGATGTGGGACATCGGTAGGAACTCAGCGAGTCCTTCCGCGATGACGATTACACCGTAGTTGCGACCGATTTTTTCGCGAGCGACCATCATGGCAACCATCTTTTCGATAACCGCATCGATGTTCATTACGGTCCGCGTCTTGGTGGAACCGTCGGGTTGCGTCACCGTCTCGGTACTCTTCAGAGGTCCAACGATGTCTTCGACGCTCAACACCATGCATGCGTCACCGGCGATAGCCGCACCGTATGCCAGCCAACCGGCCGATCGACCCATCGCTTCGCAAACAAAGTAAGCTTGTCCGGCAGCAGCGTCGCGATTCAGATTCCTAATCTCTCCGGCGAGTGTCTCGGCCGAACTAAAGTAACCGAAGGTGAAATCGATTCCGGAATAGTCGTTGTCGATGGTCTTGGGCAAATGGATGACAGGCATCCGCTTTTCAGAAGCTGGAAGCGTGTCCTGGAACAGCTTCATCTTGTTCGCGGTTTTGAGGGTGTCGTCTCCACCGATACTCATCAATGCATCCACATTGAGCGAACGTAGTGCGTTGTAAGCTCGTCGCAGCGGTGCCGTTTTCTCGGCGTCGTGGAGGTCCGCTGGGCTGGTGACCACTTTGCCGGGATTGCTGCGAGCAGTACCGATCCGGATACCGGGTTCTGTCCGCATGAACTCAAGCGACTCTAATGTGAACTTGATGTAGTGTTTCCCCTCCTCCAAGGGCTTGGCTGGGTCGAAATCGATCAAGTTCGAGTATCCATGCTTGATCCCGATCACTTCAATCCCGGCGTTGATCAACGAAAACGCAGCGGATGATATGACAGCATTGGCGGCTGGGGCTGGTCCCCCTGCAAAAAGAATGGCAACGCGTCGGATAGCACTCATGGTTATGAAACTTTCGAAAATCAAGACGGGATGGAAACGGCCAGTATGAAAGCCACTAGTATTTGAGAGGCTAATGCAGCCATGCGGTAGCATTCCTTAGATGGACGAGGATTGTAGCTTTTGCCAACCAAATCTCAAACGGTGGCCTGGGATCTGACGCGTTGCATGAAGGATTGGATTGCCGAGGGCCAACGCGAGGTCGAGAGCCCGGTTCCTCGGAGTTTGGAAGGTCTGACAGGGGTACTGGTCTGACGGGGGCGTTATCCGGGCAAGCAAGTTTCTGTCCAGGCAAGCAACAGAACAAGCCACAGAAATCGTCGGACTGGGGATTTTCTGGTCCCTCAGCTCCGATGTTAAGATGCGTTGACTCTTCTCAAGATTCGCATTGTACGTTCGTATCGACCTCTCCCCGATCACTAATGGGCATGATGATTGAATCGCATGTGATGGAAGTTCCGATTGTTCCATCTGTATCGGCGCGCCCTCTGGCGTGGAGTTTCTCCACCCTGCGTCGCCGTAATCGGAGTTGTCTATGCGATTGCATCGCAGAGCGTGTTCCAAAACAACCGGGGTGATTCTCCCCAGAAAAGCTGCGATCCGAGCGGTGTTGGTGGCATCGTTCATCGGTTCGACTGCCGGAGTATCGCTGGGCCAATTGGACCGAGATGTAGGGCGAGATGTAGGGGCTGGACCAGCGTCTCCCTGGAGCAAGCCGTTCCCGTCGCCTCGACTCGCATCTCTACCGTCGGCATCGAACGCCTTGCAAACCACGCTAACGCCAACTACACAAACGCCGACTACACAAACGCCAACCACGCAAACGCCAACCACACAAACGCTGTCGAACAGTGAGGGTTCTGCACCTTCGTTGCCTGCGAATCCCAACGCGACCCAGCCTCGGAAGTTGGCAGCGGTTTCGATGTTGGGACCGATACCTGCGAACTCTGGCGAGGCCGCTCCCAAAATCTCGTCCGCAAATCGAAACGCGATGTCTGGGGATCGAATCGCAAGTGCGAATGACCGATCCTTGCTCAGCAGTAGTCAGCAATCTGGACAGCAAACCAGTCAACAATCCGATTCAATCCCTTCGAGGCACGCGTCGACCCAGCTTAGTTCTATCGATTCATCCGTCGATTGGAACCGCGTGCCCGAAGGTGGACTCATTTTAGAGATGGGGGATCAAGAGGTCCTCGAGGAGCGTTCGCTGGCGTTAGCTCGGTCGGCAGTGCAACCCACATCGCCTCGGCGTCGGATCCTGCAGGGGTTACCCGAGCGCGAGTTTGAGGAGCTTGGCGTCGACTCGCAAATGGTATCCAACTCGAGTATGTCGCGAAACTCGGCACCGAGCTTAGATCGGCGATCTCGCAACACGCTCGAGATTGGTAGCCCGGCGGTGGAAGTTGCGTTGGAACCGGTTATCGATGCTGAGGTTGTTGGTAATGCCGATGCATCGAACGCGCTGGAGCCCGATGCGAGCGGCCGAATAAACCAAGGTGCTGGATCAACTTCCGGACGCGAGAGGGGGCCGGTGGATTCGTCTCCACGCTATCCACACGATAGTTTCTCCGAGGGATTGTACCTCGATGATTCCAATCCTATCGCTATCAATGCGGCTCCGCTCCCTTCGGTCCAATCGCAGGTCCCCTCAACATCGCTACCGCGAGTTGAAGTGCGTCGACCGGGGGAATGGACCTCCAGTACTGGTGAGCGTTTGGCATTGGCTCAACGAATCAGCCAGGAGACGCTATCGTCACGCGATCAGATTGGCATGTCACCGGAACCGATAGAGCCACCCGTGGGCTGGTCGAGCATCGAGGTGGAACTTCGTCGTTGCCTTGAGAACTGCGATCAACTGTTGCGGCGCAATGCTGTGTTTAGCGCCCGCGATGAAGCGATGCAGGGGTTGCGCACATTGGTCCGAGCCGTCGACACCCATCGCAAGCAGTGGACTTGTGAAAAGGCATTGCAACAAGCCATGGTTGCTATGAAGGAGTGCACCGATTTTGAAGAGTCTGTATTGCTCGATGCGAAGCAGCTGCGGTTGATCATCAACAACCATACCACTCCGGTCCTCAAAGATAAAGATATCGCAGTGATGTCCCCTACGGTTGCAGGACAGCATTACCGAGCTTTTGCGAAGCAATCGTTCTTGATCGCTACAGATGGGCATCCATGGGGGGCCGATTTGCTCTATGCACTCGGGAAGACGTACGAACGCGAAGCCGAACAAGACGTACCGCGGGGAATCATGCTGAGAAATCAAGCGACCGTTTGCTTCCAAGCAGCTAGCATGCTGGGACCGACGCGCAGCCACATCGCGAATCAACTCGGTTTCAATCTCCTGCAGCTTGATCGGATTGATGAAGCGTATCAAGCGTTGAAAAGTTCCCTTGAATCGCAGCCATCGGCCAACGCGTGGCGTAACCTGGCGGAGGTATATCGCCGCCGAGGAGCGGTCGAATCGGTGAATTATGCATTGGCTCAAGCCGAATCGTTGTCGGCGGGGGAATCCCCTGCGGGGCCTCGTACGCCAGAGATCATGGAGGTCTCCCCGGAAGAGTTCGCGCGCTACAGTCCCCCGCCGGTCATGGCATCGTCCCAAACAGCAGGTGCTTCCGCTGCGAATCCGGCAGGGGCGTATGCAACGCAGGGAGGCAATTCCGGGTTAAGCTCCGCGACGACTGCACCCAATGGTCCGGTTACTGTGTCGAGTAAAGGTTGGTTTCCGAAGGTGTTTCGATAGGACTAACCGATGACAATCCGAATACGATTTTTCATAGTGGCGGTGTTCCTGGGAATTTTCTGGGATGCGAATTTCGCTTGCGGGCAGGTGCAGGTTTATCCGCAAGCAGTCCCGCATTCGCAGGTGGCCCCGCATTCGCAAGTGGCCCCGCATTCGCAGGAATCGGTCGTATGGACTGATGCGAGCGGACTCGGCATTGAGACGACATGCGGATGTCGTCAGCAGAGTTGCGACCGTTGTCGCGCGGAGATTCCTGAACCATTCTTGATGTGCCCTCCCAAGCAGACAACGGGCGTTACCTCCGGCGGATATGGGCCTTGCATCACCGGTGTCGACAGCGCGAATGGAAACCTTGGGCGACACTTAGGGGAGGCGCGCTGGTCGGACGCGACCGGTGTGAACTTCGAACCACTCAAGCATGGGGAGTATATCGGACCAATCCGATTGCCGGCGATGCTCCTGTATCGAGCTCGGCAAAACGATGAACTGATTTTTACGTTCATCGTCAACCGAAAGAAGACTCACGAGGAATATCGTTTCCAAGTCGGTGATGAGATCAACATCAATTCGATTTCCGATGATACGCTGCGCCGCGAGAAGATACCGGTTCAGCCGGATGGAACCATCGCAGTACCTTACATTGGTCAATTCCCTGCCGCTGACAAAACGGCGACACAGCTTCGCAGGGACCTGGAAGAAGCCCTCAAGAAATACATTAAGTCCCCAGCGATCAATGTGGAACCAATACGGGTCAACACCACGCTTGAGGATCTGCGACTCGCTGTGAATCCTCAATTCGGGATCGGTGGGCAATCGCTCACGATCCTTGTAAATCCCGATGGATACATCCAGCTTCCCCGTATCGGAAGTGTTTACGCTCTCGGGATGACGCTTGAGGAGATCAAGCGCGAAGTGAATCTTCGGTATGCGGATCGGATCGCAGGGATCGAGGTGGAGCCGCGGTTGAACAAGCCAGCACCGCATAACATTTTTGTCTACGGCGAAGTGAATCGACCTGGTCGATTTGAGCTGACTGCGCCGACCTCAGTGACCGCAGGATTGGCTCTAGCCGAGGGGCTGAAGCTGGGTGCCAATAATCGTCAGATCGTGGTATTCCGACGGGCTGAGGATTGGAGGTTGGTATCGACCATCCTCGACGTTCGTGCAGGGCATTTAGGGAAACGACCAAATCCATCGGATGAGATTTGGCTCCGCGATGGGGATCTGATCATTGTTCCCCCACGTCCTCTGAAACGATTCAACAATGCGACACAACAGATCTTCACCGATGGACTGTACCGCATCGTCCCGCTGCAGGGAATCACGATCAATCGGTAACAAGATTGGCGTTTGCTAGAGAGCAAATGCCAAATGGATGTCACCGGGGTACTTGAGGTTGCAGTTGGGCCTGTTGCAGTTGGACTTCGACAGCTTGAAGACGAGCCTGTGTCTGTTGCAACTCTTCTTGAAGTCGCATCACTTCGTCTTGCAGCAGCGCGACATACTCAGGGGTCAGCATTTCCGGCGTAATGCTGTTGCCGTTAATATCGTTGCCGGGTCGAGCGTTACCGATTCGTCGGATGGGATCGACCGGGTTGTTGATGACGATGGGGACTTGGGAGGTCAGTCGTTGGCGACCGCGGAAATAGCTGATGGTGATGTTTTGCCCTGGCGCGTAGTTGCGCACGATATCCGGGACGTCTTGGGCGCGGAGGACCATATTGCCATCGATGTCGACGATGCAATCGCCCGGTTTGATGCCGGCGAGTTCCGCTGTCGAGCCCACGACAACATCGGCGACCGCAGCGCCTCGGTAGACAGGGATCCCGAATTGATTTCGGAATGCATCGGAGATGTCCGTGATGGAAACACCGAGGAAGGGCGCACCACCGGCTGTGTTCGGTCCGATCGGCTGGTAGGGTATCGTCGGGTTCGGAGTAGTCGCATACGGAGTGGTCGAATAGGGAGTCGCGACAGGGGGGCGTAGTGGAATCGCTGTTCCAGGCGCCATGCCTTGGATCTGTCCCGCCAGCGTTCGGTCTTGAAGGACCGCGGTGAGTGCAGTGTTGCGCCCGCGGCGTTGGACGAGGAATTTGATCGGTGTACCAGGCGCAAACTTTTCGATTTCGTTCGCGAATTGATCGATCGTTGTGACGGCTTGTCCAGCTACCCCAACGATGCGATCCCCGATCCGAAAACCTCCTTTCCATGCAGGAGACTGTGGGGTTACGTCGACTACCGAAAGGCCGATCCCAACTCCCGATACCGGTTCTAAGGTCAATCCGAGATAACCGCCAGGGATGGTTTCGTAACGATCGCTCTCCGTGGCTGTCTCCCCGCCGCTGCTGCTGCTGCTGGAGCTTGGGTTGGCAGGCCTTGGCGGGTTTGAAGTACCGGGCTGGTTTGCAGTACCTGATGGAGGTGTCGCGTTTGGAAATGGGTTGGAAGGTATCGGTTTTTTGTTTTGGGGAATCACCCAAGGCGCTTTGCGGGGGCTCGAACCGGGAACTGGAAGTTCCTCCGTTGCGATCGGTGCATCGGGTGGAGATAGCTTGAGGTCGGACGTTGGCGCGTCGCCGGTTGCGGCACCTTCGTTCCCCGCTTGGGGAGCATTGCTCGGTTGGACAGGTGGTTGCTTGTTCCGGAGCAGATTCTCAAGTTCCTTGAGGGCTTCTTGGCCACGCACCGACGGTGAGGCTGACAGGATCAGCGTCGAGGCACAAAGGATTTGCAAGCATTTGGTTTTCATAATCCGTTCGCGATCTGCGCTGCTTTGCCGGTTTGGTAGTGTTTTTCGGCAGTGTTGTTGACAAAGGGTCTCGCGGCTGCCGCTCCTCCTTGACCTCAATTGATTGTTGCGATTCACCGTTTGGAGGCAACATCAGCTTGGGATGTTTTTGGCCGCTATGAAACCTTCTGAGCTGCATTAATCGAAGGCGCGAAGGGTGGGTTCGCAAAGATTGTGATCATCGAGTCGTGGGTATCCAGGGTAGCAGTCACTCTCTGAGTTACGACCACGGCTCCGTTTCAGTGGGGTCAATCTCGCGGCATGGGCGCAGTCGCTGAACGCAAACCGCGGCTAAGGCCGACCGGCTGATGGGAGGCATCTGCGGCCTTCAGCCTCCAATCATGAACAACCGATTAACGCGTTGTGCGTTAAAACATCCCTCCCATGCCACCGCCCATCCCTCCTACGCTACCGCCCATCCCTCCCATGCCGCCTCCCATACCTCCTACGCTACCGCCCATCGATCCAAACCCGGGTGTGTCTCCAGCTTCAATCTTTGTGATGATGTCCGAAATTTGCGGATGGATTTTGCGCTTCTGATGAATGATGAGTACGGAATACGGTTCCAAGGTCGATGGAGTGTTCTTGTCTGCGTTTCCGATTCGCACATCGCTACGCGAGCGGCATATTTGGATCGTGCCCACATTTCCCTCGACTGCTGGATCATGGTCGCCCCAACTTTCCTTCGCGACGAGTTTTGGGAGTAGGACTTGGAGATCCTGTGCCACCGGGGTCGGTAACCGGTAATACTTGGTTTCATACCCTTCCGGATCGCTCTCGGCTGACATTCGGCGTTTCGAGTTTTTCAGCGCGGTCCGGTAGTTTTCTATGAGGGTCAAAACCTCATCGAGGATTGGTTCCTTTTGCGAGATGACCATGATTCCCGAAAAGGGAAAGGCAATCACGCCGATTCCGCCCGCATTCGACCATCCGTCCGGATCCGATTGTTGCTCGATGGCTCTCAGCAATCTCAAGCAATCCGCGCGGTTACTGCACAAGTCGCGCACGTCAAAAACGGCCAGTTTCAATTCCGCGCGTGCCTCGTTCTCCGGAGCAATCCAAACGACACCATCTCGATAGAACCATCCCAAACCATGCTGTGAAGTGATGAACTGGAGGATCGTTCGAAGTGGTTGCTCGCGAATCTCGATCGAGATAGGTAGCCGCTCGGAGATGCGCTCTTTTCGAAGGGCCACGCGATCCAATCGGATATTCAATTGATGCTGAGTTGCCAGAGACTGAACGATTTGGGCGAGAGGCGTGCCTCGGAATTGAACCGATGCTTTCGTGTCGAGAATCGAAGCGATGGTTTCGTGCTCTTTGGATTCATCCACCCATGTTCGGCGCGACGGGTGGCGAAGTGCTTCGAGGAACGCAGCAATTTTTCGGTGAGTCCTGGGGACTTGGCGGACGAATAAAACATCTCCGAGGAGTACGGCGGTCGAAACACCGCCAGCATCTAGCCAAGAGTCTGGTGCAATCGTCGATGTCAACGCGGAAAGCAAGTCGTTTGGTTGATAGTCGAGGTCGAGCAAATCGCCGATGTTGTATTGGACATTTCGAAGGCTCGCATTAAGAGGTAGGAGGGTGACCATATTGCCTTCGAGATTCCAATCCACACCCAACCGTTCAAGCCGATCGAGGAATTGGAAGACAGGAACATCCACCAACGATTCTGTAACCAATTCGCTAGAAGACAAGTTCTCTTCCTCGAGTGCGCGCTCGTCTAGCACGACGCTCAAGTCCGTTTGCGATTGGATCCAGTTTGCGACCTCGTTCAAAGGGACTTCTTGAAACGTATGCGTGACCCTCTTTCGAAGCGATTCTGGAACCCAGCCGATCGGGTCGATGTACTTGGGCTCTTCGGCGATAGTTACGTTCCGAACTTGCTCCTGGTTGTGCGCGGATTCTTGGGCAGGTGCAACATTATTGGAAGATGTAGCATCTTGGGCCAGCGATGGGCGAGCCCCGATGCACTCGATCCCTACAAGAATGCTGATCAGGGCGCCGGCGATCATCCAATCACGGAGATTTGGCATCATGGTATTCCTCTTCGGTTCACATTGACGTTGCAGAAGAAAGTCTTTTCACAAGCTCCCTATGGAAGCCGTTGAGTCTGCGAAGTACCAGCAAGGAAGCAAACCATGTGCCAACGAGAATTTTAGTACCTAACATCAATCGTTCGCGGAAGGTTTCGTCGTAGAATCGAGTTGTTTTCACCGCTTGATCGCTGCGGTCATCCATCGCGAGGGAGCATCGGCGGTCGCTTTCATGAACCGATGAGAGCCACCGAATGGGGAGTGTGCGAATGTTGCGATTTGCAACATTCAGGCTTTATTTCGCACCAGGCTGCAAAATGGTCCAGGTCGAGGCTGGGACTCCCCGAGTATCTACTTGAACAACGTAGCCGGGTCTGCGGACCAAAGCTTGCGAACTGCGAGTATCCCACTCAGGGCGCACATTAGGAAGGTAAGGCCGGCTACCAGGAGGATACGCGAAGGTGTGAGTCGCATGACCAATCCTGTCCACTCCGAGAGGATATAGTACAACCCCCAGCTGATGATGAGTCCTGGAATGAATCCGATCAGACTCAAGTAAAACGACTGAGCCATCACGAATCGGAAGAAATAGGAACCGTTGTACCCCATCGCTTTGAGGGTTGCGAATTCGGCCAAATGGTCTTGGATGTCGGTGAAAAGGATCTGGTAACAGATAATCACTCCGATCAAGAGACCCATGACGGTACCGATGGTAAAGATCACACCGATAGGGGTGTTGGTTGCCCAGAAACCGATTTCGCGATAGATCAGCGATTGATGCGAGAGGACTTGAACGCTGCTCCCAAGTCGGTCCGCCAGTTCGGCGCGAACCTTTTCCAATTGCTTGCGATCAGCGACACGGACCAATCCTAAGTCCACGGCAGCCAGTGGTGATCGGCCGCCATTGCGCATCGGGAAAAAGTACTCAACACCTTCTTTGTTGATCACGAGAGTGCCGTCGTAGACAAAGTCCGTTCCGATCGTTACCCAATCGATGAGTTGGATCTGTTTTCCGGACAGTTCGATCTCTTGTTCGTTGAGTTTCGCCACGTCCTCTTTTTCGAAGCCGTATTTTTCTTTGCTGCGACGATCGAGAAGGCCCATCGAGCGATCGGTGAGCGCCTGGCATCGCCGATTCATTTCCGGATTTTTGAAGACCGGTTGTCCGCGGGGTACGCCGATGACGCGAATGGAGCGCGAGACATGACCGATAACTCGGACCTCTGCCAGCGCTCGATCGATGTAAAGAGGAGTCGCCGATTCGACACCTTGGAGGGATTTAGCACGTTCGATCAGCCCATAGTCGAAACGTTGTTCGCTCGGCACGGTATATCGAGCGGGGCTCAGGATCACGAGGTCGGCATCGAGCAGTCGAAGAATTTCGACGGCGCTATCGAACAATCCATTGAGGAAGCCGATCTGCGTAAACATCAGCACAACCGCGAACCCGATCCCCGAAGCGCTCAGCAGCAAACGAGGTAGGTTGGAGGTGACATTGAGCCAAGCCAGAGGTGTACGCATCGGGTGGATCGGAATCGATTCCAAAAAAGCTTAAAACAAACTTGCCGGTTCCGCTTTCCAAAGTTTTAGCACCGCCAAAACGCCGGAAACAGAGCACATCGCGATCGCGAGACCTGCAACACCGAAGACGCGGCCCCACGTCATTGCAGTCGGGATGTTGGATAGTTCGGCTGTCAGTTCGTAGAGAACCAGGCTGACCAAGACCGCTGGAACGTAACTAAAAGCCGCCAATAGCCAAGCTTGCATGATCACGATCCGGGCGAGGAATCCCGGGGAATAACCCATGGCTTTTAACGTGGCGTACTCGGGGAGTCTTGCGGTGACATCGTTTGCCAAAATCATGTAGACGATGGCGGCACCGATAATGAAGGAGAGAACCACACCCATCGTAAAAATCATACCGATAGGAGTTTCAGTCAGCCATCGAGTCCTTTCCCACTGGAGTTGCTCACCTTTGGTCAGGATCTGGATTGCGAGGAGTGCGTGGGGATCCCGTTCGTTGAGCCAGCGTATCAACTCTTCCTTGAAAGCGACCGGCGATGTTCCTGGCTTGAGATGGATCAAACCCAAGGAAGTGCGTTGGCGTGTATCGATACCGGTACGCAGGGAAAACCCTACATCACTCAGCAGTACAGCGCCGTTGGTGGCGAGGCCCGTACCGAGTTTAAAGTGTCCTGCGATGCGGGTGGCTCGGCCACCAAGTTCGAACGGTGCTCCAATGTCTTCGTCGGAAAATGCACGACAGTTTTTAGGGCCGTATTCGGCACGCGTGGCGCGATCCACCAGCGCCGCATTCGGATCCTTGAGCTTATCCAATTGCGATTGGATTTCAGGAACATCGAGGACCGGCCGATCGATCTGCATCGCCATCATACCAACGGTTCGAAACGATCCATCGGGAGGTGCAACCGAGCAATCGGAATTACGAGGTGGGTTTTGCCACCGCTGGAGCATGATAAAAAACGGATCGATACGTTCGACCGCTGGATGTCCCTCGATCAATCGCAGCCAGCTTCGTTCGAACATGCGTGGTTCGTAGAGATGGACATAGTCGGGTGAACGAACGAAGAGATCCGCATCGAGTTTGCCATAGACGATATTGGCAGTGTTGCCGACAGCCCCGCGAAACCCAAGCTGCATGAAGATGAGCAGCAATGCAAACGCAACCCCGAGGACACATGCTGTGGTACGGGCCGGTTGGGAGAGCAGGTTGAGCAATGCGACGGGAGTGCGCCGCGTACCGAACCTAAACACGTAGTGCCTCGTTGGAGATGGTTGCCATGGTGAGCCAACTGCTCATGGCGCGATCAAGAAACTTCATGGTCATGAAAACAGGTTCCTGTCGGAGTGGTGTGTGTCACGCGTTAGATTCTTACATGCCATTGCCTGTGTAGGGATGGTCTTTTCCAACCGGGGGCTTCATGATGAAGCCGCAAATCGTTTTGCACTCACCTGAAGTTGGGGGCATGCGGGTACTGAGTCGAGGAAAGTCTTTCCATAGGGTTTGCTGGTGGCTCGCGGATCGGTTACCAGCACGATGCCCGAGTCCGTTGCGGTCCTTATCAATCTACCAAATCCTTGACGGAACTTGATCACTGCTTCGGGGAGTTGGAAATCTCGGAAGGGATTTCCGCCGGCGTTGCGTATCGCTTCCAGTCGGGCTTCGAGGAGTGGGTGGTCGGGGACGCTGAAAGGTAGTTTCGTGATGACGACCAATCGAAGCGCATCCCCCGGCACGTCGACGCCTTGCCAGAAGCTCTCTGCGCCGAAGAGGACACCGCGGGGTTGCTGTTGGAATGCGCGGAGCAATTCGCTGCGAGGCATCCCGTCGGCTTGGGAGTAGGTTGCCAGTCCATGCTGGTCCATCCAAGGCTTGAGAGCCGACGCGCATTTTCGAAGCGAGTCGTAGGACGTAAAGAGCAAGAACGCATGGCCATCGCTCATCGCGAGATAATGCTTAAGAGCTGGCAATATCGCCAATTCGTACGCACCTCTTCCTGTGGAGGGATCGGGGACATCGGTGAGCAAATGCAATTCGGCCAATCGTTTGTAGTCGAACGGGCTGCCTACTTGCAACGTCGGCGCTCCCACGGCTCCGATCCTGCGCTGGAAAAACCCGAATCCACCATCGTTCCTTTTCGCAGGGGACTTCAACGTTTCGGGGGAGTTGGATACGTTGGAGATTGCAATTGGGGAGTTTGGAGAAGGGGGCGGCGCGTTGCCTGTGGACAGAGTCGCGCTGGTCATGATGACGCTGGGGATCTTTTGAAATAGGTGTTCGCGAAGATGGTTGCCGACGTCGAGCGGGCTGCTGCGCAGCGTCAACCGGGTGGAGGATCGCATAGCCCCTCGGGTTTCCCGTTTCTCGAGCCAGTAAACCGAGTCTTCTTGTTTCTGAAGCAACCATTGGTCTAGGCCGTTGGCCAGCGCCATAAGTCGATTGCTTGCGGAGATCATGTCAAGACGCGCGTTCGCGTCCTTGAGATCCTTGCCATAGCGTTCCAGTTGCTCGGCCAGTTGATGTAGTTTTTCTCCCAATCGGGTTGTGAGGGGCAGAGGTGTTCGAACGCGTCCGTTCGCAGGAGCACTCCCTTCGAGCCACTCCAGGACTCCTACGACGAAATCATCCAACGACTCCATGCATGCGTAGGAGTCTTTCGCTAATTGCCTCAAGCCCAGCGCAACCAAGATGCCTTTGTCGGTTCTCGGGTTAAAAAGTTTGCGGAGCGTATAATCGATTTGCGAATTGGAGATCGACAGCCCCAGATGCTCGCCGGCGACGTTCTCCATCGTGTGGCATTCATCGAAGACCACCGCGTCGTAGTTTGGCAAGATACCGCCACCCAAAGCGCGGATAGCGAGATCGCTGAAGAAGAGGGCGTGGTTGACGACGAGAATTTGTGAGTTCTGAACCCGTCGTCGCGCGGAATAGTAAAAGCAGGAATCAAAGTGGGAGCATTTCCGTCCCATGCAGTTTCCAGAATCGCTCGCCACTTCGTCCCAGACTTGGTTCGATGGTCGGAACGAGAGACTGCTCAGCGAACCATCGGGGCTCGAGTCGGTCCAACGAACAATTTTTTCCAACTGCTCATAATCAGCCTCGTTCGATAGCAAGCTAGTCATCCGAGACTTGGCGACATCCAATCGGCGTTTGGAAAGATAGTTTCCTCGCCCTTTGACCAAGACCGATGTGAACTCACGTGGAATCACGGCGTTGAGCAAAGGTAGGTCCTTGTGGATCAGTTGCTCTTGCAAGCTGATCGTGTGGGTGCTGATCACGATACGCCGTGTGCGCGGACCCTCATCTCCATCGCTTCGTTCGTCATCCTCAGAGCGGTCTTGGTTCGAGACTAGGTTCGATTCGGCTTCGGTAGCGAACAGGATGGCTGGAACCAAGTAACCAAAACTCTTACCAACACCGGTTCCCGCCTCGACGATCAAATGCTTTCGCTGACTGAGCGCCTGCGTCACCGCGGATGCCATCTCCATCTGTTCGCGGCGATGTTCGTAATTAGCGATCCGATTGGCGATGCGACCACCAGGACCGAGGATCGATTCGAAATCCAATGGGTCCATGCGTTCAACCTAATTGTTGGGTGGTGTGGAGCGTCGGTCCAAGTGCGTCGTCGTTCCCGGGGGTGAGGCTAGACAAGAATATGGCGAAACGTCCAGATAAGGGAGGCGGACCGCAACTATAAACCCCATCCCGAATCCGGGGGAGTGGACCGGTCTCGCGGTAGCCACCATTTTCGGGGGGGATTTTCGGGGAGCAGGAGAGGAGGCCCTCGTTTTTTCGGCAAATGGCGGGTCCACGCCCGGTGGCAGAATTGGTTACCATGATGTTCAACTCGTCGACTATACGGTTTAGTTCGAGTGCGATTTTTTAGTTCGAGTGCGAATTTGAAAGTCTCCGTGGCGGGATATAGGCCGTACTTTTCACTTTTGGGGTTTTTTATGAACAGCGTGATCCGGATCGCTTGTTATTCCCTTTTGCTCGTAAGTTCAACATGCTGCATCGGCACTTTATCCTCGGTCGCGAGGGGCGAGGGGCCAGCACCCGCAACGGGTGCGCTCAAAGAGTTTGTTACCGGTGTCGATCCTGAGTATCGATTCGAGGTCGTTGAGCAAGGCCAAGTGGGATCGAGTCGGTTCGCGCGACTGCACATGGTTTCGCAAAAGTGGAAGGATGTGAATTGGAAGCATGTCGTCTATGTAGTGATCCCTAACAAAGCGATTGAAAACCCGGATGCGAAATCGAGCCAATCAGCGCTCCTACTGGTAGACGGAGGTGCTTGGAAAAAGGAATGGGGTGAAAACGCCCCGACCAAGATTCAGCCGAAGGCGGAGTTTCAAGTGATCAAAGCGATCTCGGAGGCTTCCGGCTCGCCGGCGGTTGTGGTCAGCCAAGTCCCCTTCCAGCCGATGTTCGAAGACCTTACCGAGGACGCGCTCATCGCGGAAACCTTTAAACGATACATCCAGGGAGAAGGTGAGGACTGGCCTCTCCTCATGCCGATGGTACGGTCGGCTGTTCGAGCGATGGATACGGCGCAGTCGTATGCCAAATCCGAGTTCAAAATATCGATCGAAAAGTTTACGATCACGGGTGCGAGCAAGCGAGGTTGGACGACATGGCTCACCTCCGCGGTCGATCCTCGCATCGATGCGCTCGCCCCGATGGTGATCGATATGCTCAATATGCCTGTCCAAATGAAGCATCAAATGGAGACATGGGGCGATTATTCCGAGCAAATCGGTGACTATACGTCCTTGAGCCTTCAAAAGTTCTTGCAGACCAAACAAGGTGACTCGTTGCTGCGAGTCGTTGATCCTTATCGTTACCGAGATCGGATCGAGCAACCCAAGCTTTTGATCTTTGGCACCAACGATCGCTATTGGCCGCTCGATGCATGCAATAAGTATTGGAATGAGTTGCGAGGCGATAAGTACTTGCTCTATACCCCGAACCAAGGGCACTCGATCCGCGACATCGCACGCGTCGCAGGTTCGATCCATGCGTTGCATCGAAGCCGCTGCGGAGAGTTTGCCTTGCCCAAGTTAGAGTGGGAGAGTGGAACAGCGGATGGAAAAATCGCATTCCGAATGAAATGCGATAGCGCGCCCCAGGAAGCCTCGATTTGGATCGCCAAGTCGCCGTCGAAGGATTTCCGAGAAGCGAGTTGGTCGAGTGTCGCTGCTGAAAGCATCGATGCCTTGAACCACCGCTATTCGGTGAAGCTTGATTCGGACGAGTATGTGGCGGCCTTCGGCGAATGGGTCTTTGAATTGGGCGATATGCCAGCATATTTTTCGACCAACGTCGTCATCGCCGATCCGACTCCTTAGTCGCCATTGCTCCGAGAAGCGTTCTGCCCGAGCCGTGTGCTGTGCAAGCATGCATGCGGCAAAGTGCTGCGTCTGGAATAAATGAAACGGAGCGATTGTTTTCAGGAGTACGTTCTAGGCCGAGTACTCGTTAGAACCGTAGAATCGTTGAGTGGTCCTGGTGTCGACCTGTTGTTGTCACATTGGGGCCAAATGCGGTTCTAACCGGAGCCGAGGTGCGGTACTTGTCCCTTCGCACCGCGGCGGAATCCGGTCGCCCGCCCGAACTTCCCTCCTAAACCCCCTCTTGTCATCGCAAAATCGGCTTCCGTTCCCGCCCAACTCCAGGGAATGGCTATCCTCGAATCCTGCGTAAGTCTATGATTGAGCAGTACTTCGATTCAGGGTTTGGGTCGATTATCAGCGCCCAATCCATGCACACTTCCCTCCGGATTTCATCGGCTTTGATCCCTCCCATTCATTTTCGGTTTTGTTTCATCTGTTTTCTTGTCGCCGGACTGGCATTGGTCGCCGGGTGCGAGCCGGCTGCCAAGGTGCGGGTTTACGACGCTCCCAAATCGGACACCGAGTTTGTTTCCGGTCCGCTCGCGGGAAGTGGGGCAATGGCTGGCGGTGTCGGTGCGGGCTCGGCCAAGGGGGGGAGTTCGGCCCCGTCTACAGTTTCCGGCAAACGACGAATCTTGGGTGCCGTGATCCCGATGGAGTCTGGCTGCTACTTCATCAAAGCGACCGACTCCCCCGAGCGACTCGAGCCGCTCATGGGGGACTTTCACGAAATCGTTTCCCGATTCGCTATCGACGAGTCCACGGGTAAACCGGAACGGAGTCTTCCCGAAGGCTGGGTGATGAATCCACGGAATGATATCGCCATGGCGGAGTTCATCTCGCCGGAAGCCACGGGCAAGATCAAGTTCACGGTGACGGTCCTCGGAATGCCACCAGCCAGCGATTGGTCCGGTTACTTGCTCAGCAACATCAACCGTTGGCGAGGCCAATTGCAACTTCCCGAATTGAGCTCAGACGCGCTCTCGAACGAATTGGTTTCCGTCAACCGTCAAGGATCATTGCTGCCTGGTTTTATCTTCGATGCGACAGGTACGGGGTCAGGTGCGATGGGAGGGGCTCGACCATTTCCACCTAGCGGCGCACCAGGCCCGGAAAAATCCCCACCGATGCCTGAGGTCAAACCGGATACTCCGCAGCCCGAGGTTGGCAAGCCTCAATCCTCCGGAGTCGGTGGCAATGAAGTCTCGTCCGAAGGATCCGCTCGACCTGAATTGAAGTATGACACACCTGAGGGTTGGAAGTTAGCTCCGGGGGCTCCGTTCCGATTAGCGACATTTGCCGTTGAGGGAGCGGAAGGGACCGGCGAAGTTACCGTCTCGATGGCGGTCGATAACCCGCTCGCGAACTCCATGATGTGGTTTCAGCAAATCACGCGAGAAGGAGATCAAGACAAATTAAAGCTCCTCGCTGAAGCCTCGATCTCGGCGGCTGAAAAATTCGCAGTGGGTGACAAAGAAGCTGTTCTCTACACGATTCAAGACAGCGCGAATCAAGACAGCGCGAATCAAGATGGTGCGAAACAAGATACCGCGAACGGTGACTCTCCCGCTCTGTTAGTCGCATCGATTCCAAGCGAACAACCTGAGCTTCATCTATTCGTCAAGCTTCGCGGTGACAACCGCTTTGTCGCCGCGCAGCGCGACAAATTGGTTCAGTTCGTGAAATCCATCACCTTAAAATAAGTACGCATCTGAAATAGAACGCAATTCCTATGGCTACAGCATCCTATCCTGATTCGTCATTGCCCAAAGCGGCCGATGCGGCGGTGTCCGACATTCAGTCTGCGATTTGGACAGTCCTCAAGTACGCCGGATCGTTGAAGATCACCTGTGCGATGTTTTTGCTAGGGGTGGTTATCCTCTTTGTCGGAACGTTGGCACAGGACGAAGAAACGATCGTCGATGTGAAGAAGGAGTACTTCAATAGTTGGATTGCGGTGGTACCGTTTGATGTGTTTGTTCCACAAACTATCTGGAACCATGCCGATAAAGTCCCCGGTCGGTTCGCCATGCCAGGGGGGGCGATGATCGGCTTGATTTTGCTGATCAATCTTGTAGCTGCCAAGATGACTCGGTTTCATATGACGGCGCGAGGTGGACGATTCGCTGCTGGTATGGCGTTGACGACCCTCGGATTTGTTTTGGTCGCGTTGATCGTCTTTGGGGCGCACCTTGGAGACGGATTGCAAGGTGAACCGCCGTTCAGCTACGACTCGATTTGGTATGGATGCTTGGCGACCCTGTGGCTATCCGTGATCGGATTAGGCGTGTGGGGCGCTCGCTGGGCACCTCAACTCTCCATTCTTAAAGCAACATTATGGACCTTCTTTGCCATCCTCTTGGGAGTGGCCCTCTTCGTTGCCGCGACGGGGGATACGTATCGAATTCCCGATCCGGGATTGCGGATTGTTTGGCAGTTGGCCAAAAGCGGTATCGTCAGCTTAGTGATGCTCGCGGGATTGATTTTGCTCTTTGGTGCCCGCGGTGGGAACGTTCTTATTCACCTCGGTGTGGGCTTGCTCATGGTCGGGCAGTTTGTGTTCGGAGACCGTCAGACCGAAGAACGCATCAGTTTGTACGAAGGCCAACGTACCAGCGCTGCTGTGCAGACCGACATTGTGGAACTCGCTGTAACGGATACCTCAAACCCTGAAAAAGACCATGTGGTCGCGTTTGATCAT
This sequence comes from Pirellula sp., assembly GCA_046318275.1. Taxonomy (GTDB): domain Bacteria; phylum Planctomycetota; class Planctomycetia; order Pirellulales; family Pirellulaceae; genus JBKCUI01. The sequence continues at coordinate 192,496 of JBKCUW010000130.1, read as the reverse complement.
CCGCTATTGGAGCGGTCTGCAGACAAGAGTACCTGGTTGACCGACGCATCGCTTCCCTTCGAAATACGCGTTGAAAAGTGGATGGTCAACTCCGACATGGTTTCCCGTCGCTCGGATCCAAAACTGCAGCAGGAAGCGGCCGATCTCCAAGGTGTGCCGCCAGAGATCGCCTTTGTTCCCGTGCCGAAGTCAGGAGGGGCGAAGAGCGAGATGAACTTCGCAACCGCTTTCCTATCGATCCGCGAAAAAGCGACCTCGAAGGAACTCGGCAAATTCGCAGTAAGTCAGTTTTTGAACGACCCCACCGTTCGCCCGAAAGCGATCGTCAACCACATCGATTCGGACGGCCGACATTTCGACTTGGCGCTTCGGTTTCGCAGGAACCTCAAGCCATTTGCGTTTGAACTAAAGGATGTGGTTCTCGAGCAGTACACGGGGACAGCGATTCCAAAGGATTATTCGTCGTATGTCCGAATTGTGGATGACTCCGGAGCAACCCTTCAGGAAGGTCGCATCTGGATGAATAGCCCAATGCGGTTCCGCGGAGAGACCTATTATCAATCCCAGTACACCAGTGCGCAGCAATCTCCTCTCGGCGTTGAACAAACCGTTTTGCAAGTGGTCACCAACGCAGGTTGGTTGATCCCTTACGTTTCCTGTGTCTTGGTCGGATTGGGAATGCTGGCCCACTTTAGCATCACTCTGACGCGTTTCGCATCGCGATACGATCGCAATGCGTTTGCGATGCCTGTACGGCAACCGATGTTGTTGGCTGCGCTGCTCGTTCCGGTGATTGGAGTGGGTGGCTATGTACTGTCCAAAGCCCGTACCCCTTCCGTCACATCGGACAAAATCGACTGGTACCGCATCGGAACTTTGCCGGTGCAACACGAGGGTCGTATCAAGCCTCTGTCGAGCGTTGGTGCGCAGATCCTGAAGGCGTTGTCGAACAAACCGTACGCACTCACTCAAGAAGGCCATAGTTACGAGGGTGGCCAGACAACTGGCAAACAAGTCACTGCGGCGCAGTGGCTGATGAGTGTTATGGCGCATGAAGCTTGGGTGGAGGATGCACCACTCATCCGCATCGATGCTCAATCGGTGCTTGACCAGCTTGGGCTCAAGCGTCATAAGAGCAACTGCTACTCGGTGAACGAAATCCGAGCTAAGCTCGAAACGATGCAGGAAAAAACTCGAAAGATCCTGGATCGCAAGCAAGAGGAATGGACGTTCGATGAGAAGAAATTCATGGACGTGCAGTCCAAGCTGATTGTTTTCTACGGCGTCTGGAACGCTTATGAACCGATCGATGAAATCATGCGTCAAGCGGACACGCCTGAAAAGCTTGGGCAAGCGATGGAACAACTGAAGAAGCTTGTTGCGTCACTCAGGTCCAAAAATCCACCTGCGATCATCCCACCGCGCGATGTGGCGAAAAATCTGGATCCAAAGGAGCCCCCTCCACGTTGGGATGCATACGTGCCCGCCTTCTATGAAATCCTTGCAAACTTTGATAGTTCCAAGCTCGACAATCCGACATCGCAGTTCCGTGAACTGACACGATTGATTCGAGGTGGCGTCAGCAAGAGCAAAGAAATCAACACAGCCGTTGCCAACTACGACGATATGCTCGCTGACAAATACGGTGCAGTTTCGCGTTCGAGCAAGGCGAGATTTGAGGCCTGGTATGAGTACTTCAATCCGATCGGTATTTCGTACATGCTCTACATCATCGCAGGATTGATATCGCTGCTCGGGTTGGCGCTCGGAAAAGAGTACTTGCGACAAGCCGCGTTTTGGGTCTGCTTGATGACCTTGTGCATGCATACGATCGCAATAGCATGCCGTATCTATATTTCGGAACGCCCTCCTGTGGTTAGCCTCTATTCCGCATCGGTATTCATCGGATGGGCGATTGTATTGGCGTGTGTAATTGCGGAAGCATTGTTTCCGATATCGATCTCTTTGCTGGTGGCTTCGATCGCGGGCTATTTGTCCCTTCAAGTAGCGTACGGGCTCGACATCGGGGATTCAATGCCGGTGTTGCAAGCCGTCCTCGATACCCAGTTTTGGTTATCGACGCATGTGATCAGCGTGACCTTGGGGTACAGCGCGACCTTCCTGGCTGGGTTCTTAGGAATAGGCATCATCGCTCTGCTGTTCGCCAAGCCGTGGATCCAATCATCGGCAAGTGACCAGAAGGTTTCGACGTTGGTGGATACGTTGTTCCGTGTCTGCTACGGAGTAGTCTGCTTCGGCATGTTCTTCAGTTTCGTGGGGACGGTGCTCGGCGGGCTGTGGGGGGATGACAGCTGGGGCCGATTCTGGGGCTGGGATCCGAAGGAAAACGGAGCCCTCATGATCGTGCTCTGGAACGCGCTTTTGCTCCATGCCAAGTGGGATCGGCTGGTCGGTCCACTCGGGTTTTCAATGTTTGCCGTGGCAGGCAATATCGTTACCGCATGGTCCATGTTCGGGACGAATATCCTCGGAATCGGTTTGCATGCGTACGGTGGCGACCCGGGGGATTCGGTGCGAAACATCGCGGTTTTCGTATCCAGTCAGTTGCTGATCATCGCGATGGGTGCGGTTGCCTATGCCATGTCCAAAGCCCGCGCGGCAGGGGCGGCGTCAGCGGTTGCAGTGAAGTCGCGCAAGGCGTAAGCTTGAACGCATGACTCACACTTCCACATGCGACCGTACTGCAAACGCAGTTTCGTTTATTTCTACCGAGATTCTGTCTCACAGGCTCATAGCGCGCGATACATGGCAACTGACCGTGTCGGCGCCTGAGCTCGCGCAGAGAACGGTCCCAGGCCAGTTTTTCATGGTGCGGCTCGCCCAGTGCAATGATCCTTTGATCGGGCGTGCATTGGCGCTATACGATGTCTCGCGGAACGCAGAAGGGGAACGAGATGCGATCAGCGTGGTTTACGTTGTGAAGGGCAAGTTCACTCAATCCCTATCGCGTCGATCCCCTGGCGATAAAGTCGAGATATGGGGGCCTTTAGGAAACCCGTTTAGCACGGCTGCCATCGAGCATTTAGTGCTCGTGGCGGGTGGCGTTGGGATCACGCCAATGCTCACGCTCGCCAGTGCGGCACTTGGCAAGGAATCGTACGGCGAGCCGGCGGCCCCAAGCGGTTATGCCAAGCGAGTCACGTTGTGTTATGGTGCAAGGACGGCGGAGTACCTTGCCGGGCTCGATCAGTTTGATGCCCGCGGGGTGGATGTTCGGGTAGCGACCGAAGATGGTTCGATGGGGCACCGAGGTCGAGTCACTGAAGTGCTTGAGGAATTGCTGCAGCAGTCGAAGCATTCCGTGCGAGTCGCATGCTGTGGCCCTGAGCCGATGATGGAAGGTGTGGGCAAGGTTGCTGCGAAGTACGGTGTCCCGTGCGAAGTTTCCTTGGAGACCCCAATGGCATGTGGAATTGGAATCTGCTTTACATGCGTTGCCAAGATTCGCCAAGAAGATGGAGAGTGGGATTACCGCAGAACCTGCCTCGAAGGCCCGGTGTTTCCGGCTGAAAAAGTCGTCTGGTAAGCAATAGGACAACCAGAAACCATCCTGGCTTTTGTGAGCAGCAAGGCGCTAGGTCCGTGGTTTGGTGATCGCGCCGAATAATATGATAGTTGTCGTGGGTTTGAGTATCCCTCGAGACACCGACGGCTAGCGCCAAAGTCGCTCACGATATCTTGAGGAGTCGGCTAGCCTGAAATCCTTTTGCATTCTTCAATGGTAGCTTGGTGGATATCGACAATATCATTGACATCTGGGGCGTACCCGCCCGCCATTGCGATCGCGACTGGTATACGATGAGTCTGTAACGACTCAAGAACCAATCGATCCCGAGCTCGCAACCCCTCTTTAGTGAGTCGAAGTTTACCGAGGCGATCTCCGACATAAGGGTCAGCGCCAGCGAGGTAAACCGCTAGATCGTAAGGACCATGCTGTAGGACCTGCGCGATCCCGCTTCGAAGCAGGTCTAAGTATTCTGCGTCTTCGGTTCCTTCGAGCAAATCGATGTCGAGATGGCTGGGAAACTTACGGACAGGAAAGTTCTTCGCGCAGTGGATAGAGAACGTGAAGACATCCAGGTCGCGACCTAATATTTCGGCAGTCCCATTCCCTTGATGCACATCGCAATCGATCACACACGCTCGCCCGATCGCTCGCTCGGTAAGAAGTGTGCGCACGGTCACGGCGGCGTCGTTGAAGACGCAATACCCTTCTCCTGCACTAGTCATGGCATGATGCGTACCTCCCGCCAGATTCACGGCTACGCCGTCGATTAATGCAGCCCGAGCCCCAGCAAGGGTTGCACCGGAACTGCGGCGAGATCGCTCCACCATCGCTTCCGACCATGGAAAACCGATCCGTTTCAACTCCATTTCGGTCAATCGTCCACTTACAACGCGCTCGACATACTCCGAGTCGTGCGCGAGTTTGAGTTGGTCGATTGTGGCTGCGGGTGGTTCAAGGAAGATATCGTTGCGATGGGCCGGCGATGCCACCAATCGATCGCGTAGCAACCGATACTTGGACATCGGAAAACGGTGTCCGTCGGGCAACGGCAAAACAAATCGATCGGTGAAGAATAGTTTCACGAAATCCTTTCGCAATCACCAAGAATCTAAACAGCCAACGATCTAGAACTAACTTGGCGAACCGACGGCGATAGCAATAAGTCGAAGTTGGTAAAAAACGTTGATAAGGCGGCGTTGAATGCAATCCTCACCAGTAAAGTGTAGGATGGAGCCTTCGGTGACTCAACCCGATCGAACCTCATAGATACGAAAGAACGAACATGCTCCGCGGATGGCTCATCCCAATTTTAGGACTCGTTCCAATGGTAGCGTTAGCGATGGAAACGAGTATGGCTCAAGATCGCGATCGGTCCGATCGCATCGAGTACAGCGCGCGAGCTAGCGATCTGGATCCCGACGTTCGATCATATCCAGAAATCGACTTTTTCCTCGAGAGAGATGGCAAACCGCAGGATCTTGGCCACGCATGCAGGAATCCTTCAGCACCTGCGAAAAAGCGGTTGGTGGTATGGATGATGGGATACAGCCCTGAATTGTTCCACTTCTTGGCCGACGAAGGGTTCCACGTGATTCGAGTTCATTACGCCAATGGATGGTTCAATCGCTTTGGCAAAGAACCACCGCCGGAGGATCGGTACGCTTTAGGGAAGATTCGTTTGGAGGCTGCAACCGGTGAGGATTTCAGCGAGTTGGTGGCGATTGCAAAACCGGATGGCATGCAGCATCGAGTCCTAGAACTTTTGAAATGGCTATCGCAAAAAGACCCCGATGGGCAGTGGAACGAATTCTTGAGCCCGAAGAACGATTCCGTGGTTTGGGATAGGGTAATTATGTCGGGTGCATCCCATGGCGCGACAACATCCGCAAGATTCGCGTTGCATCAGCGGGTAGATCGCGTAGTGATGTTTTGTGGACCTAGAGATCAATACGAATCGTGGCAATCGCTACCGTCGGCTACCCCCAAAGAGCGATTTTTTGGTTTCTCACATGTGCTGGATACAGGCTGGACTGGCGATCACTATTGCAGGTCCTGGGAGATGTTGGGCCTCAACAAGTATGGACCACTGGTCGATGTGGACCTGGTGAGTCCGCCGTTTGGGAACTCGCGCCGCTTGATCACCGACGCGGATGTGAACCATGACGAAAAACGGGCGCACAGTTGCGTCACTCCTGGAAAAGCTGCTGTCAAGGATAATCAGGGACGCTATGTCCACGCGGCCGTATGGCGATACTTGTTCGATCACCCCGTGGACCAAGTAGGACAAGCTGTTGAACCGGATACGAATTGCCGCAAGGAACTGCGGTGATAAACATTACTGGCGGTTTTTGTGTTTGCTATTCGTGCCGGAGGGCTTCGATCGGATTCATCGCAGCGGCGCGTCGGGCCGGGTAAAGTCCGAACAATAGTCCGACCCCCAAGGAGATGAACACCGAAAGGAGCACCGACCAGAGTGCGATTCGTGGTTCCAACGTCATGATGGTGGGTGGTATTAGTTCGGGCGAGATTTGAACCAGTAACCAACGGACGAAATGGAAGATAGGGCCGCACATGAGCCCGCAAAGAACGCCGAGCAAACCACCACTTCCTGTGAGCACGAGGGTTTCCACGAGGAATTGATGAATGATGTCGCGGCGTTTAGCACCGAGCGCGCGGCGGATACCGATCTCTCGCGTGCGTTCCGTTACGGTGGCGAGCATAATATTCATAATCCCAATGCCACCGACCAGGAGTGAGATGCCGGCGATGATAACCAGCATGGCATTGAACATGGAGCGGGTGCGTTCTGCTTGTCGAAGCAGTTCCTTGGGAACGACGACTGCATAGTCTTCTTGATCGTGGTACTTTTTAAGGAGTCGTTCGAGGATGGCTACCGTTTCGTCGACCATTGCGATGTCGGCGATGGTGAGCGTGATTTGTGTTAGTTCGATGATTTCACCTTGGAAATTGAATCCTTCGCCGGTTCGAGTCATGATCTGGTCACCGACGCGCAGGCGAAAGGTTTCGAGAGGGATGTACGCATCGTAGCTGTAGTCGCGGGCTTCCAGGCTGCCGCCGATAGCTGCGGAAGCGCCTCGCGGTTTCGTTTGGCCGATGACGGTGTAGACGTCGCTCTCGACACGAACCTTTTGCCCGATCGGATTCTCGAAAGGGAAGAGACGCTTTGCGGTACCGTCTGCCAGGACGATGACATTTTCGCGATCATCCGCTGCGTTGATCCAACGCCCTCGTGCGATCTCCAATCGATTGAGATCAAAATGATCGACGGCGCATCCAACCAAGTTGGCTTTGAGGATACGACCTTTGGCGGCGAACTCACGGCGCAATTCGCGAATGGGAACCGCCCGAACGATCGACGGGATATTGGAGAGAAACCGCTGGTAGTCGGAGCGTAGGAGTCCGTAACTCTTGACTCGGTTCTTGTCGCCCGACGTATTGGATTTGGGTTCGATGGTGCGAACGATGATGTTGTTAGCGCCCAGTTCCAAGATCTGTTGTTGGGCTTGGTAGCTGACACCTTCTCCCATCGCCACCAGCCAAATCACCGTGGTGGTTCCGATGAAGATACCGAGGGCGGCGAGAGCCGACCTCATCTTTTGGAGCATCAAGCTCTTCAGTCCGAGCTTGAAGGTTTGAGAGAACGCGGCCAGCATTACGAGCCTGAGTTCGCTGAAGTTGTGCTGGCTTCCTTGCTGGTCTCTTTATTCGTAGGTGCAGCCTTGTCCTTTTCGGTCGCTGGGTCGATCGCGATCGCTTGGGCTTCCTCGACAAAAGCCAGAGGGTTGAGGATGACTGCATCGCCGACGTTCAATCCGTCGAGAACTACTGTGAATTGGTCGTTGGTATCACCGAGGCGGATGGCTCGTTTCTTCACGCCATCGTTGGATTGAACCCAACAGAAGTATCCGTTTGCCCCTTCGACGATGGCGGCGACGGGTACGGTGAGAACATCTTTGTGTTCGGCGAGAATGATATCGACAATCGCACTCATTCCCGGCTTCAAGCTAGGATGGGGATCGAGCTTGATCTTGGTGTCGTATTTGACCAGATTGCCCGTCCACCAGCCTGCAGGCCGGGTGACTTCTGCAATTTCGCTGACGGTCCCTTCCAAGACCAAGTCTTGAAGTTGCACTTTGGCCTTCATGCCAACCTTCAAGCGATCGATCTTTGATTCATGGATACCAACTTTGACCTGCATGTTGGAGACATCTGGGATCATGAGCAGCGTTTGCTGCTCGCGGACGACGGCTCCTTCGGCGATGTCCGGGGTGTCTTTCCAAGCCGCCATGGAGGGGAAAATCACCATCCCCGCGGTATCGGCTTTGATGACGCAATTTGCGAGTTGCAGTTTTTCGCGGTCGAGACGAGCCTTTTCCAGTTCGAGGGAGGCTTCGAACGAGGCTAGCTTGGCTTGTGCCGCCCTAAGTTTGCTTCGCAGTTCCTGGAGCGATTTGACCTTGTTGTACTTTTCGAGCGATTCGAGTCGGGTCCGTTTGAGTTCGAGATCCTTTCGGGCCGAATCGACAGCGAATTGTTCCCCTTCGAGTTGCAGATCCTTGACGACTCCTTTGGCGGTAAGGCGGAGTGCTGATTGCAAGGATAGTTCGGCTTTGCGGAGGGCTTGTTCCGCTTCGAAAATCTCTTTCTCAATCTTGCTCTTTTCCTCTTGGTACGTTCCTTCGAGGTACTCGGTAACACTGGTCTCGGCGACAGCGACGTCGCTTTCTGCGGTAATTTTGTTCGCCAGCGCGCTTTCGTAAACGATCTTTTGTTGAAGGATTTTGTCCTCGATTTGCGACTGGTCGAGTTTGACCAATTCATCGCCCGGCTGAACGATGGTCCCAGTTTCGATCACCCAAAGGACGGTACTGCCACCTTTAACGAGGCATTTGATTTCTTTGTTGTTGGAGCTTTCGACAGCTCCGTTTTCCGTGACTGTTACCGCAAGTGTATCGCGGGCGACCGAGTGCGTGAGATGCTTGACCGTCTTCTCGGAGCCCATGAAGCGAGGGGCAAGGGTGAGGACAGCGGCGGTTCCCGCGAGGAGCGACAACAGGATCGCCCCCGTGCGGGACCATCGTCGGAGTGGGCTCGTGGCGGGACTCATAGGGGCTACCTGGTGGGTGAGAGTGGGCAAAAGCAAAGCGGATCGAAGTGTCGTTTTGCCCGGAGGGAATTGGACTCATGTATCTTAGTTAAGACACTCGCATCATTCTATGACGACCGAAACGCGATGGGGCTGATTTCTTCGTAACCGTTTGTATCATCGCCCCCAAAATGCCCAGCATGTTGCCCAGTAAATGCGTTGCCCAGTGATTAGCCCAAGAACTAGCAACGTACGGAAGCCGGAAAATCAGTGGGCAAACCAGACACGCGATCGGGGAGTTTTGATGGCGTGGTTTCTAGGGGGAAGCTGTCGGGATGGGTGCGTCGGGATACTGTTTTGCTGGTTGGGCACGCTTTGGCCTAGAACCATTCAGGAAGATGCCGATCCAGGTGTTCCGAACGAACAGTTGGTAGAGGACCAGCAGGAAGCCAGTTACGCCGAAGGAGATTAGAAAGAGTTTGAAGAGAGCAGGTCCGGGGATGTCTTGGGCCCAGTATTGCGCAATCACTACGGGAGGGAGGTGCGTTACGTAGAGCCAATAGGATGCATCGGACATGTAGCGAATCCAAGAGGTGTTCTTTGAGAAGCATGATCGGAACAGTCCTATGCAACTGATGGACATAAGCCATGCGAAAATACTTTGGCCTAAAACGCTCGCAGTCTTTCGATAAGGAGGTGGAATCCACGAATCCCGCAAACCAAAGGTTCCGGTGGTTGCATCCAGAGCTAGAGGGAACACCACCAACATGGTCAGAGGCAGCAACCATCGCCATTGACTTCCTAAACGGCCTTCGGAGTCGTCGGATAAAAAGTAGAGGGTACCAAAGAAAAAGAACAGTCCATAGAGACAAAACATGTGAGGCATGGGAAGGATGCCCATGGATGTGTCAGGACCAAACATAAAGCCGGGCGATTCCATCCACGCATAAGGGATTGTTGTCAGAGCGATCATCACCGGAATTGCGATCGGATGACGCACCCAATTTTGCGTCCAACTCGGAAGCTTCAACGGCGCGAGGAGACTTGCGAGGAGTGCGTACAGAACGACCAGCCACCACAAGAACCAGAGGAACCATAGGAAGCTGAAGATCGGGTTGTAGATCAGCCAAAACCACCATGTCGCCCACGACGATGGTGCAGTAGGTGGGGCAGTGGCACTGCGAGTTTTCTCATTGACATTTGCAAGGTTGTTTGGAACGGCACCCCTTTTGGTTAATTCTGCGATGATCAGAGCCCTACCTGCTTTTACGTCGGCTGGTTCTGCTGTTATGCCGAGAAGCCCGGTGATGAAGGGAACAAAGTTCAGATCCCCATTGGCGACTGTCAATGGCGTTTCGTTTCGGGAGTCGATGGCGTTGATATCCGCGCCCTGTTCAAGGAGCATCATGGCGATGTCGGATCGGCCGAGGAATGCTGCTGCATGCAGCGGAGTTCCCTTGTCTTCGTTCCGCACATTTGGATCCGTTGGGATATCCAAGAGCAGGCGTGCCGATGCTCCATCACCCACGAGGGTGGCCCATGTCAGGGGGGTGATTTTGAAATCCGGATGCCAAGCGTTGGGATCAACCCCTTTGCTCAGATGGTCCGCGACCGCCGCCGAATCGAACTTGCGAATCGCTGCCCAGATGCTGGCGGTGGCGGGTTCTTCCGTACGGCTTTGAGTAGTCCGCTCTCCATTTTTGAACATGACGTAGCCGATCGCCATGTTGCTGATTGGGATTACGGTGACAAGCCCCACGAGGCATGGGAGCAATACCCGTCGGAATCGATGCCAAACCAGAGCGAGTGCTCCCCGTTTTTGCCAGAGCATCGCGGTAAAGAATCCGCTCACAATGAAAAACAGATGCATCCGAAATCCATGCACCCACGATTGAAAGACGTACATCCCTTTGTCTGCGGCTGGGTCCTGCGTGAACCATCCGAAGCCGAGCGCTAGCGACAACGCGGCATGATAGACGATGCCCAGCAGCATAGCGGCTGCGCGCAACGCATCCATGTCGTGCCGGCGATCAGCAGCATTGGCGGTGGCATTGGCTGAGTCCTGCCGGTCCGCAGCGGAACTAGAATATCGAGATGGAACTAGTTCGGAATCGCCCGATCCAGAACGAGATTCGTGAGTCATTGATGTTACTGAGAAGTGTACGAAACCCCGTTTTCAATTGGATAGAGGCTATCCGTCGACAGATTCTACTTGGGCAAGCTGGTTTTGAGGACAAGGTTTCTTTGTAACGATGTGTATCAGGTTGGGGATGTTTGTGCGATTGTTCGTGGTCCGTTGATGCTGCGGTTGAATTGAGGCTATCCTAAAAGGGTAATAACGTGCAGGGTGGTAACAATGCGTGAAACACATGAGTGAAGAAACTGGTGGCCAATCGATACTATTGGTTGAGGATGATCCGGACTTGGCGCGCATGGTTGCCGAGTACTTGAGCGAGAACGGATATCGGGTGTCCGTGGATTCACGGGGTGACACGGCAGTTAACCGGATCGTTAGCGAGTTGCCTGAGGCGGTGATCTTGGATGTCAACTTACCCGGTCTGGATGGTTTTTCGGTCTGTCGCCAAGTTCGGGATAACTATCCTGGAACCATATTGATGCTCACAGCACGTGCTGGTGAGATGGATGAAGTGTTGGGGCTCGAGTGTGGAGCCGATGATTACTTGCTCAAGCCCGTTCGTCCGCGAGCACTTCTAGCGAGGCTCAAGGCGCATCTTCGTCGGCATGTACCCATGGAGCAACCGACCTTGCCACCATTGGTTGTTGGAGGATTGTTGGTGGATGCTTCGCGTCGCAGGGTTGAGCTACGCGGAAAGGTTCTCGAATTGACCAGCGCGGAGTTTGACGTCCTGAAGTTGCTGGCTGAAAATGCTGGGACGACGTTAAGTCGAGGGGAAATCTATCAAGCTATCCATGGGATGAGGTACGATGGGCTCGACCGTTCCATCGATTTGCGCATTTCCCGGCTTCGAAAAAAGTTGGGCGATGACCCGACTCAGCCTACCAGAATCAAATCGGTGCGCGGTACAGGCTACCTTCTTTCGATTGAACCATGACCCAGCTATTCATTCGTTTTTATCTCGGTGTATTGGCGGTCCTTTTTCTGGCGTGGTTCATTTATGGCTATGTCATTGAAGCTAGAGCCCGTGCGGATCGAGCTCGCGTGGTGACTCAAGCTCACCATGGCGGGATGAGGTTGATGGTCGAGAGATTGCAGGAATCCTCCACAGAGGATCGATTGGTGGCGATCCAAAACCTGCAAAAAAGTTTTCGTTGTCCGATCGAATTGCGGCCTAAATCGGAATTGAGCCCTTCCGAACGAAGAGCGTTATCCGATCTCCAAACGAGCATTTATTTGAAGCTGGGAGACAGTGCGGAAGGGGTGGGTATTGGATTCGATGAAGCGACCTATCTGAGGATGGGACCGTTCAACGACTATGGGCTCAACGCGGTGGAGGATTCGGTCCAAGGCTGGGTTCGTTTGGCTTCGCAACGGGTGAACACAGCAATGGATCCCGCGCAAGCGATCTCGGCGATTGCGAAGGAGTTCCCATACGCTGTCGTTCGTCAGGAGTCCGCCCAATTACCTTTGTTTGCCAAGGATCGCTTTCGGGCAGGGCGTGAGGTGGTATTTTATCCACGTGGTGAAAATCGATGGTATGCATCGACGCAGCTGACCAATTCAGGGGACTATTTGCAGTTCGGGCCCTTTCCCGCCTTCGTCAAAGTGGAGCAACCTGCGGCAACCACAACCTTAGCGCTCGTTCTACTTCCAGCCGCACTTGCGATTGCGATGCTCCTCAGACCCGTGGCAAATCAACTGCGACAGTTGGAAACAGCGGCTCAAGCCATCGCGGGAGGTGACCTTGGCGCACGCGTGGACGAGAAGAATATCGGTTCGGCACAACCGTTGGCGGCAGCGTTTAACCAAATGGCGACAAGGACGGAGACGATGCTGAGAACGCAGAGGGAATTGCTACAAGCGGTATCGCACGAACTGAAGACACCTTTAGCGCGACTGCGATTTGCCATGGGGTTGGTGGAGTCTGCTGGTACAGAATCTCAGCGTGAGGAACGCTTGCAATCGATGGATGATGCGGTCGAGGATTTGAACAAGTTGGTGGAGGAGTTGATCGGGTATGTGCGGACCGAAAGTCTAGAGCTAACTCCCAACAAAGAAACGATCGATACGATCGAGGCGATCCAAAGTGCGATTGGACGCACCAGAGAGATTTCGCCAGGTATTGAGTTTGGTGTTGAGAAAGCGATGGGTGAAGGTGATCTGACGATCAACGCGGACCGAAATGCATTCCAACGAGCGATCGGAAATCTATTGAGCAACGCTGGTCGCTATGCCCGAACCCGAGTTGTCGTCCGGGTCCGTCCCTGCGCGGATCCAAGGGGAGGAAAAGAAGGAAGCCATTCTGTATGTGTGGAAGTGGAGGATGATGGACCAGGAATTCCCCGCGAGGAACGAAAGCGAGTCTTCGAACCTTTTGTAAGGTTGAAGACCGAGAGGGATGAAGAGCAGGATCCTCTTCGAGGAACCGGCGTCGGACTCGGGTTGGCTCTCGTCCACCGTATTCTCGAGCAACATGATGGCATGGTGGAGGTTGCGGATGGAAGCCACGGCGGTTGCTTGGTTCGAACGTATTGGGAACCAAGCCGTTGATTCTCCAGAATGCTACCGCTGCGCTCATGCGACGAGTCGATTGACGCATCGACACGAGTGCAGCTGTTCGAATCTCGTTTCGCCAACCTGCGCAGACCAAACAACTAGCAGGCGAGACCTTCGGCTGGAGTCTCATGCTCCTGAAGCGAGACGCTGTGGATCGCTTCGAGAAGCAATTTCGTTTGCGATGGTCTCTCAAGCCAGGAACGGAGCTCTTTCGCGCGATGGTTCGCCATTCCTAAAGCGTCTCTTGAACTATCGCTAAGGACATAGATCGGAAGATCATTAAAGCGATGATCCTCTCGAATACGAGCGATGGTCGAGGGGCCGTTGTGTTCCGGCATCGAGATATCGAGTAACACGATATCCGGTTTGCGATTATGAAGCGCCTCAATCGCTTCGGAAGCATTGCGAGCGCAACGCACGTCCACTTGGTTCAATTCCAGGATCTCGGCGATCAAGTTCCGATCGTGCGTGTTGTCGTCGACCAGCAAGACGCTCAGCGATGGTTCGCTCGGCCGGTGATGGTAAGTCGGCGATGATTCGGAGACCGATTGCACTTCGGATTCCAACACCGGAGCAAGTTTCGCAACGATTTGTTGCAAAGCCAACTCGGCTCGGTGCAAATCACCTCGTTCAAGATGTTTTTCGGCGATGGACATCGCCAGCGCGACAGCATTGATGCGGTTCCGGAGCTCCTGTTCGTGGAGTGTTTCACCATCGCGAGTCGATGACGTAGCGGTGTTCGTCAGCGAACGTCGCTGAGCCCGCTTCGCGGATCGCTCCTGCGAGGACTTCGCAGGGGATGCCGGCGTCGATCGCTCGAGCAACTCGCTCCTTAGGACGCGTATCTCATCGGATGCTTTTACACCCACTTGAACACGATTGCCATGGATCTTTAGGATCTCGATGGCAAGATCCAGTTCGGGGAACGCGATACCATCCCCTGCGCTGCGAGAGAGAATTAACATAGAAGGACCTCTTGTCGATAAAGATTGGTCGAGCTAGCGAACAGCTAGATACGCATCCATGCCGACTGTGTTGCCGTCCGTGGCAACGCCAATAGTTATAACCTTGCTCGTGCCGCTCCGCGTTGACCCGTCTGGTATGAAGCGAGAAAGATCCCGAATTCCTAAACCCCAAACTCTGGTTTGCTAGCAATCGAGCAACATCGGTTTGTCGATTTCCGGTGCAATCGCCTTTGCGGAGGTTTTTTCGGTCACCGATTGGGCCCATGCGAGGGGGTCTTGGGCGATGGGAGGCCACGTGTTGAAGTGGGTAGGGAGGACCAGTTTGGGATTTACCAACGAGATGGCTTCGATGCTATCTGAAGGTCCCATGGTGAACAGGTCTCCGATAGGGACGATGAAGCAGTCGATGCCTCGTCGTCCGATAAGTTGCATGTCGCTGAATAAGGCCGTATCGCCTGCATAGTAGATTCTTTTGGTAGATCCGCTTGCATTAGCGATCTCGATAAGCCAGCCGCCGGCGGTTCCTCCATACGAACCGTCAGGCAAACTTGAGGAGTGCAACGCGGTGGTTAGCATTGCGTTACCGAAAGTCGTCTTGATGGAACCACCTAGATTCATGCCGACTCCGTTTTGAACGCCATGATTCTTCTCCAGCCAGGAAACGACCTCGTAATTGGCGAAGAGTTGTGCTCCGGTTCGATTCGCGATGGATGCGGCGTCTGCGATGTGATCGAAATGTCCGTGTGAAATCAGGATATGCGTCGGCGAAAGATCGATCGCTTTACGAGTCGCAACGGGATTTTGATCGAGGAATGGATCGATCAGGATGTGGCTATTTGGCGTGTGGATACTCCAGGTGGAGTGACCGTGCCATGTGATCGAAATACCGTGACTCATGGGTATAGGTTTCCGGAGGGGTAAGGAATGTAAATGGGGCTGGAAGGATCGAGTATTTATCGGATCCGTTTGATCGCATCCTAACGATTTTTGCATCGACGGACAATAAAACACGGAGGTACAGAGATCACCGAGGCAGGACGATTTGGGGACGCGACAGGAATTGAACCCCGGCGTTTGATCGTTCTGATTCATGAGCGTCAGTGGGTGACGATCAGTGAGGGACGATCAGTGAGGGACGATCAGTGAGGGACGATCAGTTGTTCGGAAGTCTGAGCGCACGCATTGGCACGGATCCTTGACTCTTTGGAGGTGAGAGGTGAACGTCGCACTCGGCAATGCTTTTTCTGGGAAACCTGCCTAGGGACCAGATCGATTGAGATTCATAGAACCAGCACAGTGTCCTCGGTACCCAGCACAGTATCCTCGGTACCTCTGTGTTGGTCTCGGATCATCGGAATGGATCCCCTGGGAGATTGAAACCTAGGAGATGGAAATACGGAGGCATAAAAATCACCGATGCGTGGGGCTGCGATTGCGATGTGGGAGTCTGTGATCCACGAAAACTTTTTTAACACGCGAACCTTTTCGAAGGGGTGACCTGTCTCTTAGGGGCATGAAACATCGAAAAACGACTATCAAACACAATGCTGAGTTGTCAGGATCCCTCCAGAGTGGCGATGGTGAGGATCCGCGTTACGACGTGCGAAGTTCATTCAGTTCGTCGAACAAATTTGATCGCAAGGCGGCACAATTGTGCTCGCAGATCCGTCGCGCGTTGGAGTTTATCATCCCCGAGGTGCTTCAGGATTCGGACTGGGATGCTGTAGTTCTCGATGTTCGTCCAGCACCGAATACCGGACATTTGTTAGTCTTACTGCAAGCCATCGAAGATCTCGATGGGGATCGTTGTCAGCAATTGGAAGCGGCTGTTTTTCGGAGAGTAGGCCAGATTCGCACGGCGGTCGCTGGATCGATCCAGCGTCGCAAAGTACCGACACTGACATTTCGAGTTGTACCATCATGAGCCAAAGTACTTCCAATACACCAGATGCCTCCGGGATCACGGTCACCGGCGAGGCGACTGGGATCATCGATCTCGGCGACTCTGTTTCACCGATCCAGGTTATTGGGACAGAAGCGATCCGCGGTAGCTTTGGAGCAAGCTGCATTCAGCAAGCGATCTCAGCCCGGCTGGCACCAGGAGTTTCGCAGATGGTTCTCAATCCCGATGCCCATTGGGGGCATGGGGTACCGGTAGGTAGCGTGATGGCCTCACCGACACATATTTATCCTGGTCCGGTCGGGGTCGATATCAAGTGCTCGATGAGCTTGTTGCAGACCGATTTACCGGCTGATGCGATCGGTGACCATCGAGTGCGTCGCGATATTATTCGGGAGATAGAGTCGAAGCTCGCGCGTGGCCGTCGCTCGGCGCAGGGCCGTCCGATCTCAGAGCAATCGGGATTTGATGCAGCCGTTCATGGCGCTACGAAAAAACTTCTCAATATGTTTGGTGTTCCACCGCAATGGGCTGATCGCTGCGAAGACGCCCAACATACTGCACCGGATGGACGCAGTGATCCACTAGCGCTGAGGCTTGAAAAACACATTCGCGAGAAAACGGTGAGGGATTTCGGAGCCAAATGCAAGCAGTTGGGTTCCTACGGAGGAGGCAATCATTTCGGCGAATGCCAAATTGTTCAAGTCTGTGAGGAACCGCAAGCTCAGTCGATCGCTCAGCATTTCGGGCTGCGCGATCGGTGCGTCGCGTTTCTTTCGCATTGCGGTTCACGGGGATTGGGGCATGCGTTGGCGACCCATCAGTTTAGGTCGCTCCAGCAAGGATTTCGCAAACGAGGTAGAGCCTTTCCGAGCGGAGAACCTGAGCTGGTTTACGCTGAGTATGGATCGCGCGAAGCGGACGAGTACTTGCAGGACATGGCGCTCGGAGCAAACTTTGCAACCGTCAATCATATGTTGATCAATTCGATTGTACTCAATGCGTTTCAGAAAGTGATTCCTGGAACGCGTGGCGAACTGGTTTACTTTATCAGTCACAACATCGCTCGGCGGGAATGGGTTGACCAGCAGTGGCAATGGGTGCATCGCAAGGGAGCGACGCGAGCCTTGCCTGCTGGCCATAAGGAACTTGAAGGGACCGTGTTCGAGAAAACGGGGCATCCAATTTTGCTGCCGGGAAATCCTCGCGATGGTTCCTCGGTCATGGTGGCACAGCCAGGCGCGTCGCTCACGACATTTAGTGTTAATCATGGAGCGGGACGGCGGCTGAGTCGAACGCAAGCCAAGGCGATCCTGACGCGAACTGAGGTTGAGCGTTCGCTCGATGATGCCGACGTGGTTAGCAATTGCCGCAGTTATCCGATCGATGAGGCGCCCGATGCCTATAAAGATTTTCGCGAGGTGCTCAGCAGCGTTGAAAAAGCGGGGCTTGCTGCTGAGGTCGCAAAACTGAGTGCATCGTTTGTTATCAAGGACCCGAGTTCTTAATTGTTCCTTGTGGACTTCCACTCACCCTGATCGTGACTGCTATTGTCACGGGTGGAACCTATTTAGGGAGACCGGCGGCTGGCGTCAAAATCGCTCACGTTGGTAAATCGCTGGCGCGTGAACAATCATTCAGTATTTGGTAATATCGCGACCCGACCGTGCTTTGATCGCGAGAACCCCTCCCGTTTTTCTCAAGGGAACGTTTACAATCCGAGTTCGTGGGAAAGTGGAGAAACGCCACTTTTCTACGCCCCGTTTGCAAACGATCGGTCGAGCGGACCGTGTTCACACCAGCAATCCCAAGTCATGTCCATCCTGTTGAATTTGATCTACGTTTTTCTGCTGGTCGCGGTCTCCCCGTGGATCCTGTGGCGACGCGTGACGCAGGGGAGGTATCGAAGCGGTTGGGGGGCGAAGCTTTTGGGGATGGTTGAGGTTCCGTCGCACGCGGGCGACATCGACCCATCGAGTATTCAGGACAGGCTTGTCGTTTGGTTTCATGCGGTCAGCGTTGGAGAACTCCAAGTCATCCGGCCATTGATTGAAACCTTCGAGCGGGAGCGGCCAGATGCTACTTTGGTGGTAACGACCTCCACCGATAGCGGTTACGAATTGGCCAAGAAGATGTACGCACGCCACTGCGTCAGTTTTGCGCCCCTTGATTTTACTTGGTCCGTTCGAACAGCGATTCATCGGATCTCGCCAAGCTTGATCGTTTTGGCGGAACTTGAGCTATGGCCGAATTGGATTTCCGCAGCGACGGCCAAAGATATTCCTGTGGTGGTGTGTAACGCACGTCTCAGTAGTCGCTCGTTGTTGGGGTATCAACGTGTCCGATGGCTTATCCAACCTGTTATTCAGCAACTCCATTGGGTCGGAGCCCAGAGCGCAACGTATCGCGATCGTTTTATCCAACTCGGATGCGATCCAGCACGCGTTGTGGAGACGGGGAATACAAAATTTGATGGGGCAGAGGGCAATCGGGAGGATCCCGAGGTTCAGCGACGGCGCGATGAATTGAAATTGCAACCAGACGATACCGTGTGGTTGTGCGGTAGCACGCAATTCCCTGAAGAACAACTTTGTTTGGATGCTTATCGACGATTGAGTCCTCAGTATCCCCATTTGAAATTGATTCTCGTGCCGAGGCATGCGGAGCGCTTTGAAGAAGTTGCCAAAGAGGTGGCGGGGACCAAACTCGCTTGGCTGCGCCGCAGTGAGATGGTGTTGTCTGCCAAGGTCCGGGGTTCGAGCGATGCAGGCATGGCAGAAGATTGGAAAATCTTTTTGGCCGATAGCGTTGGAGAACTTCGCTGGTGGTGGGGGCTTGCCGATATTGGATTTGTGGGGGGGAGTTTCGGTTCACGAGGGGGGCAGAACATGATTGAGCCCTGCGCGTATGGGGTTGCTACTTCGTTTGGTCCCAATACGCGGAATTTTGCGGATGTTGTCCAACTGCTCCTAGAGGGTGGCGCTGCGGTGCAGTTGGAGAAACCTGAATCGCTCGAGATGTGGGTGCGCCAAATGGTCGAGTCCCCTTTGGAACGTAAGGAAATCGCTGCCAGGGCTCGGCAGGTGACCTCGGAACACCGAGGTGCGATCGATAGGACGTGGAAGGCACTCTCGCTGCTGCTCCCTGCGAGCAAGTTGCCAAATCGTTCGCCAAACTGTTAGGACTTATGCTAAACTGGCGTGCCTGATGCTGGTGGGTCGCGCCACCGATTTTCGATGGGCCTTTGAAGTTGGAAAGTTTCCGAGATATGAGTACGGGTGAGGGATCGAATACCTCGTTTGAGACGATGCGAGGGCGCGACTACCCGACGTTGCGGCAGTTCACTGTGTTTCTGGAGAACCGCGTCGGGCAGCTTCTGGAAGTTGTGCGTCGGTTCGAGGTTTCCGGCATCCGCATCGCGGCGTTTTCGATCAACGATTCCGCTGAATGCGCGTTCGTCCGTTTCGTTGTCAGCCATGCTGAGCGAGGCCGGGAAATACTAGAGCGTGCTGGGCTAGCCATCATCGAGAGCGATTTGATCGGGGTTGAGCTTCCGCAGAGCGGGCAGCCCCTTTTGCAGATCTGTACCGCATTGCTGCAAGCCGAGATCAATATTGTTCAAGCGTATCCGTTGTTGATTCACCCCAATTCGGAACCCGGCATAGCTATTATGGTGGACAATACCGAGGCGGCTTTGGAGATGCTCGCCCGAAAGGGCTTCCGGATGTTGACCGAAGGGGATTTGATGGATCATTGATTCGATGATCATCGGATCGATACCGATCGCGGCTCGGTGATGCATCGGCGGATTCAAGACCAACCACCGTCGCGCACGAAAGATTATCCCATGCTGTTTCGTTCCATCCATTCTCTTTGGATCTTGGTCCTAGCGTTCCAGTTGTTAGGGAATGCGTTTTTGTCGGAGAGTGCTTCGTCCGATCCAACGTCTACGGCAGTTCTTGATCCTGCGGATCTTACTTCCGTCGATCCTGTGGAAAAGACGAAGTCGGTTTTGATTGATGGGATGCCATTTGTCGTGCCGGCTGGTTGCGAGTTGGAGTTGGTGGCTGATTCCGAGCTTTGCCGATGGCCGATCGTTGCCACGTGGGACGGGAACGGCGATTTGGTAGTTGCGGAGTCTGTCTGGAACCTAGAAAAAAAGGAGACCGTTCAGCAGCAACTGGTCTCGCGGCCCCATCGAATCGTCCGACTTTCCGACAAGGATCGCAACGGTGTATTTGATACCCGACAGGTCGTCGCGGAGTCCTTGAGTTTTCCCGAGGGTGTCCTGTGCTTGGGTAATGATATTTTGGTTACAGCTCCACCTCAGATTTGGCGATTGATCGATAAAGACGGAGATGGAGTCTGCGAAGATCGAGAGGTTTGGTTCGATGGAACAACATTGACCGGATGCGCGAACGATTTGCATGGACCGTGGTTGGGGCCTGACGGGTGGATCTATTGGTCCAAAAGTGCGTTCGCCGAGCAGTCGCACGAAGTGCTAAGCGGCGGTCGGTTTGTCAGCAGCGCGTCGCATCTTTATCGACGTCATCCCAAAGGTGGGCCGATTGAACCGGTGATGACCGGTGGGATGGACAATCTCGTAGACATCGCATGGCACCCCAATGGAGAACGGTTTTTCTGCGCCACGTTTCTTCATCACCCACGCAATAAATTTCGCGACGGGATTGGTCATGCTATGTATGGAGCGGTATTTGGAAAACCGCATAAGGTGCTCGATGGCCATGCCAAAACGGGGCCGTTGATGGAGCCTTTGGTGGAGTTGGGGCCTGCGGCGCCGGCTGGGCTGTTGCATTTGAAAGGGATTGACCCAAGCCTCGCATCGCAATTGGAAACCCCCGATGGAAAGCAAGTTTCCGGGTATCTGGCAGCAGCTCAATTCAACCTCCACAAGATTTCAATCCACCCGCTCCAGACAAGCCCGGAATCCGCAGGCTACAGTTCGGATTCGATGGACTTGATCAGTTCACCTCGGATCGATTTTCATCCTGTTGATGTCCTTTTGGATCGCGACAGTTCGCTGATCGTGTTGGACACAGGAGGTTGGTACGATTTGTGTTGCCCAAGTTCGGGTACCGATCAACGCGTGGCACTCGGCGGTATTTACCGATTGCGAGGCGCAACCTCGGATCGTCGCGACGATTCGGTTCGCTGGCCACCCATTACCGATGTTCTTCCGAACGGTCTCTCCCCTAGTCGTTCAATTGATGAGCTTGCCAAGGTCTTGGTGGAGGAGCCGAAGAACGAGGACGTTTGGCGACAGATCGACCGCTTGCTCGAATCCAAGTCTGCCGATGTGCGCATCGCTGCGTTGAATTTGATTTCGTTGTACCGCCACGAAGGTTCCCGAGATGCTGTACGCTCGTGCCTGTATCATTTTGGCCCTTTGGAGGACAGGGATGCTCGCACGGCTCGGTTGGCAGCGGAATGCATTGGACGATTGGGGATGCAAGGAAAAGTAGACGGTGACCCGGGCGACTACCTTGATTTACTGCAATTGCTCTCTCGCTACAAGTCGGATCGATCGATGCAGCATGCGGTGATTTTGGCGATGATCGAAGGGGACGAATTCGAGATGGTGCGCAAATATTTGGTGACCCATCCAGTGCTCAGCACGGCGTGCGCGATCGCCTTGGAACAGCGCAATGCGTTGCGTGAAGAAGACGCGGCTGCCATCTGCCGTTTAGCATCGAGCGAGGACGAAAGCGCCTCGGCAGTGGGGCTCGAGATCCTGCAGCGACATCCACCATGGAGCAATATCGTCCTTTCGTGGCTCGAGGAAAGGTTTGCTCAAGGAAGTGAAGCGGACGTTAAATCGTTGGCTCCGATCCTATCAAGGTGGAGCGACCAAGCTTCGGTGCAGCAATTGGTCCGATCGTGGCTTGAGCGATCAGAGGATTGCTCGTCGGCACAGCGGGAATGCTTGTTACAGACCCTGAGAGGGGCCGCGGACCGTCCGATTCCAACCGGATGGGTAACACCGTTGGCGGCGTGGATCGAAGGAAGTCAGAGCGACCAGGGATTGGCGGATGTACTGCCACTGTTGCAGTTCGGTGATGCCTCCAGCCTGATCGCTCCATCGCTTCAGCGAAAGATCGCGGCCGGAGATACCGTCGATCCGGGAAAATGGCTTGTCTGGTCGCGAGGCATGCCACTTGGGGCCGCGATACCGAAAGATCGAGAGACCGTTTTGGTGGATGCATGTATCCAAGGAAAACCGGAAGATCGAAAACTGGCGTTGGCAACGTTGCAGCGTGTGAAGTTGGACGATCGCGAGGCAGCAGGCCGGCTCGTCGACGGGTTGTCGGGTTTCGGGCCGCTCGAGTTGCCGATCGTGCTCGATGGATTGCTTCGGATCGATGATCCTGAGATCGATCGCAGGATCCTGCAATCGCTTCCCAACGTAGGTGGTGCTAAGTCCCTGAACATCGATCGAGTGGTGGGTATGCTGAAATCCCGAAGCCAAGAAATTGTCGATCAATGGCGACAAACGCTCTCGCAATTGCAGCAGCCATCGGGTGAAATCGCGAAAGCCGTCGAACGTTGGCTGGACGAGTTGCCCAAGGGAGATGCGACTCGCGGCTACCATGTTTTTCGCTCGGACAAGGCTGCGTGTAGTGCTTGCCATCGGATCGGTTACGTGGGCGGGGAAATCGGACCAGTTTTGAGCCAAATCGGACGTTCCCGAACGCGCCGTGATCTGGTGGAAGCAATCGTTTTCCCGAGTGCCCGTTTGGAACAGAGTTATCGCAGCACGAAATTCCGGATGAATGATGGCGAAATCATCAATGGGCTCGTGGTCGAGGAGACTCCTCAATCGATCATCCTTCAGGTGGCCGCCGATCGACGTGTGGCTGTGTTGCGAGCGGATATCGATGAGAGCGGTCCGAGTGAAGTTTCGATTATGCCTGCGGGATTAGATCAACAATTGTCGCGCCAGGACTTCGCAGATCTGTTAGCCTTTTTGGAGAACGCCAAATGACTCAAATCGATGAGATGCCACTTCGCAAAATCGATCACGTGCGATTCTTTGTCGGGAACGCGCGCCAGTCGGCCTATTTTTACCGCAATGCCTATGGCTTTGATGTGGTGGCGTATGCGGGTCTAGAGACCAAGGTCAAGCATGAGGCGGGCTATGTCGTACGTCAGGGGGGGATCACCTTTGTTCTCGTTTCGCCGCTTCGCGCCAACCACCCGGATGCGTCTCGATTGGTTTTGCATGGTGATGGCGTGTCGGATATCGCGTTGCAAGTGGACGATGTGCGGCGGGCGTATAACCTTGCTGTAGAACGTGGAGCCGTAGGGGTGATCGGCCCTCGCGAGGAGAAAGATGATTTTGGTGTTTACGAGTACGCCACGATTCGCGCGTATGGAGACACGACGCATACGTTCGTGAACCGCGACCGATACCACGGAGCATTTTCGCCTGGCTTCGATCCGATTGATCCATCGCGTTACAATCCAGCGACGTACCATCCAACCGGGTTGCTCGCGATCGATCATATCGTGGGCAATGTCGAAGAAGGAAAGATGAACGAGTGGGTGAATTTCTACCGCAAAGTGCTCGGCTTTGAGCAACTCGTCTCATTCGACGACCAAGACATCTCGACGGAGTACTCGGCACTCATGTCGAAAGTGGTCCAGAGCGGACGTGGAAAGATCAAGTTTCCGATCAACGAACCAGCCCATGGCAAGCGTCGTAGCCAAATCGAGGAGTATATCGATTTTTATGGTGGCGCTGGTGTTCAGCACATTGCTATGGCAACCAATGACATCATCAAGACGGTTCGTGCATTGATTGCAAATGATGTTTCGTTCCTTCGGGTTCCTCGCACTTATTACGATAACCTTCGCGACCGAGTCGGCGACATCAAAGAGGATATCGACGAGTTGGCGGAGCTTGGTATCTTGGTCGATCGCGATGACGAAGGGTACATGCTCCAGATCTTTACCAAACCTGTGCAGGATCGTCCTACGCTGTTCTTTGAGATCATCCAGCGGGAGGGGGCCAAGAGTTTCGGCAAGGGAAATTTTAAAGCGCTGTTCGAGGCTATCGAACGGGAGCAAGCGATCCGAGGAACGCTGTAAGAGTCCGATTGGAGCCTAAAGATCCCAAGTGAATGAGCGAATACGATGACTTCCATCCGCAGCATACGAGACTTTTATGCGTTTGAGCAGCATGTCAAAACGTGCCGAGCGCAGCGTGGTTTGCCGATGGTGGATGCGTGGTACCAAGTCCCCGTGTTTTATTTTTCGAATCCCGCATCGGTGATCGGCGATGGAGATGCGGTCTGGGCACCGCAAGGCTCGATGGAGCTCGATTTCGAATTGGAGATCGCGGCGATCATCGGCAAGGAAGCAAAGGATCTGCCGGCGGACGATTCCGCGATGGAGTGCATCGAGGGCTTCGTGATTTACAATGATTTTTCAGCAAGGGACTTGCAGCGGCAAGAGATGGCGGTGGGATTGGGGCCGAGCAAAGGCAAGGATTTCGCAAATTCTTTTGGGCCGCGAGTGGTCCCGTGGCAGGAACTCAAGGATTGCTATGCGAATGGGCGGTTACGGCTATGGATGCAAGCCCGTATCAATGGCAAATTGGTTTCGGATGCGAATGCGGATTCGATGTATTGGACATGGCCGCAGTTGCTCTCTCACGCGAGTCGAGATACGCGATTATTGCCCGGTGATGCAATTGGCTCGGGTACAGTTGGCACAGGTTGTATCCTCGAATTGACCCCGCAGGTGGTCGGAGGATGGTTGAAGCCTGGAGATGTGATCGAATTATCGGTGGAGCGGTTGGGGATATTGACCAATCGAATTATCGAGCGGCCCTCGGTCAAGATCCAAGGCGGCGATCCTCAGTGAATGAAAGTTAGGTGGATTTCAGGATGCCATATTACAAAAAACTAGGATCAATTCCTCCCAAACGCCATACCCGTCACGAGGTCTCGCCAGGATATCGCAACGAGGGTATTTACTACGAGGAGGTGATTACAACCCAAGGGTTTGGTCGTGCGTATAGCATTGTTTACCATCGATTTCCACCGACGCGTGTGAAGCATATCGAAGCACTACCGACTCAATCCATCCGTGTTGCCGAAGATCAGGTGCTCCGCCATGTGCATTTAAAGACGGCAGGAATGCAAGCGGCTGGTGATCCGGTAACAGGACGTGTACCGCTGCTCTTTAACGCGGATGTGACGCTTTCGCGATGTCGGCCAAAGCTCGCGCAGCAGGCCCTTTACCGGAATGCTCGGTCCGATGAGTTGATTTTTGTGCATCGGGGGCGGGGAGAATTGAGAACGATGTTTGGAGTATTGCCCTTTCGGCCCATGGATTACATCGTCATTCCTAAATGCACGACGTATGAGTTGGTCTTTGATGCGGAAAAGAACCAATCCGATTTGATGCCTGATATGCTAGTCGTTGAATCGCACGGCGACTTAGGCTTTCCGCCGCGATACCTGAACCCCGATGGACAGTTTCGACTAGGTGCCCCCTTTTGCGAGCGCGATCTGCACGGGCCCTCCGAGTTGCTCGATGGCGATTCTAAATCCGAAACGGAACTGATCATCAAGGACGGGGAAAGGTCGGTTAAGTACGTTTTGGCCAACCATCCCTTTGATGTCGTCGGTTGGGATGGAATGGTCTATCCGTTCACGTTTAACGCAGACGATTTTGAGCCCATCACCGGCACCGTGCACCAACCGCCACCGATCCATCAGACGTTTCAGGCGAGTGGTTTCGTCGTGTGTACATTTGCCCCCAGGATGCTTGATACACACCCGATGGCGATCAAGGTTCCGTACGCGCATAGCAACGTGGAATCGGATGAAGTTCTCTACTATGTGCGCGGCCAATTTGGAAGTCGCCGTGGTGTCGAGGTGGGATCGATCACCTTGCATCCACATGGAATTCCTCATGGACCGCATCCCGGTACCATTCGGGCCAGTGAAAGCATGACTCGGACGGATGAGTTGGCGGTCATGGTCGATACATTTCGACCTCTCATGGTGGCAGAGGATGCTGTAACCCTAGACGATCCAAAATACCCTTTTACATGGTTGGATGAGTGATGTTGATCGAAGTCAGTCAGAGTTCTGTTATCGACGTCTACCAAATGCTGGTGGGACTGGTGACACCCCGTCCGATCGCTTGGGTCACGACCATGTCCAAAGAAGGAGTCGTCAATTTAGCCCCATTCAGTTTCTTCAATGTCTTCGGCGCCAATCCGCCGATCGTTGTTTTTTCACCCACGCTGAAACGGGACGGAACCAAAAAGGATACGCTCCTCCATATTGAGGCAACTCGCGAGTTCGTGATCAATGCGTCTACCGAACAGCACGCCGAGAAAGTGAATCAGTCGAGCGCATCGTTGCCTCCGGAGGAAAGCGAAGTGGCATGGATAGGCATGGAGACCCTACCGTCCATCCATGTGCGTCCCCCGCGGCTGTCGGGGGTTCCTTTTGCGCTCGAATGCCGTCTGCTCGAAATCAAATCGTACGGAACGGGGCCAATTGCCCCGAACCTCGTGATCGGCGAGGTGATCACCATTCACGTCGACGATGCGGTGCTAGGAAAGGACGGGCATCCCGACCCAAGACGGCTTAAGACGGTAGCGCGACTGGGGAGCGAATATTGGTGCCGAACTCAGGATTTGTTCGAGTTTTCTCGGCCCAAATGATCTCTCCGACAGAAGCCATAGCTGAGTATTGATAGCAATCCAGAGGAAAACTCCGCAGGGATTTTTTAGAAAACCGGATTTTCGTGGCACGGTTTCGCGCTGGATTGCGTTTCTAGTCTTTAGACGGGGGCCGCGCCCGAGCCCCTGTCTATGCAGGTACCCCTTTGGATTTGTTCCGGTTGGAATTCGCACGTCGAATGAATGGATCGAGATCTCCAAAGGTTTTTCCTTCAGAATCCGGATTGCGTCTTGGGTGAAAAGCTGATTCTCGTTGCGCTCGGTCACGCCTGGAGTGCAAATAGATTAAGCTGCCCCAAGGCGCATTCGGGTTTTAACTTCGGCTTGCGGGCTTTATGCTCGCTTTTCTAACGCAGCCAACGGTTTTTGGCACAACCAGCGTTCGGGGATAGGATCGCTTTTTGGGCTGGGACAAGGATTCTAGATGCGGAAGCTTTTCTAGTTTTGGCAGTTGGCTAGGCTACTTCGCCACGCCCTATGAAGCGATTCGCGTCGCTGTTTTGAGCGAGATGGTATGTGAAGACTTGAGGAATCGTCACTTCAGCTAGGTAGCGGACAAGAGAGAACGTCAAGCGGCCGTTTCATGGTCGCTGTACCCGTGTTTGAGGTCTTGCCTATCGTTGAGCCATGCAGCAGTAAAGCCATGCAGCAGTAAAGCCGTGCCACAGGATAGCTTTACAATAGGAGGGCGGTGGCTTCGTTCTAGGAATCGTACTGCCAAAAGGCCTTAGCGCCGGGCCAATCGCTCGCTGACAGAACTGCTTTCTTCCCACTGATTCCTAAGGGTGCTCCATTCCTGCTCGAGTCGATGAAGTGTCTCGTTTTGGGATCGAAGCTGTTCAGCCCAATGGTCATTCAACTCTTGGATAGCTTTGACGATGATATTTCTTGAAACCGGCATCGACTCGTTGGTTACTTTTTCGATGTAACGTGTTTGGGTTTTCTTCCAAATAGGTTCGAGTTCAAACAGGCATCGAGCGTCGAGTTGAACATCGCGAGACTGTCGATGGGTCGCTTGGGAATTGCGAAGGTTGGTTTGCCATTGCGTGCAATCGGCGCGGAGCATCAAGGGTTCATCGGGTGATGCCGCGATCAATTCCTCCATAAGCATGCTAGCCCAGAGTGGATTTGCTTCGCTGTTGATTCCCATGATAGCTGGAGTTGAGTCGTCTTGAACGGGGTTCCTCCATCGCGCCACCAACGGGGTTTCTACCGCTAATTTCCAACGGGTTCGATCCAAGTCGATGGCGACTCGAGTTGGTTTGCTAACGGGGCCTTGGGAGACCATGCGGATTAATTCGCCCGCTATCGCATCGTTGGTGGTGGACTGCAATGGATGATCGGTGTCGGTCGTTGTGCTTTGAGGATCGTTAGCAACGATAGGCAGGGTTGCTTGGGGCAGGGTCGTTGAGCGACTTCGCATCGCTGCAATTTCTACCACTCCAAAATCGCCGGGAAGTCGGAATCGCCAATGAGCTTTTGGTGAATCGATTGTCGGTTTTCCATGCCCCCATTGGCTGAGTTGGCAATCGAATGGGATGCGTTTCTTTTCGAAAGGGACAAGCCACCCTTGGATGGTCGCTGATCGGATCAAAACGTGGTTCCCAGAAAAACCTGGGATCGGCACATCGGCTCCCTGCGAAGCAAGATTCGCAGATGTGGAATGAGATTCCGAGAGTGGGGACAAGCTATCTTGGACGATTTGGAGGAGTGGTTCCGACTCTTCGAGCAGTTGATTGACATACTCCATCAACGAACTGCGGATCGAGTTTTCGAATTCGGGCAGTGTGGCCGCGATGGCGGGTTCCATTTCCGACGCCCAATGCTGCTGGACCCGATTCACTTCCTCCGGGAGATTTCGTTCTATATCGCGAAGCGCTACGCGTTCCTCTGCGATCGATTGACGGATAGCGACAAACTCCGAGCGAATCGATTCGATCACGGCACGATCGCGAAGAGGATTCTGCTCCGCCAAGGGCACGTTTGGAAGACGTCTCTTCAACGTTGCCAATCGAGTCTCAAGCGAATTTTTCGTGGCGGAACGCTGGTTAGATAGTTGCTGAGCCAACTGCTTCAATGTCGATCGATAGGAGTTGGACCATTCGGTGGCATCGAATCGAGGGAACGGCGTCAGTTGGTTGGAGCGGCGGATGGTTGCCTCACCGAGAATTTCGTGACGACCTGTAGCAGACTCAAGGGAATTGCCCGAAGGACTTGTCATGGATCGTTTGATACCCGAGCGAATCGCAAGCCCTTGAACGGTGGCGTGATCGATCACTAGATTTCGCGAAAGGAAATCTTTTTGATTGATCTTTGCCGTGACTTGTTCAATTTCAAACGATTGCCCGGACGGGCTATCGAACCGCACATCCTTGACCCGCAGCGTTCCGTCGTGGATCGAAAGTTTTGCCTTTCCTTCAATGGTGACTTGCCGATCGAGGAGTTGAGAGAGCGTACGATAGCTCAGCGCACGCAGCATCGGTTCGGCAGCAAACGCAGCCAAGACAGCGAGTGAGAAAAGGATTGCCAGACGACGGCGCCATGCCATGATTAGGAATCGGTTCCTTCGCGTTCGGATTTGGTCCCGGTGATGTGCCGCAGCAGGTACCTCAGGGAATCAGAGCCCTTATGACCCGTGATCGCTTGGCGATGATTCCCCAGTCCGATCGGGCTAGGGGGTTGGATCGCTCCAGTACTTGGGTCCACAGGGGAGCCCGTGTGGGTTTTGAGCGATACATGGCCAAGGGAATTGTTTTTCTCAGCGATCATAAGTTCCTGATTCATTGTTTCGGTGGGTAGGTGAGGGCCTGACAGGGCGTTGGAATCTATCGAAATATCATGGATTCGGCTGGTGGAAGAGGCGCCGAATTTTGGTTTGGAAACGGTGCCGCTCTCCAATGGTTCTCGGAAACGTACGACTTCGATGACCGTTTCACGAAGGACTGTGTCCCCCTGCGTTGTTTTCGTTTCCGCAGTATTAATTGGAGCAGAGCTGACTTGCACGGCTCTCACTTGAACTTGGTTCACCTGTGCTGCTTCGCGCGGGGTGGGCCGTGGGTTACTCGGTATTGAGATAGCGGGTTTTGATTCGCTTTGTCGGAGCGTTACTTCGTTGGTTGGTTTGGATTCGTTAGGGGAGCGATGGTTCGTTTTCGGTTGAGTTGGCGCTGGGATCGCATGCATTGGAGCGGGTGCGAGTCGATGCGACGATTCATTTTGTTGGACATCGCGAATAGCCGAGGAGCGGTTTGATGCAACTGCGGCGTGAGCGTCGGAGTTATCAAGTGGATTGTCAAGCGATAGCCGTTGGGTTACCGACGGTGATAGCGTTGGAGTTCGAGTCGACTTTTCGGAGGAGATTTTTCGAAACTCGGGAGCTTGGCGTGCGACTTCGTCGATCGACCATTGCTGGATCGTGGAATGCGTGCGGCGAACAAGCCATCGCAGGGTGATGTAGTTGGGGGCTACGGAAAGGATTCCCAAGAAGAGCCCGCCGACAACCATGGTGTTGTTGAGTCTCAACCACGGCACCAGCGGAAGAGAATAAATGACGCTTAGCGCGCTAACAACCCATTGATGGGAAAGGATCCAGAGACCGAGAGCGTTGGGAATTGGCGCGACGAATCGACTAACCAACGCCATCGATACGAATGCGACGGCAGCGCACAAGTGGTTTACAGGAAGGATCAAAATTGCGATCAGGAGCATCACGGAAATGATGCTGTCCATTGGGACGAGACCAAACGAGACACCGATCGCGAGTCCCCATGCAATCTGTTCCGGGGTGCGATGCTGCGAGATCTCAGTCAGTAGCCTTTGGGCTGCTCTGCCTAACATTCGAAACATGGTGTTGCTGCTTTTGGATGGCGTCGTTTGCTAGCATCTTTAGCATGATGACGCGTGTTGATGCTCTGGATTCATCGGATCTGATCCTCTTCGAAGTGAAACCGAATGTTCCGGTCGGATCGAATTTCGAGCCGCACGCTGAAGAAAATTGTTTGCTATCATTGGATATGGTGTTGTTGGTGTGCGTTGGGATAGGGCTCCCTAGATCTCAGCGTTATTCCTGGATTCGATCCAACCTTTGAAGTATCTCCGATGAGCCGATTTTTTATTGCGTTGCGTTTTTTGGGTTCGATTACTTTTTCGTCCGTTGTTGCGATCGTTGTTTGGGGCGTAGCTGCGTTCTGCGATCGAGTGGGATTGCAAACGGCTTGTGGCCAAGACGCTGCGACCGAGGGAAGGCCAAATATCGTTTTGATCGCAGCGGACGATCTTGGGGTTTTTGATCTCGGTTGTTACGGACGCGCTGACCATAGGACACCCAACTTGGATGTGATCGCATCGAAAGGCGTGCAGTTCACGAGCGCGTATTGTGGATTGCCGATATGCTCTGCGTCGCGTGCCTCGTTAATGACCAGCAAGTGGCCAGCAAGATTGCATTTGACGACGTATTTGCCAGGTCGTCCGGATGCTGCGAGTCAGAAACTGCTTCAAGCGAGGATCGAGCCGTCGTTAGTTGCGAGCGAACAGACATTGGCAGAGGTGCTGCAGCGAGCAGGCTATGCGACGGGTATCTTTGGCAAGTGGCACTTGGGCAGCGGCGAATCGTCTGCGAAGGCCCAAGGATTCGACGTTGTTTTCGAACCAGCCGGGAATGGTGAGCCTGGGACGACGGGAGGAAAGAATGAGCGATTGATTACGGACAAGGCCATCGAGTTCATCAAGTCTGTTTCTGGAAAGTCATTCTTTTGTTACATACCGCATCATTCACCGCATGTCGCGCTCAAGGAATCGGAGGACCGAATCGCTTCTAACGCAAAGGCGTGGAATCCAACGTACGCGGCTACGATCGAATCCCTTGATGAATCGATCGGGGCATTGATGAAGGGGTTGGAAGAGGCGGGGCAATCAGGGAATACGATCCTGATTTTCACCAGTGACAATGGTGGTCTGCATGTGCCAGAGATTCATCCATTGCCGGTGACACATAACGGTCCATACCGTGCCGGAAAAGGATATTTATACGAGGGTGGTCTGCGGGTACCACTAATTATCCACTCGCCGAAGAGGTATCTCCCGGCCAAAGTTTCGACGCCAGTATCGTTGCTTGATATTTTGCCCACGGTCTTAGAGGAGGCGGGGATCGAGGTAGGTCGGTCGGTTGGTCCGGTCGATGGTCAGTCTTTGAACCCCATCCTACGCGGCAAATCGAATAAGCCCGACGGAGTTCCTGCTCGAACTTTTTTTTGGCATCTCCCGCATTACACCAACCAAGGGAGTCGTCCATCGGGAGCGGTTCGACGGGGGGACTGGAAGCTGGTTGAGGATTACGAAAATGGCGAGCTCGAACTGTATGATTTGAGCAAGGACATTGGCGAAACGACCAATGTTTCACAAAGCAATCCCGATGTTGTACGTGAGTTAAGCGGAGCATTGTCCCAGTGGCGCGATTCGGTCGCCGCGCAGATGTGCTTGCCTAACCCTCAATTTGATCAAGGACTACATCGTTCGCTGTACATCGATCAAGACCCATCGAAGCTCAATGGCGGGATGTCAACATCAGAGCGCATTGGTGAGCAGTGGAAGTCGTGGAGAGATGGGATGAACCGTGTTGTCGCAGGGCGTGCAACGGTTTTGAAAAATACAAAAGATGCGGTCCGAATGGTCGCTTCAGAGTCCAAGACGCACGGAACCCGCATCCGATATGAGCCTGAGACCTACAAGAATGTAGTTGGGTACTGGACCGAAGTGGACGACTGGGTTGAATGGGAGTTCAACTCATCGATCGAAGGGACGGTCGAGGTACAAATCCATTGCGGATGCGGTAGCGGCAACGGAGGGTCCGAGGTGGATGTGATTGTTGAAACCGAAGGAAGCGATTCACAAACCTTGCCTTGGAAAGTTCGCACGACGGGGCATTTCCAGAACATCGTTATCGAACCGATTGGACGAGTTGAGATCCACAGAGGGAAAGGGCGGGTAATGGTCAAGCCAAAGAAGAAAGCGGCAGCCGCGGTATGCGATATACGGCAGATTGTGCTTGTCCCTATCCCCGCAGGCGACCCTATCCCCGCTGGCCAATAGCAAGAGCACTGTTCAGGTGAGTGATGAGATCCGCGTCCAGACGCACACTAACAGCGCGATCCACCCAACGGTACCAGGCGCAGTGCGATTTCAGGAGTCACATCCCGAGCCGCTATTGCCCCATATTCCCATGGGGACGGCGGGGCATTTGTCGTGGGAATGGGAGAGCTTTCTTGGGAGGTAGATCGTTTTCGGATTCTTCAGCCCAAAGTTCCCGTTCTTCATCCGATGCGTAGTAGGAAAGCCAACAGTCCATATCATTGTCATCGAGGCAGTGCCAATGTAGGAAGTGGCGAGGGCCCGAGATTTTCTTTTGGTATACGGGGAGAATGTCTCGCATCAACAAGCAGTAGAGCTGGCGATCGCTGAGATGGTCCGTGAAGTCGAGAGCAATCTTCTGGCTGTAAAGCAGGTGGATGGTTCGCCACAAAATCGAGTGGACTTGATCGTCGCTTAGGGATTCGGGGCGTGGAAGCACCAATTCGGGTTCGAACCACTTGCAAATCGGGAGCGAGGGAGCTCGTTCCCAAGCGAGGATGGATTCGAGAAACTCGTTTTCCTCGGCCAATGTCATGTGCCGGATACTTACCAAATCCACCGACTCATCCAGGTAAGGCTCCAACTCATCACGGAGTTGGGCGTTGCGCAACATCAATTCGACTTCGTCAGCGAGGGGAGCTGGGACTTGGGACATAAAAAATGAGTCGGTTTGAGGGGAGAAACCTTTCGCGTCGCCGTGGAACGAACGACTTCACTCACTTTATCCAAGTCGCGTTCGGGTCCAAAGGATGAACTTCAACAAAACCCTGGTTGTCAAAAAGAAAATAGAAAACCAGAGCGTAGAAACGGAAGAAACCGCAATCTTTAACCACTAAACTGCGTATGAGTGGGTGGAAATGGCGGTTTTGGTGGAGGTTTGAACATCGCATTTAGGCACCTCTAAAGTGCCAAGCGTTTGCAAACCAGCCCTGGCGAGGGGTTTGTTCGCGTTGACCGGGGTGTTGGCGTGGACCTACAATGGGCCGACCATTTTGTTGGGAGAGACCATGATTTTGATTCGGAATTGCATGCTTCTTATCGCCGTCGCGGCCTCGGTTCTTGCCGGGTCTGGGACGACGGGCCCCGTTTTTTTGGGACCTGCCTTGATGGCGGCGGAAGTGAGTCCGCAGGATGCAGAACAGGATGCAGAACAGCAGGTATCGGGTCGTCCGTCGAGTCCGAAGGGTGGCCAGAACGTTGGGAGTGGCCAGAACGTTGGGACTGGTAAGTCATCGGTTGATAAGACTTCGATCGGAAAAGGTGGCATCGGGGGAAAAGGGGGGACGGACTTTGGACTGGGGTTGGGGTTCGATTTGGGGGGTGGCGGTTCGGATACACCCTATGAGATCTCTGCGAAGTACTCCATCGAGCGCAGCGCGGCAAAAGGTGGTGCGCAAAAGGGGCGATTGACGGTTACGGTGCAACTGTTCGGTGGGTACCACATTTTTTCGACGACTCAAGGTCCTGGCGGTCCGACACCGACGGCCATCAAGATTATGGACGATTGGGTCAAGATGTCGGGTCCGCTGGTTCCCAACGCTCCTCCAGAGATCGAATTGAACTCTGAGTTCTGGCCGGGACTTCAAGTCGAGCAGTTTTTGGATTCAGTGACTTGGACTGCGCCGCTGGTATTTGACAAGCCGGTGTCGGAAAAGCCTTCTGCGATCTTGCTCACGTTGACGGGCCAGGTCTGTGAAAAGAATTGCATTCCAATCCAAAACGATAAATTCGAAGCAGCTTTCAGCGGCTTTACCGAAGTTGAGCAACCCAAGGGTACACCAGGGGTTTTGCGGGAGGAAGATAGCCCGGTCGAATGGAACATTCAGTTGAGCAAGACGACGGTGAAGCCAGGGGAGTCGTTAGAATTGCTTCTGAGTGCGGCAACAGATCCTGAGTTTCATATTTACAAATTGGACCCGACGGACGAAGCGACCGAGAATCGAACGCTGTTGGTGATCCATCAAAAATTTGGGGTGAAGGTCGGTGCGCCGGTGGCTAGCAAGCGGAGTGTTCGGAAGGACCTCGGCGTTGGAACCGTGGTCGACTACTACGAAGGCCCTGTTCAATTCCGGATCCCGATCGAGGTACCGGAGACCGCTATTGAAGGTGAAACGCCGCTGGAAGGATTGTTGGGTTATCAAGCGTGCACGAATGGTGCATGCGATCGCCCAAGAGGGTTAAGCTTCAAGCTGAACTACAACGTGTCCCGAACGACCTCGGATCCAACCCCGTTACCAGCAGTGTTGGCTGTATCGACTTACGAAGACGCTGCCAAGCATCCTCAGCGGAGCAAATGGATCGATGGGCCGAAGTACGCGCTGACCCTCAATCCGTTTGAATTGTTCACCAAGTTCTGCTTGGCAATGATCGCTGGATTCATTTTGAATTTCATGCCATGCGTTCTGCCGGTGATCGGCTTAAAAATCTTGGGGTTCGTCAATGAAGCCCACGGGGACAAGGGGCGGGCGTCGTTGTTGACGTTGGTTTACGCGGCGGGGATGATCGGATTTGTGCTTGCGTTTGGAGTCGCGAGTATTTTGGTCCGGACTTTTTCGGACCAGACACTCGGATGGGGGTCCCAATTCGGTAATACCACGTTTCAGATCGTGATCACCTCGTTCATGTTTGCGCTGGCCCTTAGCTTTCTAGGGGTCTGGGAATTTCCGATCCCCGGTTTTGCGACAGGTGCAAAAAGTGCGGAGCTATCGAGTCGCCATGGATTCATTGGTGCATTTTCTAAAGGGGTGATCACCACGTTGTTGGCGACGCCTTGCAGTGGTCCATTTCTCGGCAGTGCGTTGGCCGTGTCCTTGACCCAACCCGCATGGGTAGTGCTATTGATCTTCTTGGGCGTCGGACTTGGGATGGCCAGTCCCTACTTGGTGATCTCGGTTTTTCCGAGCGCTCTCAAGTGGATTCCCAAACCAGGGCCATGGATGGAGACGTTTAAGGAAGTATTGGCTTTTCCCTTGTTGCTGAGCGTGGTCATTTTCATCAACGGCTTTCCCCAGTCTGAGCGGACCTCGATGTTGTCGTCGTTGATTTTCACGTGGTTTGCTTGCTGGTTGATCGGCCGAGTCCCTGCGTGGGCTTCATCGGGGCAAAAACTACGCGCATGGGGGTTGGGAGCCGCCGCGGTCCTCGCGGGAACATGGGGCTCGTTTTTCATGCTGGGCCCGTCCCCTTACGAGTTGGAGTGGGAACCGTTTTCTGAACAGAGACTGCAGCAATTGGTCCGAGAAGGAAAAACGGTCATGGTGGATTTTACGGCCGAATGGTGCAACAACTGCAAAACGAATTTAGCGTTTGCGATCCACACGCGACGAGTGCATCAGATCGTCAAGAAAAATGAAGTGGTACCGATGGTCGCCGACCTGACCCGGCATCCACCTGAATTGATGGCGAAACTCAAGCAGTTAGGATATATTTCCATCCCAATTGTGGCGATATACCCCGCGGGCGAACCAGACAGACCAATCGTTTTGGAAGACCTGTTGGTGGAGTCCGACGTGGTTAGGGCTCTCGAACGGGCTGGGCCAAGTCATTCTCCAGAGAACAAATCACTCCCGACTTCCATGGGGGCAACGCAAAAAGAAGAGATCCGATAGTCTCAACTGCTGATCAACCCTCAGCCCTCCCAGAATAGCGTACCCTGTATAGCTTACCCAGAATCGCTTATCCAGAATCGCGTTCCTGTTCGCTGGAGTTCCATGTGGATGGGAGCTAACCCTTTGTGAATGCAGTAGCTAAATCCAGTAGCTAAATCCAGTAGCGAAACACAGCAGCAATCTCGAACCCGTAGCAATCTCGATCCCAGTCTATGCGACGGATCAAGCTTTCCGACGGATCAGGACTCAAAAGTAGAAGAACGCATGGCAACCTACGAGGAAACACAAGCGCAGATCGTCGACTACCTGTCGAAGGTGTGTGGTTCTACTCCTAAACTAACCGATTCTTTGGCGGTTATCGGAATCGACTCGGTGGCCATGGCGGAGCTGACGTTTGAGTTTGAGAAGCGGTTTGGAATTCAGATCGATGATGGCGTTCTCGACGTGGAGACTGTCGAGGAGTTGGCTCGCTACGTCCAAGACCGCCGCTAAGGCATCCAGGTGCCGCTAAGTCCTTTACGTGCCACCATAAGCATCTTTTATGGCGGAAATTTGCACACTCTGGGGATGTTCCATTGATATCCCTACGGCTGGTGGTATAGTCGTAGCAGGTTGCGAATAAGTGACCCCTTAGGGATGCCTTTTGGGAGTTTGGTTTTCCAGTCTCCACATCATTCTTAAGCCCGCCGGTGTTTCACGTTGGTCTGATTCGAGCCTGACTTTTCTTCTCCATTGGCTTGGCAACCCCGTCAAGCCGGACCGACGTGAAGCACTTGTTTTTCTCTTGATCCTGGAGGCATTTCGGTTTGCAGTTGCAACGTGCATCGGTTCCCAAAGTGGATTTGATGTTCTGCGATTTGATCTACCACGCCTCACCCTACTTCGAATAACTTCCAACACACTCACCTTCTAACACTCTCAACTTTGGAGTCATCGCTTCCATGAGCCAATCAGAAAATCAAAAACCTGCACAGGAGCAAACCGCACCTGCCGAATCGCGACGAGGATTTCTCAAGTCGACATCGTCGATGGTTGCCGGCGGAGCCTTGGTGGGATCTTTGCCAATCGCTCGTTCGGCCTATGCCGCAGGAAGTGACACAATTCGTTTGGGATTGATCGGTTGCGGCGGTCGAGGAACGGGCGCGGCTGGTCAAGCCCTCGATACCAACAGCGAATCCAACCGAGTCAAACTGACCGCGGTCGGCGATCCGTTCAAGTTTCGAGCAGACAACGCGCTGAAGGAGTTGAAGAATAAGCACGATAAGCATGTCGATGCAAAGACCTTTATCGGAGTCGATGCTTACAAAGAAGTGATCGCATCGGACGTTGATATGGTGATCCTCACCTCGCCTCCGGGCTTCCGTCCCCTTCATTTTGAAACGGCGGTTAAGGCTGGGAAGCATGTCTTCATGGAAAAGCCCGTAGCGACCGATGCCCCAGGCGTTCGTCGCGTGCTCGAGGCCAACAAGATTGCCAAGGAAAAGAAGTTGGCGGTTGCTGTTGGATTGCAGCGCCACCATCAGTCCGATTACAAGGCGACCATCAAGATGCTGAAGGAAGGAGCGATTGGAGACATCATTCTGACCAGAGCTTATTGGAATGGCGACGGCGTATGGACGCGAAATCGCCAACCAGATCAGACCGAAGTCGAGTACCAGCTAAACAATTGGTACTATTTCAATTGGCTCAGCGGGGACCATATCACCGAGCAACACATCCATAATCTGGACGTGATCAATTGGTTGATGGATGGTCACCCAGTTGAAGCTCAGGGCCAAGGTGGACGTCAGGTCCGCATCGGCGAAGACAGCGGACAGATTTTTGACCACCACTTTGTCGAGTTCACGTATCCGAACGGAACAAAGCTATTGAGCCAATGTCGGCACATGCCTGGCTGCTGGAATCAGGTGAGCGAGTTTGCTCACGGCACCAAGGGCTGGTGCGATATCAGCGGTGGAAAGATCTACAACACCAAGAACGAATTGGTATGGAAAGCACCTGCGGGTGAAAATGGTTGGGCCCAAGAGCACGTGGACTTGTTCGAGCAAATCCGAAAGGGTGAAATTCCGAACGAAGGCGATTACGGTGCGATCAGTACCATGACCTCGATCATGGGCCGGATGGCAACCTACACCGGCAAGGTTCTCAAGTGGGATCAGTGCCTCAATAGCAAAGTCGCTCTTGCGAATTTTGATGCGATCGACTCGTTTGACGATGAGGCACCTGTGGAACCAGACAGCAACGGCAAGTACTGGATTCCTGTGCCAGGCCAAGACCCCGAATTAGTGGTCTAGTCGACGCCGAATCTAACTGTTTTTACAGCCCGTGTGGCAGCCTCTCTGATCGCCAAAATGGAGGCGAACTGCCATACGGGCTGTTTTCGTGCGCGGCTTGGAATTCTCCGATTCCAATGGGGCATAGCGGTGTATAATTCACGTATGGAACCCTCTGACCCAACATCGCAACAGCCCTACGAGCCGCTGCCCGGCCAACCGACTCCATCGCAGGCCGGGTCCAAGTTGCTTTCCAAGTATTCTGATACAGAGCATCTGCTGGTTAGGGGCGGAGCGGCTCCTGTGGAAAGCACAACGAGCAAACCTGTGATACCACTTCGCAGGTTCCAGGAACTCGAGCAAGCCATCCGGCACGCGCCAGCGAACCCAGAACCGTACGTCGAGCTAGGCCAAATCTATCTTGATCAGCAGCGTTGGGTCGATGCCAAAAGGGTTTTGGATAACGGGGTGCAGAACTGCCCGGAATGGGAGCCCTTGGTGTTGATGCGAGAGGATCTCGTGCTGCATCTCGCCAGCCAAACCCTCGATGCAGCGCGCACACAGCACGCGCAAAACCCATCTGAGAAGACCCGATATGACCTTGATCAAGCGGAACAGAATCTCGCGAATCAACGTATACGAGTCTGCGGCGATCGTTACTCGAGGCGTCCTGACGAGAAAGATATCTTGGTGACATGGGCGGTTGCACTGAGGCAACTCGGAAGGCACGATGAGGCGATCGACATGCTGAAAACCGCCGCAGCGGAACCGGAACTGAGAGCCCGCGCCAGCCTTCAATTAGGGATGTGCTTGCAATCGCTGCAGCGGCCATTGGAAGCGTTAGCCGCGTTTCGCAAAGCGTCGATGTACCGATCACCTCCCCCCGAGCCTAAGATTCAGAAGCGTGCATTGGAGCTTGCGATCGATGTCGCCGAGGAGAACCGCCTGATTGACTCGGCTCGGTTCTACGCCGAGCAGTTGCTCGCGATCTGTTCCTCGAACGAGCGAGAGTCGGTGAAACGACGACTCTTTCAATTGCGAGAGAAAGAACTGTAGGCGGTTCGCTCCATCGACGAACATGGCGCATCGAATCGCCGTTTTTTCCTGGAGAAGTGATGGTTGAAGTAGATCCCAGGCGGCGCGATTGAGGCTAAAATCAGTCCGTTGATTCGTTCCCATGAATCCGTTTCGGAACTGTTTCCGAAAATCCTTGGGGCCACCTTCCATTCTTTCAATCTGCATCTTATGAAACTTCTTGCAATGCACCGATGGTGTTCGCGCGGCCTTAGGCTCGGAACACTTGCCATGGTATCTGCGGCAATGTCCGTGACGACGGCAACCGCCGAAGATAGAGCCAACCAATTGACGCGCGCGGAAACGATCAGCGGTTGGAAACTGTTGTTCGATGGAACAACGACAACCGGCTGGCGGAATTATAAAAAAGACAAGATCTCCGACGGCTGGAAGGTTGTCGACGGAGCGTTGGTTCGCGAAGGCAAAAGCGCTGGCGATATTATTACCGATCGCAAGTACAAGTACTTTGAGTTATCGCTCGATTACAACATTTCCAAGGAAGGGAACAGCGGTTTGATGTTTCATGTGACGGAGGACAACCCAGCTCCTTGGCAAAGTGGTCCCGAAGTCCAAATCCAAGACAACATCGATGGGCACGATCCTCAGAAGTCAGGGTGGCTCTACCAAATGTTTCAGCCATACCCCATGCGTTGGGCTGGCGAAACTGAGACACCTGATGCAACGCGCCCACCTGGACAATGGAATCAACTGTTCCTTCGAATTTCCCCCAAGGGCTGCGAAGTCTCGATGAATGGTGTGATGTATTATCAATTCCGTTTAGGAGATAAACGCTGGGATGAACTCGTAGCTAAGAGCAAGTTCGCGCAGTTTCCTGGCTTTGGAAAAGCAGGCGAAGGTTATATCTGCCTCCAAGACCATGGAAATCTGATTTCGTTCCGCAATATCAAAATCCGTGAGCTCTCCGAGGATGGTTCGATCGCTTCTCCCGTCGATGGAAAGCTCGCTCTAAAACCTGTCTTGGCGTTTCCGAAGTTGAAATGGGAGGGCTGGCAGCCGGTTGATGAAGACGGTACCGCGAATCGTCCAATCCGGATCTTGGAACTGACTTATGCCAAAGGTGACGGGAAGCGATTGTTTGCTCTCGATCAAGGAGGCGTCATCTACAGTTTCGAAAACGAACCTGCTGTCGAAAAATCAAAGGTGTTTCTCGATCTGCAAGGGCACGTGAGCCCTTGGAACGGCCCGGGGGGCAACGAACAAGGTTTGCTGGGGATGGCGATGCATCCCAAGTTCACTGAGAACGGGCAGTTCTTTGTTTATTACACCAAACCAAAAACGAACGAGTCCATAATCTCCCGTTTCCGAGTCGACCCTTCGGACCGGACCAAAGCCGATCCAAAGTCGGAAGAGGTTTTGCTAACTGTTACGCAACCATTTCAAAACCACAACGGAGGTGCGATTGAATTCGGACCGGACGGGTACTTATACGCCGCGTTTGGAGACGGCGGGGCTAGGAACGACCCGTATGGGAACGGTCAAAACCGCACTCAATTGCTTGGCTCGATCATTCGAATCGATGTCGATTCCAAAACGAAGGAGACCCCGTATGGAATACCAGCCGACAATCCTTTCGTAAATGTGACGGGAGTGCGCCCAGAGATCTACGCTTATGGTTTACGAAATCCATGGCGAATCGCGTTCGATAAATCGACAGGGAAGCTGTTTTGCGCGGACGTCGGCCAAGACCTTTGGGAGGAAGTAAACGTCATCACGAAGGGTGGTAACTACGGTTGGAGCGTTCGAGAAGGTAGCTATTCGTTTGGAAACCGTGCCCCAGGTCCCGATGCGGCTGCCGCGATCGATCCGGTTTGGGCTTACGACCACACGGTGGGCAAGTCCATCACCGGTGGGCGTGTCTTCAATTCCGATCGCGTTCCGAGTTTGAAGGGTAAATACCTTTATGCGGATTACGTATCGGGTGGCGTTTGGGCT
This sequence comes from Pirellula sp., assembly GCA_046318275.1. Taxonomy (GTDB): domain Bacteria; phylum Planctomycetota; class Planctomycetia; order Pirellulales; family Pirellulaceae; genus JBKCUI01. The sequence goes on along the minus strand of JBKCUW010000130.1, from coordinate 150,542 downwards.
CTTACGGTTGTCGATGGAGTTAAGGAAGCGACTCGCAACGAAGAGGTCGTCGCTGGCGGGCTTCCCGTACTGGCCTTTGGAGAGGATGCGGCGGGTGAAGTTTACTTCATGATGGATAGCGCGCGAGGCGAATCGATCTACAAATTCGACCCACAGTGATCCTAAGGTAAGAACGGATCGTGGCTAAAACGACAATGGGCCGCAAGGAGACTTGCGGCCCATTCCATTACAGTTCGGTCGCGCCGAATAATGTTTACGGGATGAGCCAGGGATAACACAGATACAGAGGTTTCGGCGCGTGGGACTTTTCGCATTGCCCGAAAAACAAGTCGATTTACAGTTCGAGTTGTTTGGAGTTCCAGCAACTTCCCTCCGGGTGGATCAGATGGGATTCCCTTTCCAACGCGCGAATGCTTCGAGCGCGAAGAACTCGGGCAGTCCGATCCGATTGTAATTGTCGGCGGTGCCTCGATTGCGGTCCTCGGCACGCTGCCAGAACTCGCGAGGGTCGCTTCCCGGGAAAAGAGCTTTGTCCTTCTGGCTTTCGTGCATAAAGATCGCTTGTCTCTTGAGCGCCAACTCACTTGGGCTGATGGGGACCGCGATTTCTATTTCGTGCAACGGGTACTCTTGCCAGGCTCCGCGATAAAGAAGCACGTCCGGCAATGGTTCACCTTGCGCCTTCCATTGCAGGAGCACGGTGAAAATGGCTTCGGCGCAGACGCGATGGGTTCCATGCGGATCGGCTAGATCGCCGGCAACGTAGATTTGGTCTGGCCGAACGCGCCGCAACAGCTCGTCGATGATCGCGATATCCTCTGGACCAACCGGTTTTTTGGCGATAGTACCTGTTCGGTAGAACGGTAGATCGAGGAAGTGAAGATTTTGTTCTTTGCAGCCGATGGCTAGCGCTCCGGCAACCGCCTCGTTTTTCCGTATCAATCCCTTGATATTGAGAATCGTTTCAGAGTCGGGTTGACCAGGACGTTTGTCTTGGATGGATGCTCGAACCTCGGCAGCGAGTTTCGCCGACCGTTCCGAATCGATACCAAAAATCCTGTTGTACTCGGCCACCAAATCGGCAACCATTCGCGCGTCGTGATCAAACACCGCGATATTGCCGCTGGTCATGTAGGCGATGTGAACTTCGTGCTGGTCATTGATCAATCGGATCAATGTTCCTCCCATGCTGATCACATCGTCGTCCGGGTGTGGACTAAAGCAAAGGGTCTTGCGAGGTTGTATTCCTGCGGGATGGTAGTCAATGGTATCGAGCATCCACTGAAAGACCTTCTGGCAGATGCGTTCGGATGGGCCGTGATGCCGGAGCAGCTGATGTAGATCGTGAGCGCGGAAGTCATCCGCATCCAATTTGAGAAGCGATTTGCCGGTTCTGTTGCAAAGCCAAAGGGTGGCCCGTTTGATCAGTTCATCGGTCCACTCCACGTTCCGGAGAAGCCATGGGGTCGAAGCCCCCTTGAGCATCGCAGCAGCGGGGGTATCCAGCAAGGTGCGGACATCGCCATGTTCTTGGAGGAACGATGCAGGGACCCGTTCGGTTACGGAGCCTTCAAGGGTCTCAACGACGATTTTTGCTTTGTGTTCGCCGATGGCGAGCAATAAGATCCGACGGGCTGCGAGAATTGGGCCTAGACCGACCGTGAGAGCCTGAGTCGGAACATTGTCTTCGCCAAAAAAATCACTAGCTACTCCACGGCGAGTGATCGGATCCAACGTGCACAATCGAGTACGGCTTCGTCGGGCCGAGAATGGTTCATTGAAGCCGATGTGACCATTCATTCCGATTCCGAGGAGCACCAAATCAAATCCACCTGCTTGCTGGATAGCTTCGTCGAAGCGGCGGCAGTGGAGTTCTACGTCGCTCGTGTGGACATTTCCATCCAGACAAAAGACCTGTTCCGCGGGAATATTGACATGCTGTACCAATTGCTCGTGAAGCCAGACGCGGTGCGACTGCGGGCTACCCGACGGTAGCCCGTAGTATTCATCGAGCAGGAACAAAACGACGCTGGACAGGTCCAGTGACTCTTCGCGATGCAATCGAATCAATTCGCGAAAGGTGGTCAGAGGGGTTGAACCAGCCGGAAGGCCGATCACAGTTTTCTGTCCTAACGCTGCTCGTTCTCGAACCAGACCTGCAATGATATGGGCCGCGTAATGGGCCAATTCGTGGACCGTTTCAAAGCAGAAGGCCGGGATTTGGGTTCCGGGAATGGGACGAGCCTTATGGCTCTTGGTCTGAGACTCCATGGAGAATGGCTTTTACGGGTACAATGAGGTAAATCGCTGGTGACTGCAAACGCTTCGAGGAGATACCTCCAGTGTACATGAAATCTTTGGAATTGCGGGATAAGTTGCGGGCAGGAAAACATTTGCTGGTGCTGGCCGAAAGCTGCACCTGCGGGTTGGTTGCCGCGGAAATGGGTCAGATCCCTGGGATTTCGGCAGTTTTCTGCGGTTCGATGGTCGTGTATCGCAACGATTCGAAATGCCGATGGCTCGGGATCGATTCGGAACTCCTCGAGTCTCCAAGTGTTGGTCCGGTCAGCGAGGTGGTGACCGTCCAGTTAGCGCGTTCGATCCTTCAGCGAACGCCGGAAGCCACATTGTCGGGTGCCGTGACGGGGCATCTCGGCCCGGATTCTCCAGGCGGGATGGATGGTGTGGTCTACTTTGCAATGGTCAAGACAAATGTTCCAGAGGGACCGGTTGCCATCGCTCGCCGTATCCATCTGGATTCCCCGGCTCCTCGCAATTCGGAGGATTCATCGAGACGGGTTGCTCGCCAGCGTGAAGCGGCTGAGCGAATGCTCGATTTTCTGAATGAGTCCCTTTAGCTGGGGTTGGTTACCAAGGTATCCTTGCGCACCCTTGATCGTGAGAAATGCGGCTTGGGATCTACTTGGGATTGGAGCCGGTCTTGCACTTCGACGCCAGACCGCACGATGTGCATCCGCCGCTACTTCCGCATCCAGACTTGGCCTCAGTGCCACACCCTGGTCCGCATCCATGTTCTAGCAGCTTGGCAAATCCCGAGTTGCTCACCTGCTCTTGGTAGACCTCCGCCAGTTGCTGAACGCATTGGTTCGTTGCATCGGTCGGTTCCCCCAGAAAATGAAAAAAGAGCGTTTTGCCGTCTAGCAGCGGTTCGACTTCGAGAAGTACATCGGGAAGCCCGGAATCGCTGAGATACCGCTGACATGCGTCCGAGGCGCTTTGGCTCAATTCCAGCAATTTGCTCCAAAGCAACTCGTCCTCGGGTCCCGCATTTCGAACCCATCTCCCGTGGTCGGCATCGAGATCGGAATGCGTTTCACAAAGGACATCACCGATCTCCAAGCCGCGTGAAGTGCGGCACACGATTCGATTCCCTCGATGCAAATTCTCCAACCCGACCGTAATCGTTTGATAACCGCTCCGTGTGCCGGTGCGAACGAAATAAACGGGCTGTGAGTCGACTTGCGTCATGAATAGTTCGGGTGGTTGTTGGTTTTTGGATCGACGGAATCTTGCTCTGGGGAGTTTTGGCTATGGCTAAAAACCAGCCATGCAGTCATGGGATAGAAGTTCGCCAGCACGCGATCTTTGGTCAAGCGATTTTAAGATGGCGATCGAACGAATCATGGCCGAGCGGTCGACCTCGTGCACCGATAGGCTTTGTCCAACGCATCGAAGCATAGTGAGCGTCAGCCTTCCACCCAGGTGCTGCCGGAATTCTTCCAGTCCGTCAAAGACGAGATCGGTTTCAAGCATCGGATCGAAGATGGGCAGTCCGAGGTCGATCAAGGTCCGCACGGTGGTGACGGCATCCCCGGCTTCGAGTCCATGGACCAGATGAGAATAGATCGTATCGAGCGCGACCCCGATGGATACGGCTTCGCCATGACGCAGGCTGTACCGGGTCATCTGCTCAAGCTTATGTGCGGACCAATGACCGTAGTCGAGGGGCCTGGCCTCCTGCATTTCAAAGGGGTCACCGCCATGGGTAATGTGGTGCAAATGCATCAAGACGCTCGAGCGGATTGCGGGCATCACCGCCGTCCAATCTCTACCGGCGATGTCCTTCGCATGTTGGCTCAGGAACCGAAACGCGGAAGGGCTTTTCAGCAGTGATACTTTGACGGCTTCGGAGAAACCGGCCCGGAAATCGCGATCGGGTAAATGGCTCAGCAGCGATTGATCATTGACCACCCCCCAAGGCACTGCGAATGTTCCCTTCCAGTTCTTCTTTCCAAAGGCGTTGATGGCGTTCTTTACACCAACACCTGAGTCGGCTTGGGCGAGTGTCGTGGCTGGAAAACGGACTAAGCGAATTCCGCGATGAGAAATGCCAGCGGCATAGCCGACCGCATCGAGCAACGCTCCTCCTCCGACGACAACGATATAGGACCTTCGATCGAGGCCATCGCGGTCGATGGTGCGAAAAATATGGTTGACGGTATCTTCGTCGTTCTTAGCTTGTTCGCCACCTTCAATGCATTGGACTGGAGAGACGAGTTGCAGCTGATGGGACGATTCATCGAGCCTTTCTCGAAGATTGCGCAAGATCTCGGGGTTTGCATCGGTTACCGAACGATCAACCCAGACTTGAAGTCTCGCAGGTCCGGTCTCGCTTCGGAACATGGACTGAACACTATCCCAGTCCGCAGCGAAGCAATCGCGGGTGAATCGCAACCGAAGGACTTGAGGTACCGAAAAATTAACGTCGAGAGAATCTTCGGAGATAGACCAAGGAATCGAGGACATGGGATGGGAGGGGGGAGTTTCAGGAGGGATCGAACCGACCTCTATTCTAGCCGGTATTGGAGTGCATGCCAAAGCAAACGACAGAAGGATTTTTCGGGTCTGGGGCAACCGCTACTGTCCCGCTCGATCATGGACAGGATGAATCGTTGTTTTGTGAGCAATACCAGAGTCAGACCCTAGTGAGGAGTACCCGGGCTCCCATTGCGCAGAACGAGATTCCCGACTGGGCAAAAAAAGAGAGCCCAAGAATAACTTGGGCTCTCTCTGCTTCTTGGGAGGATCTCAAGCGTTGAACGCTTTTGGATTCTCTTTTTGGAAAAATCGATCAGCTACAACCGAGGCTGTTTCCGCAGTTGTGGCAGAGGTAACAATTCCCGTTCCGGACGGTAACAGAACCGCAATTATCGCAAGCGGGTGCATCGCTTTGGAACTTGGCAAACTGGTTGTCTCTAGAATCCTCTTTCGGAGGAGCCGAAGATACGTTCCAGGTTGGAGCACCGGCGAGTCCGACGAAACGAGCAGCGGTATAGTTGCTCGCCGTTTGGACTTCAGCACCGTTGCCATTTACTGGTGCTGTGGTCACTGCGGGTGCAACTGGTTTTGCCGGTGCTGCAAGTTTCTCTTTTGCTTCGCTTCCCGAAACAAGTTCCGCTTTGGCCTTTTGCTCTTCGCGGTAGCTGTCCAAGAAGGTCAGGCCGAGCCAACGGAAGATGTAGTCCACAACACTCTTGGCGATGCGGATGTCCGGGTTGGTCGTGTGGCCGTTTGGTTCAAAGCGGGTGTGGCTGAACTTGTTCACCAAAACTTCGAGTGGCACTCCGTATTGGAGCGAGATCGAAATTGCGGTGCCGAAGCTATCCATCAATCCGCCGATCGTGCTACCTTCCTTGGCCATCGTGATAAAGACTTCCCCCGGTCGTCCATCTGGATAGAGGCCGACGTTGATATACCCTTCATGTCCAGCAATGCTGAACTTGTGAGTGACCGAATTGCGGGTGTCTGGAAGTCGTTCTCGTCGAGGCTTCACAACAATCTTTTCGGTAACCTTGCCAGCAGCGGCTTCTTCGCTCTTCTTCCCTTCGGACTTGGTGTTGAGCGGTTGGCTTTGTTTGGATCCGTCGCGGTAGATCGCGATGGCCTTCAAGCCGAGTTGCCAACCCCAGAAATACGCATCGGCAATGTCCTTGACCGTGGTGTCCTTGGGCATGTTCACAGTCTTGCTGATAGCACCGGACAAGAACGGTTGTGCGGCAGCCATCATTTCGACGTGTGCTTGCCATCGGATGCTTCGTGTTCCATTGGCAGGCGTGAACGCGCAATCGAATACTGGCAAATGTTCATCCTTGACGTGAGGAGCACCTTCGATGGTATCCTTGTCATTGATGTACTTCTCGATATCAGCGACTTGCTCTGGCGAGTAGCCAAGATTCAGCAGGCCGAGGTGAACGGAGCCGTTGATGATCTTCAGAACACCCCCACCGGCAAGTTGCTTGTACTTGACCAACGCGATGTCTGGTTCGATCCCGGTGGTATCGCAATCCATCATGAAGCTAATCGTTCCGGTCGGCGCCAGAACGGTCGCTTGTGCATTGCGGAATCCGTTCTTGCGGCCGGTTTCCAAAACGCGATCCCATACTTCTCGAGCGGCATCCTTGAGGTACTGAGGTCCGGCGCTGTCGATTTGCTCGACCGCGTTGCGGTGCATTTGCATGACCCGCATCATCGGCTCAGCATTTTCTTCGTATTCTGCGAATGGACCGACCACACCAGCCATTTCCGCACTGGTCAGATTCGCTGCCCCGTGGAGCAGTGCGGTCAATGCACCGCAAAGACCGTGGGAGGCTGGCGAGTCATAAGCCGCACCGCTGGTCATGATCAACGACCCCAGGTTGGAGTACCCCAATCCTAGCGGGCGGAACAAGTGGCTGTTGTGAGCGATGCGATCGGTTGGATAAGCCGCGTGATCGACGAGGATTTCCTGAGCGATGAAGAACAATCGGCAAGCGTTCATGAAGCCGTGATAATCGAACTTGCCATCGTCTTGACGGAACTTCATCAAGTTGATCGAGGACAAATTGCAAGCAGTATTATCGAGGAACATGTACTCCGAGCAGGGGTTGCTGGCGTTGATACGTCCACTGTTGGGGCAGGTGTGCCACTTATTGATGGTCGTATCGTACTGGACCCCAGGATCGCCGCAGTGCCATGCGCACTCAGACATCCGGTTCAAGACATCGCGGGCACGGTACGTCGGGGGTTCGGCGGTGCACTTGTCGGAAACCCAGCGGGTCTTCCACATCTTGTCCTCAGAAACCGCTTCCATAAACTCATCGGTGAGCCGGACGGATAGGTTCGCGTTCTGGAACATGACCGAGGAATAGGCTTCCCCGTTGAAGTTCGACTCGTAGCCTTCGCGAATCAATGCGTGGGCCTTTTGCTCTTCCTTCCACTTGCACTCGATAAACTCCATCACGTCCGGATGCCAGACCTTGATCGATTGCATCTTGGCAGCACGACGAGTCTTGCCACCAGACTTCACCACGGCAGCGATCTGGTCATAAACTCGCATGAACGAAAGCGGACCGCTCGGTCGGCCACCGCCGGAAAGCTTTTCTCGGCTTGATCGGATGGTGGACAAATCAGTTCCCGTGCCCGACCCAAACTTGAAGAGCATCGCTTCGCTCGTCGCCAAGCGCATGATGTCTTCCATGTTGTCCCCAACGCTCTGGATGAAGCACGCTGAGGCTTGAGGGTACTCGTAAGGGTTTTCTGGCTGCTCAAGCTCACCCGATTCTACGTTGTAGTGCCAATTGCACTTGGTCCCGATCACGTTGTACTGCTGATACAGACCAACGTTGAACCAGACAGGAGAATTGAAAGAACCGTACTGGTGCAAGCACAACCATGTCAAATCACGGTAGAAACGCTCTCCATCTTCGGGAGTATCAAAATACCCATCGGCCACGCCCCAATCGGCGATGGTGCGAGTCACGCGGTGGATCAGCTGTCGCACCGAGTTCTCCCGCTCCTTGGGGTTGTTGGGATCGCCGTAGAAATACTTGCTGACCACGACGTTGGTGGCCAGTTGGCTCCACGAAGCTGGAATCTCGCAATTGGTTTGCTCAAACAATGCCTTACCGTTCTCATCCTTGATCGCCGCACTACGCAGCTCCCACTGGACGGTGTCAAACGGATCCGCCACTTCGTTCGGGCAGAACTTGGATTCGATTTTGAGCCCGCTGCGATTGCCTCGTGCTTCGTGCGTCGTTCGTGTCCGCGTGCGACGTTCACGCCCCATTTCTACGGTTGCCATTCGCTCGTGCGACTCCTTGCGATTAGTGGATGAAATAAGTACATGCAGATAACGAAACGTTCATCATTCCGGAAAATCGGATAGAAGTCCCCGTTTGGCTGCTTGCTGGTGAAAAGAAGAATCCATGCGACCTGTGGGTTTCGTACCCGATTCGGATCAAGCCTCCGACGCATGTCCACAAGCTACTCTGCCCGGTCGCATCGGCAGCGCTTGTCGAGTACCACGTATACAATCATTATCGGCAGGAACCACTACAGGTAGTAGTTTCTTTCGCGTGATTGCACAACATGTTGCGTCATGGAGGGAGCAGTTTATCGATTCGAAACGGGATGTCAAATTTTTGGTGGCGACGCGCGCAACACCCGCATGGCTCGGGATTTGGGAGTTGGGTAAGAAATCCTACTACTGGATTCCACGCCCCGGATTGGCTCCCTAAATCTCGAGCCAGACGTCATTTAAGACAATGTGAAGATACCCCGTGACACCTTTGGTCTCGGTTCCAAAAAATCCGAAAAAGATTTTGGGAAGCTTTCCCGATTGGGGGGAGTCTATCACCGCGTTTGGCGTCGCGATGAGGTACCCAAATCGCTGAAAAACGGATCGATCGAAGCTGCGCTGGTCACTGGGAGCGGGGTTGGGATGGCTCGTGCGGCGGGGGAGACGCCTAGGTCCGCGTTGGAGATAAATTGATCGCCACGTTGGATCGTCGCTCGGAGTGCCGGTCCGTTCGTGACAACGGAGCCGTGGGAGTCTGTCGTGATTCGGATGGACTCCAGAACTCGTCGAATTGCTACCACTTTAATTCGCTCGAACCAACGTGGCTGACACTTCCCGTTAGAGGCACCGTTACGTTGTCTGCGAGATTGATTTCGTCGTGACTACGGCTCCGTAGCGCCACGAACAAGACGCGGTCCGGCGATCGAAAAGTATTGGTATCTCAGTGGTCGACACCCTTACGGATTTCGTTGGTTGCAGGTATCGAAAGTGCTCGTTACGCCTCTGGGTTGTGTCGAATGAGGGCGTGCGTGACCGTGTTCGGGATGGCTCACACTGAAGTTGCGAATGCAGTGTCCTAGGCTAGGACATCATGAATGACGCGTCCGTGGACATCGGTGAGTCGGAAATCTCGCCCCCCGTATCGGAATGTCAATCGCTCATGGTCGATCCCTAGCATATGAAGAATTGTCGCATGCAAGTCGTGCACATGAACTTTGTTGTCTCGGGCATAGAATCCGAAGTCGTCGGAGGCCCCGTAAGATATACCAGGTTTGGCCCCGGCGCCCGCCATCCACCACGTGAAAGCGTGTGGATTGTGGTCGCGACCATTGCCTCCTTGGGCTGTTGGTGTTCGACCGAACTCGCCTCCCCACACCACTAGTGTCTCGGCGAGCAACCCTCGTCGCTTGAGGTCGGTGAGCAATCCCGCAATAGGCTTATCGACTTGTCCAGCCAATTCCGCATGCTTTTCCTTTAACTCATCGTGCTGATCCCAATACGCGTGAGAAACCTGTACGAATCGGACTCCTGCTTCGCTCAACCTGCGAGCGAGTAGGCATTGTCGCCCGAAGTTGTCGGTTGCACCTCCATCGATCCCATACAACGCCAAGGTTTCCGCCGTTTCATCCTCAAGCTTGAACTGCGCTAGAGCTTCGCTCTGCATTCGGAATGCAAGTTCAAACGATTGCTCGCGAGCGTTTACGGCCGAATGGAGCAATTCAACATCCTGCATCGGGTCGATTTTTTCGTGATCGCTCTGATGATGAGCACCGATGTGATGACGATCCATGTCCTTCATCCAATCGAGTTGCAGTCGCTGCAGCCGAGACGAGTTCTTGGGAACCAGATTCTCGATCTTGGCTTCTTTGGCGGGTCCACCAATACGTGTCCCTTGATGAATCGGTGGTAAAAATGCGGAACCAAAATTGCGCACACCTCCATGGCCGAGTGTCGGATTTATCGTGATAAAGCTGGGCAAATTCGCGTTCTCTGTACCCAGTCCATAGCTGATCCATGCTCCCATGCTGGGTCGAACAAATGTGTCGGAACCGGTATGGATTTTTAAGAGAGCTCCTCCGTGGGCTTCGTTGGATCCATGGATCGATTTCAGGAGCGTTAGGTCATCGACATGCTGGGCGACGTTCGGGAACAAATCGCTAACCCATGTACCGGTTTGGCCGTACTGCTTGAAAGACCAAGGGCTCTGAAGAAGATTTCCTGTCTGTGCGAATTGAATACGAGGTTTTGGGATAGGAAGGGGTTGGCCGTTCAGACGGATCAACTCGGGCTTGTAATCAAAGGTGTCGACATGGGATGGACCACCATGCATGAACAAGAAAATGATCCGTTTCACCCGTGGTAGAAAATGTGGTTGCGATAGCACACCGGGTGAGCCAATACGATCTTGGCCGGCTCCACACACTGAATCTGCCAGCAGGTCGGTCAGCGCAATACCTGCCAATCCGCGGGTAACCGACCGCATCCAGGCTCGACGACCGGGATTATCCGGGCATTGGCCGAGGGATATGCTGAGGGGGTTCATTCGATTCATCGGATTTCTTCCGGAGCGGCTTTAAGGTCGTAGGTCTTGCGCATCGCATGGATGCACTGGCTTTGATTTGCGATATGAACTCATGGAATACACGAATGTCCTAATCATTCGATCCAGCTGAACTGGCGACTAGCAATCAAGGATCGCACCAGTGTCGCGAGAGCTTTCGGTCGTAGCTGAATACGCTGTTCTTCGTTCGGCGTCGTTCCTGGTCCCGCGCTGTCCTCCTGGATCGCATCGGTACTCTGCTGCAGTAACGTCACGCTGCGTTCGAGTTCGAAGTCGGTCGGAGACCTTCCTAGTATGGTCAGGAATGCAAATCCGATCGCTTGACGGTCCTCGTTAGATCGTTCGGCTAGTCTCTGACCGAGCCATTCCGATGAGTTTGTGACAAGCTCGCTGTTGAGGAGAAACAAGGCTTGGCTCGGCACGGTGGTTACTGGTCGCTGTTCGATGTGGCTAGCTGGATCTACGTAGTCGAATACGGAAAACATATCGGCCAGTGCTGCTCGATTGATGGTGAGGTAGATGGTCCTCTTAGGACTTTGGATCGCTTGGCCCGGCCCCCCCATTCTTGCATCCAATTTTCCACAGCACGCCAGTATCGAATCGCGAAGGGGTTCGATTTCCATCCGCTTGGTATTTTGGCGCCACCAAAGTCGGTTTTCCGGATCGGATTCCGCATAGTTCGCGGCGTTGGAGTCCGTGCGATGTGACTCCATGCGATACGTTGACGAAAGGAGGATTTGTCGGTGAAGCCATTTCATGCTCCATCCGTGCTGGATCCATTCCGAAGCGAGCCAATCGAGCAGTTCTGGGTGCGTGGGCGACTCCCCGCGCATCCCGAAATTGGAAGGTGATGCAACGAGTCCTTGACCCATGTGCCACATCCAAATTCGATTGACCATCACGCGGGCAAACAATGGGTGGTTGGGATGGGTGAGCCACTGCGCTAATTGGAGTCGGCCGCTCTGATCGCTTGGTATCGATGGAAGCGGGTTTGCTTTGACGAGGATTTTCGGGACGCCGCGCTGGATCGGATTCTCGCCAGGGCGAAGATGGTTTCCCCGAATATGGATCGGCATATCCGTTGGACTGCTCTCTTCGACCGCCATCGACATTTCGAAGGCAGGAGTGGATTTTTCGAGTGCCTCGATATCTTTGGTCTGTCGCTCGACTTCTTTTTGCACCTCTGGAGGGTATAGGGCTTTTGGATCTTCAGGAATCTTTTCGACTTTGCCCTCCGCCAATAGCCTACCGTTCGCTTCCTCCTTCAACAAAGCGAGTTGCTTTTTGGCAGCATCGATCTGTTGCTGGTGACTTAGTCGTTTTTGTGTAATTTCGTGGGATGGCAGTGGGCGTTCCATCCATTTCGAAACAAACGCTTCATCGGCCATCGATCGAGTGCTCATCAGGACGCCCGCTAACGCGAAGTAATCCTCTTGAGTGAATGGATCGAATTTATGATCGTGGCAACGTGCGCACGACAATGTCGCGCCGAGCATCGTGCGCGAGAACGTATCGATCTGCTCATCGACGATATCGATTCGCATTTTTGCTTTGTCTTGCTCCGCAAGCATTTTCGGGCCGAGAACCCAGAACCCAGTTGCGGTGATCAACCGCCCACGTTCGATTTCGCTTTCTGGTTGCGGTAACAAATCACCGGCGATCTGCTGTATGGCGAATTGATCGAAAGGCAAGTCCTCGTTGAACGCGTTGGCAACCCAGTCCCGATACCTCCATGCATTGGGCATATCGTGGTTTTCGTCGGCACCATTGCTATCTGCGTATCGAACACAATCGAGCCAGTGCCGAGCCCATCGGACTCCGTAATGTGGGGATGCGAGCAATCGATCGACAAGCCTTTCGTACCTGTGATCCGGATCATCTACCAAATAAGCTTCGATCTCTTCAGGGGTTGGGGGTAGGCCGGTCAGGTCCAAAGTTACACGCCGAATCAAGACCTCTGGTGAGGCGGTTGGCGCAGGAAGCCACCCCTTTTCATGCAATGGGATTCGCAGGAACCGATCGATGGGACTCCGCACAGCATCGATAGTACTCTGCGAATCTGGAGTGCTCTGCGAATCTCGAGTACTCTGCGAATCTGGAGTGCTCTGCGAATCTGGTAGTTTGCCGATAGCTCCACTTGGAGTGTTCGTTCCGGGAATGCTCACGGACTGTGGTACGGGTCGAAACGCCCAATGCGATTCGATAGCGACGGGATCTCGCCACGGTTTGTTCTCTGGCTCGTTGGATTCTGGGGGAGTTTCCCGTGGATCGGTGGCACCCTGGAGAACCCAGGTTTCGAAATCACGCAGGATGGTATCGCTCAATTTACCGCTTGGCGGCATTTGAAGGGTACCGTAACGAAGCGATTGGATGATCAAGCTCTCGTCGGGGTTGCCGGGGACGACCGCTGGGCCGCTGTCGCCACCTTCGCGAACTCCAGGTTGCGAGTCCAGTCGCAGGTTTCCTTGGACGATCTTCGACTGCCCGGAGTGGCATTCATAGCAGTGCTCGATCAAGACGGGTCGGATGCGGGATTCGAAAAACTCTTGGTTTGCTCGATCTAACTCTTGGGAGTTGATCGTTGTTTCTGTCGTGGGCCGCGCGGATTCCAACCCTGGAGGAACCGGGACATCTTGGGCTAGGGCGTTGGGAAGGAAGACGTGCGCGGTGCACTGCACGACGAACAGCACCGAGTAAATCGCGGCATATCTCGCGGCATATCTCACGGCGTATCCCACGGCGTATCCCACGGCGTATCCCTCTTGGTCGCTGCTCTCGCTAATCTTCCGAAGCGGGAGCCATGCCGAAGTCATTGATAACAGTGACCATGCGGTGAGCCGTCGAGACGGGGTGGGGTCCGATCGATAGAGTGATTTCAAGAGAGTCCGTCTCGACAGGGAGGGAAGGAGGGGGGTATGGTGGAGGGAGGTGCGGATGAAACGGTGCACCCAACACCTTAATTTTAGTCGAAACGTCCCTGTTAGGGGAATGTAGAAATCTGTGTGTAGGTCATGACGGCAATAGTCACCTTGGTTGTTATCGCTCTTTTCTCGCTTCTAGCCGTACGCGTAGCAACGACAGCGCTCACCATGACGGGACTGAGTTATGACACTGCGAGTTTTCAGAGTTATTCCGCATTTTTCGGCGTTGGATTCACCACTAAGGAAGCGGAACTGGTGGTGAACCACCCTGTCCGACGGCGTATCATCCGGGATTTGATATTGGTTGGTAATATCGGACTCACCGGTGCTTTGGCAACGACGGTGGCTTCGATGATGCAGAGCAGCAACGTGCTGCATCCGATCGTCTTACTGTCGACCGTGGTGTTGGTAGTACTCATGATCACGTACATCGGTCGTTGGCGGTTGGTCCGAAAGTTTTTGGACTACTGGATTGCCGCTTCCCTGACACGGGCAGGGTTGGTGCGAGCGATGGATTATGAATTGATGCTCCGCGTCGATCATGGGTACGTTGTCTCGGAGTACTTAATCGAAGCTCGAAATCCGCTTATCGGACGCAAGTTGCGAGAGTCCAGGCCGTGGGATTCAGGAGTTGTAGTCCTTGCGATCCGACGAGATGACATGTTGCTTCCTGGGATCCCCGGCCCAGAAACCCTACTTCTCGACGGCGATGTGCTGGTGATCTACGGCCAAGAGCATGACGTCAAGAAAGTCATGCAACCGTTGAACTAGCCGATTTTAGGATGCAGGCTGCCGCCCATAAACCGGGATCGCTTGTCCAAAGCCCAGGACGAGCGTCCCCTCGCTCGGTTTCAATTCGATCAATCGAAAATCGGGCAAGGACCGGAGCATTTTAATGGTTGGTCCAAAGCGTTCCTCCATCTTGGCCAGCACAGTGTTCGCCCGATGCGTTTCCGAGTCGCTTGACGTTTTGCCGTGGATTTCCAACACGATCGCTTCGCAGTTGTAGCTCAATCGCTTTCTGGCAAAGATATTGACGGTGTCTTTCTCATCGGTGATGAACAACGCGTGGCAGTACCCCGTCGAGAGCAGATTGCTTGTGTGCTTCGCCAATCCGCTGACCAAGACATAAAAGGATCCATCGTGGTCGACAAAGGGTGCGTAACTAGCATTCGGGAACCCATCGCTCGATGCGGTTGCCAGGATCACTGTCCGGCAGCCATCGATTAACGATTGAAGCTGTTTTTCGAGGGAAAGTGAATCCGCCATGGTGCCTTTCGAGACCTGAATCTACCGCTGCTGAATGATTAATTGCCTTCAACCATGACGACACGAAAACCGATGTCGTTGATTTTCAAATCAGGTTGGTCGCCGAATCGGTGCGAGGATCGGCAACTGCTGGCTTCATCGACCCAACCACCACCTCGATTGACCCGATAGGTTCCCGAAGACGGACCAGTTGGATCTTTGACATCGGTATTTGGATAGTCGCCGTAGAAGTCCTGACACCATTCCCAAACGTTGCCATGCATGTCGAAGAGCCCCCAAGCATTGGGTTTTAGAGACCCAACTGGATGGGTTTTTCGCTCCGAATTGGATTGAAACCATGCGTGGTCACCTAGCATTTGTTTGGAATCACCAAAGGAGTAGGCTGACGATCCTCCGGCGCGGCATGCCCATTCCCATTCTGCTTCAGTTGGCAACCGATAGGTACGCTTCGCCGCTTTTTCCTTGGGGTTGTCGCTGAGTTTTTTGCAGAACGCGATCGCATCCTCCCAACTGACTTGTTCGACGGGGTAATTGCTGCTGTTGTTTTTTCGGATCACGCGCTTTTGGAAGTGGCTTGGATTGACACCCATAACCTGTTCGTATTGACCTTGGGTTACTTCGTGAGTTCCCAGATAAAAAGGCTTTGAAATCGTCACTTGGTGTTGGATCTCATCGTCTTCGGAATCATCCTCGGTATCCGCTGCCCCCATCGTGAACTTGCCTTGAGGGATCAAAACGAACTTGGCGTCAATGCTGTTGGTGACTTCCTTTGCGGATTGGCCCAAGGAAGTGTTTTGGATCAGCGTGATCGCTAGTATGACAGTGGAAAAGAGGCGCATTTTCATAGATGAAATGAGAGGGGGGATGAATCATCGTTGACGCGTAAGGCATTGTTTTTCGGGCTGAGAATGGTCTCTCGGGCTGAGAACCATCGCGCAGCTTCGGTTTCTCGTGGCGATTACGAATGTCATTATTGTAAGTAGCCGTGTATCGAAACGGCAGACTTTTTCTTTTTTTTAGCTGTTGCATCACTCCGAGAGAGATTCAACCCACGTGTCGAAGTCGGCGTCGCTGGGCATTCGCCAATCTCCGCGAGGAGAGAGAGAGACTGTACCGACCTTGGGGCCATCAGGAACGCAGCTCCGCTTGAACTGGGCATTGAAGAAGCGTTTCAGGAACGTTTGCAAGGTCGCTTGGATTTCGGAGATGGCATACGGTCTGTCGAAAGTCGCGTGCTCTGCGAGGAAGAGAATCTTTGTGGGCGAAGCCCCGTTGCGAACGAAATGGTACAGAAAGAAATCGTGCAGTTCGTACGGGCCGATCGTCCCCTCGGTGCTCTGCACGATGGACTGATCGCTGGACAAAGGCAGCAATTCGGGTGTGATTGGCGTCTCCACGATATCGATGAGGATTTTGCGAATCTCTTTGCTGACCAGATTCTCGGCAACGTGGCGAACCAAGAAGCGAACCAATGTCTTCGGGACGGAGCAGTTGACGTTGTACATGGACATATGGTCTGCGTTGTAAGTACACCATCCCAACGCCAATTCGGACATGTCGCCGGTTCCAAGTACAAATCCTCTGTTCATGAGCAAAAGCGTACGCATACGAGCCTGGACATTTTCAAACACCAAGTCATTTCGGTTGTCGTTCGGGAGCGATTCCAGTTTTGTTTGCAGTGTTTGAACGTCTATCTTTGATAGATCAATCCCAAAGGGGCGATGCTGGAGGCTTTGAAAGACCCGCAAGCAACTTTCGCGGACATCGATGGTTTCGGAACGAACCCCGAGCAATCTCATCAAGGCTTCTGCATTCGATTTCGTCTTTTGAGTTGTTCCGAAGCCAGGCATGGTAAGTCCGACAATTCGATCGTGCTTCCAGCCGAGCATGTCGCACATTTTTACAGCGACAAGTAAAGCAAGCGTACTATCGAGTCCCCCAGAAACTCCGATGGTAAGGGGCATCGAAGCGGGTAGACGAGCAACGCGTTTCGCGAGAGCTGAGCACTGAATCTCGAAGACATCGGTGCAACGCTGCGAGAGCTCGCTGCTCGACTGTGGGACGAAGGGATGGGGATCGATGCGACGGACCAGCGGCGCTTGCGTGAGTGGCAGCTGGAATGGGATGCGGCGGAATGCGACTCTAGCGGTCGGGTCGACCGCCTGGTGCATGGTCTGGAACGCACGGCGATCGTGTTGCAGCCGATCGAGATCGATGTCTGTGGTGGCATGGCTGGTAAGGCCATCTAAGGTCGATTCTGGACGCAAGCACAATCCCGTACCGACACGTTGCGACTGAGCGAGGAGTGAGCCGTTTTCGCAGATCAAGCAATGGCCACCAAACACAAGGTCCGTCGTCGACTCGGTCGGACCAGAGCTCGCATACGCATACGCCGCTACGCATCGTCCTGATTGCATCGCGACGAGTTGCTGCCGGTAGCTTGCCTTGCCAATGGTTTCGTTGCTTGCCGACAAATTCAAAAGAACATTCGCACCCGCGATGGATTGGGAACTACTCGGTGGAATCGGTACCCAAAGGTCTTCGCAGATCTCGACTCCAACTACGGCTTTACCGCAACTAAAAAGAAGATCGGTACCAAACGGCACCATCCCGAAACCATCGAGCTCGACCTCTTTATCGGTGATGGTCGCGCCGCTATGAAACCATCGGGCCTCATAAAACTCGTTGTAGTTGGGGAGGTGTGTCTTTGGAACGAGCCCCAGCAATCTGCCGTTACCGAGAACCGCAGCCACATTGAAGAGTCGTCCGGAGACTTCTAAAGGCAATCCGACTACCACCAGTTGCTGGCCTACGGAATCGGAGAGTCGGCGAAGTTCATGCAGGCAGCTGGTCAGCAGCACACGCTGCAAGAACAATTCACCACAGGTGTAGCCGCTCAAGCACAACTCGCCGAATACGACCACGTCGGAGTCCGAAAGATTCTTCAATGCCAACTCGATCGCCTCGCGATTTGCCGACGGGTTTGCAACCCGGGTCGGAGTTGAAGCGGCGGTGATGCGAAGGAAGTCGAGTGCGTGCATTTCAGTTCAAAGGGGCGGTCGCTGAAGACTGCCGTTCGTGGTGTTAACGGGCCGGGCTACGATGGAAATGAACGTGTTTCCATTTCCCCTGCTGGCGGTGCCAGACCCGAGTCTCTTCCATGGCAGCCGTGATCGGTTTTCCATCCGCGATTTTTTGGGTCAAACGGACGTAGGCGATCACCGCTACATCACCCATGATTCTGATGTGAGGCGCCACAATCGTTGACTGTACAGGAGTGCTGCTGGCTGGCAAGTTAAAATAATACTGGTGGAAGTCCAAGCCATCGACCAAATTCCCGAGCGCCTCAGGCTCAAAACAGGTCAACGAGGGGCAACACAGTTCTTTGTACGTATCCCAATCGCCGCGGGTAATGCAAACGAGAAGTTTTTGGGTTAGATCGAGAATAGCATCGCGATCGTCTTGCAATGACATTGGACATTCTTTCTGCGAATGGGAAGTAAAACGCGATTGGAAGGTAAAACAGGTCCGATTTTAATCCTGGTCGACCGGAGTGGGTTCGGCCCTTCCGAACAATTCTACCGGTAATGGTTGTAGGGATTGTGAGGGTCGGGAACTCTTCTGCGAGCCTAAACCCATGGATCGGTCGATAACTCCGAAACGCGAAGCCCGATTCGCGGCGTTGATGACTCATTTCGCTGCTTCGATGCATGCAATCCTTTTCCCGCTGTTGAACCACCGGAAATGACCAAACCAGACGCCATCGAACTGTTTCTCCGCCAAGAAGTTGAATCCGCTAGCCCTGCCAAACTGCATTTTTTGCTTTTGCAGAAAGCCCACGGTTTGAGCATTCTGATCGGCGACTTGTGGAGGAAGCAGGATTACAACGGGGCGGCGCAGTGGGTGATCTTAGCCCGGGACATTCTCTCTGAGTTGCTGGCTGGAATCGTGGATTCATCCCATCCCTTGGCCAAGCAGCAGTCGGATCTTTATGTTTTCCTCTCCAAGTTGCTCATCGCCGCCGAACTAGATCACGATGTGATCGCGATCGAAAACATGCGCGAAATCCTCGACATCGAGAAGACGACATGGGAGATGCTCGTCCGACGCGAGCAGCAACAAGCGGCGCCCCCGACGGTTCCTTCGGATGCTAGCTTTGGGGCCTCGTTCGACTTTAGCGCCTAAGCGTCAAACGCTATCTATCCACCCCGACTTCGGGATGCAGCCGTTATTGATTTTGACGGTTGTACCGGCTATTAGCTCTAATGAACTGGTGCCGCGTAGGAAACTTGCGAGGGTGCAACCTAGGCAAGCCGATTCGCGGGGTAGGCTTCTTGGACCGTGAAAAGTGGTTTTCTCTGGGTGTGATTCGAATTGGTCTGACGCTTGATGTTGTCCAACGCTCGATCTCGCCTATCAAGAAATCGTTGAAGCCAGATCGTCGGAACCCATTCCATGGGGGCAAGTCGATACGAGCCTACAGTTCACGGTGACGGCATGTCTGGGACACGTTCCCGACACGGTTTCGTCTTGTTGGACGGAGTGTCGTCTTGTGGAAAACAGTCATCTAGGACGCTGGGGTTTGTTTCATGTGTGGAATCGTCGGCTACGTTGGTAAGCAAGAGGCCTGTCCCTTCCTACTCTCAGGACTTCGCCGATTGGAGTACCGAGGATATGACAGCGCGGGAATTGCTACCCTTACGGGAACATCAGGCTTCCAACTCCATCGCGCGGTAGGTCGAATCGACAATTTGGCCGAGAGGATCGATCAAACGCCGATGCAAGGAAGCACTGGCATTGGTCATACGCGTTGGGCGACACATGGTGCAGCAACCGAGGAAAACGCACACCCGCACATGGGTGGTCACGAGATTGTCGCCGTCGTTCACAATGGGGTGATTGAGAACTACCAGGTCCTCAAAGAGATGCTCCAGGAGAAAGGTTATGTTTTCCAGTCGGCAACCGATACCGAGGTGGTCGCGCATCTCATCGCCGATAACCTCAAGACCCTCATGAATTCACCGGTTGCAACCGGCGGGCGTAGTTCCGGCGGGACCGATAGTCGCTATGCGATATTTGTGGAAGCGGTTCGCGCGTCGTTACCGTCGCTCCGCGGGACCTACGGCTTGGTTGTGATGTTCCGAGATCGCCCCGACTTGCTCATCGCGGCTCGCTGCGGCAGCCCACTGGTCTTGGGTGTTGGTCGCGGTGAGCAATTCATCGCCAGCGACACGTCTCCCTTGGTCGGGCATACCGACCGTATCATTTATCTGGCAGACCATCAAATCGCGGTTATTACTAAGGATTCCATCCAAGTCGTCCACCGGGATCAAGGTCGTGTTCGGCCCGAGGTGCGGGTTTTGGAGTCGACCGATCAAGAGGTTGGTTGCAACGGATTTCCTCACTACATGCTCAAAGAGATTTACGAGCAGCCGGCGTCGCTTCGAAACGCGATGCGAGGAAGATTGGATCGAGAAAACGCGACGGCGAAGTTCGGTGGACTCAACCTGACTCCAGCCCAGCTTCGCGGTGTGAACCGATTGATCCTGACTGCATGCGGGACCAGTTGGCATTCCGCTTTGGTCGGGGAGTACTTGATCGAAGAGTTCGCGCGGTTGCCCGTCGAGGTCGAATATGCCAGCGAGTTGCGTTATCGAAATCCGCCGGTGGACCATGATACGTTGATTTTCGGGATCACTCAGAGTGGCGAGACTGCAGACACCCTAGCGGCTCTTCGCGAGATGAAACGCAAAGGGCATCATACATTGGCCATCTGCAACGTGATCGGAAGCAGCATCGCCCAGGAAGCCGACGGTGGAATCTATTTGCACGCTGGTCCTGAGATCGGTGTGGCATCGACCAAAGCCTTTACTTCGCAACTCTGCGTCCTCTCGATGCTGGGGCTCTACTTCGGACGGCTCAGGCATTTGAGTTTTGAAGCCGGACAGCGGATCATCGACCAGCTCGAAGCATTGCCCGATGTCGTCGAGCAAGCGCTGGAGTGCAACGCGAGAGTTCGCGAGGTGGCTGACAAATACAAAGACGCGACCAACTTCCTGTACCTCGGCCGACACTACAACTTCCCGACTGCTCTGGAAGGGGCCCTAAAACTCAAAGAAATCAGTTACATTCACGCCGAAGGCTACCCGGCTGCTGAAATGAAGCACGGGCCTATTGCGCTGGTCGATGAACACACTCCCTCCGTTTTCCTTCTCCCTCGTTCGCACGTGTACGACAAAGTCATGAGCAACTTGCAAGAGGTGAAAGCTCGAGGCGGGCCGGTCATCGCGATCGTCGACCAGATGGATAGCAAACTTGAGTCGCTGGTAGATGACATTATCGAAGTACCCTACGTCGAGGACTTCCTGCAACCGGTCGTCGCTTCGATCCCGCTGCAGCTTTTGGCCTACCATATCGCAATTGCTCGAGGTTGCGACGTCGATAAACCGCGAAACCTCGCCAAGAGCGTAACCGTCGAATAGACGTGCGTCAGAACCAACCGGAGTTCCCTCGGACTATCTACTGCGGACGAGTTGCTTCGGGCTGGTTGAACCCAAAGGATTCCCCGGTCGACAGGTTCAAAAGCGGATTTACCAGCCAGCAGGTAGAGGCTCGATCCTGGGGTGTCGTTGCGAACGATTTCCGAGAGGGCATTTCCAAACGGGCAAGGGGTAGGCTTTTTCATGGTTCTCGAAGGGTCTCATGCCAGAGCGAATGCCTAAGCCTCAAGAGCCTTGATCGCTTTTTGCACTTCGATGCTCCCAATACACTCCTTCACTCCTTGTGTTCTCATGCGCAGGGTGTGTTCTCATGCGCAGGGTGGGTTCTCATGCGCAGGGTGGGTGCCGTCTTGACCGCGTCTATTTGATGCTCGCTCAAATCAAGTGCCCCACGGGTCGAATATCCTCGGGAAAGGCTTGAATGGGGCTTGGTCGGGGGCTGTGGAAATTCAGGCAAGGCCTACCGAACGCCGAGCGATTTTGTCGGCCCGCTGTGAGATCCTACTGGGATGCTACTGGGATCCGACTGGGATCCTACTGGGCTTGATGAACCTGGGCGAAATGACGAAACACTCAGATTCACCCTTTTTAGGCCGAAATCCCAATGGTCGACCCGCGAGTCTTCGCCCGAAATGCGCAAGGGTTGAGACTTGGCCGAAGGTCGATTTTGGACCATACTTCGGTTATCCTAGGATGAGATTCTGCGGGTTCCGACGATACGACTTCGCGAACGATCCTGCCGAACTGACATTTATTGGCATACGCTCCCCCCTCGAATATCCCTCCCATGCTACTTCGCAAAGCCAAGTTATCGATTCCCGCCATTATCTTCTTGGTCTTGCTCCGGTTGGCCATCGGGTGGCATTTCTTTCAGGAGGGGGTATCCAAAGTCCGCGACGGAGGATTCTCATCGACCGGGTTCCTTTCGGCTGCAAAAGGACCTTTCGCTAAGAAGTTCCAATCCATGATTCCGGACTACGATGGATCGATTCGGATTGACGCCAAGAAGATGTCCGAGTTGTGCAAGGAGTTTGGTGCGAAGGCGGTCGACGAATTTGGTTTGAACGAAGCTCAGCGAAAAGAAGTCGACGATATCCTCGCAGAGTTCGCGGCAAAGCGAAAAGAGACATACGATGAGTGGAAGTCTCAAATCGAGGAGTACAAGAACGGCCTCGAGCGTATCGAGAAGCTCGAGAGCGATGCGACGCGATCCAAAGTCGAATCGCTGAGAAAGCAGCGGGACGAGATCGAGAGCAAGTGGCGAGCGCTCGGCCGGCCGATCCTCGCCGAGATCGACCAGACGATCCCGCAGATGGTCGAACGAATCAATGCCGTTCCGACCGATGAACAAGCCAATCCCGATCCGAAGAAGCCGATCGCTAAGGATGCCAAAGGGAACCCGATTCGAAAGCAAATCGAGTTCAAGTATCCAGGCGAAGGGCCACTCACCGTCCGCCAAGTGGACAAGATCATCCCGATTTTCGACATGGTAGTCGGAATCCTATTGCTTGTCGGCCTCCTGACGCCGCTGGCAGCAATCGCAGCTGGGGTATTTCTTCTATCGGTGGTGGCTACCCAATTCCCAGGGGCTCCGGGCTCCCAACCGACATACTACCAAGCGATCGAGATGTTGGCGTGCTTTGTGGTCGCATTCGCGGACGCAGGGCGTTACGCTGGCCTCGACTTTATCCCATGGAGTTTCTGGAATCGAAATGCAAAAGTTCCTTCCGATTCCTGATTCTACTCTCCCAAGACTTCTCTAGTTCTATCCTAGCTATTCCCTAACTAAATCGATTCATTCCTCACTTATAGCGTTTGATCCTCGAGGCATTCCTTATGCGTACATTGAGCCCAGAAGACAAAACCATTGGTCAAGACAACTACCACGAGGCCGTTGGATTTACACGGCGCGAGTTTCTGCAGGGGGTGATCGCTGCGGGAGCCGTCAGCGGTGCCGGTCTCGGAGCGATGTACTTTGGCTACGAGAAATTTGCCGATCCGGTGCGGGTCGGGGTGATCGGAACCGGGGATGAAGGGAGTGTTCTGATCGGCGGATGCACGCCGGAATACGTCCAAGTCACCGCTGTTGCAGACATTCGCCCTTACAGCATCTATCGAGCTTTCCACGGGGATTGGACCACGCCAACGCGTCCTGGATTGATCAAGCAGTACAAGTACGCCAATGAGGACGAAGCACGAAAGAACGTGAAGGTGTACGATGCGAGCAACGGCGGTATCGACGCATTGCTCAACGACGATAGCATCGAAGCGATTATCATCGCCTTGCCACTTCACTTGCATGCGCCGATCGCGATCAAAGCCATGCAAAAAGGAAAGCATGTTTTGACCGAGAAGCTTATGGCGCACAACGTGGCCCAGTGTAAGGTCATGGCGAGGCTCTCCAAGGAACTCAAGAATCCGATGGGCCAGCAGATCTATTTGGCGACGGGGCACCAACGTCACTACAGCGTTCTCTACGATAACGCCGTCCATTTGCTCAAATGGGGGATGCTCGGCCAACTGCACCATATTCGGGCTCAATGGCACCGGGGAAATCTTCCAGGTAACGATTCCTGGCAGCCACCCATGGTCGGTGGCGATCCAGAAACCAAGGTGGACAAGATCAAGTCAGACTACGAGAAATATGTCAAAGAATTAGACAAGGCCAAGAGTCCCGCCGAGATCGAGCAACTCAAACGCAAGATCGCTCAGCAGGAAGCATGGATGGCCGACCAAGTCGATGCGGCTCGGTTCGGTTATCAAGAGAAAGCGATGGGCAATCGAACGATTTCCGCTATGGAAGAACTGGTTCGATGGCGGTTGTTCGATCGAACGAGCGCAGGCCTCATGGGTGAGCTGGGCAGTCACCAACTGGATGCTGCGACGATCTTCTGCAGCGCACTGCGAGCGGATGGTAAAAAAGCACATCCGCTGACCGTGCATGCGGTCGGTGGTCGCCATATTTTCCCAGCAGACCGCGATGCGGATGATCACGTGTACTGCACGTTTGAGTTCCCTGGACCTGAGTACAGCGAAAAATTCGATCTCGGTTACAAGCAAGCGGGTGGGATCAAAGGTGTGCCGGGCTACGACCAAGACCCCAACAAGAAGATTGTGGTCACGTACTCGACGATCAACGGAAACGTTTACGGCGGTTACGGCGAAGTCGTCATGGGGACCAAGGGAACGCTAGTGCTCGAGAAAGAGCAAGAAGTCATGCTTTATGCGAAGGGTGATACCAGCGCCGCTGCAGGGGTCAAGGCTGCAGGCTCCGGTTATGCTTTGGATACCCAAGCGAGCGGTGGTGCATCCGCACCGGTCTCCAAAGCGGCCGCTGCGGCTGGACCCGTCAGCCGAGGATACACGGAGGAAATCGAGCACTGGGCGTATTGCATCCGCAACAACTCGCCGGAGAACAGGCCTCGATGCTACCCTGAAGTGGCTATGGCCGACGCAATCATCGCGCTGACGACCAATGTCGCGCTGCGGAAATCCGCACAAGGCGACGCGGGATTCGTGAAATTCCAAGAGTCTTGGTTCGATGTCGATAGCGATGATACGCCGGACGGCAGCGTGGTGGCAGACGAAATGCAACGGCTCAAGGAATACAAGATTCCTACGTAATGGATTCGAACGAAGTACCTATGGACGCAATCAATACCGTGGAGCCAATTCGTCGAGTTGGACCACCGCACGGACTGAGCATTCGCGGCCGGTATTTCGTCGCACCCTTTGTAGTCGTACTGCTCATCCTCCTCGCGATCACCCTCTCGATCGCGTTGCAATTCCAGACCATCATGAGGCGGCTTGATGAATCCAGAACTCTCTGGCCAGCCGCCTCTGCCGAGCTGTCGCAGCGTTTCGCCGACTTCGACAAGGCGGTGAATTCAAGTTCCTCAGGCTCCGATTCGACCGTCATTCCGATCGGGCATCCATCGGACTGGAACGCAGAGTATGCGGCGTTCCGTGAAACGACCCAATACGATCGGCAATGCCCCCATGCGATCTTTTTGGAGCGGTTCCTTCGGGAGAGGTCATCGGAATTAACTCCGTCGGCGTCCCCATTTCCCCACTCCGAGGCCATCGATCGGTTCCTTCAGTCCGAACGACGAAGGATCGAGGCCCAAACGAGCATCGTTGGTCGATGGACGATTTTCTCCTTGAGGCTAAAACTCCCCGAAGCGTTTTCAGAGGGAGGGTGAACGATGGACTGGGAGACGTTTGTTGGGCATCATCGTCAGCGAGGTTGGTTCGCGAATGCGGCCCGTCAAGAGCGACTTGCCAGCACGTTTTTGATGGTCGGTCCGAGTGGAATTGGGAAGCGGACATTTGCAAGGCTCGTCGCGAAGTCGTTGCTCTGCACGAGGTACGAGCCCACCGAGTTTGCAACGTGTGGTGCGTGTGAGGCCTGCGTTCAAATCGAGGCAGGGACCCATCCAGATCTGATCGAGATCAAGCGGGAAAAAGACAAGTCAAATCTATCGATGGAGCAATTGGTTGGGAGCGATGAGTCTCGAATGCGCGAGGGATTGTGCTATGAAATCCGCATGCGACCCTATTCTGGACGTCGTAAAATCGCCATCGTCGACGATGTGGATACTCTGGCTGTCGAAGGAGCCAACAGCCTCCTGAAAACCCTCGAGGAGCCACCACCTGGAGCGTTGATCTTTTTGATCGGTACCTCCGAGCAACGGCAGCTGCGCACCATCCGGTCCCGTTCCCAAATCGTACGATTCGCGCCTCTTGCTCAGGATGAGTTGGCGTTGCTTATTCAGCGGCATGGTTTGGCGGATAATTCAGCGGATGCGTTGCGTCTGGCCCGACAATCACACGGTTCGCTCCAATTGGCAGCGCAGGTGCGAGATGAGTCGATGAGCGAATTTAGGGCGCTGTTGATCGAGTCACTCGATTCGAAACCGATTGATTTTCCTCGCCTGAGCAAGAGCATTACCGCGCATTTGGATTCCGTAGCTCCTGACGGACAAGCCAGACGCGATCAATTGAAATGGGTGTTGGATATCGCTATCGATCTCTACCGCGAATCGATGCGCTACCGACTCGGTATTGCTTCAGTATTGGATACCGCGATCCATCCGACGCCTAGCGAAGGCGTCACCTCAAGAAATCTACAGCGACTAGCCCCGGAGACCCTGGGGGCTTTGATCCAAAGGACCCAACAAGCCCGAGAGCAAGTCGATCGCAACGTCAGCCCCGCTGCGCTCGTCGAAGCGTGGGTTACCGAAGTGACTGGTATTTCACGAGCTTAGTTCGATCACCTCGTTCCCCACAAGCGTCCGTTTCTACTGCTCAATCGCGATCAAGTTCTACGGTGTCGACGCAAACTTCGTCGGACACCGACTGTTGAATCTTTGAGACCTAGCGGACGGTCAATCCTTCGTTCCGACTCTGAATCCATGTTCGTATCTCGGGGAGTCGACCGTAGGCATAAGCGAGTAATGCGAGCGGATGAATGGTCGGTTTATCGACTCCTTGCTCCATTTGCAGTTTGCACGATGTGCATTCGGTACTACCGATTTGTGAAGTGGTCTGTTGCATCGCGCTGATGAGTCCCCACCCGACGCGGAGAGATGTTCGATATGCTTCGCGTTTCAGACCGTAGGTTCCTGCCATTCCCGAGCATCCTGCATCAGCGTGGTGGACGGTAAGCCCTGGAATGAGGCTCAGGAGTTGCATGCCGGAATACTCCGGGTTCATGGCTCGTAGATGGCATGGGGTGTGGTAGATCACCGACATGGTCAACGGTTTGAAATCGAGCTCAAGTTCGTTGCGAGTGTGCATATCCCAGAGATACTGCCCAGCTTCAACCGTGTTTGCCGCTACCAGTTTGACGTCCTCGCCACCGATCAGTTGCGGGTATTCATGTTGCAGGCATAAGGCTGCGGTTGGTTCGGTTGTTACGATCGTATAGCCCTGCCGAACTGCATCTGCCAATTGTCGGATCTGAGGCACGATCAACTTACGAACGCGGTCGATATCACCCATCGCGATCTTGGTCATCCAAGTGACGCTCTGCCACGTTGGAACATAGACTTCAACTTTCTGATGCTGCATGACTTGGACCAACGCCATAGCGACGAGCGGATTGTTCCAATTCGCGTATTGGTCAACCACGTAAAGAACCTTGCGACCGGCGCCTCGATTCGGGCGGGTCAATCGATTCTTCGCGGCCCACCTCATGAACGACTGTCGGGCAATTTGCGGCAACCGGCGACTGAAAGCGATCCCCGTGGTTTTTTCAAGGAGCCAGCGCATGGTGCGACTTTCCATCGCCCAATTGGCAAGTCTCGGGAAACGGCTTGCCAGGTTCGTTAAGATATCCATCCTGGAAAGCAAGCGATCGGTGGGAGACAGTCCATGGGTCGCCGTATGCTGCGCCTTGAGTTCGACCATCATGCGCGGGATATCAACCGATGCTGGGCATTCGACCCGACATTGGTGGCAATGAAAGCATAGATCTGCGATTTTCCGCATCTCGTCGCTTTCCGCGTGGCGAACTGGGATCCGACCCGAGAGAAGGCCTCGCAGAAGATTGGCTTTAGCTCTCGGCGATGCTTCTTCGGCACGGGACGACCGGAACATCGGACACATGCGTTCGTTGGGTGCACTGGAGCGGCATCGACCGCAACCATTGCATGAGCTCGCCGTGGCATCGAGTGTTTGCGATTCGCTCCATTCAAGGATAGGCAAGAACGTGGAATTGGGTTTCGGTGACGACTCGATGTCAGTTGCTGTGGTGGCGATGGACGAGTTGGCAGCTGCTGTGTTGGTGCCTTCATTGCCGCCAACTGGCACCGACACCATCGAATCGGCCGCTGATTTCGATTTTCGCGGTAGCTTGTCAGTGCCTTTTTTGTCAAGTTTCTTCCGGTCTAGAACGCGTGTTCCTTGAGCGATGATCAACGTCGACAATGGCCGCAGGTTATCCGTGGGTTTAGGAGGTGCATCCGTGATCAGTTTCCCAGGGTTGAGGATGCCTTTTGCATCGAACAATTCTTTGACGCGACGGCATATTGGATAGAGCTCACCGAGTTGCTGCCGAAGGTAACTGCTACGGCTCAATCCGACCGCATGTTCACCGGAGATGACTCCGCGGAATTCAATCGTCTTCTCAAAGAGCTTGTCAGCAATCCGTTGCAGTTTTCCGATATCCTCGGGAGATTTCGGGTCTAGGAAGGGGCGAATCTGCAAGTGGCCTTGGGCTGCGTGCGCAAAGAGCGTGGCGGTCACACGCTCGGCCTTGAGCACGTTTTGCATTTCGACGAGAAACTCTGGCATACGATCTGGAGGGATCGCAATGTCATCGATAAATGGAAGTGGGCGCTGCGTACCCGCCAGTCTCACCAAGCGGGGAACGACTCGTCGGCTCAGCTTCCAAATAAAATCCCGCTCGTTATCGTCGACGATAATGCGAGACTGCTGGGTAGAGGGTGCGCGACGGACAATGCGTTGGACGAGTGATGTCAGGCGTTGACGGACCTCTCCTGCATCCGCCCCTTGTTGCTCGATCAACAGGAGGGCTTCCGCCCCCCGAGGAAGCATGGCTTCGTAGCGAGGATCGAGTTCCCTCGCGATTTCGATCAAGCGACGATCCATGAGATCGCACGCGGCGACTTGGTCGCGCCTCGCATCGATGGCCGCTCGCGCCGCGAGTTCAAGTCGTTCGAAGAACAGCAAAACGACTCCGCGTGCGATCGGCAAAGGCTCAATCCGCAACGTTGCTTCGGTCAAAACGGCCAGTGTTCCCTCTGCCCCGGCTTGGAGTCGTGCCAAATCGACCGTTTCATGTTCGCAGATAGCCTCGAGGCGATACCCGCATCCTCGCGCGACGCCGCGCCATGGTGGGGATTTGATCAAGCTGCGACTGGCGTTGAGCAACTGGCCCAATTCCGAGGCGATGTAATCGAGTTTGGGGCTTCCGGTGTCCGGTTCCAGCCAGCGTGTTTTTCCAAATCGAACAATCTCGCCATCCGCAAGGACACCTTGGGCGGATTGAAGGGCCTCGCCGGCAGTTCCGTATTTGAGGTAATGGCTGCCTAGCGCATCGATTGCCAGCAAGCTGCCCACGGTTGTTACAGCTCGGGTAGGTGGGTCGATCCCCAGGATATAGCGATCGCGATGGAGCATGCGGTTGAGGTCGGCGAGGGTGATTCCAGGCTGAACCCGCACCGTCATGTTGGCTGGATCGATCGAGATCAATCGCCGCATGAATCGGGAGAAATCGAGCACGATGCCCGGCCCAAGCGATTGTCCGGCCAGTCCTGTTCCGCCGCCTCGAGGAAACACAGGAATGGAGTTTTCCGTGGCATACCGCAGGCATTGCGATACGTCACCAGAGTGCCTCGGACGCACGACCGCCAATGGCTGGATCTCGTAAAGGCTCGCATCGCTGGCATAAAGCTGTGTGTACAGGGGATGGCAATGGACCTCCCCGTCGAGGACCCCTCGGAGATCCGCCTGCACTCGAGCTTGCTCAGCGTCCATGAAACTCCCTATTGAAGCTCAACGCGGACGGGGCACCGAATCGTCGCCAGGTCCGCGTTGAAGTTTGCATTTATTTGCGTGCTACTGAGCCAGTAACTCGAGTGTCAGCATCCATGGCTGCAGCAAACTTTGCTACGCCAAACTTTGCTACACCAAATGTTGCCGTACCAACTTTTGCAGCACCAACCGTCGCAATACCGTCGACTAGTTCGACGTATCATGACCGATCTTGCTGTGATGGTAACCGTACACGAAGTAGATCGCCAATCCAATACCCAGCCAAACGACGAGTCGCATCCAGTTTTCCGACGGGAGTGACAGCATTAGAGCCACGCACAGGAGTACTCCCAGGGCTGGGACCGCAGGGGCGCCTGGACACTTGAAGGGGCGGTTTCGGCCTGGATCGACCACGCGGAGGATCAGGACCGAAGCACACACGAGAGCGAATGCAAAGAGAGTCCCGATGCTCGTCAGGTCCGCAAGGATGTTGAGCGGCAGGAGGCTTGCACCTGCGGCTACGATAAAGCCTGTCAGAATGGTGGACTTCCACGGCGTCTTCCATGTTGGATGGATGCTCGAAAAGAAGTTGTAGGGAAGGAGGCCATCCCGAGCCATCGCCAAAAAGATACGAGGCTGGCCCATCATCATGACCAGAAGTACCGAGGTGATACCTGCAATCGCACCGACCGTGACAATAAACTGAGCTGATTCGAAACCAACTTTTTCGAACGCGCTAGCGATAGGAGCGTTTACGTCGATTTCTTTGTAAGGCACCATACCGGTCAACACGGCAGCGACCGCAATGTACAGAAGGGTGCAGATGACCAGCGAGCCGATGATACCGATGGGCAAGTCCCGCTGCGGGTTCTTCGCCTCTTCGGCTTGGGTGGAGACCGCATCGAATCCGAGGTAAGCAAAAATCACTCCGGCGGCACCGGCCATCATCCCTTTATCGCTTCCGCCCAAGATCGGAGTACCGAACAGTGTCAGTCCACCGTAGCCATAGGGAGCAAAATCATTCGTCCAATTAGCGGGAACGACGTACTTGATTCCCGCGAAGATCACAAACAACACCACACCGACCTTGACGGCGACCATAATGGCATTGGTAAAAGCGCTTTCGGAAACACCACGGACCAAGATCGCTGTGACAATCATCGTGATGACGACGGCGGGCAGATCGAAAAAGTAGTTCGTGGCGAAGAAGCCCTTTTCGGGAGTGAAGTCAAACGGTGCGTCTGCGAATTGCGAAAGCACTCCCCCAGGCTGAAACCAGCTAATATGCAACTGCCCTAGCAATTTCTGAAAGTACTTTGACCAACCGTGCGCGACGGTCGAGGATGCGACGGCGTATTCCAAAATCAAATCCCAGCCGATGATCCACGCCATCAATTCGCCCAGCGTCGCATAGGCGTAGTTGTAAGCAGAACCAGCAACTGGGGCCAAGGATGCAAATTCGGCGTAGCACAAGGCTGCGATCAAGCATGCCAAGCCGGCGACGACGAACGACAGCATGATGGCCGGTCCCGCTTGATTGGCAGCGGCTTTGCCGACCAGGACGAAGATCCCTGTACCGATGATCGCTCCAACTCCTAAAGCCGTCAGAGAGATCGGTCCGAGAGCTCGTTTGAGCCCGTGACCGCCCTCGGATTGGGACACCATTGCATCCAAGGATTTGGTTCGAAACAATTGATTCTGGGACATAGTCGCTCCAGGTCGCAGTTGGACGGATTGTCGGAAAAGGTAGGTGTTATGCTCAAGCGGGAGGAGTACGGATTCTAATTCAAATCGTCCGTCGTGGCACCTGAGGATTGGCAGGTGCGCCGGGATTGGGGAAGGATTAGGCTGGGCAGTATCCGAGCGGCGGTTACTAAAGGGGGCGGTAGACGGGAATCACGTACGGTCCCTCCGGAATGACGGCAACCGAGCGATCCCCCGATTTTTCAACACTTTCTTGGATCGCCGATTCGATCGACTCGATCATTTCCACGCAGGTCAATTCCCGATCTCGACCTTGGATTCCCTCGCTGAACAGGCTTACTTTTCCGATGGAAAGTGGCCTTAAGAGCATGTGGGTTTGCCACCCATCGATGTCGGCCAGCGGCATTTGGCGAATGCGATCGATGAAGCCTGTGTCGCCCAGTTGCTTGAGGTGGGCTTGGGATTCCCGATATTCCGGGGACCCGAGCCCTTCTTCGCAGCGACTGGCGATGATCATATGGCCTCCTTCGGCCAAAACCTGGAGCGGAGCGACCATCCCTTTAACGGTTTGGTAGTAAGTTTTATCAAGCGGGTACCCCGCGGCGCTGGTAACCAAGGTAGAAAACTTGCGGTTCAAGGGGACTTCGGCGTACTGGCGGACGAAGTCGACACTTTCGAGGTGGCTGGTGACGCAATCGCCGAAATTGACAAAGCTCATCCGCCGTTCTTCATCGATGATCGTGTTGACAGCATAGGTCGGTCCAAGGACTTTTAGGATCTCTAGTTGCCCGCGGTGCAATGGGTTGTCGACGAGATTGGTATTGCAGGCGAGAGGATTGGACATAAACCGGAAGTTATGGAACGTCCTGATGGTTTCTTCTCCTGCGACCCCCGGTGCGACGACTTTACGTCCTCCCGAATAGCCCGCCATGAAGTGGGGTTCCACCAGTCCAACCACGATCCTGAGGTCGGCATCGACGAGGTGGCGATTGAGGACGATCGGGATGCCGTCGGTGGGAGTATGCCCAAGGTTGACCATCCAAGGGGTATCGCGGGCGTAATGGTTTTCAACGCGGATATTATCGAATACCCATTTGTCGCCGATCACTTCCAACAGTTCATGCCCCAGGTTCGGTCGATGCAATCCGGTTGCCAGCAGGATGGTGATTTGATCGTTGCGGACGCCCGCCCCATTCATTTCTTCGATCAAACCTCGCAGGATCGGGCCGTTGGGGACGGGCCGCGTGATATCGCAGATGACGATGCACACCCGTTTCGCGGATTTTGCGAGTTGAGCCAGGGGAGGGCTGCCGACCGGATTGCGCAGCGCATCGACGATGGATGTTGCGGGCTGATCGAGAAGCGGCATTGCAGGTTTGCGGATCACGGTCGGTTCGCAACCACGAGGTAAGCGCACGTGCAGTTCCCCTTTGCCATATCGAATATCAATCGTTTCAGCCATCGTTGCGCAACCTTATACCTATCCTCGTAGCAATACTCACGAGCCAAACCAACGCAGCCAGATCATACCCAATCGCATGGCTCGTTCACAGGGTCGCGCCCGGGAATGCATGGCGGGATTGTGCGGAGTGAGGCAGCAGAATTAGGCAGCAGAGTGAGGCAGCAGAGTGAGGCAGCAGAATGAGGCAGCAGAATGAGGCAGCAGAGTCAAAAATCGGTATCCGCGTTTGGGAGCTGTCGCTTAGGACATTTCCATATTGCACAGCATGATGGATTCGAGCCAATCTTTCCATTGCCGCTTGGAGACAGGGTCCATAACCGCCTCGCCGAGTGGGGGGGCTACCCATTGCTTGTTCCCTGCGAGCCAAGTAACGGTGCCGGTCCATACGCCGCTCTCATCGACCTCGATGCGCAATTGCAATGGATCGGCTGTGGTGCGTCCTTCAAAGCAGGACTGCAGGTCGACTTGGGACAATCGATTCCAGGTTGATGCTCCCAACCGAGTTCCTTCGATGAATTGCAAGATCGGTTGCGGTCTTCCTTCGCGGCTGAAGCGAAGGGTTTTGCTGACTTGGTACCCAAACGGTGTATCTTTCGGGACGAGGATTTTCCTGGGAGTGGGTCCGTTTTCTTCTTGGACGATAATCCCTAAGTCGTAGGAAGTGGCACCATGTGCGGAAGGCGCTTTTGGATCGATGGGCGGCATCAGCAGTCTCGCTTGGATGGCTGCGCCACGAGCGAGGTCTGCAGAGCCCATCGAAACCAGGTTTGCATTGGGTCGCACCAGCCGTTTTAGTTGGTCTTGGATATCGGATAACCAACTCACATCGCCGATCATCAGGATGGTATCGATTTCATGAGGATCGATACCCGACCGTTTGATCGCTTCGTTTGCGTAGATAGCGCAATCTCCGGTAAGATCCTCAACCCATTCATGGATGCTATCTCGCCGGAGTGCGCTTTCGAACCGGCCCTTTGGAAGTTCCACGGCGAATGGAACGATCGGCGACTGCTGCAGCTTTTCGATCGCTCGCTCCATGGTCCGTTGGAGTTGCGATGCGAGGCTTAGATTCTCGCGAGCGCTGAACCCGTATTGGTTTTCGATCATCCCTGCGAGTCGTTTCGTGGCTCGATCGTGCCAACGCAGCATTCCTCGTTTCCAGTCCCCGACCAGTGCCAACGTTTGGGTCCGTTTCACATCCGCGCGTAGGACCGCAGCTTCGCATGCGGAACCGCTGAGCATCACCGCGAGCATATTCCGCTGGTAGGCTTCATCCCCGCGAGCTTGAGCGAGCCTTGATTCGATCTCGACGTGGGCCAGCGCCGCAGCAAGGGGTTTGTCGAGCAACTGCAGGACTTCGACTCCTGCGATCTCGCATGCTGTTTTCGTGCTGATGCGGTGCATCTGATCGTAACAACCCGGGATCGTAACCACGGCATGCGATGCATTGGGTTGCTTGCGTCGAGCGGATACAGCCAATTGCCGTACAACGCTTGCGACGAGAACTTCGGGAGGAACGCGCCGACCTCCGAAGGGTCGTTCCAGCAGTGGGAGGCCATACCAACGCTGCAAGCCATAAAAGATTTGATCGGGATGTTGGACGCGCTGTTCGACGGCTGCGGAACCGATGGAAACTCGCTCGTGATCGCTGTAGAGCATATTTCGCAGTTCTAGCGACTCACCGTCGAGCGGTACTTCCTCGACCTTGAACTCCGAGTTGATGTAGCTGACTCGAGAATAGAGCATCCCAAGCTCGATACCGATGGGTGCAAAGGAACGGAGCGAAGTCGAGGTGCCTCGTCCGAGGCTCGTTGGACGTTCCAGCGATATACCCGGAAGCCCGTTGATTGTCCTCGTGCTGACGGGAGGGGTGATTTTTTCGATTAGGTTCAACGAATAGAGTTTATCGAGCAACTCGTGGGCGGACTGGCATCGATCCGCCGCATCCTTCGCGACCAGCGATTGGAAAACTGAATCGAGTCTCAAATCGATATCGCTGCGGACTTCGTAGAGAGCCGGAGGTTTTCGGTTGACCTGAGCGAGCGCGGTTTGAACGGCTTCGCCGGTGAACATCGGCCGGCCGGTCAGCAGATAAAAAATAGTGGCACCGAGCGAATAAAGATCGCTTCTGTGGTCTACGAGTTCCGGGGTGTTGATTTGTTCAGGGGACATGAACTCGACAGTACCCATCAACTGATTGGTACCGCTGTCGGTTGCATTCTGCATGTCTCGAAGCACGGCGAGTCCAAAGTCCAGAATTTTAAGCACACCTGAATGTGTTAGCATCATATTGCCAGGCTTGATGTCCCGGTGCACGATTCCCATCGAATGCGCATATTCGAGGGCTGCGGATGCTTGTTTTAAGATCTGTAGCACTTCCGCGGTGCTCATTGGACCTTGGCTTGCAATCCGGCTCGCTAACGACTCCCCATGAATCAATTCCATGACCAAGTAGTGGACCTGGTGACGGCCCGCATGATGGCAACCTGCATCAAATGCAGTGACGATGTTGGGATGCATGAGACGCGCTTGGGCACGTACCTCAGAATAAAACCTCTCGACCGCAAATGGATCCTGGGACAAACGTCTCGGAAGTATCTTGACGGCTACCTCGCGATCCATGGTTCGATGTCGAGCGCGATAGACTTGGCCCATCCCTCCAGCGCCGATCCGATCTAGAATGACATATTCACCGAAGATCGGGTTCTTGGTTTTGGCGTCGGTGTACTTGGCCGAGACTTCGCTGGCGACGTCGAAATCGAGTTCATCGGGGTTCTCCGCGGCGGAGCCGGATTGAGAACCTCGCGTGGTATCCAAGGAAAAGGCGCGGGTGACCCCGGGTGCGGTTGGGTTTTTATCTGGGTTCGGGTCGTTGCTCATGCGAATATTTCGGATGCATCGAGTTGGAAAAGAAATCGAGCAACTCAGACTTCCACTTTGGACTCTACTATAGAATAGTTCAACCTCGTTCCGGTGGTCTAGATTGAATGGCGTAGTTTCGATGGTCTCGTTCTACTCGTCTAGCGACACGTGGCTAGGTCCCGTGGTTGCGTCTCACCGGTACTCTTGCGGTGATCTATCTCCCTCCGATTTTTTGAGAATGCCAAACAATCCTTCCGAAAAACCTGCCATCATCGAACTCGAGCACGTCAGTTTGGTGCGAGGTTCGACCCGAATCCTAGACTCCGTTTCGTTTCGAATCGACCAGGGGGAGCATACGTCGCTTCTGGGACCAAACGGATCGGGAAAGTCCACCCTTCTCAAGCTCTTGCTGCGAAATCTATACCCTTCGATCATCGAGGGACGGGCTGGTTCGGTACGCATGTTCGGAGACACCGAATGGAACGTCTGGGATCTGCGGACCCAATTGGGGTTCGTCAGCGGAGAGATCGATCATCACTTCATGATGGGGCGTTCGGGGCGGTTGACGGCCAAGCAGGCGGTGCTGACCGGTTTCTTCTCTTCGGAGCTCGAACCGGATGAGGCTCGGATCACCCCGGAGATGATCGACAAGGCGGAGGCTTCACTCGAATTGATGGGGATGACGGCCTTAACTCAACGGCACTTAGGACACATGTCTACCGGGGAGCGTCGGCGGGTCATGTTGGCACGGGCGATGGTGCACAGACCGATCGCCTTGGTGCTCGATGAGCCCACCTCCGGACTCGACTTGAGAGCCCAAGACCAACTGCTCAAGCAACTCGAGGTTTTGGCCTCGATCGGAACCACGCTGATCTTGGTCACCCACCATATGGACGAGATTCTACCGTGCATAGGACGGACATTGCTGCTCGGCGATGGAGTGATCCGCTTTGACGGACCCACCGACCAGGCGATGCAAGCTGACCGGTTATCGCAAATCTTCCGATGCCCGCTCCACGTGTCCCGAAACGCGGCGGGTTACTGGCGCGTCGAGATGACCCGTTAAGGCTGAGTCGCCGGGACAACCATGGAGTCGAGCGTTCGGATCGACTCCTGTGGGAATGGTGTTTGTAAGGGTTGTACTTGACCGTTGAGTTGCGTCTCCATGCCCGGTGCATCGACGGCGCTGGGCACGCCGACTTGCGCGGGATCAAACGGACCAGCGCTTACCGGATTGCGTACGATTACATCTTCGGGGCTGGTGCGAGGTGTCAAGTGACGTCCTCGTTCGTAAGCTCCCACCAGCATCGATCCATTGAGCGCATCCTCGCTCAAGTTGACTTGATTGTAGGTCAACAGCGAACCTTTTTCTCGGTGAAAATCTCGTACAGCAAGGTTGTAGTCAACCAAAGATCGGAAGAACGCGCTGGTACTCGCGGCTAGTTGTTGCTGAGCTTGGAGTAAGAAGTTGATATTGATCAACCCACGTTCGTAGCGATTCCTTAAAACCTCGACCTGCAGTTTGTCCGCTTCGATTCGATTGTAGTTGATCTGCATCTGCTCGTAGCTACGCGACATGGCTCGAGCGGATGAACTCAAGTCGTGCGAGATCCGAAGCTGTTGTTCTTTGAGCAACGCGACATCGCGAGCGAGACTCAATTGGGCGTGGCGTACCGCTGCGGAGGCTTGGCGGAGCCCCACTGCGTAGTTGAGTTCCAAGCCGGATCGCCATTCCTGATACGTGCCGGTCCCGAGTGTCGTGAAGAAGCTGTTGAATTCATCACCAGGATTCGAAGCGCCGATCAAGTGGTCGCCGAATCCACGGTAGCGGTACTGACTGAGGGCGTCTAACCTAGGCCTGCGATTCAATCGAGCGGCGATGATTTCGAGTTCACGGCGTTTGATGTTCCACTCTTGGCGACGAACTTCCACGCGTCGATTGATCGCATCGCTGAGCGCCGATTGCCAATCGAACATCACTTCGGCTTGAAGCGGATCATCGGAGGGTTTGATCAGTCGACCATCGGTCGCTTGAAACCCGATCATGTAACGCAATCGCTGTTCGGACGCATAGATACCTTGGGTTCCCGCAAGGGCTTCGTTGAGTTGGGCTGCGAACTGATAATAGTTGGAACGGGCTTGGGCTTCCGCGTCCGCTTCGCCCCCTCGCGCTCCTGCTTTCTGCAGTTCGCGAATCCGTTGCCATGTTCTCAGGGCGCTCTCTCGACCGCTGATTTGGGCTTCCAGAGCCCGGTAGGCGAAGTAGAGTTCCCAATAAGCTGTCTCGACGTCATTGACCAATCGAATAACGTTGGTTTCAAATTCCGCGAGCGAAATATCCGTATTGATCCGAGCGATCAAGACACCGTTGTACTGGCCGACGCCTGAGTTCGGACCGGCGATTCGGTTGTAGGTCGTACCCGACCCCTGCATCATCGGTTGACGCCATTCGGCTTCGATGAATCCGGAGAAATCGCTCGGAAACAAACGGAACAAGTTCGCTGCTGCGACTTGGTTTCGGTTGTACAGGATATTGGAACGCAGTGCGAAGGTAGCACCGGTCGCGGTCCGTTTCTGGATCTGGTTAAGGTTCACCGCTTGCGTGGATCTCGCTTGGCTGACAATAAAACCACCGAGATTGGGATCTCTTGCAACCTGGTTCAGCGGCTGATTATTCTTCTGCCAATACAACTGCGAGCTGACTTGAGCGTCGAACTGCGCCAGGGCCGCTTGCGTACCCCCAAGCGGATTGAGTTCGACCAGTGCCGGGTCGTACTCGGTGGCAGTGCCCGCGGGCGCTTGAACAACCGTTCCACCGATGTTTCGGAGAACATCGCTCGATTCGAGCGCCAACCGGATCGCGTCCTGGAGTTTGAGATCCATCGTTGGGAGTTCCGATGGGTTCTCGATCGACAAAGGAAGAATCGTCTGGGTGACTTGCGGGTCGACCGATGTTTGAACATCAGGGAACTCGATCTGAGTCACGAAGTTCTGAAAGTAGGAAACATCCGAGGTGTCACGCCAGGCGCGGAATTTGTCAACCGGTTTGCATCCCGAGAACGCTACACTCGCGATGCATCCACTGATGATCCAACGTTTGATCGATGATCGTGTAATCCTGCTCATGCCAGCCTCAGTTGTGTTCCAACGGCTTGCGCCGACGAACTCGGTCTGTCGCTCGAAACTTAAGCTTTCTGCAATCAAAGCCAGCAAGTACTGCTAGCAAAGGGGCGCAGAACGCTTTTTCCGCAAATGCGTTTCAATCGAGATATCGGAACCCACCTGTTCTGGACTGAATGATCGAAGGAATTGCTACCAGACAATTCATGGGCACGAACGTTAGAACAGGAATCCACGGAGAGGATTGCCTCTTTTCGCTATTTTGACATGGCTGCCATTGTGAGCCTTCAGTTGTCTTCCAGCGAGTTGATTTCACCGCCAGCGCGGGTACCGAGGGCTTGCCAAATTTCAAGCTCAATTGTGTTTGAGATTGCTCGTATGGATCCATCCATAAAAAGTGTTTGTACTAGACCCGTATGATAACTTCGACTGGTTACCGCGGCGTAGGTGGGGACTGAGTTAGACCGCCCCTCTCGCATGCTGTTGAAGTCGATATCAAACACCTTTCCTTGGTGCAGGAAATGGCACGGGGTATTCGGACGGAAGGTGGTCGTAAATCCGGTCTGATGGATCCTTGCATCCACCCATTCGGTATGGCCCGAATCGATCTTGAACTCCCCTCCGAATGCAATCATTTCGGATGGGCTTTTAGGTGTCGAGGCTTCATTGGACGGGTTGCCCCCATCTCTCAGATAGGGGGTGAAGGCCTTAACTTCGGCGACACCGAGAGTGTTGCTGGTCCCATCGACAATATCTCTGAGTCGCTGCGAGTGGTTTACAGTAAAAACACCAGAACCCGTGCCAGTTGTCATGGGTGGCGCGTAGATTTTCCATAACCCCGCATTGAATCCATAGTTGTGTGGATAGTGGGTAAACGTAGGGCCATCCGGTCGTTCCCGATCGTTGATTTCACTGGGACAGAGCAGGTGCGGAATACGAAGTTTGGCAACATGAGGTTGCTGGTTGATGGGTAAGCCAAAGTTGATAACGTTGTAGATCGCGGATTGCTCGCAGTAGGGGAGTAGCCTCGCGTGGATACTCCAATAGACGGTGTTGCCGCTGGTTTGATAATCCCCCAGTGGAGGCAATCGCTTTGTGGCGGCTTCATGGTTGAATAGTGAGAGCCCAACCTGACGCAAGTTATTTCCGCATTGCATCCGCCGACTTGATTCTCGGGCAGCTTGCACGGCAGGCAATAGCAGCCCTATCAAGATTCCTATGATAGCGATCACCACCAGAAGTTCGACCAATGTAAATGCAGTGCGTCGCATTTGTGTTTTCCAAGAGGGTATCAAGGCTGCCTAAACGTGAGAGCAGGATTTTATTCCAAGGAGGTGGGCGATCAATAACTCCTGGTAGCGAAGGGTCTTAAGTATTCATGAAGAATGACAGCAATGAGTGTGTAAGGTTTTTCGTGGAAAGCCTCGCCTCGTCAATCTCGGTGCGATCGGCAAGGTTTGCTCAAGCTGTGTGTTTTGACTGCCGATGCAACGACTATGGGTAATCAGCAAACTTCCATCCAAGAATCCCTAGCGGGCCGCTTAAATGCTGGCTTTGTTCGGGTCGCTAATGCATGGGGCAACGTAGTCATCCAAGGAATCAACACCTTGGGGGACATCTCGCTCTTTGCATGGCGGATGATCGTTTGGATGGTTACGGCCCGGCCGCGGCGCGAGACGCTGATGCCGAATTTTTATGCCGTTGGAGTATTGAGTTTACCCGTGGTCGCGCTGACGGGAACGTTCATCGGCATGGTGCTGGCCATCCAAAGTTATCATCAATTCAAGACGATGGGGTTGGAATCCAAGCTGGGAGCTGTGATCACGATGTCTTTGGTCCGCGAGTTGGGCCCGGTCTTGGCTGCTACCATGTTGGCGGGTCGTGTCGGAAGCGCTATGGCGGCGGTGATCGGGACCATGCGAGTGACCGAGCAGATCGATGCGTTGGTAAGCATGGGGGCTAATCCTATCCACTATCTCGTGGTTCCACGCTTTTTAGCATGCGTTCTTCTGATCCCAGCCCTGACCATCATGGCGGATTTCATGGGGATCGTTGGTGGGTATTTTTTTAGCGTGGTCGTGTTTGGAATCGACCATGCCCAGTACCTCAAGAACAGCCGAGACTTTGTAGGCGGTTTCGACTTCTTTACC
This sequence comes from Pirellula sp., assembly GCA_046318275.1. GTDB lineage: Bacteria > Planctomycetota > Planctomycetia > Pirellulales > Pirellulaceae > JBKCUI01. The sequence goes on along the minus strand of JBKCUW010000130.1, from coordinate 109,418 downwards.
GGGATATTCAAAAGCTTCTTCTTTGGTGCCACGATTGCTATTGTTAGTTGTTATCGAGGATTCCACTGCCAAGCGGGCGCCGAGGGTGTAGGGCGTGCAGCGACAGCCGCATTTGTTCAAAGCTTTGTGATGATCTTGGCATTGGATATCGTGTTGAACATGTTTCTCGATGGAATCTACTACGCACTCTGGCCAACGAGTGGGACGAAGTTGTTGTAGATGGACGATGCATTGGTTTCACAACTTGCTCTCGACCAGCGCCCGGCGAGTCACTCGCTCGTGCAGACGGAGAATTTGTGCATCCAATTTGGTCGCCAGGTGGTGTTAAAGGATGTATCGATTGCCATCCCTCGAGGCCAAACCGTTGCGATCATCGGGGAGAGCGGTTGCGGAAAGACGATGTTCCTGAAATCGTTGATGGGATTGATACCTGCGACCAGCGGCCGAGTCTTGTTTGACGGCAAGGATATCCATTCCTTGTCCGAGCAAGAGATGACAGCATTGCGACGTAGGTTTGGATTCGTGTTTCAGAATGCGGCACTTTTCGACAGCATGAACATCCAGCAGAATATTGCGTTTCCTCTGGAGCAGCACGGGGTGCCGAAAGGGCGTTCCTCGATGGATTTGATCGAGCAGCGGCTGCGCGAGGTGGGACTGCCCCGGAACGTACTTCCGAAACGTCCGTCTCAGCTTTCCGGTGGTATGCGAAAACGCGTCGGATTGGCGAGGGCCTTGATCCTGGAACCTGAGTTGTTGTTGTACGACGAACCCACTACAGGATTGGACCCGATCATGAGTGACGTGATCAATGAACTGATCATGCGCACACGACGAAAGTACTCGGTGACCAGCATCGTGGTAACGCACGACATGCATTCGGCCAAAAAGGTCGCTGACAGAGTGATCATGCTTTACCCTTATAGTCGCCTTTTGCCGGGTGAGTCGCAAATCCTGTTCGATGGAACCCCAGAGCAACTTGACCATACAAAAGATTCCCGAGTACGTCAGTTTGTTCGAGGCGAGGCGGGCGAGCGTTTGATGGAGATGCTTGCGAGCCAGTCCAATCATGTTGAAGAAACACCTCATTTGCACGATACCATCGCACGAAGGGAGGCTGATCGTTAATCATGGACGATAACGGCTATCGATTTGGTGTCGGCGTTTTAGTTCTCGCATCGGCGATCATCGGTGTATTGCTCATTGCGTTTTTCGGTGCTGTCCCAAAGTTTTGGGTGGAGCGTTACCGGTTTACGGTGAACTTCCCGAGTGCACCTAATGTCGGTGTTGACACACCGGTACGGAAGAATGGCGTTTTGATCGGTCGTGTTGCGAAAGTTGAGCTGCGCAAGCAACGCAATGGCGGTGTTGATTTGCTTTTGGAAATCGATCGCGAGTTTGAATTGCGAGTGGGGGAAACTGCGCGGATTAAAACGGGTTCGCTCATCAGCGGTGATTCCATTATCGAGTTTGTGGAACCGGACGATCGGGAGTTGTTGACCCGCTTTGATGGCTGGTCAGGTTCTCCGCGCGACGGGGTGCTCGACGAGAAAGAAGCGGCTGCGTCACAAGCCATCATCGGTGCTCAGGACTTTGTCGCCAAAGGAGAAGTGGTTCCTGACCCGCTCGAAGCTGTCGGCGATTTGGTCGGATTGGCGAACTCACTCCAACGCGTTGCAGAGAAACTCGACAATGTCCTGACGGTTGCTCAAGACGCCGTCGGCGGAACCAACACGCCGATCCGCGAAGTCACCGAGTCGTTCCGCGATACACTCGACAACATCAACTCGACGGTAAGCACGATCAATCGCATCGGGAGCCAAGTTGAGCGAGCGGAACTGCCGAAATTGGTGGCGTCGGCGCTCGATGAAGTCCCCGTTCTCTTCAAGAGAGCCTCGGAGACTTTGGTTCAGTTGGAACGCACCCTCAAAGGCTTTGAAGAGTTCAGCGTAAGCCTCGAGGGACTGGGGAAAGAATTTGACGGGGTTGGCGATTCGGTTCGCTCGGCGCTCAAGAACGCCAACGAAGCGATAGAGAATATCGCGGAGATCACCGAACCGATCAGCCAGAAGAGCGATGTGCTCGCCGATAACGTGGTCCGGGCTCTCGCCAACATCGAGGCGCTGGCGACCGATCTGCGAGTCTTTGCAAATCGACTCAACAGCAGCAATGGAACCATCGCAAGGCTGGTAGACGATCCGACGATGTATGGTAAGGTGAATGATACGTTAGACGCCATTCGGAATGTTTCAGGAAACGTAGAGTTGGTCTCGCGCAGGTTGCAACCGGTGATCGAGGACGTGAGGATTCTCGCGGACAAGATGGCTCGGGATCCGGGACAGATCGTTCGAGGTGCGTTCAGCGGACGTCCTGTTGGAGCAGGAGTCAAGTAAGCGATTGGCGGGACGCTGGATTGTGACCCCAACGTGAGGGACTCGCTATTATTGTGATGCGTTTTTCAGGATGCTCTAATGGGGCGCTCATAGGTCCTTTCGAAGGTGTATCATGGATCTTTCGAAGGTTGGCTTCGATCGTTGCATCAGTGAACTGGGAACATCATGAAATTGCATTGCCTGGGAACAGCCGGTTATCATCCGAGCGAAACTAGGCATACGGCTTCCTACTTTATCCCGGAGTGCAGTTTGCTCCTCGATGCTGGGAGCGGAATGTTTCGTTTGCAATCGCTTATCGAGACTCCGGAACTCTCGATTTTGTTGTCCCACGCGCATCTGGACCATGTGCTCGGTTTGACATTCTTTTGGGATTTGGTCAGCGGGACGCCTCTCGAGCGAATCCATGTCTACGGTGAGCGTCAAAAGATACGGGATCTGCAACAGCATCTGTTTCACCCGTCCCTTTTTCCTGCCAAGCCGCCGCTGGTGTGGCATGCACTTGAAGAATGCGGCGAGACATTTGGTTTGGGCCAGGTCAGATGCAGTTGGTTTCCGCTTGAGCACCCAGGAGGGTGCGTCGGGTACCGGCTGCAGCTTCCCGGGGTTTCTCTAGCTTACGTCACCGACACAACTTCTCGGCCCGATTCCCCGTATTGGCAATCGATCCAAGGTGTCGATTGGCTTCTTCACGAGTGCAATTTTGCGGACCCTCAGCGAGAGTTGGCGATCCAAACGGGACATAGTTGGACCAGCGCAGTGTTAGAAAATGCCGCCATGCATGGGGTTCAACGGTTGATTCTCGCCCACGTGAATCCACTCGCAAACGATCCAGATCCTGTGGATTTGGCGGGTGCGACCGCGCGGCTTGGCAAGAATACGCCAAATCAGATCTTTCTGGCCAACGATTCCTCGGTGATCGACCTTTCAAGCCTTTGAATTACCGGATCGCTCGACCTATAATCCACTGGCCCAATTTCCACTGGCCTCTAGTCCACTGGTCTCCAAAGCCCACTGTTGCCCCGTATTTCCGGGGTGCCTGGGACATGCCACTCGCCCGAGGATGTGGTGAACGACCATGGCCGGATGTTTGATGGCTAGTTTTTTGGAGGGGTGGTTGGATTTTTGCGTGACCAAAACCGCAGATAACGGCCGGTGCTCTCAGTAGCGAGGAAAGACAGCAAGAATGAATCCATACGGTGCGCTGAGTGATGACTTTTACGCCAACGTAACGCTTCAGACGGAAATGGATTTGCCCAGCGGGCGAGAATCCGTACTGCATTTCTTCGAGCAGATGCAGCGTCGCTTTCCTAAACTGCATCATTTCTACCAGCGGGAGCGTGGCGAGTTTATTCTTGAAGAGGAAAAAGACCACGGTGCCTACCGATGGGTCGCGGTCGAATCCAAGCGGATCAGCAGTGGTGTGGTGAACCCCAATACGCTCGAAGAAGCGATGGAGCAACACCATGAAGTTCTCGACATGGCCCCCTACATGCTGTCTGTGAGCCGACTCGACTGCGAAGCGTTGAGCCTTATGTACGGTTTCGACTTTGCTTACCGAGGCAATCACAACCAACTCCTGGCCGACGCGATCGGATTACCCACCGGCTTTGAGTCTATTGCGCAGCGAACTGGCTCCCAACTGATGTGCTACGAACCGGTTCTCCAGATCTCGCTTGACGATGTCTTTCGAACCCACGCCCGGATCAACTTTGAACCCAGGACCGGTTCCTTGCAAGCTCGAGGGCCCGAATACCCGGATGAACTGCTCAGCGTCTACGTGACACTTCGTCGCTTCGATTCGTTGGCCCCCGATGAGTCGTTTTCGGAGGAGCTCAAGCGACTCGACGTCCTTATGCGGGAGCTCATGGACAACTACGTTGTCGAGCACATTCTCAAGCCCTTGCAGAACTCGATCGCGATCCGCTGATAGTTCCGGTGCGGCTGATAGTTCCCGAGTCAACGAAACGATTGCGATGTCTTCTGGCACATCACAATCCATTGCGGTGTTGCTCGGCGGCTGAACCATCCCGGCGAACGATCGCCCGTCGATCTTTTGATCGCTAACCCCTAATCGCTAATCGCTAATCGCTAATCGCTAATCGCGAACCGCTATCCGCTAATCTTTAGGATCAGCACCGGGCACTTTGCCAGTCGCACGATTCTCTCGGCGACACTTCCTAAGAGTAGCCGGCTAAAGCCACTTCGTCCGTGCGATGGAACGATGATCAGTTCCGCATCGATTGCTTCGGCGCGATCTACGCAAACCATCCCAGGGTCGCCGATCAAAACTTCGCGAGGGATCGATGCAAACCGAGAGTCTGCAAACTCTTCGTTGAGGGATTGCTGAGCCGCTTCCAATCGGACACGGTCATCGATGGCTTCGACTGGAAAGCCTTCCGGCGCCAATGGAACAAACGTTGGTAGCACATGGAGGATGTGAATTAGCGAAGGAGACTCTGCCAATTCCAAGGCCTTTTCGACCGCGAGTCGAGAATGGGACGAGAAATCATAGGGAACCAGAACCGGTTTCTTGACAGTCCAAGCCATGATGGAACCTTTTTCTTCAGAAGCGTGTGAGGAATGCAGAAACCGTTTTGCCATCAAAACGGGCCTGCTACTTCAATTGTAGCGGTCTTCGCGATGGAAAAAGAAGCATTTCGTCGCACCCGCCGGAAAAGTCTCGCGCATTCAGGGGTAGAAGAAGAGACAAGAGACGGTAGACACGAGAGACGGTAGCAAAAGAGACGGTAGCAAAAGCGAGTAGAGAGCAGGGCACGCAACGGTATCTTAGATCGATCGGTTTCTTCTCTAAGACATGGTAGCATCTGCAATCGTTGCAAAAAGTGAAACTCGACGTTGGCAATCAACGACGGCAATCAACGACGGCAATCAACGACGTTGATCCACTCCGGCAAGCCGACGCGGATACAATGCTAGCGAATCGTTATGCCCAGGGCTCGGAATCCGGTTCGAATCGGCATTGACCCTTGTTCTGGCTTCCTCGATACTCCCGCAAAAGTATTCTTTGTGCGGTCCCCAGCTATGGCTTTTATGTCACCCATGAACCCCAATCTCGATTCTACGAAATCGAAGAACCATCGCGGTTCCGAGGTGGGACACGCGCCCGATGAGGAATTGCTATCGTATTGCCGTCAACTCGGTGAATGGGCCAAGAAGGCTTCGCTTTCGCTTTTGGATTGCTCGACGGCGATAAAAAATAAATGGCTGCATTTAGCTGCCGATGAGTTGATGTCCAAGGCGGACTCGATTCTGGAGGGGAATGCCAAAGATCTTGCGGCGGCGCCCGGTTACAACTTGAGCCCTGCTGCCGTGGATCGGTTGACGCTCACCCGTGAGAGGATCGAAGGGATCAGTCGCGGTTTTCGGGAAATCGCATCGTTGCCCGATCCGATCGGTGAATTGATCGGTGGTGGAACGCGACCCAACGGACTGCAGGTCCAAAAAGTCCGGGTCCCAATCGGTGTGGTTTTGTTCATCTACGAGTCCAGGCCCAATGTCACGGCAGATGCGGCCGCGATCGCCGTCAAAAGCGGTAACGCGATCATCCTCCGGGGTGGCAAAGAAGCCTTTCATAGTTCGGTTGCGATCGTGAAATTGTTGCAGCAAACCGCGACCGTTTGCGGTATTCCTGAGAACGCTATTCAGTTGGTAGAGACGTTGGATCGCGATGCCGTGGGTGCCTTGTTGAGGCAGTCGAGCACCATCGACGTGGCGATTCCGCGTGGTGGCGAGAGCTTGGTGCGACGCGTCGTGGCGGAAGCGACCATGCCCGTGCTGAAGCATTTCGATGGCAATTGCCACGTGTACGTCGATCGCGACGCTGATTTGGAGATGGCAGTTCGAATTGTCATGAACTCAAAGACTCAGCGCATGGGCGTTTGCAACGCTGCCGAATCGTTGTTGGTCGACGCGCCTATTGCCCCGGAATTTCTCAAAATGCTGGAACCGGGATTCAAAGAAAAAGGGATCGAGCTTCGCGGGGATGTTAAGACTTGCAGTTTGATGCCATCGGCGGTGAAGGGGACGGAAGAGGATTGGGCTAAAGAATACCTTGGGCCAATCATGAGCGTCTGCGTCGTGGATGGAGTTGATGCTGCCATCGCGCATATCAATCGCTACGGCTCGAAACATACCGATGCGATTGTGACCAATGACTTACCAACCTCACGACGATTCGTCCAGCGAGTCGATTCGGCGGCCGTGATGGTGAATGCATCGACGCGATTCAATGACGGTGGTGAATTGGGATTAGGTGCGGAGATAGGAATCAGCACTGATAAGATTCACGCGCGAGGCCCATGCGGCCTGACCGAACTGACGACGTACAAGTACGTTGTCATCGGCGAAGGTCAAATTAGGGAATAAGATTCGATACGGATCGAAAAGGATGTCGACATGTCCGAAGAAGTACTCAGCCGTAACGATGTGGAGAGCTTGCTGAAGTCCCTCGAGGGAGGAGGGCCGGTTCCAACAACCCCTACTCCCGCAGCCGCGGCCAAAGTGGATCCGAAGAAGCCAGCATCTAAGGTCCGCATCCTCAATTACGACTTCAAACGCCCCGAGCGTGTTGGTAAGGAACAGATGCGTGCGCTGCAGTCGCTGCACGACGGGTTTTCACGAAACTTTGGAGCATCTCTGTCCGCGATTTTGCGGAGTATCGTCGAAGTTCGGCTGATCAGTGTCGACCAGCTCACCTATAGCGAGTTTGTCTATTCGCTCGAAATACCTACCTGCTTCAATTTGCTCAAGCCGTTGCCGCTCGAAGGAAATTGGGTGTTGGATATCAGCCCATCCCTTCTCTATCCGATCATCGACCGGATGCTCGGTGGGGCTGTCAGCAGCGATTCATCACCGAAACGCCCTCTGTCCGACATCGAGTTGCGCTTAGCCTCGAGGATCACCATGGTGTTCCTCCAAGAATTGCAGTCCGCTTGGAAGAATGTTGTCGACCTCAACATCGAAGTTGAACGAGTTGAAAGTAATCCACAGCTCGTTCAAATCGTTCCACCCAACGAAGTCGTGGTGATGGTAAGCTTTGAACTGAACATGGGAACTATTCGTGGAACAACCAACTTGTGCATCCCGTTCAATACCATTGAGCGGGTTGGCAGCAAACTGACGAGCAACAGTTGGGTTGGGTACACCGCGACTCGTACCAATGAGAAAACCATGTCTCAGTTAAGTTCGCGGTTGGATGGTTCGCTTGCCGACGTCGTCGTTACACTTGCTCGCTCAACGATCAAGACTTCGGAACTGTTTGGGCTTGAGGTGGGAGACGTGATCTCCACCGATAAGGATATCAATCACCCGCTCGAGGTGGAGATTGCGAATCAAGTCAAGTATTTAGCATCGCCTGGAGCTTACAAAGGTCGGAAGGCGATCAAGATTGAGAAGTTGGTGCGAACGGAAAATCCGGAGTAGATAAAATCCGGCGTCGGGAAATAGCAGTTCAGGCTACGCCGAGCGAGTCGTCCGTTCAAGTAGAAGTCGCTCGAGCGCTATCGCAGGTTCCGCAGTGCCCTTTGACGAGGACTTCGCTGATACGTGAGATGTTCAATGAGCGACGTAGGGAGGGGCTGGGCAATGCCATCTCATCGATGCAGGAGACGGTGCCGCAGTCGGTGCAAACAAAATGCGGGTGGCTGCTTCGGTCGTGCGATGGATCGCGGAGTTCAAATCGCCAAACGTGATCTCCCAATTCGGTTCTCAGGACCAATTCGGCTTCGGTGAGATCGGTCAAGTTTCGAAAAACGGTGGCCTTGTCAAAGCCGAGCGGTACCAATTGATCGGCGAGCTCCGCATGAGTTTGAGGCTTTGTGGATCGTTTGAGTGCATTGATGACAGAGATTCGAGCGGGCGTGCTGCGGAGCCCGGAATCGCGAAGCAGTTTTCTGGCTTCGTTCACTTCGTCGATGCTGGATTTCTTCTTAGACATGGTATGGCGACATGGTATGGCTCAGGCGGCGCTTGTGCCGAGGAACTTGGCAAGCTTTTGATGTGTTTCAGGTTTGTTGAGCTCTAATTTTCCGAAACCCAGTTCAGCCCCCAGCTCCATCGCTTGCTGCTGATGTTCAGGGTAGTTCGTAATTAGCATAACAGGGATCGATGCATAATTCGAATTGGATTTGAGATATCTAAGTATCTCAATCCCATCGCTGTAGTCGATATCCAGTTTTCGGTTGATGAGGATCAGGTCGACTGTTTGATTTTCCAAGCATTTCAACATGTCGGATTGTTGATCCGCGCGGAGAATCTCAACTTGGAATTGACGCTTCAGCATCGCCGAGATCGCAGCGTGATCGGGATTGCAATTGCCGACATCGAGGACCGTTTTCATTTATTTCCCGCTCTTCTTGTCAGCGATTTTGACTTCCAATTCTCGAACAAGGTCCTCTTGAAGGTAGTTTTTCATCAAATCGCTGGTGGTGCCGAGCATTTTGTTGATTCGCTCTTTGACCGGCCCTGGAATGAAGCCAGTCTCGGTCGATTCGGCACGGCGTTCGATATTTTGGATTTGCGAGGAAAGACCTTCGTAACTTCGAACCTTCTTAAGCTCATCGAGTAATGAGGAGGCTTCGTCGAGCTTCCCTTCATCAATTTTTCTACGAATGCGAGCGTCCAAAATCTTGCGGCGAACGACAAGATCGAGGATTTCGCCTTGGATCCCCTTCAAGAACGCTTCGGCCTGCAAACGTCGACGGTCGTCAGGCAAATCTGCTTTTTCCGATTCGCGATAGCCGGTGATGATCGGCAAACGGGCCAGAAGTGTCTCGCCGTTCTTGATGTAGTACAGATAAAGAGGAAGCTTGATTTTGACGGTGCTGGTGGGTGGCTTTTCCATCCGCTTCCGCAAGGCTTCTTGCTCAGCAGCCGCTTTTGCAGCTTCGTCATTTGGATCAACCGGGGGAGGGGTTGCGTCGAGCGATTCATCGGCCTTGGACTTGAGAGCGGCCGCGGTTGTGGCCCTCGCTTTGGCGATAATTTCAAGACTACTCGAGGTGGGTTGATCGTAGGTTATTTCGGGAAGCTCGGTTTGCTTGAGATCGATCACCCCACGCCAATCGGAACGTCCGACCATGTTTAGGTCATCGGAACCGGGAGTGCGGATATAGACCTCCACGCCTGGAACTGCGCTGCTGGGAGAGCCCCGAACTCCCAGCTTCAAATCTGTCTTTGCGAACTGCGGCTTGATTTTAAGAGCGACCCGTTTTGTTCTTCGATTCTTCGCAGCGACCAAGGCACCTCGGCTGGCCGCAAAGATCGCCCCGTAGTACCTAGCTTCGTCGATCGGCTCGGTGACAGCGATGTAAGTAAACGCCATGTTCTGAAGAAGAGTCGGATTTCCGTTCAAGTCGTCTCGGCGAATGTAGGGAGCTAGGACATCTCCAACATCGATACGGATTGGAGAGTCCGGAGTGGTTGCTAGCCCGCTGGCCCGCACTCGAAGGACGGCTGTCTTGTTGTCATTTTCCTCGAGCCGAGCCATCGGCGTAAAGCAAGCTCGCGAAAGATAAGCGATTGCGTGCGGGATTTCGGTGGTGCTCTTTACGTATGTCGACTCCATCAAACCGATGCGTCGCACGAAGGCATCGAGTTCCTTAACTTGGATGCGAATCCGTTCTCCCTCGCGGTCGACGGAAACCAGCATTACTTTGTCCTTGTCTCGAAGCATCGCCTCAGGTTGCCATGGGAACCTCGTTGGAATCGTCCGAGATACTTCCTTGACCTTAGGAACATCAGTCTTTGGGATCAAAGCGGCAAAGTACTTGCCGGTATCGAGATCGTCTTTAAGTTGCGCGAGGGTACCTTGGTACTCAACGATTTTCGTTTTGAGAGCGTTCCAGTTCTCGACCTCGCGCTCTTTGCGCTTGAGTGGCTCTTGGATTTTGTCGATTTCGGACTTTAGTTCTTTGAGTTTGGACTTCAACTCGGCTAGCTTTTTCGCCTTGTCTGAATTTGGTTGGACGGTGTTTCCGCCGACTTTAGACTCGGTTTCAAGCTGCGCGTTGAGTTCTGTTTCTTTAGCGAGTAGCGGTTTGACTTCCTCCCGCATCCGCGGAATTTCCTTGTCGACCAAGAAGGGAACAATATCCCGATTGAGCGCATTGTATTGCAATGAAGGGATTGCGATTTTTGGAATCCGTTCCACGGCGGAGTCGAAGGTTCGGATGCTGTTGAGACTGAGGGCACGCAACTCGGCATCTTCTTTAGCCTTCAGATCGGCTTCCTCTTTGGCTGACAGTTTTTTCTTAGGGGCCGACGGGTCAACCTCGGGCACCTTCTTGGGCTGCATCGCAAAAAATGCATCTTTGGCCTGGTCGGACTTCGCGAGCATCAAAACCAACTCGCGCGACAAAAGCTGCTCGATGGTGAGGTCATCGAGGTGGTAGAGTACCGAGCCGAACAAAGCGTCCGGTGTCTCGAGCACATCGACGTTCCAAGTTGCTCCAAATTCAATTTCGGAGCATTCGAGAACCTTGCGATAAATCTCTTGTTTAGTTTCTTCGGAAAGCCCAAGGGTTGGAGAGATACTGGTCCAAACACGAACTTTGTATGGGGAATACTCCCATACTTCTTGCGCTTGCAGCAAGGTCGACAGCAGGACGAGCCAAAGCGCATTCAATAGGGCGATAACACGAAAAAATGCACGTGATCTCGTCGGATTTTCCGGAACGTGGTCGCTGGAGGATGAAGAATAAAAACTGGCTGGAGAAGCGATCATGGCGCTCGGTTTCTCCATTTCTGGAGGTCTTGATACAGTCCCAATGGTCGTGGAGTTACGCCCGATACATCGTTTCGATAGGCGAACGATTCGCTCACTTGCCAAAGTGGCAGGATGGGCAGGTGTGCCGCAACCAACGCGTGAAGATCTTGGCAGCTTTGCCGAACCTCACGCCAATTCCGAGACGCACTCAATTGCCCAAGTATTTGTACGATAAACTGGTTATTGGTTTCCGCGGGAGCACCGATCCCGAACAATCGCTCGGCATCGGTAGCGGGTTCCCAGATGGATGCCGTCAGGTAAAGGATATCGACTGGCGATTCATCCTTCGGGCCAGGTACTTTATCGAGAACGATCAGCTCAGCGGGAACGTCGATGAGTTTCCATTGCTCGATGATGGCTTGGCCTGCGACGCGTGCCGCTTCGTAGTTGGGAACTCCCAGGCGAATTTTCGGAAGAGCGGGTAATGGCTCCTTTCGCTTCTCATACATCATCTTCAATTTGCTATTGGTGATTAGCATGAGAACTTTGGCCAACCGTGGATCGTACGCTTGGTTCTCGACACTGTTGTTATACGCGTAGGCGATTGGATCCTGTTCCGAGGCACCGCGAGGGAATGGGCCACTGATGACACGGCTCTGCTCGGACTCGCTACCACCGAGAATCTCTCCTCGTAAGATTCCTTCTCGGTTGATCGCATAAAGAAGCGCTCGTCGGAATTCGCGGTCATCGAGATAGGGATTGGATGTGCGAGGAACGAGCATATGAACCGTTGGCAGTGCGTACGTCGCCACATTGATCGTCTTGGAGACTATCGAGGCTTCCAACCGCTTCGCATCGGCAGGGAAGAGGCGATCGATAATATCAATTTCACCTCGAAGCAAATCGTTGATGGCTTGGCTCGGATCGGTATAAAGTGTTTCGTGTATTTCGATCGGTTGGTAATCTGCAGCTGGGTTCGACGATGCCCATTCGAACCGTTTGGTGTCGCCATCTTGGGATTTGAAACGGTACAGGACTCCGGGTGGCGGTGAGCCTTCGACCTGTGTTTCGATAGGCCATTGGAGGAATGCCTGCGGTAGAACGTGAGGGCGACGGAATCGAACTTTCAGTCGTTCGGGACCGAAGACCGACACCGAATCGAAAATGGCCGCCCATCCTGGTACATAATCTTCATTCCCTACCGTTGCACGTCGGAGGAAGGATTGAGATAGGTTTAAACTGTTGGGGATCGCACCTACTCCAGGATTCTGGATGGTCATATCGAGTTCGAGCCGATCATCGCTTTGCTGAAACGAACCGAGGGTAAATCGGTACTGCCCACCTTCGGGTCCGGTGCTTCGGAACTCAAACAGCGGGCGGCTGATCAATTGACCAGAACGAAACGCTGGCCAATTGGCGAGTGCGGCGGTGTCCGGAGTGTCTGCGGTTTGAAAAACGCCGACCCGCGTGATCGGAAACTCTTTGAGCAAATCGTTTAGGAGTTGGCGACCACCCTCGATGCTAGGCTCGATCTCGAGCATTTTCGTAGCTTCGCGTCGAGCGTTCATAAAATCCTTTTGGTCGCGGTATGCAATCGCGCGATCGAAGTATTCTTTCGCTAGGTCGAGGAATTTGCCTTTCCATTCTTCCACGACGGGGAGCGGGTCCTCTTTGTAGTCCTTTTCGAGGCGGTTGATCATCGATCGAGCCGTCGCTAGATCTTTTTTGTCGAAGTACGACTTGATGAGTTGGCTCGATACGCTGGTGATGTAACCTCGTACTTTTTCTTTTTGGTAGTTCGGAAAACTTCGTTGAAGTTCTTCGAGCACGGCCAAAGTATGAGCGAGGCGTTTTTGCTTGACCATTTCGACAGCGCTGGCGAACAGGAAATCTTGCCTCAGAACCTGAAGGCCAGGGGTTTGCGGGTAGTTCACCAAGAGGAAATTGAGGTGCTCAAACGCTTCACCGAAATTCTTCTGTTCGACGAGTTGCTTGGCTTTAGCCAGAATCATCTGCTCATAGAAGGAGACTTTTTCGATATCCTTCCAAAGCACCTCGTAGCGACGGGATGGAAAGAGCAAAATGGTTACTTGGAGTTTGTCTGTATCCTTGGTCGCCGTAGGCATACGGCGATTGGGGATCTCTACCGGTGCAACTTTGACGCTCCGGCCTGTCGCTTCGGGCTTCAGGGTGATGATGTCGAAGGGCTCTTCGTCGAGAAGAGATGTGACTACTTCGACCTCTTGGAGGATCTTGTCATAGTTGTCTTGCGCGCACGCAGAGCGAGTGAATGCCGAGAAAACGACAACGGCCGCAAAACACACGAGCCAGCCAAGGCCGGTTTTTGACAAAGATTGCTTAGAAACCGTAGGGTTCATTTCTGCGTCGCTCCACCGTCTCATTAGCGATTGCCTGTCGGGTTGGAGTTCGATTCCGATGGAAGCGGCGCATTGATGATGATTCCCTCATCACCGGGTATGATCAAACCATTGGGTCCCATTCGGGGAGTACCCGCGATAGGTTCTCCTGCCGTGCCTCGAGCGGTCTCTTTTCCATCTCGGCTAGAGATGCGGATCAACTCACCCGTGGTACTCGACAGGATCAAATCGGATCCACTGGTCAAAGGTGTGCCTACCAACACGACTTGTGGGAGCGGGGTCGACCACAGTTGTTTGCCTTCGGAATTGAACGCGACGAGACCTTCGATGTCGCTCAGCGCTAAACCGATGACGCCTGCATCGGTTTCCGCTGCATAGGGCCCCCACGCAAATCGTCCTTCGAAGGTGAGAGATGCTGTCTTCTTGAACTCGCCACTTTCGTAGAAGTCGATGATATCTCCCGACGCACCTGGCGAGATTCCGACGATGACATCATTCAGCGAAGCCAGCCGCCCCTTGATCGATTTTTCAAGAGGTTGCGAGTTGAGCAATCGAAGCTGCTTGCCCGTTGATAGCTTGTATAGGTTTCGTTTTTGGTCAGCGATGACTACTGATTGCTTGTCGGATAGAAGCAGGGGATTAAGCCATACAGGGCGTTCACCCGCAGCGATCGTCGGTTGGAAGGCTGTCCCAATCTGCTTTCCACTTTCCGGGTCGATCATCAGTAGTTGCGAGTTTTCGAGTGGAATAACGAGCGTATTTCCGACCGCGATCGGGGCGGTGATTGGATACGAATTGGCCAGATCGAGATTGACCAATTTGGTGGTCCATCCTGCTTTACGGCTAGGATCGACGAGGAGGAGTTGGCTTCCCTGGGCTGAGTTGAGCATCACGCTGCGTCCGTCCTCGAGTTGCGTCGAGTTCGCGAACATCATCGAACGCTGGTTGCGACCCATGTTCTCAATCTGCAAATTGGGCTTTTGAGATCCAAAAGATTTCGTGTCGACGTTGAATGTGGCCCCTTGGGAGGTAACTGCAACCAGTGAGTCACCGAGCGGCGTGATCGAAGCGACGGGAGTTCCGATATCGGTTTCCCAGAACGGGTTGCCTGTTTTCGGATCCACGGCGGCGACACGAACTCCACCAGTACCGCGAACGATACGGCTGTGGATGATGGTTTCTCCGATCTTGCTAGGTCGGCAGGTGAACTCGTCCAAGTCATCCTTGAGCCACATCGAATTGAGTTTTTGGCCGGTGATTTGTATTTGGAAGTATGCCAGACGGCTTGAGGCTAACCAAAGGTCGGTCCCCGACATCAATGGCCAAGTCACCTTGGGTGCAGCTTCGTTGGATACCAAGTTCACCATCTTGAACACTTTGTCGCGCGCATTGGTAACTTCGACATCGAGGATGGCGATTTCGCCCAGGTTCGTAGCAACTGCCAATCGTCGGCCTTCCACCTGGGGTTCAACCACGACGTGGCCCTTGAATCGAACCGGCGCTTGAGCTTGGGTCAATTGCAATCCTTCATCGTTGGTCGTATAGACCCGCATGAGGCAGTGATCGGGCCCTGCGTTTTCAAATAGGATCAGTTGATTGAGGACCCAGATCGGCGGAACGACGATGGTTCCTGGATTGTGTCCGACGTAGACGACTTCTTCGCATTCGCCATTTCCTCGGCTCATCACGTAAAGGTTCGAATGATTCCCTGGGAGGTATCGTTTGCGTTTGCCGGCCGCACCGCCCATTCCTACATCAATCGGTTGAGGGATCTTCTTAGCCCATCGAGACTGCCCCGAAAGTGCGTCCAAGCAATAGACATTACCTCCGATGGTGGAGACGAAAACATCATCCCCATCGACCGATGGTTCGAGGATTCGTTCTGGAAATTTACTTTCCCATACGAGGCTGCCATCTTTCGCTGATAGTCGGCTTACAGTGCCTCGGGAGGCGACTGCGATGATTGGATCGCTATCGCTGGTTGGAGCGATGCGCTGCGGTTCCGAGTTCCAATCGCGGCCGATGTATTTTCGCCAAAGAACTTCGCCGTTGGAGACTTGGATCGCCACTACGGATCCTTTGACGCGAAGGAATGCTACGTCATTGCTATTGCTGTCGACTGTATTACCCGTCCGACTGGTCAGTAGCGCTGTGGATGTATTAAAGACGGTTGCAGGTTCATTGCTGACGGTGGGTGACGAGCTTGATTTAGCGACCAATCCCTTTTGAAGATTGGTGGCTGCCTGCATCAATTCGCGCAGCTTTTTGTCGGGTTCCAGCGGTGGATATTTGCGAATCAATTCCTTTCGAAGGTCGTAGGTCTTCGTTACGTCCTGCGCATCGATGGCTTGCTGCATGTTCGCGAGAGTAGTAGCGAGGTCTTCGCTCTGCTGGATATCGCGAATCACACGCTGTTGGCCTTCCTCAATCGTCTTGATGCGCTGTTCATTTTGCGTTCGCTCTTGTGTGCCGACGTACCTTGGATCACGGATGAGCTCCATTTGTTGGTTCATCATACCGATCAAATTTTTTCGATCCTCGGTCCCGGTCATGTTCTCCGCCTTGATCACAAATTTCTCAGCGATTCGGAGAAGCGTATCGGTTACGTCGACACGCATTTGAGCCAGACCGGGCTCGTTCACAATCTTTGGCAATTGTTCCTGCGCGGTCTTGAGAGCGATGGTTGGATCTGCGTTCTTTTCCGCATCCTGGCGAACACGAGCGATGGAAGCCTTGACTTTGGCCACGCTGACGTTTTCATCGCTCGTGAAGGTACTTGCAAACGTTTCGTACTGCTTGATTGCCCGTTCGTAGTCGCGGTTTTTGAAAAGCTCCTCGGCGATGTCGAACGACTCCTTTGCGGATCCTCGAGCGAACCAAATGTAGAGGGGTACAAAGAAGATGAAGAGGAGGGCAACGATGAATCCTACACCGACGATTCCAAAGGATTCCCAAGGACTCTTGTTGGCCTTCTTTGGTTTCGGGGCTTGAGCGACTTTAACTTCAGAGATTGGATCTTCAACGAACGAGGATTTCTTTTTCTTCTTCTTTTTCGGGGAGGGGTCTTCCGTCGACTCTGCCTCAACAACTTCGACAACCTCAGCAACGGGATCTTCAACTACTTCGGCAACCTCGACGACTTCGGGTTCATCTGGTGGCAAAAGATCTTCCACGGAGTCCCCTTTTTTGGGGGTGGGGATGTCTACTGGGCGTCCACCACGCAATGCTGCCGATGCCGGATCGGTTCCAGCCGCACCGATTGTTTCATTGAGTTCGGTGATCAGTTTGGTGGCTTGGAAGCGCGTCAATTGTCCATTATCGACCAGCAACCGAGCGATGGCTTCCGGTGTGACGCGGACTTTCGATTGCTCCACTTGGTTGTGGAGCTCTTGAATAATTTCAGGGTCGAGTAGGCCTTTGCTCTCGAGCATATTGATGAACTGCTTTGCGCTCATTGGCTACTCAAACTCCTCCACGACCGTAACGCTGAAACTGTTGAACCCTTTTTCTCGCCCTGCATCAAGTGCCGCGACGATGGCAGCATGGATGCATTCTTCATGGGCATCGATCAATAACTTAAGATTTTCATCTTCCTTACCCGTCGAAACCTCGGCGCGAGCTTCGCCAAGCGCCATTAGTAAGTCTTGTTTGCTGCTAGCTTCCCGCTGGTCACCGGTTGGGAAAATCACGGTGTAAGCGTTGAACTCATCGATCTGAACCCGAACGCTGTCATAGACCTCAGGCGGCTTCTCCATCGGCTTTGTGCTTGGCGAGTCCGAAAGCGGCGGTGGCTTCTCAAAAACTTTTTCGCTTGAGAACGATGCGGTGATCATGAAGAAGATCAGGAGCAGGAAGGTCACGTCCACCATTGGCGTCATGTCCATGTCGTCTTTGGGAAGTTCCTTCTTCGCAAAGGTGACTTGTTCCGGCTCTTCTTCTTCAGGGGCGGATAGGCCCGACGTGCTCGTTGCTGCAGCCGGCGTTTTTGCTGCAGCCGGTGTAGTTAATGGCTTGGTGGAAGCGTTGTTGGATCCAAGGGGAGGCGGGGATGCTTCAGGGGGTTGCGCATCGTTATCGCGGGGCTTTGGCGTCGTCGATGGTTGGGCGACCGACGGCTCGGTTGGTTTTGTAGATCCTTCGTGAATCAATAGTGACTCATCAGCGCGGAATGGCTGATCGCAGGTCGGGCATCGGATTTCCCGGCCGATAATACGTGGATTAACGGTTCGGATGATGGAGCAATGGGGGCAACGGATGCTCAAGCTCATTTACCGGCCTCCGACACTGAGAGATTGATCAGTTTGCCCTCTTCGAGGACTTCTGCGACTGCCTGTTCCACCTTCTTTAGTTGCTTGGCAGTGACGTTCCCCTCAGCTCGAATCAAGACTTCGGTTTTGCCACCGGTTTCCATCTGCATTTGCACATATTCAGCGATTTCAGCAGATTGCTGTTCGGGATCGTCGGAAAAGACCGAGCCGTCGGCTTTTGCAACGATCGGGCTGTCGCTCACTCCTCGTGTCACGCTAAGCATGACGCAATTTTTGGTGGCGATGGAGCTGCCATGCTTTGCCGGCGGTACCTCGTACGATTTTTCACCGGTCATCTTGGAGGTCAAGATAAAGAAAATCAGGAGCAGGAACGTCATGTCGATCATCGGTGTGATATCCATCTCATCGTCCATGGGAGGACGTGCACCGAGTTCGACTTGCTCAGGCTCGTCATCCAAGTCGACAACTGGAGTTGCAACTTTGCCCGCATCGAGCAAATCCGACTCCTGTGCATCGAATGAATTGGAATCTTTGTCCATACGTCAACGTACCTTCTCTGGACCTTGTAACGCAGTTTTACGCACTCGAACCGATGGCCAATTCGTTAGGCGCTTTGCCTCGCACCACGTTGCTCTTCGCGAGCGAGACCAATTTTGAAGGCTTCGAAAATTCGAGCTAATCCCGACCCGACTAAATCCTGCATGTGTCGGATCCGGTTATGGATGCTCGCCATCGCCATAACCAACGGGATGGCGATGGTCAGACCGATCGCGGTTGTTTCAAGTGCGACACGGATATCCCCTGCCAAGTCGGTGGGGTTCACGTTGGTTGCCGATGCCAGCTTGCCGAACGCACCCATCATCCCTACCACCGTACCGAACAAACCGAGCATAGGTGCCGTTTTGATGACTGTCACAATCCAAGCGATGCTGTAGTCCAAATCGGCGATCACGTCGCGCTGGAATCGGTCTAGCGTCAGCTGCCGTGTCTTCTGATAGCCGAACGAACGATGTTTGCATGCATAGGTCAACAGCATCGGCAATGCCCGCTTGTCCCCTTCGCAGGCTGCGAGGACCGCATCGAAATTACCACGCTTCAAGTCATCTTCAATCGAATCGATGAACTCGTCCTGTTGCTGTTCGGTTTTGAAACGTTTGGCGTTGACGCGAGTCAGAACCAAAACCACATAGTACGCACCCCATAGTGCTACCGCTGCCAGTGCAACGTAAGAGAGTTGTCCGACGATGTTGAAAACATCGGAGGCGTCAGCCAAAAAAAGAAAACCATTGGACGGAGCAAAGTACGTTGCCAAATGTTCGTGCATGACGTCGGTGTGTTCTAGAAATTGACGAGTGAATAATGTGGGGATAGCGAGCCATTCAAGACAGGCCTAGGGAGACGAGCACGACTGGGACCAAGTTTGCACAGCCAATTTTGCGCAAGGCCTACCAATTATGCCTGAGTACTCGCCCCAGGGCGTCTACCGGCTTAGCACAAATATAACTGAACGGCTCCCATTTGAGGACGGACTTCCCCAAAAAGACGCCATTCGACACGAAGTTACGGCAGCATTGGAATCGGCTCGCCACCGTTGATGGTCATGAGCGCCCGAACGATCTCCTCGGCCAATTCAGATGAAAGAAAGCGGACGGAACCGTCGAACATCCCGACGTTGGCTCCCTCGCCAGCCATCCAGCTCGTTCCTGGATTCTCGTCGATGTCTAAATCGTCAGGTGCTGTCCAGGGAACGGCCAAGTGCGGGGCAACCTCGGCCAGTGCGATCGTGTTGGAAGTCCCGTCCGTGATGGCGGAAAAACCGAAGTTTTTCCCAGGCCATCCGCAATCCTTTCCGTACGGGGCCAAGTATACCGTCCGACCGGGTTGCAAATCGAACCTCGGGTTGGCATACGTTTGAGGCATCTTTTCTACCAGTTGAATGTTGTGCGGGCTGTCCCACGGTTCATCGAGGTGGAACTGCTCGTAGAGAGCTTGTTGCTCGATGTAGGGGAGGATTTGAACGCGCCAGCTCAACAGCGGGTTGCCATCTTTATCTCGAATCACTCGATTGGGGATTTTCCTGTAAGCCGATTCGTGATTGTAAATGGCCAATATGATTTGCTTGATGTTATTGCTCGAACTCATGCGCCTTGCCGATTCCCGTGCGGCTTGAACGGCCGGAAGGAGCAACCCTGTCATCACGCCGATGGTCTGGTAACTGGCCATCATCGAAGCCTCGGTCTTCAATTCAATTCGATCGTCTTGGATCGACCACATCGCCGCATCGTTGATACTGTCCTGCAGTCGATCCGAGTACTTTGAGACCGCTTTTTTCATCGCGTCCGACATCGACGCATCTTCAGCGAGTTGGGCGTCGACACTTTCTCTCGCGAACTGGGTGCCTTTGGTGCGGAGAAATTGCAGCGATTCGTCAAGTTTCTCGGTCGCTTCGCGGTCGGAGGTCCCGAAACTGATGCGCAGCGGATTGGGCTCGGATGCATTGACTTCTACCAGAAGGTTGTCGGTCAATTCGATAACATTTTCGATATCGCCGTGAAACATTTCGGGGACCTGCTCTTGCTGTGTCATCCAAAGCCCGAGCAGAAGATCTCGAATTTGAACCAAATTGATCGCCAGCCGCACATCGGATTGACGCGACGAAACCAACTCGATCGTTTTTCCACCGGTCTTGATCCGTTGGCTCATCATCCGGCGAAGCGTGCCTTGGGTGCCGACCAATACCCGATGAGGATCTTTCTGCGCGATCCGCAACATGGGGTAATCGTACACGTCTCTAAACCGAAGGGCTTCGTCTTTCGGTGATGCTTCGATCTCGGTCGCAATCGTCTCTCGAATCGATGCGATATCGAATGGCTTGGAGGTGCGAATGGAGAAGCCAAACTCAGGCATCGGACTGGGCATCGAAACGGCTGCATCGACAGTTTCAATATCGTCTAGTTCAAATCCCAACTGCTCTTGGCAAGCCACATTGAGGACTTCCCAAGGCCACATCCGGAATTGGGCCGAATCCTTAAGTTCTCGAAAATCGACCGAAGCGACTACAATCGAGTCGGCTGGAATGTCCGCGTACCGTTCCGTGTTCTGCCCCAACGCCAAACCACCCAGCAAAGCGACCAACGGCAAGGCCATGCTGACCGGGGCCACGGCAATTCGCAACCATGCGAGACCGAGAAAATGAGATGCCATGAAATTCACAACTCCGATGCGAGAAGACAGACTCCGTACAGGCGATCGATCCCATACAGAAAACGATCCTATACAGAAAACAGGTACGGAAAGGGGCAGACGTAATCGGCGTCTCGAATCGCTCCATCCGATCAACGGCTCGAGTACCAATCCGTAGGATTCCCTCCGCGGCGGAACAGTGTGGCGATTGCCTCGCCACTGGTCAACTAATTTGACGGTACAAATCGACAAACTTGCACAAACGTCATAAATGGAACATTTTCCCAATCGAATGTGAAAGAGGAAGACTTTTCCTCATGTTCCAAACCATCTCATTCTACGCGTGGGCTAAATTCTCACGGGCAGCGAAGGCGTGCTGCTCGCATCGGAATTTCTTACTGGGGAAACTGTGCGGGTAGAAAAATGACAAAATCGAAAAAAGTTGGCGAAGAGATCGTAACCTTGGACCGTCGGACGAATGATCGCCGAGCGGATGAACGCCGAACCGACGATCGCCGAACCGGTGACCGACGCGGTGAAACCCCGAGCGAACTGCAAGTCAAGCAGATGATCGCCAAGGAAAAGCGGAAGGCCAAGGTCCAGCGCCGCCGACAAATCGACCCGACCACGTGCGAGCGGGATTACTCCGGGGATGAAATCGAGTTCATGGCTGCCATGGACGAATACAAGCGTAAAAACGGTCGCATGTTCCCTACCTGCAGCGAAATTCTGGAAGTGATCCGGTCTCTCGGATACGAGCGAACCGAACGTTCCGCTCCCATCGCAACAGCCACCGCACAAGACGACATCGACGAGTAGTCTCCTGAGTCGCTAGCCTACGGCTGTGCCGTTGCTCGTGTTAACAGCCCGGGCCATGATCGGTTTCATATGCCGTGTCGTTCCATCGGCCTAGCCGTTCGCGGAGGGGCCGCTGTGATTCCGAGCTACGAATACTCATTCGTCGCTCATGGTGTGGGCGCAGGTTTTTTCCGAAGAACACGTTGAGCGCATCGCGTTTTCAATCGGCACAGTTCGGGGTACACTTCGAACCGTGTTGAACGTTTCATGGCCGATCTGATGCCGATTTCCAGAGGGCTCGTTCTGAACGAGAACGAGTTGGTTCGTCGAATACCGGTTTAATAAATACTTGTTTGGTGATTGGTGGTTTGGTGATTGCTGGTTGGGTGAAAACTGGTTGCTGCCAGACACCTTTTTCAGCAGCAAAATCGTCCCAACGGTATTAATTCTCAGCGGCATACTTGGTACTAGGTACCGTACACTAAGGGCTGCTACCGATGAAAAATCCCAGCGATCGCCTCGTCGAATTGGAAGTTCTTTTCACGCATCTGCAAAAAACGATCTCCGATCTCGATGAAGTTGTCGTCGATCAATCGCGTCGAATCGACCAGTTGCAACGCGAGTTGAAAATACTGGCGGGCGATGTCCGTTTGGCGCGTGAATCTTCGCGCGAACAACGGCGTCCCGAAGACGAAATACCACCCCATTACTGATGCGTTCAAGCGTCGCTTAACACTCGGGAACACACTCTCAACTGAATATGAGTTCCGATCAAGTCCAACGCGATACGAATTCAACGGGATTCGCCATGGTGCGTAAGAGCCGCTGGCGAGAGCTGTTTTTAATGGCATCAGCGCTGGCGCTGCTTGCCCTCGGTTTTTGGATTTGGCAGCCGTTCCAAAAAACTCCACCGATCCGATTGAGGATCTCAGCCGGGAGTGCGTCCGGCCCACGTCATCAGATCGCACTTTCACTGGCGAGCAATCTGGCCGATCAAGGTCTCCTGCTGGATGTGGTCCCATCCAATGGCTCCGAGGAGTCACTCGAGTGGCTGGAGAAACATCAGATCGATTTAGCCCTCGTTCAAGGTGGAATCGTCTCGACCAAGCAATCCAGGATTCGGCAATTGTGCCCGTTGATGCTAGAGCCGCTCCATCTTCTGGTCCAAGCAGAACTCGGCGATGAGATTCGAAAAAGCAACTTGCTTGGCCTGAGAGGCAAACGAGTCAACCTCGGAGCTGGATCCAGCGGTACCCGATTGCTCGCTGAGGAGATCTTAGAGTTTCTCGATCTACAGGTTCGAGAAAGTGAAGCGGAGATTGGTTCGAATGATTCGAGAGACTTTGTCCTAGCTGACCACCTGTCCTATGAAGAACTCAAACTCGTGGATAGCCGTGAATTGCCGGATGCGATCTTTGTCGTTTCCTCGATGCCCTCCCCGTTGGCGCATTGGTTGATCGAGAACCGCGGATTCCAATTGGTTGGTATTCCGTTTGGGACGGCGTTCTCCCAATCTTCGACGATTGATGATGCCACTTCGCACGGGAGAAAGATCGATCGGCACTTTTACTCGCCGTGCAGCATTCCAGCCTACAGTTACGGGGTGGACCCAGATACGCCTGATTCCGATCTTCCGACCATCGGTTCGCGGATGCTTTTGGTCGCTAACTCCAAAGTTCCCGATGGAGTGATTGAGAGAACGCTGACCGGTGTTTTGAATACCGACTTTACGAGAAACACAATCCCAGGGTTGGATGCGTCATGGCTGGATTTACCGAACGAGTATGTGCTCCATACCGGAGTCCAACGGTATCGCGATCGGAACAAAGTCTTGATCGCGAGCGATTTGATCGACTACCTTGAAAAACTCCTTGCGATCATCGCAACCCTCGCTGGTGCAGCGTTCTTCTTGTACCAGTGGTATTCCGAGCATCGACGGCAACAGCGCGAGAATCGATTTGGTGATTTCATGATGCGGGTGATCAAGATTGAGCAGGAGTCTCTTCAAAGCGAGCTCTCCGCCAAGCTCCAATTAGCGGACTTGATCCGTTTGCAGAAAGAGCTCGCCGACCTGAAGGAGGATGCGGTAAAAGGGTTCGTCACCGGTGAGTGGCAAAGCCCGACCATGCTCAATGGTCTATTGGCGCTGATCAACGACACCAGGGAACAGATCACCCGTCTCATCCTTCATGAGAGAGAGAACATCGAGCAAGACGCCGAGAAAAAGCATGTCCAGCCGGATATGCTTTGGCGGCACGAGCTCGAGGTCCAAAAAGAACCGACCGATCCGCAGGGCCCGGAGTAAGCCGCGCTTACGAGTCAGAGTCTTTTTGCAACCACTGGATTGCTTGGGAAAACATAATCCCGCTTTGTCCAGTTGGGATTACTCGCGCCAGAACGCAGGCGGCCCATCGCTCTTGTATACGACCTTCATCTCCGGAGTCTCGTACCGCGCACCGTTGCGAGCGAGGGATTCAACCCCGCCGATAACCATGCCTGACGTGAGCAGTGTCCGT
The DNA here is from genome assembly GCA_046318275.1 of Pirellula sp. Classification (GTDB taxonomy): domain Bacteria; phylum Planctomycetota; class Planctomycetia; order Pirellulales; family Pirellulaceae; genus JBKCUI01. The sequence continues at coordinate 85,160 of JBKCUW010000130.1, read as the reverse complement.
TCTACTGGGTATGGCGTTTTGCCTTCGAGGACCAAGTTTTCGATGTGCCGAGCGAGTGGGTTGAAAAAATCGGCGGTTGTCGATCCGTGAGTTGGCATCGGCAAGTACATCTGGCATGAAATGATCTCGCCATTATCGGATCGCATCCCGGCGTAGTTGAAGTCCTGGATAGGACACAAAAACATCGTGGTGCGGAAACCGTCCCGATGCTCGATGCAATACGCTATCGTGCCCCCCATCACTTTCTTACCCCATTCGTAGGTGACAGGGTCGGAGGGGAATCCTCCATCGACAGGAAGATTGTGACTACGCGTCATGGCGGCCACGAATAATTTTCGGGTGTCGGCCCGAGAGTCCTTTTCCATTTCCTCCCAAAGCTCGTCACCTTTCAATGCGGTGACCGAAGCGATACCCACCTCGCCTCCGCGGCGCCGTTCGGACATGCATTGTGCCGTTTCGAGGGCGTGGAAGTCATAGCTGTCGACACCGCCATACCCAACGCAAACACTTTCCTTAAGGGGTGTATCGATAGGCATATCGATCGACGGGAATCGCCAGGTCACAGGTAGGGAGGAGCCAGCGAGGAATGGAAAATTGAGTCGCTTTGAATCCTGCACCATTTCGACACACTCCGACCATACCGTCGAAAGATGCTTGTCATTGAAAACCGGGACGCTTCGACCGCTCTCCTCGAAAACTTTGACAATCTGTTTGAACCAATCGTAGCGAGGGTAACGTCGCTGGCCCTTTTCGTTGGTTGGATAATCGCCATGCTCGCCGATGACGACGACTCCATCGACGGCGAGCTTTCCAGTACCCAGTGTCAATGCGTCTGAGATTGTCGAATACTGCTTGAGTTTGTACTTCTCAATCCGTTGCTTGGACAAATCCCCTTCCTTCTGCTGCTGTTCGATATACACCGATGCCACATCAAAGCGTGGTGCTTGCCAGCGTCCTCCCCAGGTGTATCCCATGCAGTGCCGATCCAAAAAGTGCTGCGCATGGGAATGCCGAAATACAACCGTTCCAAGAAAGGCGACTCGTTTGCGAGGCCCGTCCGCAACACCCATACCAAAGCCCCCAGAAGTGAACGCGGATGGGATGGCCGCAGTGGCGGCGGCAAGGGTGGCGGATTGACCGAGAAATTGACGGCGAGGCATCATGATGGACACTCCTTGAGGAATAGTTGACGACAAATTGTGATTTTTAAATGCGTTTAGGCTTAGTTGATCGATGGCTGCTTGCGACCATAGCCAACCTTCGAGGGGACGGATTCGGCTGGCTAGCTCGTTTCTTTTGGCCAAGCACAGTAAATGCAGACTAGAGGCATGATGGGTAATGCGCTGAGAATGAAAATTCCAAGATCGTAGCTTCCCGTTGTTTGCTCGAGCCAACCGAACCAAGGCTGCGCGTAGGACGAAGCTAGCCAACCGCCGGCACCGGCGATCGAGGTCACTTTCCCTTGATGACGCGGCGAGACGTCTTGCGCGAACGAGTAGTAGATCGGGAAAATCCCCAAGGCACCGGCTCCGGAAATCAGCAATATTCCAAGCATAATCAGCCGTAAATGATCGAGCGCGAAAAACTGAGACACGAGTCCAGTGGTCGGTGGCGGTGCTTCGGGAAGTTGATGATTCAGTAATGGAACGGCGATGAAAGTGGCCAAGAGTATGACGCATAGAGTTAGCGACAGCAAACGTCCACCGACGACCGACCATCCTCGATTGGCCATCCCTGAAGCGATCAGTCCCGAAGCGAAGCATCCGATATCGGTAAAGATGTACCAAATCGAGTTGAAGACCAATGTCTGCTTTTCGTTGAAGCCGTAATTTTCTTGCATGATCAAAGGCAACCAAGCTCGCATCAATTGCCACATGGTGTTGATGCATATGACCATCACCAAAACGATTGCAAACTTGGTTGTGAACACATCGTGCCACCAGCGATGATCGTTCTCCGGGTCCGTAGATAATCGATTGGGTTGCCCTGCGGTATAACGAGGTGCATAAGGGTTTCGGTCATCTGCTGGATTCGCAGAGACGGAGTGGGGCGATGGAGTGGCGGCCGTTTCTTCGGAGGTTAGATTGGATTGTTGCGGAAGTTGATCGCAGGAATGATCCGGCACGGTTGCAGCAACGAGGTCGCTGCTGCGCACCACGTAAAGCCAAAGGAATACCCACAGCGCGCCGACGACTGCGATTCCTTGAAAACCGATGCGCCAGCTTCCTGGTTCGCTGGTGAGGATGGCGAGCATCACGACTGGAGTTAAAATCGCGCCGATCGATGTTCCACTTTGCAGGACGCTGTTTCCTAACGCTCTCCCTTTCTGACTGAGGAGAGCTTGTGTGGTTTTCAAACCGCACGGCCAATGCGCGGACTCGAAAAAACCGAGCATCAAGCGACACCAAAAAAGATCATCGTAGTCTCGAGCCCAACCGGTCAGAAAACCCATCGCGGACCACCCTAGCAACCCGATCGGATACACCCATCGAACCGAAAATCGATCGACGATGAACCCCCAAAAAAGGGAGCCAATTGCAAAGCTATAGCCGAAAACGGCTTCGACGCGTCCGTATTGAACGTTGCTGAGTTCGAATTCGCCTTTGATGCGCGCCGATGCGACGGCCAGCGTTTGACGATCCATGTAGTTGACCGCCGAAGCTAGCAGTAGCAAGATGCAAACGATCACGATCCGTTTGGATCGAGGATCGGACCAATCTATCGCTCGAATGGAAAACACACCTGGGGGTCCTTCGTTACCAGTACCTTTGACCAACACCCGTTTACCAATATCGCTCTACGACATAATGGCCCGGCTCGTTCCGCTTGTGCTTGCGCATCCCTCGGGCGTTCAGGATGGCTTCCACATCGTCGAGCATCAAGGGATTGCCGCACATCATGACCGAGCTATTTTCGGTCGACATCGGAAGCCCGACCAATTTTTCCAGGGTACCTGTTTCAATGGCCGTGGTGATTCGACCGTGGATACCGTATTCGGGCTGATCGCGGGAAACCACCGGAACAACATGCAATCGGCCTTCGGACGATTGAGCCAAAGACGAAAGCTCTTCGGTGTATGCCAAGTCCGTGACATGGCGAACGCCATGTACGACGACGATGTGCTGGTACGATTTCCAAATTTTTGGATCGCGGAGCATGGCAATGTACGGGGCCAATCCTGTACCGGTCGCTAATAACCAAATCACTTCCGCAGCGGGGGCATGTTCGAGCGTGAAGCCTCCCGTCGCTTTGGAAGAAACTTCGATGCAATCTCCGGGGGCCATTTCCCATAGCCGTGGTGTCAGTTCCCCCTCGTTGACCTTCACGATGAAAAATTCAAGTTCCATTCCGTGCGGGGACGCAACCGAGTAGGGGCGGTGAAGGTGCTTTTCCGGGAGCGATAGCCCAACCTGTAAAAACTGCCCGCACTCAAAAGGAGCCACGCCAGGGCAGTGAACGGTTATGGTGAACAACCCATCGTGCCAGACATGTTTCCGGACGATGTGACCATTGATCCATTGGATAGCCATCTTGAGGCAGGTCCAGTCGCAGCGAGAGGTGGGGGAAGTACTGGAGGGGAAATTACGGGCGGTCTAGGTGACTGCTGAACAGGCATGACCAGACATCCTACCAGATCTAACATGGCCGCTGGGGTTGGTCCGCATGATTTCAACGAGCTCACCCGTCTCTCGCTAGTCTTGCCAATTCGAGCCGAAGAAAGAAACACGCCTCCCGATAACTTCGTTCTTAACAGGCTCCTGACAACTCCTTTGGGATCCACTGCGAAGCTGTCCATATGGATCGCTTATCCCCGTTTTACTCGACTCCTAGTCCCGTTTATTTCTTGAGTCGCATGATTGCGCTAGAGTATTGGTGTTCGTAGGGAGTCGAGCCATCGAAGCGGGGAGGATCGGGTTGGGTTTCGCGGCCGGCGCGAACCGGCGTGTACCAGAGTATTGCGCGATCGCCGTCGATTCGATAGCCGAAGGGCTTAGGTCCGATGGTGGGCCATGCCTTGCCGTCGAAACCGACAACACTTAATTCCTCAAGCGTACTTGGAAACGCCCCCTGTTCCTGCTCGCCATGCTTTTGTTGGTAGCGTCGAATGGCGAGCCCATGCATCAGAAAATTGCGTTGGACTTTCTCTTCTGCAAAGCTGGATACGATGGCCCCGATCGCGGGAGCGGCAACACCGGTCACGAGCCATCCAGGCATGCCTAAGGTACCTGCTTCGCGTATGTTACGTTCCAGTTGCTTCTCCAATTGCTCTGCCTCGAGGATCGCGTCATCGAGCGATTTTGTATCGGTATTCGCGATGCCTTTCATGTGTTCAATGTAGTGCGCAATATCGTTGTAACGGGCTCGTCTCGATCCAGTCAATCCAGTCACCATCGACCGGCTTAATCCATTCGAGTTGTTTTTCAAATCATCCAAGATGTACTCATCGAGGTTCGTAAACATCGGTAGAGCCCCAGCCATTTCGGTTTGCAATATTTCCTGCAAGGAGTCGAACGCGAGCGATTCTTGAGACAGTAGCGTTGAGAGTGTTTCAATGGCGGGTTCGTCGAGGAAGCCTTGTTCGATTCCTTTACGGATCACCGAGTACCCCATCCTGCGGATCGCTGAACACACCAATTGGGACACCACAAACGGTTCATGGCGATGCACCTCCACCATATCGAATAGGGTTTGTAACGCCGAGGTCAATCCGACTGAGTCGCGGTCGGCGATGGCAACATCGCACTCCACGTCGATGAGGCGGGCAAGCCCGCGCAGCAACTGCATGTGCGCCAGTGTTGTTTGGAACGAATTGAAGCGGATGGGGTATCGTACCGGAACGCGTTTCCGGCTCAGAGATCGGATAGTCTCTCTCTCGTTTACAGTATCGTTGAGGAGTCGGCGCGCGGCATCTTCAGCCGGCCAACCTTTCTCGGTCCATTCCGAACCCTCGGGGGCTTTGGGATCGAATTGCGGGACACCTTGGGCGAGAGTCACAAAGTCGGACGATTCGACGAATTGACCTATCTCCATCCATGACCGCGCGTCAGTCGGGTCGGTTCGTTCTTGATACCACGCGTCCAGTGACTCGTTGTCGACTGGAAGCCCAGCGTGTCGCATCCGCTCGATCTCTTTTTCGACGAAGGGGCGTTTGCTGTCGAAACTCGCTAAGTAGGTTTGGTAGGCCAACCACGGGACAAAAACAATCGGGACAACCAAGATGAGGAGCCACGTGACTAGAGTGATTCGATTGCTCATGACCGGAGATGTCCTTTTTGCCCGCCTGTTTGGTTCGCCCGCCTTTGTGGTTCGCCTGCCTTTTGGGTTCGCGCAACTCTTTGTGGCTATTCGAGGGGGGCACCTGGTTTTTTTGATTGGGTGCGTCATCCATCCATAGAGTCCCTGGATCGAGTCCTTGGATAAGGGGACCGTCTGGGGACGGGAACGAAACACGACCGAGAAGATGCGCAGAACACAGACAAAAATCTAACTTGCGCTAAAATAGTAGCGGAAAAACTGAGGAATGGAGAGAGAATCCTGGCGGTGCCTTCGATTGACGCACTTGGAATGAATCGATACTCTCCAATCACGCAAAACTTGAGAAAATGCGTAAAATGCATGCATATTGATGCGCGGGGGGTCCCCTCCGATCCCCCCTCCTATACCAACGGCTACCGAAAACATGGAACTGCTCGAGAAAATTTGGGAAGGCACCACCACCGCAGTCAACGGCGTACTCAGCGGATTGGACCGAGGGCTAACCACGTTGTTTGGATCTGCAAACTCTCGCCAGTTAAAGCGTTACGGCGAATTGGCCAAGCAGATTGGGGAATTGGAACCCCGGTACATGGCCATGAGCGACGCGGAGCTCAAGGAGCAAACTCTCAAGTTCCGAAAGCGGCTGGCGGATGGCCAAACCCTCGATGATATCTTGGTAGAGGCGTTTGCGACTTGCCGCGAGGCAGGACGGCGTTTCATGCGCATGCGGCACTACGATGTCCAATTGCTCGGGGGGATGGTCCTCAACGGCGGAAATATTGCAGAAATGATCACCGGGGAAGGAAAAACCTTGGTAGCAACCCTGCCTGCGTATCTGAACGCCCTTGAAGGGCGTGGGGTTCACGTCGTGACTGTGAACGACTACTTGGCTCGACGCGATATGGAGTGGATGGCTCCACTTTACATGGGGCTCGGCCTCACCGTCGCGAACATCCAAAGCGGGATGGAGAATAGCGAGCGTCAAAAATCGTACTCTGCGGACATTACGTACGCGACCAACAACGAGTTGGGCTTTGACTATCTGCGGGACAACATGCGGATGGCGGCACGGGGCGATCAGCGGTTCCCGAGTCACATGCAGCAGGTCCAAGGCCCATTGCACTACGCGATCATCGACGAAGTCGACAATATTTTGATCGATGAAGCGAGGACGCCCTTGATCATCTCCGGTCCGGCCATGCGGGACTCGGGCAAATACATGGATGCGGACCGCGTCGCGATGGGACTCAAGCGCGAAGAGCACTTTGTGGTCAACGAAAAGGATCACACGGTGAACTTGACCGATGCCGGGATTCGCGAAGCCGAACGGTTGGCGGGTGTCGAAAGCTTCTACACGGTCGGCAATATGGAATGGCCCCACTTGCTCGATAATGCGCTCAAGGCGCACCATCTCTACAAGCGGGATGTCAATTACGTCAGCAAAGATGGTCAGATCATCATTGTCGACGAGTTCACCGGACGATTGATGGAAGGGCGGCAATGGAGCGACGGTCTTCACCAAGCGGTGGAAGCCAAAGAACGCGTCCAGATCAAAGAGGAAACGCAAACGCTCGCGACGATCACGTTGCAGAATTTCTTCAAGCTCTACAAAAAGCTCTCCGGGATGACGGGTACGGCGATGACCGAAGCCCAAGAGTTCAGCAAGATTTACAACTTGGGCGTTGTGGCTGTTCCATCCAATCGGGGGCTGAAACGTATCGAGTTCGCGGATGCGATTTACCTGACAGAGAAAGAAAAATACAACGCGGTCGCCGATGAAATCGATCGCGTGAACAAGCACGACACGATCGAGTTTAAAGACCGCAAGCGTGGGTTCTTGGTCGGAAACATCCAATCGGAATCGGACCAAACGGTCGTGCTGAAAAAAGCGGACTCAAAGGAACTCGTCGAGGTCCCTACGGAAGAGATTGCAACCATCGAACGGGCTGGGCGACCGATCTTGGTCGGTACCGTCTCTATCGAAAAGAGCGAGCAGCTTGCTCATTTGCTCGAGCAGCGAGGTGTTAAGCACCAAGTTCTCAACGCCAAAGCTCACAAACGTGAAGCGGAGATCATCGCTCAGGCGGGCCGGCTCGGGGCTGTAACCATTGCGACCAACATGGCTGGCCGCGGCACCGACATTATCCTCGGTGGTAATCCCGAAACGATGGCTTGGGCACAACTGCAGCACAAGTATGCGACTCGGCTCGACGTTCCCAAGGAAGAGTGGGATGCGCTCGTGAAAGAGATCGACGAGACGGAAAAAATGCGCGAGCAAGGGCTCGTGGTTCGTGATTTTGGTGGGCTGTATGTGATCGGCACGGAACGCCACGAATCGCGGCGCATCGACTTGCAATTGCGAGGTCGATGCGGTCGGCAAGGTGACCCCGGATCGAGCCGATTCTACTTGTCGCTCGAAGACGATTTGATGCGGATCTTCGCCGGTGATTGGGTCCGTGCGATGATGCAGCGGATGGGGATGGGGAATGGAGACGCGATCGAAAGTCCCTACGTCTCCAAACGAATCTCCGGCGCTCAGAAAAAGGTCGAAGAGCGAAACTTTGAAGCTCGCAAAAACCTCCTCGAATACGACGAGGTTATGGATCATCAGCGCAAACGGGTTTACACCTATCGCCAACAAGTCCTCGAGGGGACCAGTTGCCGCGAACTGGTGATGCAGCAACTCCGACAACAGATCGAGAGCAACGTCGAACAGTTCTGCGATCCGATGTTCGGCGCTGAGTCGTACGCGCGCTGGGCAAGTCCTCGTTTAGGAGTGCAACTCGAGCCTAAAGATTTCCGTGCCGTTGAGCCATCCGTGGCGGTAGCCTACGCGAAAGACCAAGCGGAGCGAGCGACCGAAACGCAGATCCTCGACGCGATCGACGAAAACCTTCCCAGCGAGGAAGAACAATCGGAATGGAATTGGGATGCGATGGCTAAGTGGTTGAATACCCGATTCAACACGCACTACACTGTCGGCATGCTTAAAAAGATGGATCGCGACCGGATGGACGAAGAGTTCATCAAGAAATCGACCGAGTACATCGAAGGTATCGATCTGAGCGAAGGGGATGTGTTCCTTTCCGAAGACTACGGCATGAAGATGCTCGTCGCGTGGATGCAAAACAAATTTGGATTGAATGTCAAGCTCGAGGAACTCAAGGGACTCGAGGTCGACGCGATGAAGAAGCGGATGCTTCAGATTGCTGAAAGCGCGTACATCGAGCGAGAAGTGCAGTACCCACTGCTGGTCGGTTTTCATCGGTTCCGCCACCAGGAATCCCCTGAGTCCTTTACGATCGATGGCGCTGCGTTGGCGGATTGGGCCACCAACCGTTTCGGTGACCCGAACGTCCTTGAAAAGTTGCAAGCCGCTGGGGATAAGACGTACGAAGCATTAATCGACATCAGCCGGGCAAGTGTCGAACGCGCCCAATCCGTCTGGGCGAAGGTCGGGGAAAAGGTTGAATCGATCTTCGGCAAGAATCAAAAGAAAAAGCTCGGTGACTGTTTAGCAACCAACAATGGGGAATTCCAATCGCTGGTCGAATGGATGCAGCGCGATCTCGGTTGGTCTGGAGACCCCGAGGAGGTTGTGAAATGGACACGGGATGAGTTCAAGGCGAAGATCAGCCAAGCGTTCGACGATCGCTACTATCCAGAGATCCGCCGTATGGAACGTACCGTTCTGTTGACGACACTCGATTCTGCTTGGAAGGATCACCTGCTGGCGATGGACCATGTTCGTTCCAGCGTCGGTTTCCGCAGCATGGGACAAATGGATCCCAAGGTGGAATACAAGCGGGAAGGGATGCGGCTGTTCGAACAGATGTGGCACTCTCTCGGCGAACGCATCACCGATGTTATCTTCCGAATGGAAGCGATGGATGACGAGTTGGTTGCCAGTTCGTGGGTGGAAACCAGCGCTCGCCATGATGCCTTTGATGTCACTCAGACTTTATTGGCGGAAAAGCAAGCGGACCTCGAGGCGGCTGATCGGGCAGGTGCGTCGGAACCCGAAGAACCTGTTACAATCCGCAACCGCGGTGAGAAAGCCGGCCGCAACGAACCATGTCCATGCGGATCGGGCAAGAAATTCAAGAACTGCTGCATGCGAAAGCAAGTCTGAGATCGAATGAATCATCGCGCTGCCATCGGGCTACTCTTGCTGATCCTCATCGCTGGATTACCGTCGGTGCAGTGCTGTTTCGGGGCAGAGCCCCCCAACATTCTGATGATCGTTTCGGATGACCAAGCGTGGACCGACTATAGCTTTATGGGGCACCCCCATATCAAGACCCCGAATATTGATCGGCTTGCCCGTGAGAGCATCACGTTTCGTCGGGGATATGTTCCGTCAAGCCTCTGTTGCCCTAGCCTTGCGACGATCCTGACCGGCCGTTATCCGCACCAACACAAAATCACCTCGAACGATCCTCCGTTGGTCCCTGGTCTTTCGGGCAAGTCATTCTATGAGTCGGATGCTTTCCGAACTGGCCGACAACGGATGAACGAGCATATGCGCCAGGTGCCGACCTTGCCACGCCTACTCTCGGAACATGGTTACGTTTCCTTGCAAACAGGGAAATGGTGGCAAGGCCATTACAGCGAAGGTGGATTCACTCATGGGATGACCCGTGGTCAACGCCATGGAGATGATGGATTAAAGATCGGCCGCGAGACTTTGAAACCAATCGAAGATTTTATCGATGAAGCGATGAACGATAAGAAACCTTGGATGGTTTGGTATGCACCTCTTCTGCCCCATGATCCGCACACACCACCGAAAGAGTATCTCGATCGCATGCGGCCGTTAGCACCAACCGAACATGTTGCCAAGTATTGGGCGATGGTGGAGTGGTTCGATTCGACGGTCGGACAATTGCTTGACAGTCTGGATCGCCGAGGATTGTCGGAAAATACCATTGTGGTTTATGTGACCGACAACGGTTGGATTCAAGATCCCAACAGCACGCGTTATGCGCCCAAATCCAAGCAATCGCCGTACGACGGCGGAGTGCGTACCCCCATCATGATGCGATGGCCGGGGCATTGGTCGGCTCGCGAAAGCCAAGACCTAGCCCACAGCATCGATTTGGTACCGACCCTTCTAACTGCCATCGGGGCCAAAATCCCAGAAGGGCTGCAAGGGATCGATCTGTCCGACGAGGAGCGGACTCGCCAGAGGTCAGCAGTTTATGGAGAGTGCTTCACCCACAACGCCAACAATCTCGAGGAACCTAGGGAGAATCTTCGTTGGCGATGGATTGTGCGAGGGGGGTGGAAGCTGATCGTTCCCAATGAATCGATCGAAAAGGGGAGCGGTGAGGAACTGTATCATCTGTCCAGCGATCCACTAGAGAATCATAATCTACGTAAGGAGCAACCGTCGATCGCTGGCGATTTGCTTCGCGAATTGGATCAGTGGTGGAAGTAGATTCCATCGCACTCGCCCAATTGCCCCGTAGCCTTGTGCCGTCACAGCAAACATTTTTGTGTTTCGTGCTCTTCGTTTCCCGCTGCCACTATTGGATTCTCGATGTTCATCATCGCGCTGAAAATGTTGTTCTATGATCGGGCGAAGTATCTGGGGTTGGTTCTCGGGGTGGCGTTTTCAACCCTATTGATCAACCAGCAAGTGGGTATTTTTCTCGGATTGATCGCGAGAGCGGGTGCGATCGTTTCCGACGTTCCGGAAGCGAACATCTGGGTAATGGATCGCGGAGTGAAGAATCTCGATACGATTTTTCCGTTGCGAGACACGGAGTTGGGGCGTGTGCGTGGAGTGCCTGGTGTCGAATGGGCTGTACCCTTGTTCAAGGCCAATGCCACGGTTCGGACCGCGAAGGGAGAACTCGAATCTTCGATCTTGATCGGCGTCGATGACAGTTCACTGATCGGTGTGCCACCTAAGGTGGTCATGGGGGACATCGAGGATTTGCGGCGACCTGACGCAGTTGCCGTCAGCCAAGACGGTTTTACCAAGGTATGGCGAAATGAACCGCTTGCGCTCAACAAAACGGTCGAACTCAACGACCGCCGGGCGGTCGTGGTTGCTATCGTAAAAGACTCCCCGAAATTCACATCGGCTATCACGTTTTTTACGCGTTATTCGCACGCGCTTCAGTACACCAATAACGGCCGCAATCAAATGTCTTTTGTCGTAGCCCGATCCGTACCAGATCGAACACCGGAGCAAGTTGCCGCGACGATTGAGGATCGGACTGGTTTGCAAGCCTTGAGCTCGGAAGCCTTCCGAGATAAAGCGATTCAGTACGTGATTGATAACACCGGGATACCGGTTAGCTTCGGGACAGTGGTGGGATTGGGGGTTATCGTCGGTGTCTGTGTGGCAGGTTTGATGTTCAATTTGTTCGTGCTTGAGAACCTCAAACAGTTTGCGGTTCTCAAGGCGATCGGGACGAAAAACTCGCGTCTGATCGGGATGGTGTTTCTGCAAGCGTTGGTGGTGGGTTTTGTCGGCTACAGTGTCGGATTGTTTGGAGCATCCTGTTTTTTTGAATTTGCAGGTAAGAACAATCCGAACTTCACCGGGTTTTACTTGCCCTTTCGAGTCGCGATCGCTTCCGGGGCGGTGGCAGCGATTATCATTCTGATCGCTGCACTCATCGCGTTGCGGCGTTTGTTGTTTGTGGACCCAGCGATCGTGTTCCGTGGATAATCCGATGGGATACCAACGCACCTTCAACGGCAACCACATGGATCGCAATTCAGAGAGAGACTGGGCAGGAGCATTGGATGGAGATTGATCCTGAGAGGATATCGATCTCATGCCGGGGGATCGTCAAGGAGTTCGGTGAGGGGCAGGCGAAAGTGACCGTGCTCCATGGAGTCGATATCGATTTCCCAAAGGGCGCGACGAGTTTTTTGGTGGGACCGAGCGGTTGCGGCAAGACGACCTTGATTTCTGTGATCGCTGGTTTGCTCACTGCGACGTCGGGGAGAGTGCATATTTTAGGGCACGAACTGACAGGGATGCGAGGATCGAAGCTGGTTGAATTTCGTGCCAAGCATCTTGGCTTTATTTTTCAACAATTCAATTTGATTCCAGCTCTGACGGCGGCGGAGAATGCGGCGGTTTCCCTGGTGGTTCGTGGTTGGACGCTCGCGAGCGCGAAACGGGAAAGCATTCGACTGCTCGATCGATTGGGGATGAGCATGAATCGGAACAAATACCCAAATCAACTTTCGGGCGGACAGCAACAGCGCATCGCAATAGCCCGTTCCTTGGTCCACGATCCAGATATTGTTATCTGTGATGAACCGACGGCATCGCTCGACGCAGAGACGGGGCGCGATGTAATGATCCTGCTCAAGGAAGTGGCGTCCTCGAGCGAGCGAGCTGTGATCGTCGTGACGCATGACAACCGCATTTTTTCGTTTGCGGATTGCATCGCGACGATGTCCGATGGGAAAATTGAGCGATTTGAAGCGATGAGTAGAAACTGATTTCATGAGAGCTTACGCCATGACTATTCGATCCTATTTGGGGATGCACTGATGAATCGAATTTTGAAAAACGTCGTTTCGATTGCCACGGTGTTGGTGGCTGTATTCATGTTTGCAGTGGCAATTTCGTTCATTCGAAAGAACACTCCACAGGAATCCGCGACGGAGATTCGCAACTTTCCACCCACTGCGCCGGGTACGGTGCTGGCGGTGAAGCGGACGCGCGACAAAGCGTCGATCGGCGGGGTTGGGATCGCTGAGCCCGTCGGCGAGGCGACCGTAATCGGATCGCAATTGCCCGGAGTGGTTGAGGAGGTTCTGGTTTCCCCCGGAATGACAGTCCAAAAAGGAACCGTCCTTCTTCGATTGGACCGGCGGTCCGCAGCAGCAGACGTAGGCGTCGCCGAAGCAGATTTGGCTGGCCAACGAGCGAAGCTGGAAGAGTTGCAAGCACAGGTTCAGATGTTGCAAGCACGACTCGAAGCGGCCATGGCTACGTACCAGCAGTCGGTTTCGAGCGAGCAGTTCAGCAAACGGGACTACGATCGCGCACAGTCGGTCCGGCAGTCCAGTGCCTACTCCGAAGAAGAAGTCGACGATCGAAGAATGAAGTGGGAGATCGCTCAAGCAAAGTCGAAAGAGTCCGAGGCGTTGGTGCGCGAGGCGCAAGCCAAATTGGATATGATTGCAGGACGCCCCGCCGCTAGCATCGATGTGCAACGAGCTGCGGTCGTACAAGCAGAGGCAAACCTTCAACGAGCCAAAACGAACTTGGATCTTCGAACGATTATCGCACCGAGCCAAGGAACTGTGTTGAGTGTGAAAATCCGAGCGGGTGAATTTATCCCCGCATCGATACTTCCCAATCCATTGATCACGTTGGGGGTGATCGATCCCCTCCATCTACGGGTCGACATCGACGAATCGGAGATACCTAGGTTCAGCCCGACTGCTAAGGCATTTGCTAGCGTCCGGGGCCGTCCCGAAGTGCAGGTTCCCATTGAATATGTTCGTACTGAACCCCTGGTGATTCCAAAACGTTCGCTTACCGGCAGCGTCAGTGAACGCGTCGATACACGGGTCATGCAAGTCATCTACTCGGTCGATCCCAAGGTGCTCGGGGCCGCAGTTGGGCAGCAAGTGGATGTCTACATTGTCGATGAAAATGGTGCCCCTTAGGAAAACCGGCGTGGTGTCTCCGAGAGTCGAAGGCTAGACTGAAGACATGGTGTTCCCCTATCGCATTCAAAACCTATTTTCGGTGATTCGACCGCTTCTCATCCTGGCCTTGTTCGTAGGCCAGATCGTGGGTGGCCGGTCTTGCTGTTGTTTTTCCAGCGAGGTTACCCGCTGGATTGGGGATTCGATTTGCCTCGCCGGTACTATCGGTGTCCGTGCACTGGAAACGAGTACTTCCGAGAAAAATTTTGATGCAGCAAGTTCCAGTTCTGATGTAGCGCAAAACCTGACAGGACCGCCTGCTCCAAGGCGTTGTCCGAAGTGCGTTGGCAGGGAGATCGCCTTGGAATCTTACAATGCGGCGCGTACAGAGCCCGTTCGTGGAAAGCCTGCGTTCGGGACGGTGGGTTCCTGCCAATGCCAATCGCAGGGGTTTACTGCGATGGTTCAGCCGATCGAGTCCTCGTTGGAATTGGGTTCTTCGATATCGATTCCACTTCCGTCGAAATCGGAATCGGATATCGCGGCGGCAGGATTGGGGCATCGAGTATCGCCAACAGGCGTTGCGTTGGGGATCACGTGGCAGGCTCGCGCCTGCATTTGGCGCTTTTGATGCGCATTCTGAGAGTGGATTGAGATGCTTCATCCACGGTGGTTGCTTACGGGTCGCGCACGGCGCGATTCGATTCGGCATTCGACTGTTGCGATACGCTGGTCGAACGATGCTGATTTCGTAAACAGTCGAATTCTCAGTGCAATAAGGTCCATAACCATGCGATCGATCCATTGGAATCTTTTGAAATTTATGATGCTACTTGCAGCGACAAGCGGTTTTGGATGTCGCGATCAATCGAGTCGCGACAAGCAGGACAGAGCGGCGGGTAGCGCAGCGCGTAGCGAGATTGGGGATGAAAAGCCCACGGGGACGGCAGGACGAAGTGGCGATCCTACAGGGGAACACGAGCATCAGCAGGGAGCGCATGGTGGGATTATGGTCTCCCTCGGCCAGGATAGTTACCATGTGGAAGCGGTCCTCAGCTCAGACAGCAAAGTGCGTCTCTATATGCTCGGCAGGGATGAAACGCGTGTGATCGATGTACCCGCGGGTACGCTCAAGGGGTTTGTGCAACTCGAAGGGGATGTACAAGCCGACTCGATCGAGTTCCAGCCTGAGCCTCAAGCCGGCGATTCGGAAGGAAGGACATCGTGCTTTACCGGTTCTCTCCCGGATCGGATGCTCGGTCGAGATCTAATGATCACCATTCCCAACATCGCTATCGATGGGGAGAGGTTTCGACTTTCATTCCAAACGCACTCTGCTCAAGCCCATTCTGCCGACCATTCCGATGCGGAGATGCCGTCGAAGGCAACCGATGAGGAGGAGGAGGCTCTTTATACTCGTCCTGGAGGGGTCTATACCGCAGCGGATATCGAGGCAAACGGCAATCAGACTCCCGGTCAAAAGTATCGAGGAATACGGTCCAAGCATGATCGGAATCCAAAGCCTGGAGATCGGATTTGCCCGGTGACTAAGACCAAGGCAAATCCCCAATTCGAGTGGACGGTCGGGGGTAAGAAGTACACTTTCTGCTGTCCGCCGTGCATCGATGAATTTGTTCGAAACGCGAAAGATAGCACGACGCCGCTACCGGATCCGGATGCATTCACGCAGCAGGAGGAAGGTCGATGATGGATCGGTCCTCATCGTTGTGGGTATGGCTTAGCATCTTTTGGTGGTCGAGTGCAGTGACCGGATTCGCGCACGAGGGGCATGAACCATTGCCCACCAAGGGTGCGACGGTTGACGCAAAGCGAGGCACCATCCAACTGGCTGCCCTATCGCGGGATTTGCTGGAAGTTCGAACGTCTGAGGTCAAGCAGATGCAGCATGTGCAGCGCAGTTTGGCATTCACCACGATTGAATCCCCGTGGAATCAAGAAGGCTGGGCTTCGCCGCGTCTTTTCGGGAGGTTGGTGAAGATCTATGTGCGATCGGGAGAAAATGTCATTGCGGGGCAGGTTCTCGCGGAGTTAGAAAGTCGGGAACTGGAGGAGTTGTACTTCGAGTATCAAGGAGCGTTGCGGCGGCTTGAAAACCAGCAGCGTGTCTTGGCTTTGTTGCAACCGTCGGTTCGGAGTGGTGCTGTTCCCGAATTGAGAGTCATCGAAGCAGAGAGCGCTATCAAGCAGATTGAAAACGAACTTTGGGTGCTCAAGTCGAAAGCTTCTGCATTGAATGCATTATGGAGCGATGCCGGCAAGAATAAAGAATCATCTTCCAACGCAGTGGCGGTGGCGTTGCCGGTAAAACCGCAGATCCTGAGAGTGCTTGCGCCGATTTCCGGGACTGTGCTGCAGCAAGACGCCGTCTTAGGGCAGTTTGTCGATCCAAGCAATCATCTATTCACGATCCTCGACAACTCCAGCGTTTGGGCGAGACTCCATATGATGGAGAAAGATGTTGGACGCGTCGAAGTTCAAAGTCCGGCAAATGTCTTTTTGAATGGATTCCCCGGGCTGAATTTCCCAACTCGCGTTGAGAAGATTTCGTACGGAATTGATTCGGTAACCCAGCAATTCTCGGCTTGGTGCCGCATTGAGAATAAAGACCGAGTATCTTTTGTGTTACCCGGGATGAATGGGCAGTCGTACGTTGAGACTCGTGAGCCTGCAGTGCGGTTGAGTGTTCCGCGATCAGCGGTTTGGAGCGATGGTATCGCGCATTACGTGTTTGTTGAGACGGCGGCGACAAAGCAAGGATCCGAATACGAAAAGCGATTGGTCTGGGTGGATGATCAACGGTTTGCCTACACTGCCAACGGCAATTCTCTCAAACTCGATGCGGCCGAGAAACCTGAAGAGGGCGAGTACATCGAACTTCTAGCGGGAGGGATTTTTTCCGGAGACCGATTGGTGGTACAAGGTGCGCACGAAATGTCGAGTCTCTTAACTCGTCAAGTCCTGGTTTTGGACGATACTCTGTCAGCGAATTTAGAAATCGAATACCAGAGAGTCGAAGAGCGAGCGATTGATCGCGTGGTGGATGTCGATGCGATTGTCGAGTTACCACCGATGCAGCGCACGCGTGTCGCGACGCAGATGCAAGGTTCGGTTCGAAAAGTTCTAGTGGATCGAAGCGAGCAAGTTCGAGCCGGGCAGGCGTTGGCGGAGATTTCAAGCTTCGAGGCGGTGGCGTTGCAACTGGAATTCGTAAAGACCGTGCTCGATTTGGAATTGCAGTCGAATACCTACCGACGATTGGAGACGGCGGGAGGAACGGTTTCTCCGCGCACCTTGCTCGAATTGAATGCCAAGATCGAGAGCTTGCAATTGCGTCAAGAGACTTTCTATCGGCAACTTCAGATGATCGGATTCGACGACGATGCCGTTCGTGCGATGATGGTCGATCGCAAAATTTGGGATACGTTTCCACTCCGTTCCCCCATCGATGGTGTCGTGGTGGATTTTCTCGGGACACCAGGTAGGGTTGTACGAGCAGGCGAGGACTTGTTTCAAATCCATGACTTGCGAAATTTCCTAATTCAAGGCTACGTTGCAACTCGAGATATCGCTTCGGTCCGTGTGGAACAAAAAGCTCGGATCCGCTTGAATGCTTACCCGGAAAAGGAGTTCGAAGGGAAGGTCGTTGGGATTAGTCCATCGATAGACAACCGCTCTGGGATTCAGTCGGTTTGGTTAGCCATTCAAGGAGCCGAAGAGTTGGAATTGCGGGATAGAATGCTCGGTCGAGCCTCCATCATTATCGGAACCAGTGAGCCACGGGTGGTACTGCCAAAGACGGCGATTGTGCATGATGGGCTTCGAAGCTTTGCATTTGTTCGCCAGCCTGATGGCGAGATTGAGAGACGCATGGTCGAAGTCGAACCAGGAGACGACCGCTTTGTTTATGTGAAGCGAGGTGTCACGCCCGGTGACTCCGTCGCGGTTTCTCGCGTGTCCGCATTGCAAACCGCGTATGCGTCGGTGAGGTAGGTCCTGTCAGATGCTTAACAAGATCATCTTTTTCTCATTGCACAACCGGTGGCTTGTCGCGTTGGTATCCATCGTTGCGACCGCCTATGGCCTCAACCTTTTACGAAACGCGAGTGTGGACGTTTTCCCAGATTTGAATCGTCCGACAGTGACTGTCATGACCGAGGCACCAGGGTTGGCGCCGGAGGAAGTGGAATCGCTGGTAACACGGCCTATCGAATTGGTAATGAATGGAGCACTAGGAGTGCAGAGAGTTCGATCCTCCTCGGCGCTCGGATTATCGATTGTTTGGATTGAGTTCGATTGGGGAACCGATGTTCTGGTTGATCGGCAGATCGTTGCTGAAAAACTGCAACTTGCCAGAACGCGGATTCCCTCGGCATTCAATCCGGTGATGGCTCCTGTTTCCTCCATCATGGGTGAGATCTTATTGGTCGGATTGCGATCGACACAAAAGATCAGAGATGAAAGCGAGGCCCAAGCGGTAGCGATGGAACTGAGAAGCCTTGGGGAGTTTACCTTGCGCAATCGATTGTTAGCGATTAAGGGAATATCTCAAGTCACCGTGATGGGCGGGGTTTTAAAGCAGTACCAAATCATTACCTCTCCGCAGCGGTTGTTGGCTCACAATGTCACATTGCAGCAATTGACAGATGCTGCAGTAAAAACCAACGCGCTCGCTGGGGGTGGGGTGATGCTTCGAAACCCTCGGGAATCGGTGATTCGAATCCAAGGGCAGTCATTGACCTTGGACCAGATTGGTTCAAGCCCTGTTCAATGGCGAGAACCAGTGCCTATCCGCATACGCGATGTAGCAGACGTTCGTTTTGGAGGCCCGATACGGCGTGGGGATGGATCGTCATGGCAACGGGATTCCGAAGGTGTTTCGGGTTCCGAGCGCGAGGTCCAACCGGCTTCCTTTGTGGGCGGAAACGCGGTGATCTTGGCCATCCAAAAGCAGCCGAAAGCCGATACGATCTCTTTGGATCGACAGATTGCTGGCTTGCTCGAAGAGATGAAGCATGAGCTACCCCCCGATGTGACCGTCGATATGGATATCTTTAGGCAATCGCGATTTATCAGCACGGCTGTTGATAACGTGATGGAGTCGGTTCGCGACGGTGCGATATGGGTGGTTGTGGTCCTTTTTGTACTCCTGGGAAGCTTCCGCAGTAGCGTCAGTTCCTTGGTTTCAATGCCGGTCAGCATCCTTTTGACGTTTATCGTTTTTCATTGGTTCGGATTGGGGATCAATACCATGTCCCTAGGGGGAATCGCGGTCGCGATTGGGGATTTGGTGGATGATTCGATTGTGGACATTGAAAACATCTATCGTCGATTGAGAGAGAATCACCTAAAGAGCGTTGCAGATCGGAAGCCTATCTGGGACGTCGTTTACCAAGCATCCTGCGAGGTGCGCAATTCGATCGTTTATGCGACAGCGATCGTGGTGCTAGTTATCTTTCCTCTATTTTTCTTATCGGGCCTCGAGGGCCGTTTGTTTGCACCACTCGGATTGTCTTATTTGGTTGCTCTCTCGTGTTCGCTTTTCGTTTCATTGACCTTAACCCCGGTGTTAGGTTATTGGTTGTTACCTCATGGTAGGTTGCTGGGCCAGAAAAACGAACCTGTTGCGGCTCGAATGGCAAAGGCCTTCGTGAAGCGGATTCTGGAGTGGACATTGCCGCGGTCAACCTATGTACTATTTGCGGTATCTATCGGCGTAGTGGTCTCATGCCTATCGATTTTAGGAATGGGGGGGGAATTCTTACCGACACTCAATGAGGGGACACTGACCGTTTCCTTGCGATTGGATCCCGGTACCTCGCTCGAGGAGAGCGTTCGGGTTGCGAGTCAAGTTGAGAAAACACTTTTCGAAATTCCGGAAGTCCTATCGGTTGCTCGACGAACCGGGAGGGCGGAGTTGGATGAACATGCCGAAGGGGTGAACTCGAGCGAGATCGATGTCGGATTGATCGAGCATAAGATCGCTAGACCTGGCGCGTTCGCGACGTTGCTGCGGCTGGTACCCATCGCGCATTTGTGGGGATACGAATACCGAGGTCGACCTGTCGATGCAATCATTGAGGATGTTCGTGAACGCATCGCATATATCCCGGCAGCGGCCGTCAACGTAGGGCAACCGATTTCCCACCGTATCGACCACATGATGAGCGGAGTTCGTTCGCAAGTCGCGATCAAGGTATTTGGGAACGATCTTTTAGAACTGCAGCGTGCAGGATTTGATATTCAGGAATCCATTCGCAATATCGATGGAGTCGTCGACTTGCAAGTAGAACCGCAGGTAGAGATCTCGCAGGTACGTATGGCGGTTCGACGCGAAGAAGCTTCTCGCCACGGGTTAGCCCCTGGGGATATCGCAGAGTGGCTGGAAACCGCCTATCAAGGCCGAGTGGTTTCCCAGATCTTTGAGGAGGATAAATACGCTTCGTTGGTCGTGTGGTATGACGAGAAATCGAGGCGTGATCCATTCACCGTAAATGAAACGGTGATCGAAACTCCGTCTGGGCGGCGATTGACGTTGGGTCAATTGGTGGATGTTATCGATACGACCGGTCCGAACGTACTCAACCGGGAGGACGGCAAGCGACGCGTGATTGTTTCATGCAACGTTCAAGGAAGAGATCTTGCCGGAGTCGTTGCAGATATCGAAATTGCCATTCAACCGATTCGCGAGAAGCTAGCTGCGATGCGGCAGGGATATTTTGTGCGACTGAGCGGGCAATTCGAAGCCCAGCAGGATGCGATGCGCCGCTTGGTTTTCCTGAGCGTCTTCTGCTGCATCGCGGTGTTGTTATTGCTCCATCAAGCGGTCGGTTCTTGGTCCGCCGCATTCCAAATCATGGTCAATATTCCACTCGCAGCTTGTGGTTCCGTGCTCATGCTACTGATAGTGAATCAGCCGAGTTGGGAGTCGTTAAAGGATGCGGCTTGGTACGAGTGGCCCGGGGTTTGGATTGGGGCCACGACGTTGTCCGTAGCGCACTTGGTGGGCTTTATAACACTGATTGGGATTGTGAGTCGCAATGGCATCATGATGGTGTCCCACTACATCCATTTGATCGATGTCGAAGGGATGCCGTTCTCGAAGGAAACGATCATTCGGGGAAGTTTGGAACGACTCACCCCGGTGCTCATGACTGCGATGACCAGCTTTATCGGATTGATGCCGCTGTTGTTCGGTGCTGGTGATACGGGTAAAGAAATTTTACATCCGCTAGCTTTGGTGGTTTTTGGTGGGATGCTCTCGTCCACATTGCTGGATCAACTGGTGACCCCTGCCTTGTTTTATCGATTTGGAGCGAAGCGATTCGCATCGACGGAGAAATCAAGCGTCGTTTAGCTTCCACTGCAGCCGTTCGATGCGATGGGCAAATCCTGTTTTGGGATCGACATCGAACCATGTGGCCGAGAGCCGAACATCGTCGGTTGCGACATGGAAGGTATTGGGGTCGAAAGTAAGAGTAGTGTTTAGGACCGGTTCGATTTCGCGGCCCAAGACGCTTCGGTAGGGGCCCGTCATGCCGACATCGCATTGGAAGGCTGTCCCCCCCGGTAAGATGTGCTCATCTGCGGTTGGGACGTGTGTATGCGTTCCGAGGACTGCGCTTACGCGGCCGTCGAGAAAATAACCCATGGCTTGTTTGTCGCTGGTGGCTTCCGCATGCAAGTCCACCATTTTGATTCGGACTTCTTTAGGAAGTTCCTCAAGAACGCGTTCCACGGCTTCGAAGGGGCAATTGACAGGCCGCATGAAGACTCGCCCTAATAAACTGATCACCGCAACCGGGATTCCGGTTGCGGTCTTTACAATGCAGTGATCCCTTCCCGGTGCCTTGGCCGGAAAGTTGGCCGGTTTAACAATGTTCTTTTTCGTTTTGAGGACCGTCGCGATTTCCCGCTTTTTGTAGATGTGATCCCCCAGGGTGATCGCATCAACACCAGCAGCGACCAACTGATCGTATTGCTTCAGCGTTAAACCGGCCCCATCGGCTGCGTTCTCTGCATTGACGACGATCAGGTCGCAACCCCCTCGACGAAGGTCGGAAATGCAGGACCCCACGATGGTCATTCCCGGCTTTCCGACAATATCACCGACCATGACGATGCGCACATGATCGGATTTTTTTTCTGGAAGCGAGCGCATGAAGGACTCGGGGCTACGAGGTCTGTTCGCAAAAGTCAAAACCGTTGCATAGAAATATATCGCGGGGAAAGTGTACCATGGGAGAGAACCGGCCCCGCACCAAAGAATACTCCCAGTGTAATTGGGGTAGAATCCGTAGGAGATTCGCTTTTCCCGCGGATTCTGTCACGATCCCCTCGGTAGTTCTCCTTCGTTTAGCCTGTTTTTGCTCATCCTTATTTTCGACGTCGACGACGCTCGTACCTGACCATGCCGACCCCTGAACAACAACGAATCATGCTGTTCATGCATGGATTGCATGGTGGAGGATCGGAACGACAGATGAGCTACTTGGCGAGCGAGCTTGCCAAAACCCACCCGACGACCTTGGTCACCCTTGCCTATCCGCAATCCAACGACTACCCAATGGATGCGAGAGTCCAAAGGATTGGATTGGGGTTGACCAGTCAACAAGGTGGCTGGATACGGGGACTGTTCGCCAATCGAAGGCGCATCGTCGCCTTAAGACGCATTTGCCAACGCATCGATCCCGCTGTTTGTATCAGTTTTTGCGATACCAATAATGTGTTGGCAGGGATAGCTTTGGGGAAAGTAAAACCCTTGATCCTGTGCGAGCGAAGCGACCCTCGGCGTCAAGAACTCAATCGAGCGTGGGAATATCTGCGCGACCGAGCCTACCCGCGAGCGGCGGGGATCGTATCTCAGACGAACGGGGTTACCAACTATTTTCGTTCGCGTTTTGGGAATCGTATTTCAGAGGTTCGAATGGAAACCATTCCCTCAGCGATTGTGCCACCCGAGTCGATCGCTCCACGACAGAATGGCCTTGCGAACTCGCGATGGGACGAGGTGATTGAGCAACGTCGAACGTCCGAGCGAAAACGACTGCTGGTCGTCGGGCGTTTGTCTCCTGAAAAAAGGATCGATCGAGCGATTCGAGCGTGGGGAACGATCGCTCGCAAGTATCCTGAATGGGTTTTGCGCATCGTCGGGGACGGTGCGCTGCGCGAGGAACTGATGAAACTCGCCAGAGAGCTCGGGGTGGATCGCCAAGTCGAGTTTGCTCTTTGGAGCAACGACGTGTGGAGCGAGTACCGCGCCGCTCATGCGTATTGTTTGCCAAGCGACTACGAAGGTTTTCCGCAATCTCTGATCGAGGCGATGCATTGCAGGTTACCCGCGGTCGCTTGGGACTGCGGCGAGGCAGTGCAGGAGTTGATCGGTAGCGATGGGATATGTGGGGTAGTTGTTCACGAACCGAATTCGCTGGCGGATGCTTTGGATTCGATACTCAAGGACACAGCGTTGCGGGAGCGTATGGGGGGAGCCGCTGGCGCGGTTGCATCGCGCTACCACTGGAGCGCCATCGCACCGAGATGGCTGGAACTGATTCGTGATATTGCCGGTAGTCGCTCGACAGCGTAACGACACGTTAGCTGGTTGTTTCACTTCGGCTATGTTGCCGCCATGAGGTTGGGGTCAAGCCAACCCGAGGATTGCTCGAGTCTCGGGTGCATTCGGAAGATAGGCAGCGATGCTTTGAAGCAATGGATCGATCGTTTGTGATTGGATCGCGTGAGGTGGATTCCAGTTCCACCATTGATACCCCAGGTGCTCGGTGCATTGGATATCACCGTCATACTGGAGGAAACCTAAATAGATCGTCAATTCCTTCAGGGATTGAGTTCCCGGTGAGCTGCGTCGTGCCACCCAGTAACGATGGCTATAAGCAAAAGCAGGATCAGTCCACAATTGATTGGGATCGAGACCGGTTTCTTCTTTCAATTCTCGGAGGGCTGCTTGCTGTTTGGTTTCACCGGGATCCAAATGCCCTTTAGGAAGATCCCATCGCTCGGCATGCTTCATCAAGAGGAATTGCAAAGTACCTCGCCGACGGAAGATCAGGTAACCGCTGGAGAACACCGTCGGTTCGTCGCTCGAACGAGGCGGTTCCGCGGGAGAGTTGGTGTCTGTAGGGGTGGAATCGAATTGCTGCTCCGAGGGGCTTGTTCGATCGGGAGGGGGCTGCTGGGGGGCCTGTGGGATACGATCCATCGTCATGTTCGAAAACGTGTGTGAAAGGCAGCGGAGTGGTACTGAATGCCAAAGAAGTAAGGAATCTTAATGAATCATAGACGTTTCCTTGCGGAGGCATCGACGTTGCTCAAGGTACCATCGAGAGCCAGCGATGCAATCGGCAACTCCGGGGAAGTCGATTGACAATTCCGTCACCTTCGATAGGCTTGCCTCGAAGCTAGAATCCAGCAACCGAGGAGACAGGTTTAACGCATGAAAATCTATACAAAAACTGGTGATGCTGGAACAACGGGCCTTTTTGGTGGGCCTCGCGTGTCCAAGGATGATGCACGCATTTGTGCCTACGGCTCGATCGATGAGCTGAATGCGTTCATCGGAACAGCCCGGAGCACCGGACTGTCGGACTTGCTCGATGGCATGCTCAATAAAGTTCAGCATCAGCTTTTTGCCATCGGAGCCGAGTTAGCGACCCCTGAGCCTCAGGAGCATAACCTCAAGTGGGACGGGCAGCCTCACGTTGCCCAGTTGGAGGTTTGGATCGATGAGATGGAAACGACGCTTACACCTTTGCGAAACTTCATTTTGCCTGGAGGAAGTCCCCATGCGGCCCACCTGCACTTGGCAAGAACGGTCTGTCGGCGGGTCGAGCGTGAGATTGTCCGATTAGGGCATGATCGCCGCGTCAGCGATGTTTCGCATATCGTTATCTATTTGAACCGACTTAGTGATATGCTGTTTGTAATGGCGAGGTACGCCAATCATGTTCAAGGGGTGGCGGATGTTCCGTGGGTTCCGCAGCGGACCAAGTAACTGTTGGTTTTCCGCGGGAAGGTTCCCGAAGTAGAATCGTTCGCCAAGTATTTGAGGAGACGGCTATGCCTGACGCATCGCGCATCGTCCGACTGGCGCTGGTCCAGATGACGACGAACGACGATATTCCTGCCAACATTGAAAAAGGGATGACGCTGGTTCGTAACGCTGCTTCACGCGGGGCGAATATCGTGTGTCTCCAGGAATTATTCAATGCGCCGTACCCATGTCAGAGCGAGGACCATGCAAGGTTTTCGTGGGCGGAAAGTATTCCAGGGCCGACCAGCCAAGCGATGAGTGCGGTTGCCAAAGAGTGTGGCGTCGTCGTTACCGGCTCGGTCTTTGAGCGTCGATCCCAAGGATTGTACCACAATACGGCGTTGGTCTTCGACACCGATGGCTCCCAAGTCGGCTTCTATCGAAAGATGCATATTCCTGACGATCCGCATTACTACGAAAAGTTTTACTTCACACCTGGGGACACCGGGTTCACCGTGGCAAAGACCAAGTTCGGTACGATCGGTGTCGGGGTTTGCTGGGACCAATGGTATCCGGAGGCTGCTCGGTTGTTTTCTCTTCGAGGTGCCGAGATCTTGTTGTACCCAACAGCGATCGGATGGCTGGCCCAGGATAAACCGGTTTACGGTAAGAGCCAGCACGAGGCCTGGGAAACGATGATGCGATCGCATGCCATCGCCAATGGCGTTTATGTGGCGGCGGCAAACCGAGTGGGGCTCGAAGATTCCATCGAGTTCTGGGGGGCCTCGTTCGCATTCGATCCCGCCGGGAATCTGATGCACCGAGCAAGCCATCAGCAGGAGGAACTAGTCTGCGTCGACTGCGATCTAAACGCCATCGACACACAGCGAACCTATTGGCCTTTTCTGCGAGATCGGCGGATCGATGCGTATTCAGACCTTACGAAGCGATGGATTGATTCATGAGCGATAAATTCCATGGTTCGGCAGAGGGATCAGAATCGGCGTGCAAAGCGAACGACGATGGGTATCGCTGGGTCGCGGAGTGGGAACGCCACGAGGCGACATGGATTTCATGGCCCCATAACGAGTCTACGTGGCCAGGTCGGTTTGCGGCGATTTCTCCCGTGACGGAGAAAATGATTCGAGCCATTGCCGAAGTCGAACACGTGCATGTGCTCGGTGGTCCAGCAGATTCCTACGCGAAAGCCTCCCAGGCCCTCCGTGGGGTTCCCAACGTTACCGTCCACGACATCCAGACCAATGATTGCTGGATTCGAGATTATGGACCTACGTTTTTGATCGGTCGCGATCCGAAACAACACGAAAAGAAAAAGCTAGGTGCCGTGCGGTGGACCTTCAATGCGTGGGGTGGCAAATACCATCCTCACGACAAGGATGCGGCTGCGTCTCGCCACATATGCGACGGACTCGATGAGCATGGCCTGTGGCATGACCATCCAGAGCGGCCGATGAAGTCCTTTCGGTCGTCGATGGTTTGCGAGGGTGGCGGATTGGAGACCGATGGCGAAGGTACCCTGCTGACGACGAGCAGTTGCTTGATGGCGTCGACTCGCAATTTCCGTTGGACTCGTACCCAGGTTGAGGACGAACTCAAGAGCATGCTCGGAGTGACGAAGGTCTTATGGGTTGATGGAGGTGAGTTAGCAGGAGATGATACCGATAGCCACATCGACCAGTTGGTCCGATTCATCCGACCGGGGCTCGTCGTCGCGGCCGTTTCCTTCACCACCGATGACAGCAATTCCAAACCTCTGGAAAAGCAGAAGAAGGCATTGGAGCAGATGACCGATGCCCACGATCGTCCGTTCCAAATTGTGCCGTTGGTCACACCTCCGCCGAGAATGATCCAGGGCAAGCGAGTTCCGGAGAGTTATTGCAATTTTTATTT
This sequence comes from Pirellula sp., assembly GCA_046318275.1. Classification (GTDB taxonomy): domain Bacteria; phylum Planctomycetota; class Planctomycetia; order Pirellulales; family Pirellulaceae; genus JBKCUI01. Next base: position 58,354 of record JBKCUW010000130.1, on the reverse strand, counting down.
GGCAAATGGAATCGTCATCGTGCCAACCTTTGGCTATCGTGAGACCGATGATCGCGCCGCGGGGCAACTGCAGGAGTTGTTTCCGGATCGAGACATTGTGCGGATCGACGCTTCTGATTTCATTTGGGGATTAGGCGCGTTTCATTGTGCCACCCAGCAGCAACCCGCAGTCTAGTAAGACGTACTTGAGGACAGCACCGGGAAAGAATTGATATGCGACGTGCTCCAATCTGTTTTTGGCTAATCCTGCTGATGATTGGTGGTGCTGTGGAGTCGGCAGGACGGCTCCAAGCTACCGACTGGACGACCAGCCGCGGGGATGCTGCTTCCACAGGTTTTGCTGCGGGTTCACTCCCGAAAGAACCTGAATTGCTTTGGGAGTTCTCGCGTGAAAAATCGGGCTATGAAGGTTCGCCAGTCATCGCTGCAGGTAAGGTCTTCGCCGGGGATGTCGAGGGGAATGTGTATTGCCTTGATCTGGCGACTGGGAATGAGGTTTGGAAAACGAATTTCAAGAACGGCTTTGTGGCGTCCCCTGCATACCGCAATGGACGTGTTGTACTCGGTGATTTCGACGGTCGCGTGGTTTGCTTGAACGCGGATGACGGAAAAGTCCTATGGGAAGCAGATATCCGGCAAGCCATGGCGGCGGGGGCAAACTTTGTCGACGATCTCGTACTCATCACCAGTGAAGGGGGCGAATTGTTCGCTTTTCGGTTGGAGAGTGGTGAACTCGCGTGGGAGTACTCGACGGGCGATCAGTTGCGTTCCTCACCGACGATTTGGAAACATTATGCACTCTTGGGTGGCTGCGATGGACGGCTTCACAAAATCGATTTGAAGCTTGGAAAAGCTGAAGGTGACGGGCTGATGTTGGAGGGCCCCAGCGGATCGACACCAGCAATCTTCGGGGATATGGCGGTAGTGCCGACGCAATCCGGACAGGTGCTCGCGTTTGATATGCTCAAGGGAGAAAAGCTCTGGTCGTTTTCGGATGCCGAGCGCGCTCAGGAGATTCGATCCTCGCCAGCGATAGTGCCGCTCTCGGGGGTTCCTTCGCAATCGGACACGGGTAGCGATGGGGCCAATTCCAAAGCAGGCAACACGATTGCCGTCGTAACAACGCGAAATCGGCGCGTTTTAGGATTGGGGACAATCGATGGCAAAATGGTTTGGGAAGCGGTGGTTCGCAAAAGGTGTGATGCCTCGCCTGTGATTTGCGACGGCCGAGTTTGGGTTGGAGGCCTCGATGGGAACGTGTATGCATTCGATGCTCAGACAGGTGAGCAGCGATGGACATACCAATTGACCGGCCAGTTGATCGCGTCCCCATCGATTTCAGACGGGAAGCTTTTGGTGGCAACCGACAAAGGGACTATCGCCTGTTTCGGAGCGAAATAATTAGCGAGTAGGGGATCTCGGAGCGGAACAGGCGGTGGGACGCCGTTTGGGTTACAATTGGAATGAGTTCCGAGCTTTTTGTTCCTTGATCGCCGATGTCGCAATGACCAATTCCGCAGAATCAATCAACGCCTCCATCGCACGAGGTTCGTCTGCGACCGAAACTATTTTGTCTCCAGAGATGATGTCCAAGCTTGAACGGATGGAGCTGGTCAGTCGGAAAATCTTCCGTGGTCGGATGAAAGGTGAGCGACGGAGCAAACGCAAAGGGCAGAGTGTCGAATTCGCCGACTTTCGAAACTACGTCGCAGGCGACGACTTGAGGTTTATCGATTGGAACCTCTTCGCTCGGATGGATCGGCTTTACCTGAAGCTATTTCTCGAAGAAGAAGATCTTCACTTCTACACCCTGATCGACGATTCCATGTCGATGGATTTTGGTGAGCCCAGCAAGTTTCAAGTCGCGAAGCAGATCGCGGCTAGTCTGGCGTATATCGGTTTGTGCCGCGGAGACCGCGTTTCGATATCGACCTTCACGAGTTCCGCTTCACCGATCGTGGTACGAGGGCGTTCGAGTGCTCACCGCATGCTCGGATTTCTACAAAATGCTCCATGCTCGGATGCATCTCCGACCATGGAGGAATCCGTCCGAAGATTCTGTTTGAAGAACACAGGGAAGGGGATCGTGGTAATGATCACCGATCTCATGAGTAAGACGGGCTATGAAACGGCCCTCAAAATGCTAGTTGCCCGCGAGATGGATATTTACTTGATTCATATTTTGAGTCCCGAAGAGCTGAAGCCTACCCTTACAGGGGATCTAAAATTGCTCGATTGCGAAGACCGAGACATGCGAGAAGTCTCGGTTTCAGCGACACTCCTCGAGCGTTATGAACAGACGTTGAATGGTTTCATTGAGCAAGCTCGCTCGTTTTGCAATCGTCGCTCGATTACGTATGTATCGGTTCGGAGCGACCAAGACATCGATCCGTTGCTGAATGAATACCTCCGCGCTCGCGGATTGGTACGATGAGGAGGGACATGCCATGAGTTGGATCAACATGCTTACGCCGATGCAGTGGTTGCTGCTGGCGGCAATTCCTCCCGCGATTCTGAGCTTGTATTTCTTGAAGCTCAAGCGGCGAGAATCGTTGGTGCCGAGCACGCTTTTGTGGAAAAAAGCTATTGAGGATCTGCATGTAAACAGCATCTGGCAGCGGCTTCGTAAGAATTTGCTACTGTACCTGCAGTTGCTTTTCATGGCCCTTTTGACCCTCGCGTGTTTGCGCCCCGGATGGAGTGGACTCAATCGTATTGGCGAGCGGCGAATCTATGTGATCGATAATTCGGCGAGCATGCAAGCTACCGATGTGAAGCCTTCTCGATTGGAAGTAGCAAAGAGCAAAGCGAGGGCATTGATCTCGGATGCATCGAGCAACGATGTCGCGATGGTGATTGCCTTCTCGGACCGCGCGGATATTCGTCAAGGGTTTACCAGCGATCGGCGTCGATTGCTTGACGCCGTGGATTCTATCCAACCGACCTCGCGCACGACCGATGCCAACGAGGCGCTGCGGGCCGCATCCGGTCTGGCCAATCCAGGGCGAACGAGCTTTGAAGAAAACAAAGATATCCAAGTTGCCGAAGCGGTCCCGGCGACGGTGTATATGCTCACCGATGGGGCGATTGGAAAGCTGGGGGAAGACGATCTCGGCCAACTCAAAATCGAGTATGTACCGATTGGAAATCCGGGGACTGAAAATCTCGGGATCGTCGGTTTCGCGATCGAACGAGATGAGTCGCAGAAGGAAAACATCGAAACATTTGCGAGAATCATCAATCGCGGGAGCGAGCACGTCGACTGTACCGCTTCGTTGTATTTGGACAACAATCTGGTCGATGCCAGTTCCGTATCGATCGATGAGGGGCAAGAGGTCGGTTTAAGGTTCGAGTTGTCTGGTGTCGATAGTGGGCAATTGCGATTGGAGTTGGACCATCAAGACCCCTTCATGGTCGATAACGTGGCTTATGCGGCAATACGCCCGAACCGTCAAGTGAGTGTTTTGCTGGTGACTGCTGGTAATACCGCGCTTGAGAAAGCCCTGCAGACGACCAAATTGCAGCAGCTAGCCGCGTTGAAGGTCGAAAGCATCGGGTTCCTCGATAGCCCCGAATACGCAGCGGCGAGCACCGACGCTCAATACGATTTGATCATTTATGACGCGTGCGCCCCAAAGACTATGCCCGCTGGCAATACGCTTTTTCTAGGAGGAACTCCGCCAGAGGATATCCAAGGGGATTCGCGATGGGAGTTTGGGGAATTGACTGGGCCAGCATTGATCCTCGACGTCAATCGAACCAATCCAGTGACGGAGTATCTTGAGATGGCATCGGTCAGTATTGTGGAGATGCGAACCGTAAAGCCGCCCGCAACAGGGACCGTCCTAATGACGTCCGATGTAGGACCAGTCTTTGCCGTCGCTCCTCGAGGGCCCTACCAAGATGCGATTCTGGGATTTGAATTGGTTCGACCAACCGCACAGGGGGTTGAAGTCAATTCTGACTGGGGGATCAAGAGATCCTTCCCGGTTTTCGTCTACGCTGCAATCGAGCATTTGGGGGGAGGTATAACAGCGGCGTCTGCACCGAGTGTGGTTCCTGGAGGTGCAATCCATTTGACTCTTTCCAGTCGATCCAACCGGTATGACATTATCGATCCCAAGGGGAAGAAGACGTCGATCGATCGAGGCGTTGATGGACGATTTATCTATACTCAAACCGATGTACCGGGGGTCTATGAAGTTCACTCCGAGGGGCTTGAACAAGCTGTCGAACGCTTCTGCTCGAATCTCTTTTCGGCTAGCGAAAGCGACTTGGCAATCCGTGATACGATCGATACTGGGGCCGAGAAAATCGTAGCTACCGGGGCAACCATTCGAGCGCGTCAAGAAACGTGGAGATGGTTGTTGTTGATCGGTCTGGGGCTGTTGATGCTCGAATGGATTATCTTCAACAAACGCATTTTTGTCTGACCCATGCACCCATCACGAATGCCGATCGAGGTGCTGGAAAAAGAATGCCGATGGACATTCTCACGGGCAAGCGGTCCCGGTGGCCAGCACCGGAATAAAGTGGAGACGGCGGTGACGGTCGAGCATCTACCGACCGGCGCGCATGGCATGGCCAGCGAGAAGCGATCCCAAGGTGAAAATAGGTTGGTTGCGATGCATCGACTGCGATGCGCTCTTGCGGTTACTGTCCGCAGCAACCATTTCGCGGCAAGTGACAGCGGTGAACCGCCGAGTAAGGAATGGGTTTCCTACACCAAGGCTGGGAGGATTAGGGTTTCAGAGGCAAACCAAGATTTCCCAGCAATCCTGTCCGAAGCGCTTGATGTGCTTTACGAAACCGATTGGGAGGTTTCCACGGCATCCATCCGACTTCATGTGACCGCCACGCAGTTGGTAAAACTGCTCGGCATGTATGCCCCGGCGCTCGAGGAGCTAAACAGGAATCTCGTCGCCCGAGGCCGTGCGCCTCGATCGATCAAACGATGAGGTGCCTAGGCCAACCGGCTCAAGCGTCGTGTTAGCCACTCCAAGCTGAGTGCACCTGCGATCAATGCCATCAAGAGTGTCATCAGGCGTTGTTGGAACTCACGATCCGGTGCACCGGGGAGGAAGTTGGTTTGGTCGCGAGGTTTGATCGACCGCGCCAAGGAGGTTGACGTATCGGAGTTGTTGCCGAGTGTCGACTCGAGGCCAATCCAATACTTCCCGCCGGTCCTTGCCGCGATTTCGCTCAGCAGCGGATCATTGCGTTGAGGTCGTTGGATTTCCAGCGCTGGGACGCGGACCACGGTTTGTTGGGTTAAAAGTACTTGATCAGCGAGGGAACCAATCGGCAATTGGACCTCATAGGTACCGGTCTTCTTGGTGACGAATTGACCAACGTACACGCCGGCTTGGGTTGGGTCTGGAAGGGGTAGCAACCGCAGAGTTGTGGAACGGCCACCGGGTTCGATCAATTTGGCGAGTGCTTCAGATTGGATTACGGGTTGGAATTGCGCGTCTCGCAAAACTGCCCGCACCATAACCTGATCACCGACGACAGCTTGTTCTTTATCGACGAGTAGCATGCCGCGGTCGGAATCCCGCAACAATCGGCCTTGGCCTGCCCAGCGAATGAGTTTCGTGTAGTAGGTGTCGAAATAGCTTTCCCCAACCTCTCTCAATCGCCAAAACTCGCCACCGCCTTGGAACGCCACGCGGCCCGATCCATAGAACTGAGTGGCAAGATAGATTGGCGCGGATCCGTTGACCACAGTTGTTGGATCGGAAAACGTGGCGATGGTCGTCGCGGCCGGTTTGGGTTCGTAGCATGCAAAGAAGCTATAGACACCCCGGAACTGCTGCCATGCCTTCTGACTCTCCTCGAGCGTCTGGCCGACTTGGATAAAGTCATTGCTCCAGGCATCATTGCCGAAACTAAGTGGCCAAGCGGTTTCCGACTCAAACCGTCCGATGGAGACGAGTCGAGCGCCGCGGCTGTTCATCACCACGGGGCAAAGTCCGCGAAGCGTTTCTGCTTTTGGATTGCCGTTGCCTTGATTCCCGGCCCATTTCGGAGTTGCTACTGAACCTGCGATCAGAACTAACCCTCCACTCTGCTCCGAAATCCAGCGTTCGAGGACTTCGATTTGTTCGGAACTGAGTGCCATCCAGTCCGCATCAAAAGCGATCACGGCATCGTACTGGCTCATCTCGGCTCTCGTCTTCGGAAATTCCGTGAGCAGTTGTTTGGCTTCTTGGGAAACGCCCGGTCCACCGGATTGCAGATAGACGTGGGATTGAACCGTGGGGTCGCGATAGAGCAGGTTCCTAACGAATTGGTACTCACGCGTCGGACCGCCGGCGAGGATCAGTACCGTCGAATTGGGTTCGACGACGCGGACCTCCGTTTCGAAGTTGTTGTCGGTTGCATTGGTATCTTGAGAGGGTGGCAATGCTCGAACTTCGTAGATCCATGCGCCGACTTCTTTGGGTTCTACGTCAAAAACAAGGTTGGTGATTTGGTCATCGCCTCCGAGTGCAATGGTACGCTCTTCTTCGATGGTGGGTGCGTTATTGGATTGCCCGCCTGGCCGTCGACGAAGCTGGATTGGGATTTGGGTTCCCTGCAGTCCAGATGCTTGAAGCAGGGCGGTGATCCGGAATCGATCTCCCGGAAAGACCCGTTTGGGGGCTTCCACATCGAGTAGTCGGACGTTGATTGGGTTTTTATCGGTACCTAGACCCACCGGATGCAAACGAACTTCTTGATTCGTCGCGTCGGACACGACATTGATTGGGTCGATCCCTGCATTGCTTCGGCCGTCGGTCAGTAAGACAACGCCGGCCAACGTGGAGCCTTGTTCCTGTTCCAGGATGGCGTTGATGGCATCTCCAACGCGGGATTCTGTACCTGTCGCTGCTAATAGAGAATCCCAAGGGGTCTCCGCAGGTGTTTTTTGGGACTCCGTTTTTTCGGTATCTGGGCTGGTGGTGACGCGCACACTTTCCACAGGTCCGGACCCCCACAGCGCTTGCCACGGGATCGAATCCGCCCGTAGCACACTGGTCGCGATCAGCACAAATCCGCAAATCGTTCCGACGACTCCTGCGAGGATGCAGTAGCTCCATCCGAGCGATTTTCTACCAAAGGCGCGAGCGATCAGCGCGACGACTAGAGTCGCAAGAGAAATCATACCCACGAATGTGCCGATCCACGTGGTCCATCGAAGTGTCTTCAGGAGCCAACTTGAGGAGTCGTCCCTACCGGCAGAGTCGTTGGTGTTTTTGGGTTTCAAAAAGGTAGCTACTGCTGCCGGTCGTGCTGACTGGTCAAACCGATAGACAGTTGTGTCGTGCTGTTGTTGCAATGCATCAAGGAATCCAGGTTGGCCGAGGTATTTTTGAACAGCCGCAATGCGGGAGGTTGCGGACGATGGGTTGGGACCTGTCCCGCCGCTATCTGCAGGGTTGTTACCTTCGACTGGCATGGTCATGCTCAGAGATGTGTCTACTAGCACGGCAACTTTGGAGGAACGCGTGACCTTTTGTTCGCTTCTTTTTTGCAGATCGAAAAAGAAAATCAGGATGCCAATCAGCGCTGTCAGTCGCAAGATCAGCAATGCGTATCCGACCGTCCGCGGAATTTCATCCCAGTCCTTGCGATACCAGTAAATGACCCAACTCAATATGGCTGCAATGCAGCATACGAGCAGGAACCAATGGTGCCACTGATCCATCTGTTCCAGACGCATCCACTGGTAGAACACGCGCACGTCATCCTGGGCTAGGAACCATCCCAGTGAGGAATTGTAGGAAGTGCGGGTGATAGTAAACATTTCTTTCAACGTTTGGGCAGGTGGTACGATGCGCTCCAAGCCAGCCATTGTTCCGCGAGCAAAAGGAACACTAAAAAGGCCATCAGCAACATGTTGCGATTGGTAAGACTCGCGCTGATCAAATTCGATCCGATGGACGAAGCGGTTCGATAGTCATGCTTGACTCCTGCGAGGTTCCGGATGAGATCTGCTGGTGGTATTTTTTCCATCTCACCTTCGGACGGAGGTGTATTTCGAGCCAGGTTCTTCACCAGCGTGTCGCCTTGGGTCGATGTTCCCCACCATTCGAAGGCCCCGGAAGATGTCAATGCACGGGTTACATCCTCACTGAGATTGCTGTCTCGCGGGTCAAGGGATGCTCGTAGTGAATTGTCTCCGACGTTGGTAGCGTTAACTTGGAGCGTTGAGCGAACACTGCGAGCAGAGGCGGGTGGAAAGAGCAGTTGAGTCTCAGGCAACATCTCTTGGGCGGAGAAATCCCATCGCAGCGGAGAGCCAGCGAATTTGGATGTTTCAGGGGAACGGAAGGACGATAGATAACCGACCATCTTCAAGGCGGCAACGACAAAAGTGGGGTCTTGAGGCCAATTGCTCCAGCGACGATCGAGAGACGTCAACGAGATCAAAACTCTCCCTGCACCGATGGGATAATCGATCCAAAGGGGTTGTTGGTTTCGAAGGGTTGCGACGGGTTTCCAAGATTTTTGAGCGCTCGTCGTCGCAATCGAATTGGTATCGATTTCGACAAATCGCTGGATGCGAACGAACTGGAACGGTGAATTGCTCAGTCCTAGCAAAGGGGCGAAAATGGGATGATTATCCGCGATGATGTCTGGTGTTGTATCCCCCGCGGCTTTGCTCAATTCAGCCGCACCTTTGAGTCCAAAGGGAAGGAGAGGGGTCGTATTGCCTGCACCAGGGATCGGTTTGGTCCACGCCGCATAATTGCGAAGATAGTCGGTTGCCGAAACATCGTCGCCAAACCAAAGCGACAGCCCACCTCCCTTGGAGACATAACGATGCAGATTGCTCAGCGCTCTCGCATCGAGATTCGGTATCGATTGCAGAATGATGCACGCGTAATTATCGAGTGCTTCAGCATCGGTGTCCCGCAGGTACTCTGGGCCTTCTCGAGAGATGATCAAACCTGTCTTTGCGATGCCTCCAGGGTTCAAGGCTGATTCGAAGAAGAAGGAGTGTTTACCACCTGGATCGCCGTCGACGAGCAGCACTCGCACGCCATCCGCCATGTCCAGAACACAGTTCGCAACGTTGTCGCTTTGGAGCGAGTCTGTCGGCAGTTCCGCTTGGACCAGGTGCGAACCACTTTTTGGAAAGACAACTTGAACGTTCCGAGTCACCGACTCACCGGGTTCGATTCGATCGAAAACCAATGGCGGGAGTTCCGTGATAACTCCGGAAAAACGCTCTGTGGGTTTGGGTTCACCATCGCGTTGGCTATAGTCGACAGCCGTGATCCGTGTGGCGACGTTTCGTGCGGGGGTAACGCCGTTATTTTTTACAGTGACATTGATCATCGTGGGCACGCCAGCTGCAAGAACTTCTTGCCTGGGTTCCATCGACAGGATGGTCAGGTTTTCGTGTCGGCTCTCGACACAGTCGATCAATTTGATTTCGACCCGATCTCCCTTGATCGATTGCAATCGTTGTTTCATGGCAACCATGTTGGTCCAATCCTTGGAGCGAAAGTCGCTCATCAGGTAGACGATCACACGCTCGTTTTCGTCTGCTTGGACAAGTGGCGCGATGGTTTCGACCGCATCGCTTAGCGAACACTCGAGTTGTGTTGGAACTGTGCCGTTGATTTTGGTCAGCAGTTCGAGTGGATCGGATGGAATGGTTCTCGCGAGCAAATCAGCGATGGCATCGGCGCGGAGTTTTTGGCCAGTTGTTCCGGGAGTGGATGTTGGGTTTGCGGTTGCGTCGGGGGAGGCTGTTTTGGAGCTTTCCGAAGCCGGGGGGGATTGCAGCGATGGATTGGATTCATCGATGGTCGCATTGAGGCGGCTGGCAGCGATAGAAGCTCGCGACGCTCGGAATAGGGAGAGGACATGGGATTGCGAGTCTTGCTTGGCGGCGCTCGCGATGGATGCCACTGCGCCAAGGGCTGTTTGGTAAGCCGATTTGCCGTTGGCGGTATCCCCCATCGATGCGCTATCATCGAGGACGACGTAATGATGGATCGTTGATCGGCCGAGCAACGATAGCCACTTGGATCCAGATACCCATTGGGCCAGCATCGCGACCATGAGGGCCATCGCCAGCATTCGCGAAGCGATCAATAGGGCTTGTTTGAGCCATACCCATTTTCGATTCTTGCGATAGCTCTCCAGCAAAAACTCCATCGCAGCCCATGCAGTGCGGCGATGACGCACCAGATTGATCAAATGGATCAGCAACGGGACGAGGACTAGCAGGAATCCCCAGGCCAACGGTTGGAATAGGAATTGCATCAGCTTACCTCTTCCTCATGTGAGCCATTCGGGCGCTGAGGAATGCGCTCAGGGCTGCGTCGATGTTGCGGCTGGTGCGGATCAATTGATAATCGATTTGAGCGCTTGCGCACGCTCGGCGGACGCGGTCGAGGAACCTTTGGAGCGATTCGAGGTATCCTTCGCGCAGTGCCCTCGGGTTGCAGGTCAAGTGATCGATCGTTTCCATTCCCTCGAATCGAGTGGGATCGTTGAATGGAAAATCGAGTTCATCATCGTCCATGATGTGGAAAACCAAGATGTCATGCCCTGATTTTCGTAGCGAGGCGAGTCCTTGAAGTGACTCCTTTTCACTGCCGAGGAAATCGGTAAACAGTACCATGAGGCTCCGTTTGGGATACGTGTCGTTGATCTCTCGGAAGACCTTGGTCAAATCGGTCTTGTTGGTCGGTTTGGACTGTTGAAGGGAACGATAGATGGATTGCAAATGGTTCCGACTTGATCGCCATGGAAGCTTCGTTCGGATCTGCTGATCGAATAGCGTGAGTCCGACGGAATCCTGTTGCCTGAGGGTCAGGTAGGCGAGGCAAGCGGCGAGGGTTGCGGCGTAGTCGAATTTGTTCAGGGGGCCACGACCGTAGTTCATGCTCTCGGAACCGTCGACGAGAAGGGTGCACCGCAAGTTGGTGTCTTCTTCGTATTGTTTGATATAGAGCCGGTCTTGACGGCCCCAAACCTTCCAGTCGATGTGACGAAGATCGTCCCCGGGGACGTACTGACGGTGCTGAACGAACTCGACGGATTGCCCAAAGTATGGACTGCGATGCATCCCCGAGAGAAAGCCCTCAACAATGTTGCGGGCCCGGAGTTCCATCGACGATATGCGTCGGATTGCTTCAGGATGCAAATAGTTTTTGGAATCGGGCATCACGCAGCAATTCGTCTTGAGCTGTCGGTGTGTTCTTGATGAGTTGTTCGATGACTGTATCGCTGGTGACGCCATCGCTTTCGGCGGCGAAGTTAACAACGATACGGTGGCGCAGAACGGGTTTCGCGCAGAATTGGATATCAGCGGTATCGACTTGAGCGCGACCTGAGAGTGCTGCTTTCGCTTTAGCACCTAGGATTAGGAACTGAACCGCACGCGGTCCGGCACCCCAAGCGAGTTGGTCTTTGACAAAGTCAGGAACGCCAGCTTGTCCTATTCGCGTTTGTCGTACGATTGCCAACGCATATCGGATGACATTTTCGGAAACCTCGATCCCGCGGATGAACTCTTGCAAGCTCAGAATTTCAGGACCGCTAAGAACAGGTGTTGTTTCTGTACTCGTTCGCCCGGTGGTGCGACGGGCGACTTCGAACTCGTCCTCGAACGTCGGGTAGGAGACCCAAACCTTGAACATGAATCGGTCTTGTTGTGCTTCCGGGAGCGGATAAGTCCCTTCCTGTTCGATGGGGTTTTGGGTTGCCAGAACGAAGAATGGGTCTTGCAAGGTATGGCGCACGCGACCAACGGTGATCTGCCGTTCTTGCATCGCCTCCAAAAGTGCCGCTTGGGTCTTTGGAGGAGTACGGTTGATTTCGTCGGCGAGGACGACGTTCGCGAAAAGAGGCCCTTCCATGAATCGCCGCTCGCGGGCCCCGCTCGATTTGTTCTCCTCGATGATTTCGGTGCCCGTGATGTCGGCGGGCATCAAGTCCGGTGTGAACTGAATCCGGCTGAACGAGAGGTTCATGGTCTTTGCCAACGTGCTGATCATCAACGTCTTTGCCAGACCTGGGACCCCCTCGAGCAAGCAATGGCCGCGAGCGAAGATACTGATCAGCAGTTGCTCCACGACTTCTTGTTGTCCGACAATGGTTTTCGATAGCTGGGCGATGATCTGATCTCGTGCCCGTTGCAATCGGTCGAGATCGGCTTGCGCTTGTGCGGCTGCGGTCATTGGTGGATTCGCTGAAGGAAATTAAAGCGGCAGAGATATCCTCAGACGCATGAATGGTTTCGGCGGCGAGCATCATCGTATCGTTGACGGTGCCTCGCGGCCTGGATTGTACCACGTACAATCGTTGCAAGCAGCATGCTTACTCTAGGTTATCCAAATCCACCGGGGGCAATTTTCCCTTTCCGTAGAACTTGGTGATATCGATCCCTTGCCGTTGCTCCTCCTCGAGGAATTTGATCCTCGCTTCGAGTCGTTCGACCCGCCGTTGCATCTGGGGAATCAATTCCAGGGTGTTGTCGAAAACTTCGCGTTTGGGAACAGATGGATATCCGAGGTGACGCTGCATTGCCGCAAAGAGGAATAGCGGTTCTTTTCGACGGTTAGCGAATGCGATTTTTCCTTCGCGAGCGCCGAACAAGATCGGATACTCGGCTTCGGCATCCGCACCCAAATGCCTTTTTCGATAGGTCACGAAATCCTCGCTACGACCGTAGATCAAATCGGCTAGGTCGACCAATCCAAGTTGGTTCCGAACGATCAGTAGCCATTCTCTCCATGCTGCGGTGTATGCCGGATCATCGCTCATGCTTTTCAACCCGGCATCGTAGGACAAGCGATTACGGCAGATGGCTTCGAACTGGTAGAAGAAGAGCCCTTGCGGGTCCATATTCTCCCCCGCTTTGTACGACGCTTCCAGTTGCAAAATTCGGAGTGCTGTTCGGAAGTCGAACCGGCCGCGATCTTCTTCAGCTTGCTCGATGAGGAAGCTCTGGAAGGAGGTGAAGTAGTGGGCCAGGCGTCGCATCCCTGGAGCGAGAATGCCGGAATGCTTGAGCTCATTGCTTAGAAAGTCGAGCGCGAGCGGCAACTTCGTCGTTGCGAGAACCTCGAATCGACACTGCTGCAAAAGATCCTGCAGCGTGATGTCTTGACCGAGTCTCTCCCAAAGAATACGGAACAGGTAGGACTGTTCTACGTATTCTTCTCGGGGCAGAGCTTCGGCCATGGTTTACCTTGTGCTCCCCTGAGGAGCTGGTTACCAACGGAGCTAGTTGCCGGCAGCAGGAACCACCCAAACTTTGAGTTCGGTGGAAATGTCGGCGTGAAGTTGAACCTTGACCGTGTACAGGCCGAGTTCCTTGAGAACACCGTCGAGCTTGATTTGGTCGCTGGAAACGGTAAAGCCGTTGGCTTTGAGTGCAGCGACGATTTCGGTCGCACCAACGCTACCGTAAAGATGGCCATCTTCGTTGGCGTTGGCTTCGACGTTGATCGATTGCTTGCCGATTTGATCTGCCAAGCCACGCAAGGTTGCCAATCGCTTCTTTTCGATTTCGAGCAGCTTCGCCTTGTGCTTTTCGATCATCCGCTTGTGATGCTCGTTGGAAACGATCGCCAATCCTTCAGGAAGAAGGAAGTTGTTGGCATAGCCAGGTTTGACTTCGACAATGTCGCCCGACTTGCCAAGATGCTCGACATTCTGGATCAGCATCAACTGGATCCCGCCATTAGGACCTTTGGGGAGGCGAGGGTATCGGGGAGTTCTTTTTTTCGTCGTTGTCATGATAGCAATGAATTTCAGCCAAAAACTTAGGATTCGAGTGTGATGTTATAGCTTGAGATTCCCTCGGCTAGAAGGGCATTTCTTCGCCTTGGTAGAGAGGTTCTTCGTGGATTTCGGATGTGTGCATGTCTTCCTGCTGGGCGGGGTAGCCATTTTGCTGGGCTACGAAGCCATTGTCGGCGAACCTAGCAGGTGCACTCCCAACGCTACCCGACGGTTTGTTGCGGGGGCCTGCGCCTCCCTCCGGCTTTCCGGAAAGGAACTGCATTCGCTCGGCGATGACGTAAAGTTTAGACCGCTTTTGGCCGTCTTTTTCCCATGTATCGAGTTTCAGTCGGCCTTCGATAAAGATCGGAGCGCCCTTGCTGAGGTACTCGCTCACCAACTCGGCCATACGACCAAAGAAAGTGACATCGACGAAGGTTGTTTCGTCAACCCATTCACCTGAGGCATTCTTTCTTCGGTCGTTCACTGCGATCGCGTTTTGGCAAACCGCCATCCGACTGTTGGACGTATGTCGGATCTCGACATCACGGGTCAGGTTACCGATGAGTACGACGCGGTTGTAACTGGCCATGGTTGGATCTCCTCACGGGGTGGTGCGATGTTCCGGTTCGATGTTTCCGGTTTGGTCTTTCCGATACGATATTTGAGTTCGTTAGGGGTGCCTCTGAGCCTGAGGACAGGGTTCAGCGGTCGTTGCGGGAGCCGAGCGTGTATCCGTCGAGCGTGTATCCGTCGAGCGTGTCACGGGCTGAGTCGAGATCCTTCGAATCCAGCCACGGGTCATCGTTCCGTTCGGTCGTTTCCCTTCGAACCATCGTAGCGGAATGGCGAGGATTACTCCTCTTCGCCTTCCACTTCTTCTTCGTCATCCGCACCGATCGCAGCACCGACTGGTTGACGTTCAAGTTGATCGATCGGCACAACCACCTTTTCTTGAGCGTGCGCGACCAAGGCATCGACCAAACGTGGATCGACGCGGGTGAACAGGAAGCGAAGGAGTGCTTCGTTCAATTGGCAAGTCCGATTGAGTTCTTTCAGCTTTTGGGTATCAAGCTTGAAATACGCCAACCAATAGGTTCCCTTTTGGTGGCCGTTGATCGGATAGGCGAGCCTTTGCTCAGCCCAGAGTCGGCTCACCAAAATCTCGCCGCCGAGATCGGTGATCATCGACTGAACGCTGCTGGCAATCCCACCTGGGTCGCGAGCGTAGTGGTTGCTATCAAAGAGAAACAATGATTCGTAAAATGCGCTAGCCAATGTCCAACTCCTCGGTCAATTTCGACTTTTAACGGTATTCTCTTGATTGTTTCGAGCCTTGGTCGCGGATGCAAGACACAAAGCTCGCAGATTATGCGGTTCTCGTTGTGCGATTTTAGTCGCTTGCTGCCCGTTAGCGAGTCGCATTGAAGCGATTCATGGCTGTTTCAGCCCCGTCGGTCAGCCAGCATTTAATGGCTTCGGTGGCTCGTGACAAGGCGTCACCCACCACGTTTCGTTCCCCGGCAGAAAACTTGCTGAGCACGTAATCTGCCGTCTCCCAGTGTTCGGGAGTTGCATCAATCCCGATGCGTAATCGAGGCACATCCTGCGTCCCAAGCGATTTCAGGATGTCGTCGAGGCCTTTTTGGCCACCACTGGATCCGTTGCGTCGCATCCGCAGTTTCCCTAGTGGCAAGCTTAGGTCGTCGCATACCACTAAGATGTTTTCGGCGGGGACTTTGTAGAACTTGGCAACCTGCGATACCGCTCGGCCGCTGCAGTTCATAAATGTCATCGGCCACACTAGGCAGACATCGCTTCCTGCGATTGTCCCTTTGACTAGTTGTGACTCGAATTTCGCTTGGACTACCGGACGGCCCATGGATTCATGGAGTCGGTCGAGGCAATCAAAGCCTATGTTGTGTCGTGTATGTCGGTATTTGTCGCCGGGATTTCCTAGCCCGACAACAATCGATAAGCCTCTTGCGACGCTCGATGTTTCCAATTTGCTTGCTACCGATTTGCTTTGTGCTGGCGAAGTCTGCATCGCAAAACCTTGCTTCACTAGCCACTGCTGTTGCGTCAGGGAGTCGGACTACCGTCCGAACTCACTTTGCGGCAACATCCAGGTCCTGCAGCGCCCGTTGGTAACCTCTAACTGCTGTAAGCCAATCTGCAGTGATCGAGGGTAATACCGCGTCACGAACGGCATGATTGCTCAAGTTCATGGCGGCATCTCTCCCGGAGGGACGATCCGATCTAAGCCCCAGCGTCGGCTGCCTTCTCCTTGCGGATAAGTTCTGGCTCCGATGGCGAAGCCACGGCGTCAGTTCCATCAGCACCCGATTGCGTCGCGACTTGGACAACGACAATCGAACCTGGGGTCACAGCGCTCGCGCCTTCTGGCAATTTCAATTCGTTGACATGAATCGACTGGCCGAGTTGCAAGGCGCCGATTTCACAAACGATGAACTCAGGAATCTTGACCGCCGGACAACGGATCGTGACTTCATGCGTGACAAAGCGAAGTTGACCGGCCGATGACATCGCGCCAGGAGCCTCGCCGTGCAAATGGATAGGAACCGAAACTTCCACGGTTTCTGTTTGAGAGACCCGAGCAAAGTCGACGTGGATGATGTAGTCACCCATGCTGCTCCACTGAACCGCGCGAAGCAGTGCTGTGTCGTTGATGTCACCGCTCAAAGTGACCAACTTGGTGCCGTGTTTGATCAAGTTGTTGACCGTGTCGAGAGACACCGTCAAGCACACGTTTTCTTCGCCGTGTCCGTATAGAATCGCAGGGATCGATCCACTCTCCCGAATCTTGATCATCGCCCGCGAACCCTTCACGTCGCGCTTCTTGACCGCAATCGTCTCAATCATGCCAGCTGCATTCCGATTTATCTAAAACTATGTGCCGAAAATAAGTTGTATTCGCTGTTCAAGCCGCATCGAGGGCGAACGGATTTTCTTATCTTTTCCCAAAAATGGGCCCCGGAGTATGACGATTTTGTCCCGGGATGCAAGTCCAAATGTACTTGCTAGTTTATGGGCCGGGTCTATCCTGTTGTCGGTGGAGGCTAGCCTTAAGCCTCATTTTCGGACGATTTTACCTAATCGGACCCCCAAAGTGTCCACGGATCGGCCCGCTCGCTCCCCGTTGACTCCCCGCTTTCCTGCGAAAGATCGCTTCGATTCGCTTCGACGCGATGGTTCCGCTAAGGTACGCTCGGGGACGCTGAGGCGGCCGACGAGCGTTCCGAGCTTGTGACGGCGCGACGCGGCGCGACGCGGCCCGACGCGGTATCGGTTTGCGAGCCGAAGTCGGCATTGGTGTCGAACATGGTGAACGGTGTCGGCAATGATGTCGGACACGGTGAACGGTGTCGGCAATGGCGTCGAACGCGGTGAACGGTGTCGACAATGGTGACAAAGGTAGAGCTACTGGCGGTCGCACGATCCAGTTTAGGTGCTTCGCACGATTTTCATCGATTTCGGATCAATTCCTCAGTTTTGGATTCCCATGGCAAAAAAGACGCAATTTGAGACCATCGAGCCGGTCGGTGCCCGGGTACTGGTTCTTAAGGATGAGCCCAAACGGGAGACAAAAGGGGGGATCGCCCTTCCCGATGTGGCAGAGATTCCGACGATCACAGGCAGGATCGTCACCATTAGTCGCCAAGTCGAGCACGACGAGGACATGCCTTTGCGCCAATACGATAAGATCATCTTTCATCCGAAAAACGCAATTCCGGTCGACTTTGAGCCCGACAACCAGCTCTATGTCGTCCCTGTCGAGGATGTCGTAGCCGTTTTTCGGAAAAAGGGA
The DNA here is from genome assembly GCA_046318275.1 of Pirellula sp. Classification (GTDB taxonomy): domain Bacteria; phylum Planctomycetota; class Planctomycetia; order Pirellulales; family Pirellulaceae; genus JBKCUI01. The sequence goes on along the minus strand of JBKCUW010000130.1, from coordinate 40,791 downwards.
CCTGCCGGAGGCGACGAATAGAGTCCGGAGCGGTTTCTGAGGGATAATTGTTCAGTGCCCTGGGTTCTGTCGCGGATCGAACGGCGGCACATGTTGGGACCCAGGTAGGTTTTGGAAACCAAGGAACAGGCGGCCTGAGACGATGTTGATCCCTACGCTGTTGATCCCTACGCTTCCGAGATCCGCAGGATTCTTTGCGTCCCTAGCTGTGGTGCTTCCCCTGGCTGTGGTAATTCCCCTGGCGGCTGTTCTTCCCCTGGCGGTGGGACAGACCGATCCAGCGAAGGAGTCAGCAAAGAACAGCGAAGCCGCACGCTTGATCGAGGTCCGTTTTCGCGCGACGGAACTCGAACCGATCATCGGCGAACTGGTGGTGCAAAACGCTAAGTACGGGATGTTGTTACTCAATGAAGATGGGGAGATGGTCACGATTCCCGCAGCGGCCAAAGGATCTTCGAAACCCTCCGACCCTTCGACAGAGCCCGATGCCTCCATCCAAAGCATCCAGTCGATTGTCGAGTTGGAAGGGCCGATGAAAGCGACTCCACCCAAGGAGCTTGCCGAAAAGTGCTTGGTCCTGATGCCCCAAGGGGCAAAATTCATCGTCACCGAACACTTTGTGGTCTGTTACGACACTACCGACGTGTACGCTCGATGGAATGCCAATCTCTACGAGCGGATGTACAAAGGCATGGTCCGATTTTGGAAAGAAAAAGGGATTGAGCTCGAGTCCCCTCGCTTCCCCATGGTCGCTTTGATTTTCAGCCATCAAGACGACTACGTCGAATACTCGAAGCGGGATTTTCGAGGAGGGGAAAACACCTTTGGTTACTACACCCAAACCACGAACCGATTGGCTACGTTTGATCTCACCGGCATCGAAGGCATGTTACCCCCGGGGGCTCAGGTCCAACGCGAAGAACTGATCACGGAGATTTTTTCGAGACCTCAGGCGGAACGTCAAGTCGCCACCATTTTGCATGAGGCTTGCCATCAAATCGCGTTCAACACCGGTTTGCAACGACGGCTTGGCGATTACCCGTTTTGGCTGAGCGAAGGGATCGCAACCTTTTTTGAATCCCCTGACTTCAATAGTTCCTCGGGATGGGGAGGCACCGGAAAAATCAATTACTTCAACCTGAGCAATCTCAGGCAGTATGCTCGTGTTCGTCCCGCAGATTCGATGATGAAATTGCTGGTCCAAGATGACTTGTTGCGGCGGGGCGAGACGTCGACGGCCGCTTATGCGGAGAGCTGGGGACTGACCTACTTCTTGATCAAACGCAAGCCTAAGAATTTCGTGGAGTATCTCAAGTTGCTCCGCGAGCGGCTTCCTGGGAACCCGGCTGACGCCAAACAGCGGTTGGATGATTTCCGGTCCTGTTTCGGAGAGGATTTGGACAAGCTCGACAAAGAGTTTGTCCGTTTTGTGGGAACCTTGCGATAGTATCGACCCGTTCCGGGGCCATATTCGTTCATGCTCTTTCGCCAAACGGTTTCTCGCTCCGTCGCCTCAAGACTCAACGGAGGAGAATTTTCCCCCCGGACGCTGCCGCAGATGCTCTCGTTTTTTGTTTTCGAATCGGCACGTTGCGAAGTATGATCGATCGAAGAACAGTGCTGGGGGCGTTATGGCGTTATGGCGATATGTGGTGGTTTTCATCAAAAGGCTCGTGCAGCCTTGCGTGGATCTATTCACGTGGTCGTTCCATGGTTGCGTCTACTTCTTTCTAAGCCCCGAAGGGTTCGTTTCTCGCCGAAGATTTCTTCGAGGTCTTCCGGCTTTATTTGTCGCGCTGTTCGCATTGGTTTGCTACTCGGTCGCAACCGTGACCAGTCCAAACACGCGAGGATGGATTCTCAACGACTTCAATGCCGCTGTCGCGAATCAAACTCATGAACGGGCGGTCCGAATCGGTCAGCGACTGATCTCCGACTCCCGATTCAGTGATCCTGAAACACTATTTGAAGTTTCAGAGTTGCATGAGAAGCTGGGGGATACGGAGCGGTCCTCGGCGATGATCGATTTATTGGCACCCGAACAGGTCAAAGGGTATTGGCGAGCTCACCAAAAGCAGGCGATGAAGTTGGCGCCGGAAATCTCCCGATCTACCGATTCAGAGGTACTTCGCAGCGCATTTTGGCACCTGACACATTCGGGTCACAACGATCGAAATGAACTACTGCGCGGTTGGGCGGAGTATTCGCTGCGAGTCGGAGACATCAATCGCGCCCTCCGATGGCTTGAAAAGCTATCGCTTTCGGATCCTCAGCAACTCTTTGGAGTCGCGGATTTAGCGATGTCCTTAGGGGATGAACAGACCGCACATCGATCGCTTGAAAAGGCCTCGCGCGTCTATGCAAAATCTATCGCACAAAATCCGACCTCAAAAAGCGATCGGATCTATTGTGCGTTGGCCTTTGCCAAGCTTCATCGGATGGATAAGGCTATCGAGACGATGGCATCCGGATGGAGATTGACGCAGGATAAAGACTTCGCAGACGGTATCGCGGAGCTCCACGTGCTTCAATTCGATCTCGATACCGCCCAGCATCGCGACCCCAAATTCCGTTTCGAGGATTTGCGATCTGCGCTGAAATGGAACAATCGCAACGAGCAAGCGCACGATCGTTTGGTCACCCTTTATCGAAGCGAAGCAAACCCGGAATTGAGAAATGAAATCAGGCAATTTCTTCATGCGCTGACGATCGAGCACCCGGGGTACGAAGTTAGCTACTTCACCCTTTCGACCCTCGAGATAATCGATGAACGGAATGCCGATGCCATAACAACCCTGCGAAGGGTAGTGGCGCTGAGCCCAAATCTTGCGCCCGCATTGAATAACTTGGCGTGGCTTCTTTCCGAGAAACAACCCGGTGAGAAACAACCCGGGGAGAATCATGCCGAGGAGAATCTTTCCGAGGAGTATCAGACAGAGAAATCGGATCCGGCGAATCACTTAGAGCAAGCCGCAGAAATGGCTCGACGAGCCGTGACACTCGATCCATCGCACAGCAGCTATCGCGATACCCTGGGTACGATTTTGCTCAAGCAGGACAAGTTATCGGAGGCGGTTGTCGAACTCGAGCTGGCGTTGAAAGATGCAGCGAACCCCGCGAGTATCCATCGCAAGCTAGCCGATGCCTACCGCCGCCTATCTCAGCCTGAAATCGCGGCAGCCCATGAGTCGCGCGCGATGAGATCAGTGTCCAAACGCTAGCCGAGATCGGTAGCCAAAGTTTAGCTGTCGATAGACCTTCGGGTCGGATTCTCTTGTACTCCAAAAGACGAAGGTGGCGGAGCCGATCTTCGACCACGAGCGACTAGACGTGTATCGAATTGCGAAATCGCTAATTGGCCCGGACGCCACGCTCGTGATCGATGGTTGCGGGCTGCTCAATCGATTTCCCCGAATATCGCTGAGGGCAGCGGGAAATAAAGTCGGAAGGACAAGAACCGATTTTTAGAGAGTGCTCGTGGCTCGGCTTTGGAGTTCGCTGCAATTCACAATATGCTCTTGGCGGCCGAGGCGATCGATTCTGAATTTAATCGGATTGGAAAAACCACTTGACGCGGATCTTGTCGATGTTGACTCGATTGATCCAAAGAACTGATACGCTATCCGTGGGATCGATCGAGTGCGAGTACCGCGATTCTGATTACGAGTTCGACAAGAAGCACGAACAGAGCATTGGCCCGAAGGGCTCGATCAGGCGTTTCTAACTCGCGTTGAGTCTACTCCTCGCACTCGGCCAATGCCATCGATAGTGGGTACTGTTGAGTCCTGGATGAACCTCTTGCAGTGAGCTAGACTGTCGGCCAGACATGCTGACATTGAGTATGGTCACGATACTCGTCACTCTTGTTATGTGCGAACATCGCACCCGTTATCCTCATCGCACTCAATTGATCCTGGCTTTTTTGGGAGATGGTTTCAAATGCCTTCTGTGCTCGCGATTTTTGCTCACCCTGACGATATTGAATTCGTCGCTGCAGGAACATTGATTCGCCTTCGCGATCGCGGTTGGGATGTGCATTACATGAACGTTGCCAACGGATGCTGCGGGTCGATGACCACCGGACGGGAGGAAACAGCTAGGATTCGGGAGCAGGAAAGTCGCAACTCGGCGGCTCTCGTAGGCGCAGAGTACTACCCGCCGATCTGCAATGATCTCGAGATTGAGTATTCGCAGCAGAATCTCGCAAGGATCGTCTCTGTGGTACGGCGAGCTAAACCGAGCATAGTGTTGACCCATGCCCATTGGGATTACATGGAAGACCATATGCAGACATGCCGATTGGCGTTGACCGCAGCATTTGCTCGCGGAGTTCCCAACTATACATCGGATCCTGTTGAGAAAGCGTGGGATGGCGATGTGGTTGTTTACCATGCCCAACCGCACGGGAATCGAACACCGCTGGGTGAGTATGTAAGTCCGAGTTTGGTCGTGGCGATCGACGAGGTGATGGACCGAAAATTGCAAATGCTGCAGCAACACCGATCGCAACAGGAATGGCTAAAGAGTACCCAAGGGCTAAACTCGTACTGCCAAACCATGATGGATCTTTGCGGTGAAGTGGCCAGTCGTGCCACTGCAGACAACAATTCTTCGGTCGCAAAATCGATGAAGTTCGCCGAGGGATGGAGAAAGCACCTCCATCTAGGGTATTCAGGAGCTGACCGCGATCCGCTTCGAGAGATCTTTTTGGAATCGCCCGGCTGACGTTCCGTTCGGTATTATTGCGTTGACGAGGATGCTGTATCGGCGAGATTGCTGTGTTGGCGAGATTGCTGCCGTGTGTGGTGATCTCAGTTCTTCTTTGCTTTCTCCAGCAAGATTTCCCGAGTGACGTCTTGGATTTTTTGCTGGCGCGTGGAAAGCTCTTGCAGTTGCTCACGCAGTTGCGGATCACCGACTTCACCCACCAAATCATTGGAGCTATTGCTCTCGTTGGCCAGACGGTCGGTTCGGCGATTGACCCTGAGTTGAAGTGTCTTGATCAATCGTAGTTCGGCGAGTTTATCGACAAGAGGTTGGTCCTCCGGATTGCCGCCACCTTGTTGGCCACCCCCCTGCTGCTCCTGTTTTTGCTCTTCTCGTTTCTTTTGAACCTGTTTGAGAGACTCGAGCATTTCTTCCAAGGCTCCTAGCACTTCATCCTGAATCCCTTGGGTGCTGGACGAAACATCGGCCGCCACCAACCGCTTGGCGACCATCTGTGCATCGCGATTGACTTGCTCGAGCGCTTCCGGAAAGGCTTGGCTAGACCCTTCGTCTTGGAGTAGGAGCAACGCGCGTTGCCCTTCCATGACGACCTTCATCTGCTCGATCGAAAGCTTGTTGGCTTGGATTTCCAACTGCCGATCCTTGTCCTCACCCGTAAGGTTCGCCAGTTTCTCAGTTTGGTCTCGGATCGTTTTCTCGAGATCGTACATTCGTTTAAGGCGGGTCTCCAAATCGACCAAGGCCCGTTCGATCTCCTCTTCACGCAATTGCGTCAAGATGCGTTCGAGTTCTGCGATTGCTTTTTGAAGTTCCTCCTCGGCTTTTTGTTGCTCTTCAACGGCCTCCTTACGCTTGTCCTCACGCAGCTTTTTCTCGGCTTGCTGCATTCGTTTTCGGGCCCGTTGCACTCGTTTGCGAGCTTGTTCTTCGCGCGATGGAGGTTTGCCTGCGGAGGGCTTGGATTCCTCCGAATCCTCGCCGGATTCTTCCGATCCTTCGTCCGATGGACTGTCTGAGGACTCCGATGGTTTGGACTCCGATGGTTTGGAGTCGGATTGTTTGGAGTCGGATTGTTTGGAGTCAGCGGGTTTCGATTCGCCGTCTTTTGACTTGGCATCTTTTGACTTGGCATCTTTTGAATCTGTGCCCTTCGAATCCGCATCTTTCGAGTCCGACGGTGTGGAGTCCTTGTTCTTGGGATCCGAACCTGCATCCTTGGATTCTTTGGAATCGCCCGATTCCGGCTTCTTGGCATCCATTTCCTTGGGGTCAGCCCCTTTACCCTGGGAGTCTTTACCCTGGGAGTCTTTAGAATCATTCCCTTGGGACTCGCTACCCTTACTGTCGGAGTCCTTAGACTCCTTTTCTTGCGAATCTGTTTTTTGGGGCGAATCGGGTTTTGGGGATTCTGAATCTTGGGCGTTGGGATCCTTGGTATTCGGTTTCTTAGAATCCCCGTCCTTGGAATCACCTGATTTCGAAGGTTTGTCGGTGGACTTGTTTTCGTCGGAACTACTTTCTTGGGAGGAGTTGCCTTTCGAATCCTCGGACTGGAGATCTTTTTCGGAATTACCGAGTTGCTGTTCCAAATCTCGCTGGTCGTTCGCAGCCGCTTCTCGGTCTTGTCCAGACTCCGTGCGCCCTCGTGTTGCGCGTTGGATGTTTTCGATTCTGCGGATATCTTTCAAAACATCTTCGAGACGTTTGCGTTCGTCTTTGAGGCGTGACGAACGATTCTCGCTTTGCAGGAGTTCGAGAAGCTTTTTCAAATTCTCCCTGCTGGCTTCTTGCTCGGGGATAGCGCGAGAAAATTGGCCTTTGGCGAGCAAGTCTCCTGCTTGTAGCAATCGTTGCTGGGTTGCAAGTTGCTTGCTCATTTGAGCCGCTTGCATCAACAGACTGGCTCGAGTGGGGTTCGTGGTCGCTTCGAGTTCGCTCATGCGGATGAACAGTTCCTCGAGCTTGGCGTATTGGGTCGCCAACTGCTTTTGCTGCTGCTCGAGTTCTTTTCCCGCGTCGGCCGGAGCGGCTTCTGCCGGCTTGCCATCTGCGGGTTTGCCGTCAGCGGGTGGTGCGTCTTGGGCGAGGGCCATCGGGCTTCCAACGAGGTGTGCTGCGCCGAAGATCACTGGAAACGCGAACACCGCAAACATGAACGCCCGAAGCACGAACACCCGAAAAACGAACACCCGAAAAACGAACGCTGTTGGGATCGCTAGGATTGGCATCCGAGCGGGTCGCTTGTGACGTAAACGCGGAGTTGGAAGAGGCACGTCGCGCATCGAATCGCTAGGTGAGCGATCGCGCTTGTGGGTGATGCGCGGACGGTTAAGGCGATCAGCGGTCATGGGATGCTCCTGGGAGCGAGTTCGTCGGTTCTATTTCAGCAGGTCCAATACGCGTTTCTTCTGCTCCTGCTTGGTCTTCTCGAGGACCTTGTCTTGGTTGTTGAGCAGGTCTCGAACCATATCGATGACTTCATTGAAATCTTGGATGTCGATCATATCATTCAGGATAGTGGTCAGCGCGGCGATGATTTCATTGTTCTTCAGGATCGTCTGCTCGAGCTTCTTCGATGTCTCCGAGGGTGTTTCTTTGGCGACGCTCGACTCGAGCGCATTGATTTCGGCAGCGAAGGGAGTCCACTGGGATTGCATCAAGTTTGCTAAAGGGAGTTTGATCTTTTGTTCCAATCGTTCGCGTCGATCTTTGCTGTCGACTCGATTGTTGATCAGCTCGGCGACGATCTGAGCGATCTCAATACCGACCCCTTTGAGTTCCCCTTCGGATTTGCTCGCCTGAGCGGCTGCTTGTTGGGCCCGAAGTACCAGCAAACGGGCTCGGCGTTGTTCTGAGGATTGTTCGCCGGGGGCCGATTCTTCGGTTTGGCTCGGCGGTTCGCTCTTGTCCACGCCAGCGTTCGAAACGTTTTCATTGGAGGTTGATTCTTTGGGATCGGTAGCGAGGTTCTTGTTGGTCATGACCAGTAGATCTCGGAGTTGGCCGAGTTCTGCGAGGATCTGTTCAAGCCTAGCTCGCATCGCCAGTTCGCGCCGTTCCAAAATGATCAGAAGTTGATCGGGGGTAACGACGCTCAATTGGATCGGTGTCGAGCGTCCGACGTGCGGCGTGGTGTTCACATCGAGGAAATCAGAGGCAGCGACCATCATCGCCAGGACTGAGCCGGCCTTTGGGGTATCGAGTCCGGCTTCGCGCTGTGCTTTCAAATCGATATCCCGATCCGCGGTTCCTTGGGAGGAGAGTGCGATCGGTGATTTTACCAATGGCTGTTCATCGACGACGGTTTCGATCCAAACTTGATCCACATCGTAATCGTCTTTGATTTTGCTACGGACCGGGAGAACTGCATTCTCCGTGATCGCCGTCCCGATTCCCTCTAAGATCAAATCGACTGAGGGGACCGTGTCGTTGATCGAAGCGACAACGAACTGTTGGATTCGCGTCGCACAGAGTCCTTCATGATCCCAAACGCGGATCTCCGCCAAGATATTGGCATCGAGTGGCCCTAGCGGGATCGAGAACTCGTTCGACGGAGGTTCGATAGGGATGGTTAACTCGTTGGTCCCTTCCGCACTTGTTTCCCCGGTCTTAAGAATCAGGCACTCGCATCGCTGTGCAGGTTTATTGGTTCGGACAAAGAAGCTCAGCTTGGAGCCTTGGGGTAATCGCATCCCGTTTCGATAGGGGATGCGTTCATTCCCCCATGAGGTTTTCGTGGATCGCTGCAAGTAGCTCGGGTATTCGACGTCGATTTCCGTAGATAGCGCGAGTGGAGCATCGACGGCTTCGAGACGCAAATTCGAGATTCGGGCGTCACCGCCAGCCAAGGTCATCCAGAGCGAGTCGCTGATGTTTTGTAGTGGGGGGCCATCGAGTACGAAGTCGCGTGGATCGGAGTCGGAATCGCTGAGCATGCTGGCTCGGCCTCGGTTGCCGTCGACGTCTCGGTACTGCAACGTGCAAACATCGTAAGGAGGTGGCAAAAGCTGCTTGGCCCATGCCTTCATTCTCGCAGAGACTCCTTTGGGCACACGGATTGAATTATCACGGAATGGGATCAGGTATCGATCTCGCTTCGGATTTCCGGTGAAGGGTGGGACTTCGAGTTCGAGCCCCGTCAGTCCCAATTGCGTTGTTCGAGGCCATGGGGTGTCGGAAAGTGCAAAAAGCCGTTTCCCCCATTGCGACGTCCAGCCAGGAGCCAGGAGCAGTACAACGCTGCTAAAGGCGGCTGCAACGGCAAATAGAGTCAATTCCCATTGCAGCGTTCGGAATCGGATCAATGACTTGATGTCGATATCCCGAATCCGCTGGATCGCTCGCTCCCTGGCGATTTCTAGAAGCCCCGCTCGCGATGGATGATCGGTCTCGTGCAAGGAATCCGTATCGGAAACTTGGCCACGACGGTCCGGCGCATGCTTGGCCCCGGCCAGTTTTACTTTCGCCGCGCTCGCAGCGGCTTGGACCGTGGTGATCAGAGTGCTCTGGAACTCGGGGTGTTGCCGTTCGATCGCGAGCGCCAGCGCGGAGTCGCTCCAACGGACCAACCATCGGTTCCAAAAGAAGTGGTACAGAATCGCCACACCCCCCGCTACCATGATCGCAAGCATTAGGATTCGGACGAACTTGGGGGACTCGTCAGCGCCAAACCGAGCGGGGAGGTAGTCGAGGATTCCGAAAAGCCAAAACGATAGCAACAACCATGTTGCGAGTACGACGATTCCTTGGCAAGCGATCAAGCGGCTGATCATGCCGCGGAGTTCGGAAAGCTTCGACTGGATCGGTTCTGGGATTGGATACTTGGACGATTGCTTCATAGCACTAAGTTTTAGCATATCCTCGGTTCATTCGCACCGCGAACCGAGGCCCACAATCCGATTTCGAATCCAAGAAGCGGCGGATTTCACCGCCAGATCTTGCTTGATCAGCGATCGAACGGGAGTTTTTTGTTGCCCGAAGTTGGATGGTTGCATGCCGCCAGGATCCTTGGGCTACGATTTCGACGGATTACTTGAGGGAGATTTGCCTAAGGATAACTCGTGGCAGAACGTGTTAGAATGACCATCATTCACACTGTCGCTAGAGGGTGCTTTGCCTGTGACGTACAAGTACGGCGGGCTTGCAATGATCGCAGGTTTGCATGCATCGCATTTGTGCAAGCTTAAGGAATCCCCTTTCAGATTGCCTAAGGATTCGATGGATCCATCGAAAAACGAATCTCAAAACCCGTATGCTGTAACGGTCTCGGATGCGACAGGGCGTCTCGGGATGGAAGCCTCGTTGCCACCGGTTGTCGTGCCGTTTCAGGGAACGATCGATGAGATCAGCCTTCGAAAGATTTTTCGAGATCCCGTCCGAGTGGGATGCATCGTCACGGTGATGATCGGATGCGCGATTGTTTGGGCTTGGGTATTTGGCGTTGTCATCAGTGGTTGGGCCGCCCTCCTTTTTGGTTTGATCGCAGTCTTGGTGATCTATTCGTTCACGATTACTTCGTTGGTGAGCACCAAACTCAAACGATGCTTGGCCAAGCGGCCGTGGTTGCTTGGCCCGACACATGGTACGGTTTCTGGTTCGCGATGGACGGTTTGGCATAATGATGTTTGCATTCAGACCAATGATCAGATCTATTTCGACGAAGCCTATAAGGGGGTGATTCTCTATCCCCTTTGTTCGACACCAATCGCTCTCGTGCCGAGCACCTGTTTTTACGAACACCAATGGTTCGAATTGCTCCAGGACTACCGTCGAAATCGCTTCATGCCGCTGGTGATCGAAGCATCACCTCCGGATGCATTCGAGTGCGCTTTGGCTCCGACTCGGGTGCTTTACTTGAGCGATCGTTACGCCGCATGGCGATGGCGTTTGAGCCAAAGTTCTTTTTGGATTGCGACGGTGATCGGATTGTTCGTCCATTTGTGGTCTCGTCCCTATGCGATTTTCGGAAACGGAATGGTGGTTGTCGTCCCCGTTTCAATCTGGGGAATACTCGAAATTGGGCGATTCGTTTGGTCGCGTTGGAGTGTCCATCGGCAATTTCATTCCGAGGACGGGATTGGCTATCGGCGGGCTGAATTTGCCGTCAATATGGAACGCGTTGGGAACCAAGGGGAATCGATCGCGTTGACACAGTGGTTCAATAAAGACACGATCTTGTCGTGCGATCTTCATTTTTGGATGAAATTGCCGACGCGTTTGATAGAACGAGTTAGGATCGACGAGGCTGCCATCGAATTTCGCGTTGCGGGTATGAAATTGATTTTTCATCGCGAGGGTTTTGCCAACGAAGAGACGTGGCAATCGGCGTGCCAATTGGCCAAGGAATTGGATCCGACGCGCCGCTGACTTTTGGAATGGAGCACTCTGGAGTGATGTACACGAGTTGCATCGGGAGAGATCGATGACGTTGAGTAATAAGCCAAGAAATAAAAACGTGAGCGATAACGCGAAGGATCGGGATCGACCTGTCGTGTGGGTGACCGGTAGCGGTGCTCGCCGTGTCGGTCGAACGGTTGCGATCCATTTCGCGGAGCACGGTTACGATGTCGCTTTGCACGCGAGGCAATCGATCGCTGGGGGGGCCGAAGGTGCCCAGGAGATCAAGGACCGGGGTGGTGATAGCGTGCTTACGGTCGGCGACGTGAGCGACATGGAGGCGATGAAACGCGCGGTCGATACGATTCAAGCCAAGTTCGGACGATTGGATGCTTTAGTCCATTGCGCAGCGATATGGGATTGGAAACCGCTGGAGGAAACCACCGTGGACGATGTGCGCCGCCAATTCGAGGTCAACACGCTCGGCGCCTATGTCGTCTCGCACTGCGCGGGGCTTCGCATGGTGGAGCAGCCCAATGGCGGATCGATCACGTTGATCGGGGATTGGGCGGTCTCGCGACCGTACTGTGACTTTAGCGCGTACTTTGTAGGAAAAGGTGCCATTGAAACGTTGGTGCGGACCATGGCGGTCGAACTGGCGACTCGCAATTCATCGATCCGAGTGAATGGGCTCCTCCCCGGCCCGGTGATGCTCGATGATTCGATCAGCGTCGAGGCGGCGGAACGTATACGACAGTCGAGTTTGCTCAAAAAGCAAGGCACGCCTGATCATGTGGCGACGGCGGCATACTTTTTGTCCACGCACGAGTTCATTACGGGTGTTTGTATTCCCGTGGATGGTGGCAGAACTATATGGGCTAGAGATGATACCGACCGTATCGCCCACCCAACCTTCGTCGCATCACGTATCGATCTCGGAGGATGATTCGCATTGATCATGGAGAGGTTGTCGAACTCCGAAGCTGAGACTACCACGCGATCCTTGGGCCGTTGGCGACGTCGTTGGATGTGGGCTGTTGCTTACTATCCTATGGTTGTTCTATTAGGAGTGGTTCTTTTTTGTATTCGAGTTACCGATGCATCCGAAATAGGATATCGCGTCTTGCTCGGAGCGTTCTGCTTTTGCGTTGCCGTTGTGCTCGGTGTGAAGTGGGTCGATGCCCGCGGTTGGCCTAAAGATTCACGGCAATCGCGAACTTGGGTTGCTTTGTCGCTGCCGTTGCTTTGGATGTTTGGGATTGGTGTCGCGTTTTCGTTGGTGCACCATCGTTCTTTGGGAATCGTCGCGAGTCAGCTTGCGGAATGGAATCGCCTCGGCGAAGCCACTCAGGCGACGGAGGAGGAAGGCGTCTCGGGTTGGCAACCGATCGTGGTTCGTGCGACCATTGAGGAATCGCTTCGCTACCGTAGAAGTTCGAACAGTTATCGAAAATCGAGCATCGAAGCCATCGATAAGATGGATGATCTTGCCGGAAATACTACCGAGCAATGGCAGACATTGACGCGGTTGACGGTTCATCAAGTCCGTCGAGATGGGATGTGGATTCCAGTGTCCTTGGTGGGCAGTTTCGTTCTTGATGAAAAGGTCCAAGGTTACTATCCCGGGGATACAATGGAGATCTATGGGCATTGGCGTCTGCCGCCTGAACCGTCGAATCCGGGTCAGTTCGATTTGCGCAAGCGATACGCCGAGTTGGGTGTGACAGTACAGATGAAGGCTGAGTCGGCGGCACAATGGGAATTGGTATCGCGCGGTAGCAGCATGAGGCTCGACCGTTGGTTAGCGAGATTGAACGAGTCTGCACTTCGTGCGGTGGATCGGTATGTGATCTTTGGACAAGCTCCATTGACGGCGGCTTTGGTATTAGGGCAACGCGAGCAGGCGGATTGGCAGCTTCAGGAAGACTTGCTCTCGACGGGTACGATCCACATGCTTTCCATTTCCGGAATGCATATCGAGATGGTGGCCATGTCATTGCTGGTGATGGGGGTATTTCTCAGATTGCCACAAGGCCCCGTACTTTTTGGCACGGTATTACTTTGCGTAGCATATGCGCTATTGTGCGGTGCCAATCCGCCGGTTGCCAGGGCGACCATCATGCTTTCTGCCGCCTGTTTAGCCAAATGGATGGGTTGGCCGTTCAGCAGTTTGAACACCCTTGCGTTGGCGGGATTGATCATCCTGACCCAGCGTACGGCGATCGCGTTTGAGGTGGGAACGCAGTTGTCGTTCCTTACCGTCGCAGTTTTGATCCTGACTTTTCCAATCATGAGGACTAGCGTTTCACCGCTTGAGCGACTTCTCGAATCCAAGTGGACAGTCGGCGAGCGCATTTGGGCACACATCAAGCAGTTTGCTTGGGAATCGTTGCGTAGCAGTTTTTGGGTTTGTTTTCTATCAGCACCGTTGGTCTGGAGTTCGTTCCACATCCTCAGTCCGATCGCGGTCGTATTGAATCTGTTGCTTTGGCTGCCGATGCTTATCGCACTTCTTTCTGGATTAGGGTTGATTTTGCTGGGTTGGTTACCGCCCCTAGGGTGGCTCATGGGGATCTTGTGTGGCGCTTCGTTGTGGATCGTTGAGCAACTGGTTGGAATTGCGGATGGGATACCGCTGGGGCATTTTTGGGCGGCACCTCCACCGGCATGGTGGCTGATCGGCTTCTACGCGATCGCTTTGTCGCTGGCACTGTGGCGAGGCACGAAGCGTGCATCCGCACGACGGTTGATGCTCGGGTCGTTAGGGCTCTGGTTTGCAATGGGGATCATGCTGGAACCATGCGTACGATGGCGGGAGCGTAGTTTGGCTCGATCGCAGGATGGTTGGCTCGCAGTGACCTGGGTCGATGTCGGACATGGTACGTGCGCGTTGATCGAGACGCCCGACGGCCAAGTGTGGGTCTATGACGCCGGTCGCTTGGGGGATCATGAACGGAGTTATCAGCCGATCGTAAACGCGCTATGGGCGATGGGGCATTCTCGTATCGACAGATTGGTGTTGTCACATGCTGACTCTGATCATTACAACGCGATGCCCGGAACGATGAAGCGGTTTTTCCCTCGAGTGCTAATCACTACCGACGCCGTAATTGGGCACGCAAGTGAATCCCTTCAAGGGGTGCTGCGTGAGGCAGGAAAACAAGGGGTCGCTATCGAGCGGTCGCACGCAGGCGCTGTTTATGCCGGAGATGGGCCTTGGCAAGCGACGGTGTTGCATCCATCGCGCGAGATGGCTTTGGCCGGCAGATCGTCGGACAACTCCAAGAGTCTTTGTCTGCTATTCCGATTCGCTGGGAGAAGCATTTTATTGCCAGGTGATTTGGAGCCACCAGGTACCCAGCGTTTGGTAGAGAGTGGAGATATCGATGTCGATGTGCTGATGGCTCCACATCACGGCTCGTTGTCGGCCAAATCCGATCTACTGATGGAATGGTGTGATCCGGAGTTTGTCATCATCAGCGGTTCGGCGAAGGCTGCATCCCCGCGCGTGGTTGAGGCGTATGCAGGAAACGAAAGAAGAGTATGGGTGACCTCTCGAGATCATGCGTTACGGGTCACCATCGATGCCTCGGGGGCCATGCGATGGTTTCATTGGACGAGCAACCGATGGAAGGAATTCCCGTGATAGTTCTGGTTTGCCCAGATCAGTTCGCTTTGGGATCGACGGAGTCCGAAAGATGCTGTTGGAGGTAGTTGGCTCGTTCCGTGTTTCGGGCGCTAACACTGAGTTTTTGTCCGCACAGTTTTTGGAGGTGAGCAGGTTGGGTGTGGATGAAAAGCTTATTGACTGTTGGTATGCGGACGTTGTCGATCAAGCCCAAGTTCACACCCATGCGCACTTTGCTGAGGTAGTGCATGGTTTCCTCGCTGCTGATCTTTTTGGCGGTCTTTAGAATCCCAAGGGCGCGGCTGATTCCATCGTTGAGGTCGTCCCGTTTCTCGTTGATTAGGAACTCTCTGGCTTTTCGCTCGTAATCGATCAATCGAGGGATGACTTCGCTGACTCTCTGCATCAGCGTTTCTTCGCTCTTGCCTAGAGTCATTTGATTGCTGACCTGATAGAGGTCTCCCATGAATTGGGAACCTTCGCCAAACAATCCTCGAACAGCGACATTGATTTTGTTAAACGCGCGAAACACTTTGTCGATCTGTTTGGTGGCTACGAGCGCTGGCAGGTGAAGCATCACGCTGACACGTAGTCCGGTCCCGACGTTGGTCGGGCATGCGGTCAGATAGCCAAGTTTTTTGGTGAATGCATAGGTGAGTTTGCTTTCGAGCAGATCATCCAGTTCGTTCATCCGTTTCCACGCAGAGGTCAAATCCAATCCGCTCTGCATGACCTGGAGGCGCAGGTGGTCCTCTTCGTTGACCATGATGCTGAAGCGTTCCTGAGGGTCGAGAATGACAGCGCGGGCACCCTCGGTTTCGCTCAGTTCGTGGCTGATGAGTTGCCGTTCCATCAGGAATTGCCGATCGAGATCCCCGAGTTTCGCGACATCGACATATTCGGTATCGGAGGAGAGCGGGAGTGCATCGATCGCACGTCGAACGGAAGCGGCGATCGCGATTCGGTCTTTGTCGGAGCATTTGCGAACGAAGGGAAACTCGGCAAGATTCCTTGCGAGTCGAATACGGCTGCTCATGACGATATCCGATTCGGGGCCATCGCCACGCATCCATTCGCCGGTTTTTTGCGCTAGGTCGTCGAGCTTCACTTTTCGTAACTTGTACTTTCGTAACTTGTGCTTAGGGCGAAGGAATGTTGCCGTCGAAGTTTTAAGCTTCTAGGAGAACGATTGAAAGTCATCATCTGGAGGACCATCCGCAGGCGTTTCTTCGTTGGTCTCTTCCGAGTGGCCATTTTCGATGGCTGCAATTCTATCTCGAAGTTTTCCTGCGACTTCGTATAGTTCTTTGCTGATGGCCTCTCGCATCTCGTCTTTAAGTTGCTTGAGCCGGAATTGGCGTTCCGGAGACCCGTTCTGATTCTTCGGGACTTTACCGGAATGGCTAGTGGCCCCGTGGATATTGATCAAGAGGGGTACGAAGTCGTCCTCAAAGGCGACGTAATCGTAGGGACAACCGAGCCGGCCACCTTTTCGGAATTCGGCAAACGTGATCCCGCACATCGGGCATTTTTTCTTGTCGGAGGCGGCCAAATCGTCGGCGGCCTTCTCGAGTTTGAGCTGTTTTGCCAACATGTTCGTCAGTGCCGATGCTGGGTCCGGCGGGCCGTCTTGATTGAAGAAGGTCCTAGCGTGCTCCTCGCAAAGATGGAGGATGGTGGGGCCGTTGGGGTCGGTCAATTCCGTGATGTGGAACGTAGCCGTTTTTTCGCAGTGTTGGCACTTCATCGTCAAAAAATCTTTTACCGATTCGCGGTTCCAAGTTGGGCTGTTAGTATAAGCTTCTGAGACCAATCGGGCGATGCGGTTGGACGAATGAAACCGGGGACTATCGGGCGAAAAAACTGGAATGAGTGCATTTCCCAATTTTGAAAACTTTCGAGATTTGCTCGAACAATACGATTTTGTCCCTGTCTACCGCAGACTTTTGAGCGACCATTTGACCCCAGTCAGCGCATTTCGACTGCTCGACGATGGTCAAAGTTCCGCTGGTCTGTTCGAAAGTGTCGTGGGTGGAGAGAAGATCGGTAGGTACAGCTTTATCGCCATCGGCCCTAGGGCTCGTGTCGTCGCTTATCGCAACCAAGTCCAATGGCATGAGCATGGCCAAATCACCGAGCTCGAGTGCGACGATCCACTTGAGTTTTTGTCCCAGAAGGTGGGGAAACGGACAGTTGCAGAGCTCCCTGAATTGCCACCCTTCGTCGGTGGTGCGATCGGCTATGCGGCATACGATGTAGTCCGATACGTGGAACGCCTACCCAATGCCCCCTCGGATGATCGCGGATTACCTGATCTCGACTTTGGTTTTTATGATTCCTTGGTCGTGTTCGATAACGTGAACAAGACGGTCATGGTGATCGCGCTTGTCGAACGGGGGGACGGGTCGGGAAATTCTCAGGATCGAGATGGCGGCAAAACGAGCAGCCCCGAGCAGGCTTACCAGGCCGCCGTGGCCAGTATCGAGAACGTGGTGCTGCGTCTGCAACAACCACTCACTAACCATTTGGTATCCGATATCCCGCTCCGGGTTGTTCCGACACTCCAACCCCGATCAAACATCTCGAAGGAAGGGTTCATCGAATCGGTCGAAAAATGCCGTGAGTACATCCGCGCTGGCGATATTTTTCAAGTCGTCCTAAGCCAACGTTTTGAAGTGGACTGCGACTGCGAGCCGATTGAAATCTATCGATCGTTGCGAGTGATCAATCCCAGCCCATTCATGTTCTTGCTCCGAACGCCGAATTGTACCCTCGTCGGCAGCAGCCCCGAAGTCATGGCTCGCGTCGTCGATCGCGTGGTCACGGTCCGACCCCTCGCAGGCACTCGACCGCGAGGCAAATCGGCCGACGATGATATTCGGCTTGCGGAAGAGTTGCTCGCGGATCCCAAGGAACGGGCCGAGCATGTCATGCTCGTCGATTTAGGAAGAAACGACGTCGGTCAAGTAGCTAAATTCGGTTCGGTCCGATTGACCGATTTGATGGTCGTCGAGCATTACTCGCACGTGATGCACATCTCGTCTAACGTCCAAGGAGTATTGCGAGAGGATTTGTCGGCCATGGATGCCTTTCGAGCATGCTTGCCGGCGGGTACCGTGAGCGGTGCTCCCAAGGTCCGCGCGATGGAGATCATCGACGAAATGGAACCTACCCGCCGCGGACCATACGCGGGTGCCGTCGGGTACTTCGATTACCGCGGAAATATGGATACCTGCATCACGCTCCGAACGATGGTCATGTGCAACGGCAAGGTTTATGTGCAAGCAGGAGCGGGTGTGGTCGCTGACAGCAATCCGGAAAGTGAATATCAAGAGACTGTCAATAAATCGAAGGCCCTCATGGCTGCCATCGAGGTGACGATGGAGCGTGAGAAGATCGACCGCTAGGCCTGAGGGGTAGCACCCTTGCCGGCTGTATCGCTCAAGCCTTAGGCGTTTTCAGGTTTATTTTTGTGCTTTGAGCCCCAACCGATTATTCTTGGACGAATCGGCCCAAGGCGGTCGAAATAGCCATCGGAAATTCCCCGTAGAAAAACGCTGCGAAACGACAGCAGCGACCCACCTTTGAAGCTCACCTTCACTCTGAAATCGGTTTGACGTCATTTCGATGCGGCTTTGTGATCGAAGTGATAGCAGTCGGTTTCTCGGTCCGCTGGGTTGCTCTTTGGTCTTTTGCGGGTTTTTGCGGGAATTATTCCTCCGCAATCAAGGAATTTGCGACTGGCGCGGGATTTGCGGTTAACTCCGATTCCTTATCCCAAGGGGCAACCTGAGGCCCCACCACACACTGCTTATCAAACGCAAAACAGAGGAAGTTATGAAGATTCTCAAGGTGAATAAACTCCGAGGTCCGAACATCTGGGCGAACTACCCAGTGCTCGAAGCTTGGGTTGACCTCGAAGAACTGAAAGACACTTCCTCGGAAATGATTCCGGGGTTCAACGAGCGACTGATGGCATGGCTGCCAACAATGGTCGAGCACCGCTGCAGTATCGGTGAGCGAGGAGGCTTCTTTGTCCGCCTTCGCCGCGGCACCTACATGGCGCATATCCTTGAGCATGTGACTTTGGAATTGCAGAGCCTTGCAGGAACTCCTGTCGGTTTCGGCCGAGCCCGGGAGACCGCTGTCGACGGCATTTACAAAGTCGCTATTGCCTATAAAGAGGAGCAACTCGGTCTGGTCTGCATCGACAAGGCCTTCGAGCTGATCATGGCTGCGATCCATGATACCCCTTACGACATCGAAAAGGTCGTCGCGGAATTGAAGGAGTACGCTTACGACGTTTGTTTGGGCCCGAGCACCCGTTCGATCGTTGATGCTGCCAAAGCGCGAGGCATTCCATGGCGACGCCTCAACGATGGAAGTTTGGTCCAACTCGGGTATGGCGTTCATCAGCGCCGCATATGCACGGCTGAGTCTGATTCGACCAGTGCGATCGCTGAATCGATCGCTCAGGACAAAGATCTCACCAGAATGCTACTAAGGTCGATCGGGGTCCCCACACCCGAAGGCCGTCCAGTGGAGAGCGCTGAAGATGCGTGGGATGCCGCCGACGATATCGGGCTGCCCGTGGTGGTCAAGCCGCAGTATGGGAACCATGGGCGCGGTGTTGCGACCAATCTGCAGTCTAAAGAACAAGTCATGGCGGCTTATCAAGCTGCACGTGAAGAAGGTCGTTCGATTGTGGTAGAACGCCATGCACCCGGCGATGATTACCGGATGCTCGTCGTCGGTGGAAAATTGGTCGCTGCGGCGCGACGCGAACCCGCGCACGTGATCGGCGATGGCCAATCCACCGTGCAACAATTAATCGATAAAGTGAACGAAGATCCTCGCCGAAGTGACGGGCATGCCACATCGCTCAGCATGATCAAGATCGATGCGGTGGCGCTCGGCGTGTTGCTCGAACAAGGCATGACACCCGATACGATTCCGCCGGTTGGCAAGAAGGTCTTGATCCGTCGCAATGCGAACCTGAGCACTGGCGGCACGGCGACCGACGTTACCGATATGGTCCATCCCGATGTGGCTCGGCACGCCGTCGAAGCGGCCCGCGTTATCGGTCTGGATATTGCCGGGGTCGACATTGTCGCCCAAGACATCTCGCAGCCTCTTCAGGGGCAGCGTGGCGTGATTGTCGAAGTCAACGCGGGCCCCGGGCTTCGGATGCACATCGAGCCCTCTGCTGGTTCCCCACGGCCTGTCGGGCAATCGATCATCGATATGATGTTCCCCGGCGAAAGCAATGGACGTATTCCGATCGTTAGCGTTACCGGTGTCAATGGTAAGACCACCACGACGCGGCTCATCGCTCACATCATCGCTAGCACGAATAAGAAGGTAGGTATGACCTGTACCGACGGGATTTACGTCGGTGGTCGCCGTATCGATTCGGGTGATTGCAGCGGCCCACAAAGCTGCCGATCGATCTTGATGAATCCATTTGTTGAGGCTGCTGTGCTGGAAACAGCTCGTGGGGGGATTCTCCGCGAAGGTCTTGGGTTCGATTTCTGCGATGTAGGGATTGTGACCAACATCGGCGAAGGGGATCACCTTGGGCTTTCAGATGTTGACACCGTTGAACAACTCGCACGCGTAAAGCGCTGCGTCATCGAGGCTGTTCACAAGACGGGATTTGGGGTGCTCAAAGCCAACGATCCAATGACTGCAGAAATGGCCGAGCGATGCAAAGGCCGCGTGATTTTCTTTGCGATCGATGAGAATGACTCCATACTTTCCGCACACCGTGCCAAAGGCGAACGAGTATGCTTTGTGCGCGATGGCATCATCGTTATGGCCGAAGGTAACTCCGAAACGGGGCTAACGACGCTGGACAAGATCCCTCTTACCCACAATGGACGGATTCAGTTCCAAGTTGAAAACGTGCTCGCTTCTGTTGCCGCATGCTGGGGATTGGGTATGCCAACGTCACAGATCGCGTGTGGACTGGAGTCGTTCTCGGCCCATATGGATAAAGTTCCAGGCCGATTCAATTTACTCGAGTTCCATGGTGCAACCGTCATTGCGGACTACGGCCACAATGCATCGAGCCTGTTGGCAATCATCGACGCGCTAAGCCAATTTCCACAGGGGCACCGTACCGTGGTCTATTCAGCAGCTGGAGATCGCCGCGATATCGATATGATCCGACAAGGAGAAATTCTCGCCGATCATTTCGACCGGATTATCTTGTATGAAGACCAATACCTTCGCGGACGTAAGCCTGGCGAGATCGCTGCGATCTTCAAGCAAGGTATGGACGGTGGCAAAAGGGTGAAGGAGATCTACGAAGTAACGGGATGGCCCAATGCCGTAGATCGCGCGCTGAAATTGATCAAGGCTGGCGATCTGATGCTGTTGCAAGCGG
The DNA here is from genome assembly GCA_046318275.1 of Pirellula sp. GTDB lineage: Bacteria > Planctomycetota > Planctomycetia > Pirellulales > Pirellulaceae > JBKCUI01. Next base: position 19,711 of record JBKCUW010000130.1, on the reverse strand, counting down.
ACTCGATCGATGAGACAGTGCAGTACCTGCAACGCGCTATCGAGCACGAAAACCTTGGACGCGAGATCGATATGGATTCGGCGCTCGACACCAACGAAGCGCCAGCCAAAACCGCACCGATGAATATCCAAGACGCCAAAGCCCCAACAGTTCGCTAAGCCCAGCAGTTGGCTAAGTCGGATATTCGAAATTTCATCGCGGCGCTGGTTTGCACAAAATCAGCCGCTAGGCCTTAGCCGCGGCTTATGAATCATTCACGCGCGGCGCGGCTCGAAAACCGGGGCAAACGCATATCGGCTGATGGGTTGAAACCGAAGATGCGTTGCAGCATCGGACCGGTGCAAGCGATGATTGTTTTCTCTACGGCTTGGTCATCGTTTCATCAAGATTCAAAATGATCCGCGAGACCAACGTCCATGCTGCCGCATCTTGCGGAGTAGTTCCTTGCGGAAGCTCCCGGAGCTTACTCGCGTCACCCGTGAGAATCTCACGGGGATTCACCCAGCCATCTGCCAATCGCTTGCGCTGAACCTGGAGGTACTTCATCAATTCCTCACGCTCTCGGTCCGATGGCAATCGCGATGTCGCGAGCAAGAACGCTCGATCGATGCGGCTAGAGTCATCGTGTTTTGTTTCGTTCAGAATGCGAATTGCCATGGCTTGAGCTGATTCTACGAAGATCGGTTCATTGAGCCCCGTTAATGCCGCCAAGGGTGTGTTGGATCGCACGCGGCGAGCGCAGGATAGGTCACCGTTGGGGGCATCAAATGCACTGAGGACTGGATCGGGCATCGACCGCTTCCGAAACATGTACAGCGCCCGCCGGTATCGCTCGGGGCCTTGGGCGGGATTCCAGTACCCAGGATAAACGTAGTTGTAGTCGAGTACATTTTGCGGAACTGGGGGAATTACGCTCGGTCCGCCAACTTTTTGGTGCAACAACCCCGACACGCTCAATGCGATGTCACGTACGGTTTCCGCATCGCAACGGAATCGTGGACCACGCGTCAACCATCGATTCTTCGGGTCCCGCTCGAGCAGGTCTGGGTTAGCCCGTGAGCTCCGTTGGTACGCATCGCTCATCATGATTTTTTTGATCAGATGTTTTTGGCTCCAACCAGATTCCATGAACTCGACGGCAAGGTTGTCTAGAACGCTTTGGTACTCCGGGACTGGCGCTCGGGTTCCGAAATCCTCCGACGTCTCCACGAGACCTTGGCCGAAGAGATTCTGCCAAACGCGATTCACCGCAACGCGCGCAGCCAGCGGTGACTCGCGATCGACCAGCCAACGGGCCAGCCGCAATCGTGCTGGTACCGTATCCGTGTCTGTTGCTGAGTTTTTCGAAGAGGATGGCTCATGGAAGCTGGCAAGAAGTCTAGGTTGCACTGGATTGATCGGTTGGTCCCAATTGCCACGAGCGAGGGTATAAGTAGACCTGGCGTTTTTTTCATCCCGTTCACGCATGTGCAATACGCTCGTCTTCGCATGTGGGAAACGTTTCCACTCGGCGTGAATCTTCTCCGCGATCGGTTTCGCATCCTCGCGAGAGGCAATCCAGGCAAACAGAGCGTTTTCGCTGGGGGCATCACCTTCGCCGTTCGCGATCATCGAGAGGATTGCGTCGTGCTCGACATTGGGTGCCATAGGCGCTGGCTTGTCGGTCACGCTGATCCGGCAACAGCCAACCATGTCACCTTGTCTCCATACAACCTTGAGTTTGCAATCCTTGACGTTCTCGAGAGGTTTCTCGAGCTGCAGTACTGCCACTGAGGCTTGGTTGCGAAGCCCTAAACCTCGGTCCGATTTCCAAGTCGTTTCGTCCTTGCCATCGATCAAGAGACCTGCTGGTCCCGATGCGGATTTGCCATCGGCCGACTTTTCCTCAGCATTCGAAAAGTCGGCGGTAGCTGAGGAGAACTTCTGCTTTTCCCACTCATTGCTTCCGGGGCGCTGGACGAGCAGTTCAATCTCGCGGAGATCCCACATGCCGACGCCGTTACGACCCGGGCCTCGGAACGGTAATTCGCCGTGCGTGAGAACTTCGAATTGAAGACCCGTGATCGTTTCCAGGGGATTCGGGGCCAACATGAAGACATCATTGCTGCTATGACCGATCATGAGGATCGATTCATCCCGTTCCTGAACTGGGTGATTCAGGCCGCTGATCGTTTCCAAGAGTTCGGCGTGGAGTGGCGTCCATACCGGGCGCGATTGGAGAACGCTCGTTCGCCAATTTGAAAAATCTCTGCGCCAGTTTTCATTGCGAGCCAGATAGTCTTTCAATTCAACTTGGATACGCTCATGGATCTCGCGGATAGTGTTGAGCTGTTCGGCGGTGTAGACCCAAGACCGAGCTTCGAATGTGTTGTTTAGGAACGCGAACATCCCATAGTATTCGTCGTGAGTGATCGGATCGAATTTGTGGGTGTGGCACTGCGCGCACTGGAGCGACATACCGAGCACCGACTTGCCGATGCAGTCCATCCGATCGAACATTTCGACCATGCGAAATTGCTCAGGAACAATCGCTCCTTCCTCATTGATCATGCTATTGCGAAGGAAACCTGTGGCGATCACGGTTTCTTGGGTTGCATCAGGTAGCAAATCTCCGGCGATTTGTTCGATGACAAATTGATCGTAGGGTACGTCGCGATTGATCGCATCGATGACCCAGTCTCTCCAAGCCCATTGATCGCGCTGCAAATCTTTCTCGTATCCGTTGGTGTCGGAGTACCGAGCGACGTCCAACCATGGTCGCGCCCATTTCTCCCCATACGCTTGATCGCCCAGCAATCGATCGACGGTAGCTTCCAAGCCGTCCTGTTTCGATTGCTCCAATTGCTCGGGGGATGGTGGGACGCCTATCAGATCCAGATACGCGCGCCGGTAGAGTTCCCATGGTTCTGCGGGCGGATTGGCTTTCCATCCTTTGAGTTGGAGCGTGGATTGAATCGATTCATCGATGCCGTTTTTGACGGTCGCGGTTTTAGCTGGGGGGACAAAGGCCCAGTGCTTTTGATAGCTGGCTCCTTCATCGATCCACCGTTTCAGAATTTCCTTCTGGTCGGTGCTTAGCGGTCTCTTTTCCGAGGGTGGAGGCATCAGCGTATCAAGATCTTCGGAGAGGATACGTCGCACTAACTCGCTCTCGGCGGATTTCCCGGGAACGATAGCCGCGATGCCGGATTCACCACCGGCCAAAGCGCCTTCGCGAGTGTCGAGCCGAAAGCCGCCTTCTCGCTTGGCTTCGTCGACACCGTGGCATTGGGAGCAATGCTCTGCAAGGATCGGTTGGATCTTTGAACGAAAATCAATTTCCTCGGCGTTGAGTTTACCAACCTGAAGTAGAAGGATGAGTCCCGTGACCACCAGGCTCCTCAAGGGTAGGTCCGCAACCGGGTTCGTTGCTAGCCGCGTGTAAGACGTTGCATTCATAGTGCACTTCTTGAAGTTGATGAGCGAGAGTCGCGAGGGGAGGGATGCGCCGGATTCCCGACGGATTTTCATTATCCATGGAAATCGTCGACGGAGAAGCTACAGTGGGGCAGCATTCTAAAATTGCTCGTTGGAGTGCGGCCACAAACGATCGCATCAGCCAGTTCAGCCCCATAAATTTTGCGGTAACCCAAGTAGCTCGAAGTTTGTCGTGCATTGATTTCAATCACCACCCAATCCGCGTCGGCATTGGACGATGGGAGGCTGAGGCCGTTTGGGCATGCAACAAAATCGATGCCGATCCAACCTCTCGGGTTGCCGGGTATTGCCGCCAGTACTTGTTTGGCAATGCCATGGAGTTGGTCATGATGATAGTCCGCGAGGGGGCTGCTCCCTCCGGCATAGGAGATCGGGCTGTCGAGGTCGTTTACGGCAGAAAATCGCTGCTCGAACGCGCCGAGGGTAAAAAATTCCATGCCATCCGAGGAAGTCTCACCAGCGATTAGCGCTAGGCTGGCCGGGGTTCCGTGTACCCAGGGTTGCACAATCCAATCCGAGGCCGATTGCCACAGCGGATCTGAGGACTGGGCGAAGGAAATCAAAGTTTTAAGCGTCGCGAATCGCTTCATGTCGGTACCACCAGCGCCAAAGCGTCGTTTGACGACCCATCCGTTACTGGATGGGAGCAATGTTGGATTCTCGAGAAACGAGTCGAGGAGAAGGGTAGGTGGATGAGGAATATCAGCCGAGGCCAAATGGCATGCCGTGAGCCACTTGTCGGTGGCTACGTTTAAGAACTGGGCATCGCTCGCAATCAACTTAATTCCGGACTCGCGAAAAGCCTGCACCATCGACGTCAACATTCCGTCCAATTCAGGAGCGATCACCAGGGCGATGTCGCATGGAGACGCAAGTTCGATCCAGGCCTTTTGGGTAGTGTGCCAGCACGCATCGATTTGCGGATCGACCGAGTGAATTTCAAATGGAGATAAATCGAAACCGCGTCGACGTGCCCAGGCTGCAATCGAGGTTTCCAAGGGTATGCGTACTGGATGCCCAGAGCGGACCAGATCGCTCGCCAATGCATAGAGCATGGCGAAGCCTTCGCTGAGCAAACTCGAAGGGGCGGAGGTTTGATGACGATTGTGGTCCGCGTGAAAAAAACCGCTACCGCAGATCATTTCAAAGAGTGCAACGCGCAATCAGTACTCGTCTCGTCGTGAGTCCATGTTTTCATACGCGTACTTTTGGGCAAACCATTGCCGCCACGCCAGCATATCGTAGCCAAAGCTTTCTCCGGTCAAACTCTGTAAAGCCGCGAGTACATCTTTATGCTGGTTGACTCGCGTCGATGGTGGCGGAGCGCCATTTCCGAAGGAGACTCCCCCGTTGCTCGAGAAACCCGCGTTGGTGTTGCCCGGAGGACCTGCTGGTACCACGAGGTCGGTCGAGAGCAATGAATTGATTAGAATGCCGATGAAACGCTTGTCATTAAAGGGGCCCATGTTGTACGCCGCTCGATCCCGTTGCTTTTTGTCGGGAAGGAAAGAAGCAAAACCATTGACTGCCATTTCTCGGACATAGTCATCGCCTGCAGCTAGGTAATCCAAGCAATTATTGACAACGTTGATATCGGCATCCTCCATGGCGATTTTGATGATCGTAGGTGTCACAACGTACGGAGGCATTTGCTGGAGCAGGCCCAGATAGGTCATGCGGTTGGCTGAGGGATCTTCGCGGAAGAGCTGATGAAGTTTCCTGATCACCAGTGGGTTATTCAGAGTTTGAAAATAGGCCTGCGCTTCGGCTTGTTGCCGCGCATTTCCGGAGAGACCTTTTAGCTTGGCTTCGAGTTCCCGTTCGGCATCGCGCGTTTGGAGCTTTCGCTTTTCGTCGAGGTCCATCAACGCTTTTTCTTGCCACGTAAACCAAAGGCCTTTGTCGCCCTTGATTTTTCCACGACGGAAATTAGCGACTTCACGACGGATCCACTTCCCGGTCGCGTCGTCTTTCATGTACTTGAGATTCTCCCACGCGTTGCGGTCGTTTGGATCGAGTTCGACGACGCGTTCTCGGTGGGCATTGGCCAGGGTGACCATCTGCTGATTCATACACTCGGTCACAATCTCGCGATGGTCATCGACGGATTCGCCACGCGAGACGATGCTTTTGGCATAGTCCAAATCGCGTTGGAGCGACTGGCGGATCTTGACTTGTTTTCGGTCGATTTCGATAACCGAACCGTCCTCGGTTTCGATGGTGACCAAAGCCCCTTGTGATGGATTGAGAACCTTGCCGCAAATAACCCCACCGTCGCGCAGCTCGACGATGTCCGCGAACGCCGAACTCGGCCAGCAAGCACAGGCAATCAGGCCGAGCAAAACGGCTATCGGGCGCTTGCGATTGGAGAACCTAGCCGATGAGAGTATTTCGGTGCTCATATTCGAAACCTAGATGGCCCGTTACGATTTGATGGTGCCAGAGAGGATATCAACCCGGCCACCTCTACTTCTAGTATAGAGCTCGCACGGGCCGATTTCGAGCTTTCGCAGTACTGGAAACCCAGTTTTAGTTATGATGCTATTGTCGATTGTTCGATTTTTTTGGCGTGTAGTCTCCAAGGCTAGGCTGGTTTGGCCAGGGTTCCAATTCTAGCTTCTCGGCCCGTGGCACCGAGGCTCGGGCAGAAAGTGACTTGGTCGAGTGCGTTACTAGGGCGATTTGGATGTCAATGTCGGTGTTTTTTAAGCGTTTTCGGATGCAGGTTGAATTGCCGCGAGCGATTCCCGAGCGATCTGCGGACACGATCGTCCATTGGCACCCATGGCATTCCAAATGGTGTGGCTTGCATGCGCTCGCGAAGTGGGAAAGCTTCCGATGGGAAATGGATGGAAACGTTTTCCCATGCCTCGCGGATCGCGAAGGTTGTCGCCAGTTGATGCGCGATATCGCTGCCAAACTCAACTTTGTCCCGGAGGCGACCTGGTTAGCAACCACAGGCGAGGACCCGACAGACCCGACATCCCTTAATCCGATCGGAACGATCCAAGGATTGCGAACGGGGCCGGTCCAGGGCGCTATCCAAAACATCGGTGTTGCGCCAGAGTGGCGAGGCAAGGGTATCGGACGTGAGCTCATCCGACGTGCATTGCTAGGTTTCCAAGAAACGGGTTGTAAAACGGTCAGTCTCGAGGTTACTGTGCACAACCTCGCTGCCATCCGCTTGTACCAGTCCGTCGGCTTCGTCAATAAAGAAACCGTCTTCAAGTACGGCTTTGTACCGATGCAGTAGCTCCCAGATCCGCGTCGCACCTGATGAGGACGTACTGAGGACGTACTGAGCGTATCAGGGGGGCGTATTGCAATCAGTCATCGCATGCAGAACTTTTTGTTAGTGGATGGTCGCTGCGGATGGAGTCACCGGGGTTGGTTTTGGCTCCTCGGGTGACGCTTTATCACGGGAGTCAGGATCCTGAGAGTGTGGGTCCTGCGAATGAAGCGTGGAGCGGTGGTAGTTATCGAGCAAGTGAATTGCAGCATCGTATCGGGACTTCACACCCGGCTGTGGATAGAGTCCACCGCCTAGGATGAGCAGTGCCATGACGATGATGGCGAACTTCTCTTCGGGTTGGCTGAGCATAGGAATGGTAGACACGTGTTTGGTGCCAGTGAATATTCGGAAGTACGCTCGCATGATGGCGATTCCATTGAGTGTGGTGCTCAGGACTACCAAGCATCCGATCCAAGGTGAAATCGCGATCGCGCTTTCGGTCAGCAGTTCCGCTGCGATGAATCCAATGGTGCACGGGAAGCCTACGCTAGCCAATCCGGTGAGCAAGAAAAACGCTGCCATGGTTGGCATATGGTTATAAAGCCCGTAGTAGCGGTTCAATTCGATACGGCCAACCCGAGCTTCGATGCATCGCATGGTGATTCCGAATCCAGTCAACGCGATACCTACTGATAGCCACATGCTAAGGGCACCTGCGAGACCGATCGGGGTAGCGATTTCAAGTCCAACCAATACCAACGATGCGTGGCTAAGGAACAAATAACAGTAGAACCTTCGACCATCGTTTTGGACTAGTGCCATTCCGGCCGCATAGACGGAAGTGGCCAGCGAAAGAACACTAATGGTGTGCAGGGCCCAATCGGGCTCTGTAGGAAGAACCATACGCATGCACAGATAGGCACCGGTCATCGGAGCGGTGAACAGAATGGCCGACCCAAAGGACGCTTTGTCGAAGAGGTCAAGCCGCCAGCAATGAAACGGAAATGCCCCGCTACGGATCAAGACCGCGAGGGTAAGAAGGGTAACGCTGAGGTTCAGAGAGGGGACCGTGGTCCGCTCCGAGAGCCAGGCCCCTGCGATGAGGCACACCGCAAATAGCAATTGATGGATCAGGAAAATTCGAGTCGATGCTTGGCGAGCGCGCAGTTCGAACCACATCGGCACGATACCAATGCACAGGAGGAATACCAGCCACCAAGTGTTTTCCGTTGATAGGGTGAACAGAGTGATCGACTCGCTGAGCAATGCCCCACCGAACGAAAAGTTTTTTGTCTTATGCCCGACGGTTGCAAGGAGTGTCACAAAATAGATCAACGCAGTAAGTGGCAGCAATGGGCCACTGAACTCATCGATGTGAATCAACTCAGCACCACTCAGATTTCCAAGCCAACTGGCGTTCGCAGGGACGTTGGCTACGTGGAGGATAGTCGCTAGGGCCAGCGTCATGCCTGAGATCCACAGGCAGATAGTCCGTGCGCGTTGGGGGCTGGAATTGCCAAATAAGATAATCGCGCCTAGGAGAGGCAGGATCGGTACGAAATCAAACCAGGGAATCAGGCCAATCATGACGAAGCTCCTTCCGACGCGGTCGCTAGGTTAGGCTCGAGATTGGGTGTGCGGGGTGTGTTGAGATTCGGACTTTCCGATGGGTCGAACCGCGATGTCTCCTTTTCACCCGAGAGCAATCGCATCCATCGATCTTCCATCCGCTCGAAGAAACGAAAGAGTCGGCAAAATGGTCGGACGGTCAACAGGTCAATAATCGAATCCATGTAACCTCGTTCGAGCATGAATCGATACCAACGAGTTTGAGAAGATCCAGATTCTGTAGAGGACGCCCAGAAGGGGCCTTGGACCAACCGTCCTCCGATTGCATTTTCCATCGTTCGGTAGTCGCGAAGCAGCGTCGGGGCTCGCAGCAATTGGAGCGATCGAAGGAAAGCGTGGCCGATCATGTGGATCAATGCCAAGTACCACCAACCGAGACCAATCTCGACTACGATGATCCCAACTTGGCAGACCGAGGAGTATGCCAGTGCACTCTTCACGTCGGTTTGTACGCGGGCTGTTGCGGCCGCAAAAATCGCTGTTGCACCTCCCAACAGAACAACGCAGATCCTCAGCGGAATCGATGCGGAAAGGATGGGGGAAACCCTCAGCAATAGATAAGCCCCTAGGTGGATTGAGAGAGCCCCATAGAAAACTGCGCTCGAGGGGGTCGGTCCCTCCATGGCTCTGGGAAGCCAGCCTGAAAAGGGGATCAATCCGGATTTACCTGCTGCGGCAACCAGCAGTAGCAACCCTACAAAAAACGAACTCCAAGGATCGAGAAGTTGCGAGGTGCCCTCAGGCCACGGCATATCACCGGTCAGCTTGGCAAAATCTCCTTCGCCGGTCAGATGGTGCATGGTGATCGCTGCGGCCAGAAACGCGGCATCCGCAACACGATAAAAAGCCCATACTCGCAAACCGTTCTGCACCGGTGCCGTGCGTTCATGGAAATAAGCGATCAACAGCGCCGACGATAGACCGACTAATTCCCAGCCCAAGAAAAGGGTCTCAATCGTTCCGGCTAGGAACGCAAAGAGGAGTCCGACCAGAAACATGGAGAAGCATACAAAGAAGCGATAGTAGCCAGCGTCACCTTGCAAGTAAACATTTGCAAACGATCCAATCACTCCGACGAGCACGAAGGACATGATCACCATCGGTATGCTGAGGCGGTCGAACACGAACTGGATATGGAAGTGGAAATGCTCTTCATCGATGGCGACGAAATTCCCGAAATTCACCACGTGAATTCCCGCTTGGTTCCATAGCATGACCGCCAGAATCGCAATGGACGCGGCAAGTCCCATCGTTACGTTGAATTTCGTCCATCGGTCGACGAACTTCTCTGAAAGCGGGAAGTGCAGCAACCCGGCCATCCCGAGTGTTATCAGGGTGAGGATCGGGCAAAGGACGACGATGTAACCTAAGATATCCATCATGTTCTTAGCTCCCCACGATCGCAGCAAAGGGTAGATGGCCGCGACGATTCTTGAAGCATTCGTAGGACTCATGAACGCTCGTCAAGTTTGTTGCGAGGGGTTGATAGGGAACGAATCGGTCTCCCTCAAAAACCTGTAGTTCGTTGGAGGTTGGAGAGAGTACGGCTACTTGTACCCATCGATTCCGAACGAGTAGATCGATGTTTGGATTTCGGGCCATGATCGACAGGAATGCGTCGGCCGTATTCTCGATCACAAAAAGAATTCGCATCGGTTCGTGGATTTCAACCATTTGTTGGCTCAGTCCAGTCCGAAGGTCGCTTGCGGCACCCTCCATCACACCGAGCAACGACGTGATATTGTGGGGTAGCTTGGATCCACATCCGTATCCGATATTGTCGACGGTTGAAAAATAGTACTCGAGAGAAATCCCCGAACAGACGGGTATCACCGCTTGGAGGATCCGATTCAAGATCGGTGTATCGGGCCCGTCTGTGGTCGGATCGTACGAGGTTAAAAACGAGCGGCGATCCATGAATAGCCCTTGGGTCCGCGAACGCCGACCGACCATGCAAACCGCATTGGTCGCATGGTTGTATTCCGGTCGAGCTTGGGCAAGATCCTCCGCGCGTGTCTCGACGTGGCGAAGTGCTTCATCCGGATTCAAATTCAAGGGGGCAGACTGGAACCGACGGATACGTTCCCTCGCATTTAGTTTGCGAGCATCATCCAACTTTCCTTTGGCTTGAAGGAATTCCATCTGATGGCTCGGTGGCAATCGATCGATATCGAAATACTCCACGGCATCGTTGCACGTGTTGTGATATCCCCCGACAAAGACGCAGTGATCCGGAATAACGCGTCCCCGTTCAGCGAGGATACGGCGCACGCGCAGATCATTGGCCATCAACGCAAAGGCTCTCGCATTAGGACCTCCACGTCCTCCTCCACACGCCCCGCAGTTGTAGGCGGACTCGTGTGGGTTGTTGAGGGAACTGGAGCCATGTCCCAAGACGAACACGAGCCTTGAGTACCGGGTCATGCCAATATCGCCCAGCAATCGGTCGACCATATTGGCCATCTCGGCATGCGTAAAGCCTTGATTGAGCCCGTTGTCAGGACTCGGCTTGGCATCGCCGGATCCGCTAACCATGTTCTTTCCTTCGGCTCGATCGATCCGTTCGATGCATAACGTTGTCGCTTGGCTAGGACGAACGACCCGAGCAACATAATCGCGAATACGCGAAGTGAGTCGCGGTGCAAGGACTCGGGTCACCATCGGCAAGCTTGCGATGGAACCTAACAGGGAAGTGACAGTCCCCACCGCCAAGGATCGGCTCCCCAAGTGAATGCGTCGTGATGCATGCCCCAGTACACGCCGCGCCTCGGCTTGACGACGCTGCAATTCCTGTTGGGATAATTGTCCGATTTCATCCACAAAGTGTTGCGGTTTGACCACAACCGGGCAGAGCGGGATATAGTGCGCGTCGGTGGCGGACCGGAAGTACATCGGAACTGAAAAGAATCCCGCTGCGCCATAGGTTTCGACCGAGGGTTCGATCTCCTCAAGATTTCGGCGGAAAGATTCCTCACGGTCGTCGATGCAAGTGATGATCTGAAACGATATCGATTCGATCGGCCTAGCCGCTGGTACGGCACGAGATGCAAGCGCATCGAGGACTTGGACGCGATAATGCCGTTCATAGGCCAAATGAAACAAACGACGTCGTTCCAAAGACCCAAAGTTGCTGATCTCATCCATCAGTTTTTGCCACGACTCGACCCCTAATTCCATGAGGTCGCTTGGTGGCCATCCGAGCAGTTGTGCTAATTGGAAGAGGATAAATGCCCGCTGTGCGACTGTTTGACGAACATGTCGCTTTTCATGGAATTGGAGCACACTGGAAAGTGTTTCCATCGAATAGCCGTGGCGTGCAAGCGACTCTCGCTGAGGTTCTGTCAGGAGCGATTGGACCGCTTCTACTAGGGATGCTCGATCCAGGAGCAATCGTACGGAAAGCAATTCCAGCAACGAACCGTTGGGTGCCGGTTGAGGTGTCCACTCTGCGTTCGACTCCAATTGCCAGATCATCCCGGTCCAACCTGGGAGTACCAGCAACGTACTGTCGATGAACTCCTCGACTTCCGATCCCTCAACTCCCAGCTGACGAAGCGAGTTCAAGATCGAATCCATAGCAGTACGTTCAGCTTGGGAATCCTCCTGAATCATTTTCGCCAATTCGCGTTGCCATGGTTCTACCCACGGCGAATGGAAACCATAAAGTCTCGAAAAGGTTTTGAAAATTCCATCTTCGCGGCCGGGTATCCCCCATTGCGCAAAGCCTTGATCGGTAATGCTTCCCAAAAATCGAATCAGCAATTCGTGCACGCGGGAATCGCAATCAAAGTTGTGAGTTGCGTACACGATATCTCGATGTCGGTGGACCTGAATCTCGTCGGTGGTCACCTCGCCCACCATAGAGGCCCCGTGTTGGCAGGCACTATAGAGCCATCGCAGCGAAAATTTTGACCATTCCTCATCCGTCCACTTCGAAGGACTCTTACGACTTACGTCGCGTTGGAGCGATTCCAAATCAATTGGCCCCGAGGGTGGGCTCGAAACTCTGAGATTACTGGATCTCTGACCCCACCAATTCCTAACCGAATTGACGATGGATTGGATCGAAGAAGGAGGCGTGTCCGATCGAAACTCATTAAGGGCGTCGGTTTCGGCCATGAACCAACGAAGCTCGTGATCCGGACCGTTTCGGATGACATGTTCGAGCATGACTCGATGCAAATGAAACCGATCGGTACCGAGCATCACTAGGTCCGATTCTCTGGAACCTATTTCCGAATCCATCTCCTGCGCGAGAGCCGTTTCGGCTGTGAGCCATCCTTTTTGTGATAGCTTCGCTCGCTGTTCCGGCGAGAATGACGAAAGCCACTCCTGATGGAGGACTTCATCGATGTCCGAATCGGTAATCCTTCCATCCGCGTACTCCGCGCGATATCTTTCCTCCGACAAATAGGGCTGGCATCGATACTTCTTTAGCCCTTCAAGCACTGCTTTCTCGAACGGATACTGCTCGAATGCGTGCAATGTATTGTGGTGGACGAAGATCGCAATCGGCCCTTGGGAGGGTAGATAATGAATTGCGTGTTCGATTGCGTTGTGAACACGGTCCTGCAAGGATCCAGGACCGCAACCGGCTCCTTCCGGTAAAGTGAGCCGTTCGGTTTCGTGTGTCACTAATGTGGGATCTGATGAAAGGGTGTAGGTAGCGTGTTGTGGGGAGGCAGCACAAGGACCGACGACGCTCAAAACGCCATCGTTCTCCCGACTGCCTAGGTTTAGTATAGCTAGACTTCCCGCGCGACCGAAATCGCACTATGCAACACCCCTAAATGAAAATCTCTTAATCCATCGCCAAAGCCTAATGGCTACGGGCCTTTTGAAGGCATTGCCTCAACCCAAAATCTCCCGCTTTCGATCGATGTAATCCCAAAGAACGAATCGGTCCAAGTTGTTGCCACTAGTAAAAAAGACCCTGCCTTTGGTTTGTTCAGCCATGCGATAAGCAAAACGAATATCTTCTTCAGATTGCGACCAGCTAGGGACTAGAAAAATATTGATGGTAATACCGTCCTTCGCGCACAGCATGGCTTCCCGCATGGTCTGTTGCTCAGTGCGTGGGTCTGGGGGATAGAGTAAGAAGAGTGTTTCCTCCTCGAAATGCGCGGTTGGCAATCCATCGGTGATCAAGACGATTTGCTTGTTGAGCGTATCGGCCGTCGCTAGGTTCTGCCTTGCCAATCGCAGCGCATGTTGGATGTTGGTGAAGTGTGGCGGGATCTCCATTTCCGTGATCCGCTGGTCGCTCATGTCCGCCTTGAGCCGGACCACGGGGTTATGAATCGTCACCGGCTTGGGCATCATATCGATGATCTCCCCGGCAGGCCGCAGTTTGGCAAAAGTGTACATTTCGATGAACCGGAGAAAGTCACCGGGGTACTCGCTTGAGATCAATCCTTGCAGCGCAAGCGCCATGCGTTTCACATTCATGTACTGGCCGTCGTACCGCATGGAACCACTCATATCCATGACGACTACGGTCGCGCACTTCGGTGTGTTGCGAGTTTTGAAAATCTCAAGATCATCGCTTCCGAGCCGAACAGGGCGCTCGTGGGGCCTGCGCAGCATCGCATTTATCACCGACTGCACGATGTCGAGATTCGCGATGGAGTCCCCGAACTCATACGCTTTCGTCGTCGGCAATTCGACACTGCCATCCCCTACGATGCGTCCTGTATGACGGCCGCTTCGCGATGCTTGCAGATTAGAGAAAATTTTGTCGAGCAGTTTCGCTTGAAATGTCTTGTAGGCTTTGGGCGTCAAACGAAAAGCACCCGATTCGCTGCGATCGAGCCCTTGACGTTCTGCCATCTCTCGCACCACGTTTTTGATTTGCTCGCGGATTTCCTCGAGGGCATTCAGATCGTTTGGCTGTGCATACTGCCCCAGAGCTTCCATATCGATCAAGCCTATCTGCGCTGTTTTGGCCGCTTCCTCCAACTGCTTGAGAAGCTCGTCGATTTGCTCCAACTCCTTTTTGATCTCGATCGCTTCGGGAATGTCCATCTTCTGGCGACCGCTGAACGTGTATTTGGAGATCAATTCATCGATCTGGTATTTGTCCCCTAACGCCTCCATGGTGACCAAAACATCGCGTGCAAAATCAGGGTCGCTTCGGTCCGCTTGGTACCAGAGCTGTTCGAGCAAGTAAATCTGCGACAGCCGTATTGCGCGATCGTAGAGCCCTTTCAGTTTGGCTGGTGGCCGAACTCGCCGTGAAAGCTTTTCAAACCTTGACGTGGCTTTTTTATCGAGCCCATCGCTTTGGTAGGTCTCGAGGATCTTCCGTTTCCGTTCCTCGAGCATCGCTTTTAACGCGTCGATGCTCGGACCCAACCCCGCAATTTGGCTTGGGTCCAGCTCGATCGCTCGCGCTAGTTCTTCTTCTGTCAACTCGCGATAACTTCCATACGCTAGCGCATGTTCGAACGCTCCAGAGACCAAATCGGGCGATTCCTGATTTGGGCTGGGAAAATCGATCGGATTGTACTTTTGGTACACATGGACCACTCCACCGATATCGTTGCGAGGCTTCATGGTGTTCTCGGATGGTCTTTCCTAGTTGTCGAAAGAATCGGTCAATTTGGCTGGTCGTATGCAGCGCCCGCAAAACATTCCGCTCCTCGGAGCGGCGTTGCATCAACAGTGTACGGAGCATGTCCAGAGCTGCAGCCATTGGTTCACACTGGATTTTGTTTTTGAAGTGGCCGTGTACGCATGCATTAAGAGCCCGGAACCATCGGGCAAAAAATGGATAGCACCCGTGATTTTTGAGATTTCGTGTGGCAAATTCGCCACGATTCGTGTTTCACTGGTCGTCGTATGGACCAGTGTTGGAAGGGAATTAGAAAGTCCCGATATCCATTGTCCATCGCCCCGAATCGCCAGTTGGTTTTCGAGGGAGTGTTCCAAATGGCTCAACTGCACCACTGCGCCCGTATCGATTTCGACGTAGTGGATTTGGACAATGCCCTCGCGATCGGGCATCGGGAAGTAAATCCGCGCACCGTCAGGCGACCCGAGGAGCCAATTCCGTGGGCCGGAGATTCCCCGCTCGGTACGGGTTAACCGACGAATGCGGACACCATGCCAAGCTTCCAGTCGGCCTTCCTTGTCGAGGGGGGCAAATCGGGGACCAGATGCCGCGGCAGCAACCCTGTTTTCCGAACGCCTATTCGCCGAAAGTCTGTTTTCCGAATGTCTGTTTGCCGAATGTCTGTTTGCCGAATCGCCGTTTTCAACAAGACATTTCTCGACGACATTGTTCTCACTATCGAGTTTGGGTTCGGTCCACTCCGCGAGAAACACTTCTTGAATGGGGTCCCCTTCGGATGTGCGTACACGCCCCAAAAATGCCATGGTCCGTTGGGGGCGATTCTCGACCCAACATTCCTCGCACGCCATGTCGATTTCATCGCTTCCTGGACTGGGATGTTGAACGACTGGGGCGACGATCAGCGATTGAAACTCTCCACAAAAATTCTCATCGTCTTCGATGGGGCATAATCCAGGGCGACCGACGATCATGACTCCGACGGTGCGAAGATCGGTAATCGTCGAGTGCACTGGGCCAGCAGACGCTTTTCCAGAGTTCGCATTTTCAGTGATTGCGGCAGCGCGAGCTCGACGTTCGACGACTGCATCGTTGTACGTGAAGCTGATCGTTTTTCCATCGCGTGACCAGCTATGCGCATGCGTGCCGCCTCGCAGTGCACCGATGAGGCAAGGGCCATCGACGATGCGGGCTTCGGCAGGTGCAACCGTTGCTGGTCCTCCTGTATCCCAGGCTAAGGCCCCAAAGCGACGGGTCATCGCATAAGGACGCATTTGCGAGCAGTTGTGCAGTCCATGGATAAAGAGCAATCGCTGTTGGTTGGGATGGCATACGACGGCACCGACCCCAGGTCCCCATGCGTTTGGGTGGACTGTCTCATACACAACTAGCGTTTCGGAGGTTCTTAAATCCAGTCTCTCGATGCGGGATGTAACCTGGATATCGGTATCGCGATTTCGGGTGTCGTAATAAACAAATCGCCCATCGGGTGAGAATATCTGACGATGATTGAGCGTGTGTCCATACGGCTCATGCGTTCGTTGCTCCCATCGGCCTATCATGGTACACCACTCATGATAGCTGGCCACTCATGATAGGAAGAGGAGTGCGACGTTGACGTAGATTAGAATCCCGAGCAAATCGCTGAGGCCTGCCACGAATTGGTTACTCATCATGGCCGGATCCAACCCAAATCGCTTGAACATCAAAGGGAGCAAGCTCCCCATGCATGTTCCGCAGGTCACGACGCATAGGATGGTGATAGGGATTATCAATGCATCGCGATGGGTCGGGGCTAATAGCAATGCGCACAAGAACCCAATAGATCCCATGATGCCACCCAAAATCAGGCCCATGATCAATTCTCGTCGGACGATCGTGGCCCAGTCGCGCAGGTCTATATCTTTAGTGATCAGTGCCGAGATGATCAATGTTGAGGATTGGCTACCCGAGTTTCCACCGCTACTGATCACGAGTGGAATGAACAGGACCAACCAAGAATACTTGTCGAGCCAATCTTGGTATTGCTGCAGTGCGAACGCGGTCGATAGGGCTGCGAAAAAAAGAATCAACAACCAAAATCCGCGTTTCCAGGAGAGTATCATCAAAGGAGTTCGCAAGTACGAATCCTTGAGAGGTTCCACGGCAACAATCCGCTGGACATCTTCTGCGGCTTCTTCACGCACGACGTCGATCACATCGTCGTGGGTGATGATACCGAGCATATGCTGATGGTCGTCGACGACCGGGATCGCCAACATGTTGTAGAACGCCACCTTTTGGGCGACTTGTTCCTGATCATCATGGACATTCGCCGTCACGATGTCGGTTTTCATCAAGTCTGCGAGACGCGTTTCAGGGCGACCGATGGAGGAGATCAGCAATCGGCCGCTTACGACACCGCGAAGATGGTTGGTGTCGTCCACGACGTAGATGTAGTAGATCGTTTCCAATCGACCCGCTTGCCTACTCAATTCATCGAGAGCTTGCTTGACTGTTAACGTTTCAGACAAGCAAGCGACTTCGGTGGTCATCAGAGCGCCGGCGGTTCCTTCGGGGAACGTTTGCAGTCGGCGGATATCGCGCCGGTCGGGAGCAGGCACCAATGCCAAAATCTCATCGACGCGCGATTCGGGCAATTCCCTTAGGAGGTCTACCGCGTCGTCAGCTGGCAACTGAGTCACCAACACGGCGACTTGCTTCTCGTCCTGAGTGGCCAGCAATTCCGCTTGTCGGTACGAATCGAAATACTGAAAGATTTCTGCTTGGAGGGACGGCTGCGCATGCTGGAGCACGCGCCACGACTCGTTGTTGTCCAGTCCTTCCATGAACTCCGCGGTCCGCGCGGGGTGGAGCGCAATGCAAAACTCTCGAAGATCGTCGGTGCGATCTTCTTGGAGCATTTCTCGCAACTCAGGAAGGAACAGCGTGTTGATCATTAATCAAGCGACTGGTGAATCTAAGCACCCAAAGGAAGATTGAAGTCACCGGTTAGATCGCGCCACACCGAATGGATATGATTCGCTGCGGTTCCTTCGGGGTCGGTTTGGTAGTTGCACAGTTCCGCGATGAAGCTGGGGCCTTGGATGCGGAAAAAGTGTTGTTCGGTCGGTTGCATTCCACCCGCCCAACCGAAATAGACTTTATCCATTCCATCCTTCTCGATCAGATTCCATCGGTCTTTGGCGACCGATTCCGGAAGGGTTGTCGAGTATGCAGCGATGATCGCTTTCAGTTTCGCCTTTTGGTCTGCGTTCAAACTCGACGCTGCGATCCCTACGTTGGGCTCAGACTTGGGTTGCGGTTCGCCGGGCCATTGGATGTCAGCCGGTGCCTCCGGTGCAAAAAGAGTCTTTGCCTTTTGTTCATCGGTCAATGTGCTGAGCAGCGCGTAGGCGGCCCCTTCCTCAGGCAGGAGCAAACGGTTGCCTGCCGCGTATTTGGTCTTCGACCCCGATTGCATCGGGTCTGGGGTTTGGAAGTCCCGCTTGAGCTTGGCAGGATTCACGCCGAAGAAGTGCGGCGTCGAGTCGACAACGCGGTCTCCATCGAAGGTCATGTTCAGCGATAGGTGGTGGCCTTCGATGCTAACTCCCCATGCTCCCTTCGGCTCTGGGTTGCCGTAAATGGTGAAATAAAACTTTTGGTAGTCGCGGCGCTTGGCTTGTGCGGGACCTTCGAGCTCTAACAAGATCGCTTCGTAGGCCATAACATCGACCGCGCGGCGAAACCCAGCTTCGCTCGTTACCGCTGCCAACAACCCCATCGCGGCTTGGCGCTGCGAATCGGTCATCTCGCGTAGAGGTAGACCCTTGCGAGTTTCCATCGGAATGAAGTGCCACTGCACTCGCTCTTTGGCCGAATAATCGAGTTGGGCCTGAGCGCGTTGCTCAGCGCTGAGCGTCGCGAGGAATCCCGTGGCTGTCTCGCGGGCGGTCAATGCGCTCGGGGCAGCCCAGAGCATGTTCGGATTCCATTGGGCGATGACCCCTCCACCTGCCATTGCTGCGGCGGAACGAACCAAAAACTCTCGGCGGGAGCGGAAATAAGAACGATACTGCGCGGAATCGGTGCGATGGGTCATGGGAATACGCTCGTGTGGGGAGGATGGAAAGGGAGGGACGGACGCCACGGATGGCTGAACCGCGATCATTGGGGGTGGCAAGCACAGCACTTACCCTGGGGCATTATGATCGATTCGTTGTGGAGAATATAGCCCAACAGTTCCGGCAACCGATCGTAAGTCGGTCATTCCTAGCGAATCCTGCAAGCGTTTAGGGGCTCACGCTTCAATGCCCGCAAGCGATCAGCAGGGACTAGAACCATGTGTCGATTGCGGCGATGACCACCATCAACGTTCCGATGGCCAGTTTCCCAGCAGTACCGAGCAACCGTCCCCATAGAGCTCCTTTGCTGATGTGGTACCCTTCTCCCAGGGATTTCCCTTTCCATGCTTCACCCGCCCACGCACCTCCGAATGCGCCGAGGGCGCCGCCGACGAGCGCACCCAGAAGAGGACCGATGACCGGTATCGGAAGGCTGATGAAGGCTCCTGCGATGCTACCGATCGTCGTTCCCGCAACCGCCAACACCATCCCGCGGCGACTTCCACCCCGCTTCCCTGCAACTGCCGCACTTGCGAAGAACTCGACGATTTCTCCTAAGACCGCTAGGCCAGCGAGGATTGCGACTCCGGTCCAACCGATCCCTTGTCCTGGCGGCGAGGGGACCAGCGCAGCGAAGAGTGCAGATAGTCCGACAATCAACCAATTGCCGGGTAGCGACAAGGTATTGAGGCACCA